>DAOTWC010000142.1:0-4466 GCA_034435995.1 Anaerolineae bacterium | reverse complement strand
CTTTGTGTACCACAACAGCGCGCCCTCTTTCTACAGCGCCCGGGGATTCCGCGGCGCGCTCAGGGTTTGAACCCTTCAGGCGAACACGCTGAAATAGTGGTCGAAGAAGCGGGCCGGCGCGACCGCCGCTGCCACCTCATGCGGGCCGCCCTCCACTGCCGCCCACTGGGTGCGGCCCAGCGTCTCGCCGTCGCGCAGGTCCACCGTGACCTGGCCGCGCGCAAACGCGCACACGTCGTCGGCGAACAGCGTCACCGCCGCCAGTGGGTCGTGAAACGTGATCTCCGGCTGCTCGCGGAACCAGACCTCGGCGAAATCCGCCACCAGGCGCAGCAGGCCGGTCTGAAAGCGGGCGCGCACGTCAGCGGCCGGCAGCTTGACCTGTGTCGTCACGTCCAGCCCAACTGACCGGTGCAGCGGCGGGCGGGCGCGGTAGACGATCTCCGCCGCGTGCGGGTCGAGCATCACGTTCCACTCCACCCCGCCGTTCACGCCGCTCCAGAACGACCCCGCCATCAGCACGAGCTGCCGCAGCAGCGCCGGTATCTCCGGGTCAGCGGCGAACAGCAGGCCGACGTTGGTCAGCGGGCCAATGGCCAGCAGCGTGATCTCGCCCGGCCGCGCGCGGATCGCGCGGCGCATGAACTCAACGGCTTCCCCGCGCGGGAAATCGGTGTCGTGCGGCCAGCGCCTCACCGCCGCCGCCTGCGGCGCGGCAGGCTGGCGCTGCGCGACCAACAGCGGCTGCTCTGCCCCGATGTAAATCGGGACCTCTTTTCCGGCCAGCCGGCACAGCGCGCTGGCCATCATCGCCCGCTGCTGTCCTTCGCCGGTCACGGTGGTGATCCCCAGCAGCGCGCAGGCGGGCTGGGCCAACAGGTAGGCCAGGCACACGGCGTCGTCAATGTCGGAGCCGATGTCGGTGTCGAGCAGCAGTGGAAGGGCCACGGCAGAAACCTCCTCGTGCGGGTGCGCAGCAGCCTCATTGTGTGCTGTGCCGCCGTCTCCAAAGCATACCGCAGGCAGCCGCCGGCGCAACTGCTGTGTTACAATGAACGAAACGAGCGATTCAGGCCGCCCAGACACAGGACGCACAGCAGCGCGCCCTCCCGCTCATTGGCGGTGCGAGGCTGAAAATTGACGACTAACAGCTGAAAGACGCACACTCAACAGAAAGGCCACACTTACCCATGACACGACAGGCGCTTCTCGAAGCCGCCCGGCAGCAGCCGGATATCCCTGTCCTCATCATCGGCGCGGGCATCAACGGCATCGGCGTCTTCCGCGAGCTGGCCCTCAACGGCGTGGACGCGCTGCTGGTGGACCGGGGCGATTTCTGCGCTGGGGCCAGCGCGGCCTCGTCGCACATGGCGCACGGCGGCCTGCGCTACCTCGAAAACGGCGAGTTCCGCCTGGTGAAGGAAGCGCTCGCCGAGCGCAACCGCCTGCTGCACAACGCCCCCCACTACGTCAAGCCGCTGCCCACCACCATCCCCATCTTCAAGTGGTTCTCCGGCATGTTCAACGCCCCGCTCAAGTTCCTGCGCCTGCTCGACCGGCCCGCCGAGCGCGGCGCGCTCATCATCAAGGCCGGCCTGACCCTGTACGACATCTTTACCTACGGCCAGCAGACGCTGCCGCGCCACCGCTTCACCTCCCGCGCCCGCGCCTTAGAGCAGCGCCCGCTGCTCAACCCGGACATCGTCTGCACCGCCACCTATTACGACGCGCTCATGCCCTGCCCAGAGCGCATCTGCATCGAGCTGATCCTGGACGCCGAGGCGCGCCGCCCCAGCGCGCGCGCCCTCAACTACGTGAGTGTGGTGGGCGCTTCTGGCAGCGCCGTCACGCTGCGCGACGAGCTGACCGGCGGCACGTTCGACGTGCGCCCGCAGGTCGTCGTCAACGCCGCCGGCCCGTGGATTGACCTGGTCAACCGCGGCCTGCAGCGCCCGACGCGCTTCATCGGCGGCACCAAGGGCGCGCACCTGATCCTGGACAACCCCACGCTGCGCGACGCCACGCTGGGCCACGAGCTGTTCTTCGAGAACAAAGACGGCCGCATCACGCTCTTCTTCGCCCTGGGCGACAAAGTCCTGGCCGGCACGACCGACATCCCAGTGGACGACCCCGACCAAGTCGAGGTCACCGACGACGAAATAGACTACATCCTGGACGCCATCCGCGTCGTGTTCCCGGACATTCACGTAGATCGGTCGCAGATCGTGTTCTGGTTTACCGGCGTGCGCCCCCTGCCCCGCCAGGACGCCGCCACCACCGGCCAGATCAGCCGCGATCACCGCATCGAGGTCGCGCCCGCCGGTGATGGCGTCAGCTTCCCCGTCTTCTCGCTCATCGGCGGCAAGTGGACGACCTTCCGCGCCTTCGCCGAGCAGACGGTGGACAAACTGCTGCCCCTGCTCAACCGCCAGCGCCAGGCCAGCAGCGCCCGGCTGGCGTTCGGCGGCGGTGTAGGCTACCCGCGCGGCGCGGCGGCGCGCGATCGCTGGCTGGAGGTGGTGGCCGGCAAGACCGGCCTCGACCGCAGCCGGCTGGAGGCGCTGTTCGAACGCTACGGCACGCGCGCAGCGGAGGTCGCGGCCTACATTCAGGCCGGGCCGGACGCGCCGCTGGCGCACGTCCCCGGCTACAGCCGGCGCGAGGCGCTCTTCCTGGCCGAGCGCGAGCGCGTCGTCCACCTCGACGACCTGCTGCTGCGCCGCTCGCTGCTGGCGATGCTGGGCCACATCACCGGCGAGTCGCTCGACGAGCTGGCCGCCGTGCTGGCCGAGGCGTTGGGCTGGACGCCCGATCAAACCGCTGCCGAGGCCGCGCGCGCGTTTGACCTGCTGACGCGCAAAAACGGCATGAAACTGGCCCGCGCCGCCGCGCTGGCCTGACCTGTTCCCTGCGCTGGCGCGGCCAATCTTCAGCGTTGCGCCCGCCGATCCGCCGCTATACTAGTGCTGTACCGTCCGCGCGAGGTCGCTTCATGCAGCCCATCCCTGTCGTCGAGCACACCGCCCCGCCGCTGTCCCTGCGGCGCAACTTCTCCTGGACTTTCGCCGGCAACGTCGTCTACGCCGCCTCGCAGTGGGGCGTCCTCGTCGTCATCGCCCGCCTCGGCACGCCGGAGATGGTCGGCCAGTTCGCCCTCGCCCTGGCCATCACTGCGCCCGTCATCATGTTCGCCAACCTCCAGCTCCGCGCCGTCCAGGCCACCGACGCCAAACGCGCCTACGCCTTTGCCGATTACCTCGGCCTGCGCCTGCTCACCACCGCCGCCGCCCTGGCGCTGATCGCCGCCATCGCCCTGCTCTCCGGCTACCGCGCCGAGACCGCCCTCGTCATCCTGTTCGTCGGCTTCGCCAAAAGCTGCGAGGCCCTCAGCGACATCGTCTTCGGCCTGCTCCAGCAGCGCGAGCGCATGGATCGCATCGCCAAGTCGCTCATGATCGAAGGCCCGGCCACCCTGGCCGCCATGGCCGCCGTCCTCGCCCTCACCGGCAGCATCGCCGCTGCCGCTGCCGCCATGGCCCTCGTCTGGCTGCTCCAGCTTTTGCTCTACGACGCCCGCAGCGCCGCGCACATTCTGCGCGCCTGGCCCCGCCCCCGCTGGCACTGGCCCACCCTGCGCCGCCTCGCCTGGCTCGCCCTGCCCCTTGGCGTGACCATGCTGCTGCTCTCGCTCAACACCAACATCCCCCGCTATGTCATGGAGCGCGCCTGGGGCGAGGCCGACCTGGGCATCTTCGCCGCCCTCACCTACCTCATCGTCGCCGGCAGCACCGTCGTCGCCGCGCTGGGACAGGCCGCCAGTCCGCGCCTGGCCGCCTACTACGCCAACGCCGACGCCCGCGCCTTTCGCAGCCTGCTGCTGAAGCTGGTCGCCATCGGCGCGCTGCTGGGCGCTGCCAGCGTGACCGTCGCCCTGCTCCTCGGCGAGCCGCTGCTGGCGCTCATCTACGGCCCGGCCTACGCCGCCCACGCCGACACTTTCGTCCTCGTCATGCTGGCTGGCGGACTGGCCTATGTGTCCAGCTTCCTCGGCTATGGCATGACCGCCGCTCGCTTCTTCAGGACGCAGGCCCCGCTGTTCGCTTCCGTCCTGTTCGTGACCGCCGCCGGTTCGCTGACGCTGATTCCGTCGCTTGGCCTGCGCGGCGCGGCGCTGGCGCTGATCATCTCGAGCGGCTTTCAACTGGTCACCAGCCTGGGTGTGAACCTTTACGCCTTGCGCCGCATTGGAGCCGCCACATGACTCCCCTTCGCATCCTCCACGTCGTCGGCGCGCTCAACCGCGGCGGCGTCGAAACCTGGCTCATGCACGTCCTGCGCCACATTGACCGCAGCCGCTTCCACTTCGACTTCCTCGTCCACACGGCCCAGCCCGCCGCCTACGACGACGAGGCCCGCGCCCTCGGCGCGCGCATCATCCCCTGCCTGAGTCCAGCGCAGCCGCTGCA
>DAOTWC010000141.1:0-21225 GCA_034435995.1 Anaerolineae bacterium | reverse complement strand
TGGCGCGGCATGAGCAGCCAGCCTTCGACCTGAACGCCGTCGCTGCCGGGGAAGAGCAAGTGTTCCACGCGCGGCTGCTCCAAGCCTGCCAGAAACGCCTCGTTAACAGCCGTGAGCTGGCGCTCGTTCTTGCCGTTTAATTCGGCGCAGAACAGATCGCCGGGCGACTGCATCGTGCTCACGTGATAGAGGAGATGTTGATCGCTCGCGCCCATCAACGTGCAGGAGCGCTCGCCGGTGATCACAGCTTCAAAGTCTTCTTTGCCGCTCAAGGCTACGCGATAAATCTGGACTGTGCCGCCAATTTGAACATCCACGTAGGCGGTGCTTCCGTCGGGCGATACTGGAAACGTGTCGCTAAAGCCCATGAACGGCATATCAGGCTGCAAGCCGCCGCCTACGCCTTCCTTCAGGCTGGCCGTGCGGCACTCAGGGGTTGTGCCATCCAGGCTGACGACCCACAAATCTGCTTTTGCGCCGATAGGGCGGTCGTGGGGTTTGCCGACGAGGGCGATGTGCTGACCATCTGGCATCCAGGCTGCCGCATAGCCCGTGCCCCACGAAGCAGTCACTTCCCGCACCTGTTCGCTGATCAGGTCTACGACGCGCCAGCGTGGCATGGCTGGGTCATCAACGTCGGGCAGCATGGTGGCTGAATAGAGCAGCGATTTGCCGTCTGGAGACCACTTCGGCCCGGTGTTCATGCATTGATCGTGGATCACGCGGCGTGCTTCGCCGCCGTCTGAAGGAATGACATAGATGGTTTGAACGACATCATCCAGATATTCCAGAGCGTTAAAGCGGTACACGAAGCGTTTCACCCGATAGGGCTTGGTGACATCTCGCGCTTCTTCAATTGGGCAAGCCGTGAATGCAATGGTTTTGCCATCAGGCGACCAGACGGGCGTGCCGCCCACGCCTTGTTTGAAATATGTGAGCTGGCGCGCTTCGCCACCGTCAACTGGGATGACAAACAACTGCGGCTTGTCCTCACGGCGCGTCGAAATAAAAGCGATGTGCTGACCGTCCGGTGACCACGCTGGCGACGAGTCAACGGCATTACCTGCGGTTAACTGACGCTGCTTGCCGGTGTTGACACCTACCAGCCAGATCGCCACGCATTCCTTATCGCTCTTGTTGTCTACAGTAGATACGGCATACGCTGCCGTTTGTCCGTCGGGCGACAGGGCCGCCTGTAACACGTGTTTGAGTTGAAACAGGTCTTCTTGCACAACCGGGCGACGCTTGTTAGCCATAAGGGACGCCTTTCTTTTCTTGTAGATAGTAACAACGCAGGCAGCGCGACAGAATAACACAGAGTGACAAAAAGGGGGTTCATTCACTGACTAATTTGGCCAACGCTGGCCTTACCCCGATTTGACGGTTCTTCCGCGCTTTATGTGCAGGTGCGTGTATTTTTGACCAATTGAAGAATACGCGCAGGTCGAACACGCGCGCCGCCGCGGCTTTGCCAATTTGAGCCGATACACGACGCTCTTGTTTCTCAGGTTTCCCCAATCTCTTAATCTATCACAGCATCCTAATTTAATGCAGCTTAAAAGGCTGTTAAAAGGCGCAAGATACGCTGCAAGCGTCTCTTATTTTGGGTCAACGATAGCGAGCCTTATGCTGGAAGTCACTGACCTGCGCGTGGTCTATCCCAACGGCACTGAAGCGCTCAAATCCGTTTCGCTCACCCTTAGGGATCGCGAAGTGGTCGCGGTGATCGGCCGCTCTGGGGCCGGAAAATCAACCCTCCTGCGCTGCATCAACGGTATGCAGAAGCCCACCGCCGGCACGATCATCCTCGATGGCCAGGACATTACAGCCATGAATGAACGTCAGCTTCGCGAGCTGCGGCGCCATATCGGCTTCATCTGGCAGGAGTACAACTTGGTGGATCGGCTCTCAGTGATAATGAATGTCCTCACCGGGCGGCTGGGCTATAACCGCTCGCTGTTGGGGTTGTTTGGCTACTTTGGGCGCGAGCACCGCGAGCTGGCAATCCGCAGCCTGGAGCGCGTTAACATGCTGCAGCACGCCTATCAGCGTGCCGACCAGCTCTCCGGCGGCGAAAAGCAGCGTGTGTCCATTGCCCGCGCCATCACCCAGCAGCCCAAAATCCTGCTGGCCGACGAGCCGATTGCCAGCCTCGACCCCGAACTGTCGTGGCAGGTCATGAGCGATCTGGCCCGCGTGGCCCGCGAAACCGGCGTGCCCACCCTCATCAACATTCATCAGGTCGAGCTTGGCAAAGCCTTTGCCGACCGCTTGGTGGGTATCGCCCGCGGCGTTGTGGTGTTCAACGGCCGCCCCGAAGAACTGGACGCCGCCGCGATGGATCGCATCTACCGTTTCGACAAAGACGAGCCAGACGCCGTGCCAGTGTCGGTCATGCAGCCTGTGCCGGTCCAGGTGGGGGACTGACCCATGACAACCATTACGACAGACAGCAGCCGAAGAAACGCCGCTGTTTCGCCCCCGGCCGACCTAAACCAGATTCGCAGCGACCTGCTCCGCCCTCTGCCTCGCATCACCCTGCGCCTGTTCCTGACGCTGGTGGTTATCCTGGTGGTGTTCTACTGGGGCATCGTCGGCACAGACGCCCGCCCGGCTACGCTGGCAGAGGGCATTCCCAACATCATTGACTTCATCAGCCGCCTGCTGCCGCCGGAATTCGAGTTCGTCCAAGGAAGCGAACGCGCCATTTCGCTCGCGCCCTTCAGCGTGCGCGAGCCAGAAACCCTGCCTCCCGCCCAGCGCCTCAGCCGCGCCAGAGCAGCCACACCCGAAGCGCTGGCCGCTGTGGGGGAAAACCAGAAAGTCGTAACGCTCTACCGGGGCAGTGACCGCCGCTTCCACTACACGCCCGACACCGTCACCGGCGCGGTTGAAGAGGTTCCGTTCATCCTGGAGCAGGGGGAATTTATCTACATTGAAGAAGCCTCCGGCGATCCGTTCATCCTGCCTGAAGGCACATTCTTCGCCGATCGCTTCGCTGTGCCGGTGGGCCAGAGTCTCGTCGGCAAGCGCTACCTGATCTACGACGGCGAGCTGTTTGTCGGCTGGCCGGTCATCATCTCCGCGATTGTGGAGACTGTCCAGATCGCCCTCATCGGCACGCTCGGCGCGATTATCCTGTCTATCCCTTTCGGTCTGTTTGCCGCCCGCAACATCTCGCCGCACATCTCCGTCTATCAGTTCACCCGCGTGCTGCTCAACGCCAACCGCGCCATTCCGGAGCTGGTCTACGCCCTGATTATGGTGTCGGCGGTGGGGCTGGGGCCGTTCCCCGGCGTGCTGGCGCTGATGATCGGTTCGGTGGGTTCGATGGGCAAGCTCTACGCCGAATCCATCGAAGCGATTGACCCTCAGCAGGTGGCCGCCGTGCGCGCCACCGGCGCCTCGCGGCTTCAGGTTTTCAATTACAGCGTCATCCCGCAGGCGTTCCCCAACATGGCATCGTACTCCCTGCTGCTCTTCGAGCACAACGTGCGCGCCGCAACCATCCTGGGCATTGTCGGGGCTGGCGGCGTGGGCTTCATCATCCAGAAGTACATTCAACTGTTCCAGTACCAGCGCCTGATGGGAGCTGTCATCGCCATCGTGATCGTCGTCACCGTGATTGACCGGCTCAGCGATCGCATCCGCAAGCGCATCATCTAGCGCGCCCGGGGTGGCAGGCTTTCGCCCGGTTCATACAGAGCAAAAGATTTCTTAAGAGGGGCATTTGCCCGCTTATACTGCATTAAACTAAGGGAGGCATGAGACAAGATGAGCAAGGGGTTGTTTCGTATTCTGCTGCTGGCCGCCACGCTGGTTCTGGTCGTTACGGGTGTCAGCGCCCAGAGCGACGTTGATCGCACCGGCTGGCCCAATCCGTTTGTGATGGGCCTGTTCGCCGGCGACGACTCTGCCGAGGCGCTGCGCAACAACGAACCGCTGCGCGCCTATCTCTCTGAAGCGCTGGGCATCGAGGTGCTCATCAGCACCGGCACCAGCTACAGCGCCGTGATCGAAGCCATGCGCGCTGACCGCGTTGATGCGATGGCCGTTGGCCCGTTCGCCTTCGTGCTGGCCGAGCGCGAGGCTGACGCGGAACCGCTTGTCGTGCTGCTGGTCGAAGGCGTGCTCGAAGGCCTGGAAGCGCTTCCTAATGCCCCAGACCTGCTGCGCCCCTTCTACTACAGCGTCTTTATCACCAAGAAAGGCTCTGGCATTCGCACCCTGGCCGATCTTGAGGGCGTGAACTTCGCCTTCGTTGACCCGGCTTCCACCAGCGGCCGCAACGCCCCCGTAGTGCGCCTCATCAACGAGATCGAGGGCCTGGAAACCCCGGCGGATGTTGACGCCTGGCTGAAGCCCATCTTCGCCGGCAGCCACCCCAGCGCCGTGACCGCCCTGATCAACGGCCAGGTTGACGCTGCTGCCACGTTTGAGGGCAACCTCATCAACATGCGCCGCGAGGGCCTGGCTGAAGTCTGCGGCTTCGAAGACGACCGCGTGGGCGTCACCCTGACCCAGGAAGACCTGGATCGCATTTACGATGAGTGCCCCGAAGGCAACATCGTCGTCATTGCCCAGTCTGCCCCCATTCCCAACACGCCGATGGCCGTCCGCCGGGAGCTGCCAGAGAGCCTGAAAATGGCCCTCAAAGAGGCCCTGCTGGCGATCAAGGACGACCCTGAGCTGCTGGCCCGAGTGGGCTACTACTTCGTAGACCCCACCGAGTATCCTGAGCTGGGCCTGGAAAGCGTGAGCGAATTCTACGACGTCGTGCGCGACATCGCTGCCATCACGGTTGACCGGTAAATCACGTCTCTTTGTCTCTCCGGCCCCCTCTTTGCCTAGAGGGGGCCGCACTTTTCTCTGAAGCTGGAGGCGATTGCCTGCTGGCGAGCGACGTTTGAGGTTAAAATCGAAAGCTGCTGTCAGCCTTGTTTTAGATTGGACCCGCCATGCCCGCACCGTTTGCCCAGAGCGAATACCTCTCCATCCTGACGCACACACCGCCCGATGCCCTCAAGCGTTTTGCCGAAGACGTTCTGCCTCATGTGGGCGAAATTGCTGTCCTGAAGAGCCAGACCGGGCTGGTTATGCTCCCCTGCCGCGACAGCGCCGAGGGTGTGGTGTTTCACCTCGGCGAGGTGCTGGTCAGCGAGGCCCACGTCCGCCTTGCCGGCGGCGCTGAGGGGTACGGCATGGTCATTGGGCGCGACGCTGTGCAGGCCATGGCTGTAGCTGTCCTCGATGCGGCGCTGACCGCTGGGATCATGACCGCGCCCATTTACGACTTCATCGCCCAACAGGCCGCTGCGCAGCGCCAGGCCGACGACAGCCTGCTGTGCTTGGTCGGGGCAACCCGCGTCGAGATGGAAACCTTCTAGCCCATGCACACGCCGCCCTATACCCCTGTAGAACAACGCGACCGCGAAACCTTTCTGGCGCTCATGTGGGCGCTCAGCTATCCGGGCAGTCTCTACACGCTGCCCGCCGCTGACGACGCGCCGCTGGCCGTGATCGCCGCTGCCCTGCTCGACCTCGAAACCAGCTTCTTCACGCCAGACCCAGGCTTGCAGGCACGGCTGGCGCAGACCGGCGCGCGCGCGCTGCCGCCCGAACGCGCGGCTTACCACTTCTACCCGGCCCTTACCCCAGCCGACATGCCGCATGTCGCTGCCGCCAGCCCCGGCAGCATGCTCTACCCTGACCGCGCCGCTACCCTGTTTATCGGCTGCGCGCTGGACGGCGACAGCCCGGCCTTTGCCCTGCGCGGCCCGGGCATCAGCGGCGCGCACGCCGTTCGCATCGGCGGCCTGCCCGCGGATTTCTGGTCGCAGCGGCAGCGCGCCATGCGTTTCCCGCTGGGCTGGGACGTCTTTCTGGTTGACGGCCTGCGCGTGCTCGGCCTGCCCCGCACGACCGCTGTTGAAGGAGCGTGACCCCGATGTACATTGCAGCCAAAGGCGGCGAAAAAGCCATCCACGAAGCCGAAAAGCTCTATCACCAGCTCAAGGGCCAGGTGACGCCCGAACTCATCCGGCATGTCGAAACGACCATGCCCTATCTGGTTGACCGTGTCATGGGCGAAGCGTCGCTCTACGCGCCCGACCTGGCCGCGCTGGCCATCGCCCAGACCGGCGGCGATCTCTACGAGGCGGTGCTGCTGCTGCGCGCTTTCCGCTCCACCCAGCCGCGCATCGCCTACGCTGAGCCGCTGACGTCTGCCGCCTGCCTCACTGTGCGCCGCATCTCGGCGGCCTTCAAGGACATCCCCGGCGGGCAGGTGCTTGGCCCGACATTGGATTACAGCCAGCGCATTCTGCGCCTCGATCTACTCGATGGCAGCGCCGCCGAGCCAGAGCCGGTGGACGCCGCCGACACGCCCGCCCGCCGCACTTACCCGCTGGTGGCCGACTGGCAGCGTCACAACGGCCTGCTGCCTGCCCACGAACCGCAGCCGACCGGCGACCCGCATGACATCCCCGATATCACCCGTGAACCGGTCGCCGTGCCCGCTCCGCGCGCTCAGCGGCTGCAGGCGCTGGCGCGCGCCGATACCGGCGGCGTGCTGGCGCTGGGCTATTCCAGCATGCGCGGCTACGGCCTGATCCACCCCACCGTCAACGAGCTGCGTCTCGATTATGCCGAAGTGCAGGTGCGCCACCCAGTCACCGGCGCGGCTTTCAGCGCGGGCCGGGTGCGCGTCAGCCAGGCTGAAGTCGTCTCCAAAACCGCCGCCGGTTACAAAACCGGTTTTGCCGCCACGCTGGGGTGGAACGAAGTCAAGCTGATTGCAGCCTCCACGCTCGACCTGGAGATGAACAGCGCCAACAGCCACCCAGCCCTCAGCGAGGACTTCGTCCTCTACCACACCGAACCCGTCGAGTCGTCCGGCTTTTGCATCCACTTCAAGCTGCCCCATTACGTGACATTCGCCAGCAGCAACGACGCCGTCCGCCGCGTCATGGCGCTCTACGCTGGCGCGCAGAACACGCCCGTTGACGAAACAGCCGCCCAGGCTGACACCCTTGCCGAGGCCGCCCCATGACGACCCTTCACGATCTCGTGCCGCCCCAGTCCGGTTACAGCTACGCCTTCCTCGACCCCTTCGCCAAGCGCGAGCTGCGCCGCCGCACGCTCAAGGCTGTCGCCATCCCCGGCTATCAAGTGCCGTATGCCAGCCGCGAACTCCCCATCGCGCGCGGCTGGGGAACGGGCGGCCTTCAGGTAACGCTGGCGCTGGTGGGGCCGGAGAGCGTCGTCAAGGTGATTGACCAGGGGGCCGACGACAGCGTCAACGCCGCCAACCTGCGCCGCTTTATCATGCGCATGTCCGGCGCGGCCACCACCACCGACACGCTGGCCGCCACCATTATCCAGAGCCGCCACCGCATCCCCGAAGAACGGCTGCGCCCCGGGCAGGTTTTGGTTCTCCAAGTGCCCGATCCTGAGCCGCTGCGCCGCATTGAGGCCAACATCGCCCGCGCCCGTCAGATGCACGCCGATGCCGACTACGGCCAAATGTGGCTGACGCTTTACGAACAGATTGTGCGCTACCGCCAGTATGTCGAAGGGGCCAGCTACCCGGTGCTCGTCAACCAGCGCTTTGTCATGAGTCCCAGCCCCATCCCGCGCTGGGACACGCCGATGCTGCACCAGGCCGCCCATCTCACACTGCTGGCCGCCGGGCGCGAAAAACGGCTGTACGCCGTTCCGCCCTACACCGATGTGCGCCCGCTGGAGTTCGAGGACGTGCCTTTTCAGATCGAAGACCAGGCAGGGTGGGTCTGCCGTCACACTGGGGCGATCAACAAATTCATGATCGAGATTCCGCAGGAGGATGGCAGCGCGCTCTACGAGCTTTCCGATACCGGCTACGCCGAGAAGCTGGCCGCGCGCCAGCGGGGCGAGCAGCCGGTGATTGGCCCCACTTATTATGACGACCAGGGACGCTTCTACCATGACGGATACCTTAAGCCGCCCGCCTTCCCCGACATCTAACGGCTTCACGCCGGACCCGCCCCGGCTGGTCGCTTACCGTCCCCTGGTTCAGGTGCGCGGGCTGACGCGCTGGTACGGGCGCATCCGGGCAGTGGACAGCGTTGACCTGGACGTTTACCCTGGCGAAGTGCTGGGCATTGTCGGCGAGTCCGGATCGGGCAAGTCAACCGTCATGCGCCTGCTCAACCTGCAGGAGCGCGCTGACGCCGGCGACTACCGGCTGGACGTGCCCGAACTCGCGGGGCAGAACCTGCTGGCCCTGGATCGTTTTGCCGCCCGCAGCGTCCGCAGCACCTACATTGGCATCGTCTACCAGAACCCCAATCTCGGCCTGCGCATGGGCTACACCAGCAGCGGCAACGTCGCCGAGCGCCTGCTTATCAGCGGCGAGCGGCGTTTCGCGGCCCTGCGGGCAGCGGCGCGCAGCGCGCTCGACGCCTCGGAGTTTCCGCTCGATCGGATGGACGACCCGCCGCGCGTTCTTTCCGGCGGGATGCAGCAGCGCGTACAGCTTGCGCGCGCCATCGCGCCGAAGCCGCGTCTGCTCCTCCTCGATGAGCCGACCACCGGCCTGGACGTATCCATCCAGGCCGCTGTGCTGGACACGCTCAAACGCCTTCAGCGCGAGCTGGGCGTGACCATGCTTATCGTGTCCCACGATCTGGGCGTCATCCGCACCCTGGCTGACCGTGTCGTGGTAATGCGGTATGGCTGTGTGGTCGAAACTGGCCTGACTGACCAGATTCTTGAGGACCCGCAGCACCCTTACACGCAGCAGCTCGTTCACGCCAAGCTGTGAGCTTGCCCAGGAAACAGAGACAGCCCATGCCACTGCTCGAAGTCGAAGGTTTCACCAAACGCTTTTTCATCCACCACCTCAACCGCCAGATTCCGGTCTTCACCGGCATGCGCTTCACGCTCGACCCCGGCCAGTTCCTGCTGGTCAGCGGCCCCAACGGCGCAGGCAAATCAACGCTGCTGCGCTGCCTTTACCGCACCTACCTGCCCAGCGCGGGCCGCGCGCTCTACTATTCGACTTACGGCCCGATTGACCTGGCCCGCGCCGCTGATGCCGATATCGCGCTGCTGCGCCGCGACGAGATCGGTTTTGTCACGCAGTTCCTGCGCCCTCGTCCCCGCGTCAGCGCCCTCGAACTGGTGGCTGAACCGCTGCTGGCGGCAGGCCTGCCCTACGCCGCTGCCCTCGACGAAGCGGCGGCCATTCTAGACGCTTTCGGCCTCAAGCCCGATCTGTGGCACGCCTACCCCACCACCTTTTCCGGGGGCGAACAGCAAAAAGTCAACTTGGCCCGCGCGCTTATCCGCCCACGCCGGCTGCTGCTGCTGGACGAGCCGACGGCCTCGCTCGATGTGCTCGCGCGCGCGTCGCTGGCGGCGCGGCTGGCGCAGCTCAAGAGCCAGGGGGTCGCCATTATCGGCGTTTTCCACTACCCCGAAGACGTCGCCCACCTGATCGACTCCGATATTCCGCTGCATGTGCCGCAGCCAAGCGAAGAGGTCTGAACCGATGTGGCTGAACGATCTGCGCGTGGTGCTGCCTGACCAGGTGTTGGAGCACGGTTCGATCCGCATCGAGGACGGCGTGATCGCCGAAATCTGCGCAGGCTGCGCGCCAGACAGCGCGCCCAGCCTCAACGGTCTGGTCGCCATTCCCGGCATTATTGACCTGCACGGCGACATGCTGGAGCGCGATGTCGAGCCGCGCCCTGGGGCGCGCTTCCCCATTGAGCTGGGGCTTTACGAGCTTGACAAGCGGCTGGCGGCCTGCGGCATCACCACCGCTTACGCGGCCATCTCGTTCGCCTGGGGGCGCGACGACATCCGTTCCCAGGAAAACGCCATCGCCATGATCGAAACGGTCAACGCGCTGCGCGACAGCCTGCTGGTGGATTTCAAAGTTCACGCCCGCTTTGAGGTGACCAATCCCCAGACCGCGCCTATCCTGGCACGCCTTCTCGAAGCGGGGCAGGTTGACCTGGTGTCCATTATGGATCACACACCTGGCCAGGGGCAGTACAAGGACGTGGACAACTTCTTCTCGTTCATGCAGCGCTGGCTGGGCGTAGACCTAGACACCATCGAGACCGGCCTGCACGAGAAGTTCCTGACGCAGGTCAAAGCCAAAGTGCGCCAGCAGGCCCAAAAACCCCGCGACTGGGACGTGGTGCGCGACGTGCTGACGCTGGCCCGGCAGCACCGCATCCCCGTCGCCTCCCACGACGACGACACCGCCGCAAAAGTCAGCGAGCAGGCAGCCTTGGGCGTGACCATCAGCGAGTTCCCGGTTACGCTGGAGGCGGCGCAGGCCGCGCACGCCTGCGGCCTGGCGATCATCATGGGCGCGCCCAACGCTTACCGCAAACAGTCCACGTCCAATAACCTGAGCGCCTTCGACGCCATCAAAGCCGGGCTGGTGGACATCCTGGCGACGGACTATTACCCCGCCGCGCCGCTGCACGCCGCTTTTCGCCTGGCCGATGAAGGCGTCATGCCCCTGCACCAGAGCGTCAAACTGATCAGCCAGAACGCCGCCGCCGCGATGGGCCTGCACGACCGGGGGCGCATCGCGCCCGGCAGCAGCGCCGATCTCGTCCTGGTGGAAAATGACGGCTTCCACCGGGTGCGCGGCACGATCCGGCGCGGCGTGCCCATCTTCTGGGACAGCCACCTGGCCAAGCTGGCGCAGGTCAGCGCTCTCCTGAAGGTGTAGGGCCGTGCAGTATTTTGCGCTCTACCCCCAGTCAGACGAGGCCGCTGCCCGGCATTTGGCGAAGAAGCTGGGCGAACAGCCCTGCATCCACGACGGCTGTTTCATCGTGGACAGCTACATCGGCGCGTGGACAGAGCTGGGGCGCGGCACGCTTCTCGTTGAGTCGACATTTGGCGACTACAGCTACACCGCCGGTGACGCTGACATCATCTACACCGATGTAGGCCGCTTCTGCTCGATTGCCTCTCATGTCCGCATCAACCCCGGCAACCACCCTATGCACCGTGTCACGCAGCACCACCTGACCTACCGCCGCCAGCAGTATGGCTTCGGCGCGCAGGATGAGGCCAGCTTTTTCGACTGGCGGCGCTCATACCGCTGCGCTATCGGCCACGACGTGTGGATCGGTCACGGGGCGATCGTCATGCCGGGCGTGTCAATCGGCATCGGCGCGGTGGTTGGCGCGGGCGCAGTCGTCACGCGCGATGTCGAACCGTATACTATCGTGGTTGGCGTTCCTGCCCGGCCTCTGCGCAAACGCTTTGACGACGCAGTGATCGCCCAGCTTTTGGCGACAGCCTGGTGGGACTGGTCACATGAGACGCTCGCCGCCCGCTTTGATGACCTGTTCGACGTTGAGGCCTTCGTCCGCAAATACGCCCCTGATCAGCCCGGCCCTGCGCTCTACGTTGACACTGGCCCGTCCGCCGTTTAGACTCCCGCCCGAAACGGCGCGAGTCAAAAACACACCATGTCCCAATCAAATAAATCTTTCACCGTAGACCTGGAGCCGGTGGGCCGGCGCGCTGAGGCTCGCCCCGGCGACACGCTGCTGGCCGTGGCGCAGCGCGCCGGTGTCGAGCTGACCGCCCTGTGCGGCGGGGCTGGCCTGTGCGACACCTGCCGCGTGCGCGTCGTCGCGGGCCGTGTGTCGCCGCCGTCGCTGGTCGAGGAGGGCGAGTTCTCCGCCGCCGAGCTGGCGCAGGGCTGGCGGCTGGCCTGCCAGACTGAGGCGCTGGGCGACGTGCGCGTGGACATCCCGCCGGAATCGCTGACCACGCCGCAGCGCCTGCAGGTGGAGGGCGAATCCGCCGCGCTCGATTTTGACCCGGTCATCACGGCGCTCGACGTGGCGCTTGACCCACCCACGCTGTACGACCTGCGGCCTGATCTGGCCCGTCTAGAAGCAGCAGCCGCGCGGGCCGGGGCCGGCCCGCTGACGCTGCGCCACGCGGCGCTGATCGCGCTGCCGGACGTCGTGCGCGCGCACGGCTGGCAGGCGCGGCTGGCCGTGCGCGAGGGGCGCGAGGTGGTGGCTGTGCTGCCGCCAGGGACGCCGCTGCTGGGGCTGGCAGTGGACATCGGCACGACCAAAGTCGCTGCCTACTTGGTGGATTTGGTCAGCGGCGAAATCGCCGCCCGCGGCGGCGCGATGAACCCGCAGATCGCCTACGGCGAGGACGTTGTCAGCCGCATCCTGTTTATCAACACCCACCCGGACGAGCGCGATCTGCTCCAGCGGCGCATCGCCGAAACGCTCAACGCGCTGGCTGCCGAGCTGTGCGCCGAGGCGGGCGCGCGGCCGGATCAGATCGTTGAGGCGGTGGTGGTGGGCAACACGGCCATGCACCACATCTTCGCCGGCCTGCCGGTCAAGCAGTTGGGCGAAGCGCCGTACATTCCGGTCACGGGAGACGCGCTGACGTTCGACGCGGCGGCGGCGGGTTTGCGGCTGGCCCCCGGCGCGTACGTCTACCTGCCGCCCAACATCGCCGGCTATGTGGGCGCTGACCACACCGCCATGCTGCTGGCCACCGACGCCTGGCGCACGCCGCGCACCGTCGTCGCCATTGACATCGGCACAAACACCGAGGTCACGCTGGCGCACGCCGGCCGCCGCCTGAGCTGCTCGTGCGCCAGCGGCCCGGCCTTCGAGGGCGCGCACATCCGCGACGGCATGCGCGCCGCGCCCGGCGCGATCGAGCGCGTGCAGATCATCAACGGCGAGGTGCGCGTGCAGACCATCGGCGGCCAGCCGCCGGTGGGCATCTGCGGCTCTGGCATTTTGGACGCCGTGGCGGCGATGGCCGCGGCGGGCGTCATCAGCGGCCGCGGCGCGTTCCGCCCCGATCACCCGCTGGCGCAGCCGGTCGAAAACGGCAAGCCCGCCCTGGTGCTGGCCCCGCCAGACGAAGCCGGCGGCCGCCGCGCTGTCATCGTGACCCGCGCCGACGTGGCCGAAATTCAGCTCGCCAAGGGCGCGATCCGCGCTGGCATCGAGCTGCTGCTGGCCGAGGCCGGCATCACAGCCGCTGACGTGGACGAGTTCATCATCGCTGGCGCGTTCGGCACGTACATCAGCGTCGAAAGCGCGCTGCGCGTGGGCATGTTCCCGCGCGTGCCGCTGGAAAAGTTTCGCCAGGTGGGCAACGCCGCCGGCATGGGCGCGCGCCAACTGCTGCTGTCGCGCCGGCTGCGGGCGCAGTTAGCCGACTTGGTCGCGCAGATCGAGTACATCGAGCTGACGACTCACGCCGGCTTCAAGGAAGTTTTCATGGCCAGCATGGCGCTGGACGAGGAATGATCTCACCGCACCCGTAAATGCGCTGTCCGATAAGTCCTTGACCCCAAATGTATGGGAGCACGCATGACGCGCAGCAAAACAGGTTTCGCCGTCGGGCTGGCAGCCGTCGCGCTGACCGCCGCCGTTTTGCGCCTGACCGGCTTCAGCTTCAGCCTGCCGTATGTGGATCACGTGGACGAGCCGAACTTCTACCTGGCCGGCCTGGAGTGGCGCGGCCTGTTCGACAACGGCAACTACTACGACGGCTACCCGCCGGCCTACCTGGCGCTGCAGGCGGCGGCGCAGCCGGCCCTTGAGGCAGCAGGCGTGGCCGGCCTGGCTCCCACCGTGCAGGCGATGCGCCTGGTTTCGATCGCCGCCAGCCTGGGGACGCTGATCTGCATCGCCCTGACAGCGCGGCTGGCCGCCGGCGACTTGGCCGGGCTGGTCGCTGGGGCTGCCTGGGCGCTGTCGCCGATTGCCGTCGAGAACGGCGTGTACGCCATCCCAGACCCATTGGTCTACTTCTTCACGGCGCTGGCGCTGTGGCTGTCCGCTGCGGCGCTGGCCGATCCGCGCCGCCGCGCCTGGAGCGTGTGGGGGCTGGCGGCGGCGGTCAGCGCAGTGCTGCTCAAATACCCGGTGCTGCCCGTCGTGGGCGCGCCGCTGGCGGCCGGCCTGCTGATCTGGCGGCGCGACCGTCAGCCGCGCTATCTGCTGGCGCAGATCGGCTTGGCGCTGACGGTGACACTGTGGTTCTTCCTGGTCTACACAGCCGACATCCAGCCGGAAGGATCAGAGTATGAGGCGGTCAGCCAGGGCGGGCTGCAGGGCTTTCTGGA
Organism: Anaerolineae bacterium; assembly: GCA_034435995.1. Classification (GTDB taxonomy): domain Bacteria; phylum Chloroflexota; class Anaerolineae; order Aggregatilineales; family Phototrophicaceae; genus DAOTWC01. The sequence goes on along the minus strand of DAOTWC010000141.1, from coordinate 7,085 downwards.
CGCTGGGCGCGTTCTCAACAACGTCCACCAGGCGCTGCTGCCGCTGGGGCCGCTGGCCTTCGCCCTCTACGCAGCGGCGGGCGCGCTGGCCTGGCTGGCTGCGCCGCGGCTGGGCCGCCCCCGCGCCGCCTGGCTGCCAGCGGCTTTGAGCCTGTACCTGCTGCTGACCGTTCCCTGGGTGGCGGCTGCTTACATCGCCGTTGGCTTAGATCGCGCGCGGGTCGTCCTGCCGGCCACAACCGCCGCCTGTGTCCTGCTGGGGATGGCCGTCGGGCAGATCGGCGCGCTGCTGCCCCGGCGCTGGGGCGCGCTGGCCGCTGCGCCGCTGGCTGCGCTGGTCTTCCTGCCGCAGGCGCAGGCCGACCTGACGCTCATCCAGGACCGACTGCTGCCCGACCGCCGCGTGGCGCTGCGCCGGTGGTTCGACGCCAGCCTCGACCCCGGCACAGTGCTGGTCTACCGCGACAACCATAAAACGTTCAACCCCATCTGGGGCGGCATCCCACACCGGCGCTGGGTGGACTGGATCGAGACGGCGGACATCACCGAGAAGCCGGCCGAGGTGTGGCGCGGCGCGCACGGCGTGTCGTATGCGGCGCTGCCGCGCGCCGATGTTGAGGCGCTGCAGGCCACTGCCGCCGGCCGCGCCTACTTGGCCAAGCTGCTGCACCTGCGCGATTTCTTCGCGCCGCCGCCAGCCCGCGGCCCAGAGACGGCCTTCTTCCGCCTGTGGCGCATGGAGCACCCGCTTGAGGCGGCCTTCGGCAGCGACATCGCGCTGGCCGGCTGGGACGATGAGGGTGCGCCGCAGCCGGGCGAAACGCTGACGCTGCGCCTGTACTGGCGCGCGCTTGACCGGCCGGACGACAACTACTCGCTGTTTGTTCACCTGGCGGCGCTGGGCGACCCGACGCCGCTGGCGCAGTTCGACGGCCCGCCCGCCGCGCCCGACCGCCCCACGCTGACGTGGGACGCACCCGGTGAGACGCTCATCAGCCCGCCGCTGGCGCTGGCGCTGCCGCCTGACCTACCGCCGGGCGCGTACCGTGTGCTGGCCGGCCTGTACGACTACGACACCGGCGCGCGCCTGCCTCTGAACGGGACAGCCGCCGACGCGCTTGAGCTGTTCCGCTTCACGGTGGAGTAGGGGCTGCGCCGGTGCGCAAGGGCTGGCGCGCGGTCATCCTTTGCGGTAGTAGCGTTTGCCGCGCAGCTTTTCCGGCAGCAGGTCAGCGTCGGTGTAGGCATCGCAGCCCTGGCCGTAGCCCAGCTCTTTCATCAGGCGCGTGGGCGCGTTGCGCAGGCTGAGCGGAATCTCCAGGCTGCCGAAGCGCTGCACGTCCTCCAGCGCCGCAAAATACGAGTCGCAGGCGCTGCGATCCTTTGGCGCGGACGCCAGATACACGACCCCGTGCGCTAGGTTGATCTGGCACTCCGGGTAGCCGATCGTCTCGCAGGCGCGAAACACCTCGTTGGCTACCACCAGCGCCGTCGGCTGCGCCATGCCGATGTCCTCGCTGGCGAAAATCACCATGCGCCGGGCGATAAACAGCGGGTCCTCGCCGGCGTCCACCATGCGTGCCAGGTAGTAGAGCGCGGCGTCTACGCTGCTGGCGCGCATGGATTTGATGAAGGCGCTGATCGTGTTGTAGTGTTCCTCGCCCTGCTTGTCGTAGCGCAGACGCTTGCTCTGCAGCGCGTCGCGCAGGTTGTCCAGCGTGATCGGCTGGCTGGCGCTGGCCCCGTAGAGGCGGGCGGCGGCCTCCAGCAGGTTGAGCGCCTGGCGCGCGTCGCCGTTGGCGAACTCGGCCAGGAAGTCCTCGGCCTCTGGCGTGATGGCCGCCTCCAGCGCGGTCAGGCCGCGCCGGACGATCTCCTTGATGTCTTCGTGCGTCAGGCTCTCCAGCACATACACCTGCGCGCGCGACAGCAGCGCCGCGATCACCTCGAAGCTGGGGTTCTCGGTTGTCGCGCCGATGAGCACCAGCGTGCCGTCTTCGACATACGGCAGCAGGTAGTCCTGCTGCGCCTTGTTAAAGCGGTGAATCTCGTCGAGAAAGAGGATCGCGCCAGGCGCACCTGCGGCGGGCGCGTTGAACAGCGTGCGCTGGGCGGGCGCCTTCGCGCTCACCTGCTCGACGATCTCGCGCACGTCGTTTTTGCCCGCCGCCACCGCCGACAGCGCGAAGAACTGCCGCCCGGTCTGGCGGGCGATGATGCGCGCCAGCGTCGTTTTGCCCACGCCCGGCGGCCCCCAGAAGATCATCGAATGCACTTCGTTGTTCTGCACGGCCAGGTAGAGCGGTTTGCCGGGGCCGACCAGGTGCTTCTGGCCCACGAAGTCGGCCAGCGTTTCAGGGCGGAGGCGATCTGCCAGCGGTTGAGTCATGGGGGGGAGTCGTCAGTCTCTAGTCGTCAGGCGTTGGGGTCACGCCTCGAAAATGTCTTTCACCGGCAGCGTGAAATCGGGCAGCAGCGCGTCGCCGCTGAGCGTGCCGGCGCTGGCGAGCACCTCAGCGCCCTTGCCGGGGCGGTGGACATGGACTTCCTTCTGGTCAGGATACACCACCCACACAGTTGTCCCGGCGGCCAGGTAATTGCTCACCTTGACCAGCAGCAGCCGGTGATCGTCGGTGGGCGAGAACACCTCGACGGCCAGATCGGGCGCATTGGGATTCCAGGCATCATGACACGGTTCCGGCTGGCGCTGGCGCGAGATGAAGGCGACGTCGGGCATGTAGCGTTCGCCGCTGACGACATAGCCGCCGTCCGCGCCGGTGACCCAGCCCAGTTTATTTTGCAGCGCGAACAGCGTGAGAAACGCACCGATCACCATCGCAACCTGTGATGCGTAGTTGTTGGACACCATCTCGACGGCTTCCCCCCCGATGTATTCCATGCGGCGTTCGCGGTTTTCCGGCAGGGCGGCCAGCCGCTCAAACGCGGCGGGGGTGATGGGTTTTTCGTGGACAATCATGGCTGATGCCCTCATTCACGGCCTGCATTGGATTGTACTTGGTGAGGGGCGCGGGCGCGAGTGCGGGGCAAGCATACCCTGATTACACGGTTTAACTAACAAGTCGCATGACGGCGATGAACTTTCCAGCGTGGTGAAAGGTGATGTCTGTAAACTTCTGTAAAAAAAGGGGAGGCGTGCGCTAACATTCTGAAAGCGAAATCAAAGAAAGCGAGCGACACGCCATGAGCCAGAGAATAGCACCGAGCGAGCGGATTGAGCAAGCCCTGCGCGACTTTTTGCAAGAGGGGGTCGCCAGCAGCGAGCGGCCGCTGAGCCAGTTCATCCGCCTGGCGGCCCAGGGCATGATGCAGCATGCGATTGAGCAGGAAGTGACCGACTCAACGGGTACAAGCCGGGGCGCATCCGCAGCGCCGAGGGCGAAATCGCGCTGGCGGTGCCGCAGGTGCGCGGCAGCGGCGACGTGCTGGCAGTTCCTGGTGCACATGCAGAAGAACACCCGTCTGCGCCGTGAGGCCACGCCCGATTGCCCCTGTCCGCTCTGGTGACCCAAGCCGGACAGAGCTGACGTGGCCAGGGGCAGGTATTCAAGAAAGCCGGCTGGCTGGCGTGCTGTGTTCTGGCGATATGGGGACAGGCGTATTGCGGAAGCTGGTGTCTGGTCACCAACAGCCCTGAGATATCCGGCTGGGACGGGCTGCGGTACTGGCAGGAAGTCGGCTTCCGCGAGTGGCATATTCATGCAACAAAGCACCTGGCCAATATAAATGCTGTCTGGCAGTTAGCTGTCCTCGGGTTTATCCTGCTTTTGGCAGTCGCACTTAATCAATGGGTTGTGCGGCAGGCTGCTCGCCGCCAGGGCTTGCGCGTCTAACTGGTGCATCCGATAATTCATTGAATTATTGTGTTCCGGCCCGACTACGTCGGGAATCGTTATTGTAGTATTAACGCACGGGGCGGTTTCTGCGACCAGTCGAAACGGCTGTGTTCAGCTTGAACTGGGTGAGGCGGCGATGTCGCCGAACCACACATTTGCTCTGCCCTGATGTTCAGCGGCCCGCGCGCGCCGCCCGGCGCACCTCTTCCAGATTGACGATCTCTGCCACCTCGTACTCGGTCACCAGCGCGCCCACAATCGGCCGCAGGCGCAAGACAGCCGGGAAATGACCGATGCGCCCGTGCAGCTCGGCCAGCAGCACCGCCGTAATAAAGTTGAGCGACGGCGGCACAATCAGCCAGGGGGTGCTCTGCCATTGATCGGGCGCGACCCCCAGCGCATCAACCAGCGCGCGCGTCTGGGCTACGAAGTCGCCGTTGAGGTCGAAGTGAACTTTGACGGCGGTCACCGCCTGAGGCGGCGCGCCGGCCAGCGCGGCGAGCTGATCGAGCTGCTTGGCGGTGAGCGGGTGGGAGAAGTTGAGGAGGTGCATTTACAGACCTTCCCAGAGACGATGCTTGTCATAGTCACTTCTACGTTGCGGCATACGGTCATAGCTCATATCTGGTCGATGATAAGCCAGTTCTGCCACGAGAATGGATCCGTCGTCGAGCCGATAAATGAAGAGGCGCTCGTCCACTCTGCCGGGTTTGATCGGAATTGCGTTGCCCGGATTCGCAACCTCGTCATGTCGTTTCTGTTCAACCCAGTCGGTATCTCGCAGGCGCTCGAAATAGCTCGCAAATTTCCTCTTCTGGGTGCTGTCCAGACTATCGAAACGCTCTGCGGCCTGCCGGGACAAATAGACAGCTGTGCGATCCAGGGTTCTAAAATGCGCCAGCACGATCCGTCCCAGACCGTTCAGACTGAAATAGGTGTTCCCGTCCTGTACATCCTGGTCAAAGAGCGACCAGGCCGGGTGCTCAACCAGTGTGTTCCCTTCGGCAAGATCGAGAAGCTGGGCAAGCTTGTACATATCAACGAAATTTTCGCTGCACGCTTTCAACGCCGGGTACGTGCCCGCCAGTGTGTCGAAATCGAACTTTAGCGGCACACGTCCCAGACTGATGAGTTCCTTTGATTGTTCGTAGATGTAGCTTAAATGCACGTCCGGTTCAATCATACCGATCAGGGTGAGATATGGCACAACACCCTTGAATCCACCAGTAGGGTTCAGGACGCGGGTATACGTACCCGGGGGGGCAGTATCAAGAATATCGTATACTTTCGCAATCAGGTTGCGAATACCGTCACGCAGAAATTCCTTGCCGTCTTTTACCTGCAGACCTTTGATCAGATATGCAGATGTGTTTTCAATCTGGAAGTGCTCACGGGAGAAATCGGCGATCACGCGCGCTGCCAGTGCTCCGTCCGGCGTGGCCGATGCCAGGAAATGCAGTTGGTCGCTGCGCGTGACTGGTTCGGCGAGGATACATGATAGGCTGTTTAGTTCGGCGCTGGCCTTGCGGATCACGTCGGCTGTGTCGCTCGAACGGGTTTCACCCCGCAGATACTCCAGTGTGCGCATATAAAGATCATAACCATCAAAGTGGGGGCGCTTCAGAATGGCGTCTAGGTTGACATCCTTCTTGCTGCGGAATTCGTGCCACTCATCCTGAATCGGCTTGCTAGCATTGGAGAATACACTTGTTCCTGTTGTTGAGATAACGCAGATTGGCATCTTCTCTTCACTCTCCTCTCAACACATCCAGCAGCGCGATCCGCTTGTCGCTGATGGTCTCGCCAAAATCGAAGTAGGTGTCGAACTTGATGTAGATCGCACGCAGGTGCGACTCAATCGTTTTGACCGATTTGCGGCCGCGTTCGGCCAGCTCCTTGTTCGAAGCATATGGGTTGCGCACCAGCAGCTCGGCCACCTCGCGCTCCGCCGGCGAAAGCTTCGCCAGGAACGCGGCAGCCTGGCTGGGCGGGCGCGCCAGCAGCAGCGCGATGTCCGTCCCTGGGGCGATGCGAGCCGGGCGCAGCGGCAGCTCCACCAGCTGCACTTGATCGCGCAGGCCGGGCGGGATGTGGAACTGCCCCAGCTGCGCCAGCATCTGCTCCGGCGAGAGCACCGTCCACACGCGGTCGCGCGGCGGCTCGAACAGCAGGCTGGCGGCCAGCATGGCATAGATGCTCATCGCCTTGCGCCCGCCAGCCAGCATCAGGTGTATATGCCAGCCGTCGCGCCGGTAGTTGTGAAGCGCCTCCAGCACCCCCCGATGATAGGCCTCCGCCGACAGCTGGTCGTTGATGTCCAGCAGCGGCGTGCCGTCGGCGTGGGTGATCTCGTGGCAGCGCAGCGGCAGGCCCGGGTAGTCGCGGGCGCACACGCTGCGCAGGGCAGCGTATGCGTCCGCGATGCCGGAGGTGGTTGGCTCGGTGTGGAGCACGGCCAGCGCGTCGTAGCGAAAGCGTTCGCTCAGCAGGTCGAAGGCGACGGTGATCGCTTCCGGGCGCTGCCCCAGCGTGGCGACGTAGACGGTAGGCATGGGTTAGCCCCGCTCGGGCGGCCGCATGAACACGCCGTAGCCGGCTGCGGTCTTAGCGCCGACGCCCATCTCCTGCAGGCCCGCGCGCAGCCACTTGCGCGCCTGTCTACGCGCTTCATCGCTGCCGCCGCGGCGCAGGCCAACGGCGAAGTCGAACGCGACATCAACTGCCACGGTGATGTAATTCACCGGGATCGGGCCGTCGGCGTCGTGCGGCGCTTTGCCGCCGCTACTCCGGTAGTATTCGCTGAAGTGCGGCGTCATCACGTCTACAGTGAACAACGGATTTGCGTTCGGTATAACTGACAGCACGCCGTCGTAGAAGATCACAGCGCCCGCCGCCGAGTCGCCGATGTCGTGTTTCTGTTCAACAGTGTGGCCGAAGGCTTCGCGGTAGAGCGGCGCGCTCTCCTCTTTGCTGTCAAGATGACCGGCGATCAGCCGCTTGTCGAAAGCTTCGACATCGTCCAGCGCGACGTTGTGCTTCTCTGCCAGCGTAAGCAAAGCGTAGCTGCGCGCCAGACCCTTTAGCGCGCTGCCAGGAATATAGGGCAGGCCGGTCGTATGGTGCAGTGTAATGCCAATCTCCAGCGCTCCCTTGCCCCCTAATCCGACAATCAGCCGGCCGCGCGCGACCATGCGAAAGTGTGACGCCCCTTTTGTCTGCGCCTGCCAGCGG
>DAOTWC010000140.1:0-14916 GCA_034435995.1 Anaerolineae bacterium | reverse complement strand
GCAAGTCGGTCACTGCACAATTTTCCAGCCGAGTTGCGACAGGGCGGCGCGGCCAATTCGCCTTGCATTCAAGCACTTTGCAGGCGTTTTCGGCCCGGCCGCCGCCCTGCTGCGCTGCTTTTGATGCCGAGTTTCGTCACACGTCGTTGCAGAAGCGTCTGAACTCGCACCCAGCGCAGCGCGCGCGCACCGGCGTGGGCGGCGGCATCGCCTCAGCGTCTACTATCTGGCTCATCTCCGCCAGCAGCTGGCGCACGGTTTGCTTGTCCGCCGGCCGCAGCTTGACCAAACGCGCCTGGCGCGTCGGGATCAGGTAGATGTACCCTCGGTGGACGGTGGTGCGCCGGTCTGCTTCCAGCAGCAGCGCATAGGCCGCCAGCTGCAGCCGGTGGTTTTCGGCAGCTTTCCCCGCCGCCTTGTAATCTACTGGGATGACCTCGCCGCTGTCAGCCGTTACCACTTCGTCCAGTTTGCCGCGCAAATTGAGCGCCGGGCACACAATGTCAACGTCGAATTCCCGCCGGCCGCTTTCCAGGCCCATCTGGACGAAGGTGCGGCGGCGCGCGCTGCGGCGCGCCTCGTCGTGATCGTCGCGCCCGGCCTCCATGCTGAACGTGCGCGGCCTGATGCCAGGCATGCAGCGGGTGTAGAACACAATGCGCGGGCAGTACCCGTACTGCTTCAAGTCCTCAACGATAAACGGCCTCTCAAGACTGTCCGTCATAGCGCACCTCAAGCTGTGCCTCCCAAGCGTCTTGGCCAATCGGATACAGCGCAACCACGCCTGCCCGGCCGCGCATCAGGCGTTTGATGCGCGCCATCAGCTCGCGCTGATGCCGCCGAGAGAGCTGCCCGCCAAAGGCTGAAAACTGCAGGCGATCCAGGCCGAAGTCCTCGCAAGCGCGGGCAACTTTGGCGCGGGTGCCATCGTGGGCGATATCGTAGATTAACAGGACGTGCATAACGCCCCCTGTCGCCTTACCACGCCGCCTTGAACGGCACGTACTGTTCACGACCGCCGCGCAGGTAGGCGGCGATTTCGCGCGCCTGCGTTTGGATAACGTGCGCCAGTTTCATCTGCTGCCCGCCGTATCGGGTTTTGCTGTCCAGATGGGCCTGAATGTGGCTGGCCAATGCGCGGCGCGTCTCTAGGCTCAGCAGACCATCGGCCTCCTGCTCGACAGCAAACCGGCGGTTTGCCAGCCCCACAACCACCCGATCTACCGCCGCCTGCCGAAACTCCTCGATCAAATCCAGCGTCAGGCTGGGCTTGCCCGGCCGATCGGCGTGGACATAGCCGCCGAACGGGTCAAGGCCGGCGTAAATCACGGCGCGCTCCACCTGGCTGCGCAGGATGCCGTAACCGTAGTTGAGCAGGCTGTTGATCGGGTCGGCTGCGCCGCGCGTCTCGCGGCTTGCCCAACCGTAATCGGCTGGCACGACGGCGCGCACGGCGTCCCAGTAGATGCTGGCTGCGCCGCCCTCAGCCGCCATGATCGTCTCGCGCGCATGGTCAATGTGGGCAGCGGCGGCGGCGCGGTCGAGCAGGGCCAGGCAGTCGCGCACAGCGGCGCTGGCATCCAGCAGATGCTGGCCCTCTGGGGTATCGCGGCGGTTCTTGGCAAAATACTTGAGGGTCGCGGCCTGGTTTTCGATCTTGCCGGCGGCGAAGGCACAGCCCAGGTGCACGCCGCGCGCGTCGTCGTAGGCCCGCAGCTGCTCGCGCCGCGTCAGGATCGTGCCGTTCAAGCCGGCTGCGTAAAGGCTGGCGACCGGGCTGCCCACCCCGTTCACGAAAAAGATCGGGATGCCGCGCTCGCAGCACGCGGCGACGGCGTCGCTGGAAATGCTCACGCCGTCAGAGGCGATGGTGACTGTCTGCAAGTACAGCAGCGGGGCTTGGCTCACCCGCTCCCCTTTTACGGTGACGGTGATGCGCTCGCTGTACTTGCCCACGAACGCGCCGAAGTGTTCGACAAACAGGTGTTCAATCACGCCCACAGCTGAGGTCTCCTCATGTTATCGAGAATGCTGCCCTCAGCATACAGGCTGGGTGTTGCAGGTGCTGCGACTCTGTGCTACAAAGCGCGAATCACGTGGTAGTAACCCGATCCTTTAACTGCGTTCTTGCCAACGTGCAGCGCTGCGCCCCACAGCAGCCAGGGGAGCAGGCGCGCCACGCTGCCGTCTAGGCGAACGCGGCCCACCAAGCCGCTGATGGGCGAAGCCCGTCCGGTGCGGCGGCTGCCGCTGAAAGCCTCGACCCATTCGGTACAGTCATAGCCCACCTTCAGGCTGGCGGCCTCAGCCAGCAGCTCGGCCTGGGCCGCCAGCCAGTCCTCGCGGGTGGGCCGGCGGGCGTCTGGCGGATGCTCGGCATAGTGTTCGGCCAAACTCTGGCAGCGTTCCAGCAAACGCTGCACAAAAACCACCGGCTCAAAGTGTTTGGCCAGCCCCCCCTGGGTTGTCAGGCGCATGGGCGTGAGCAGATCGAGCGTGACCGCGTGGTGAGGCAGCTTGTCGGCCACGTCCACTACCGCCGACGGCGTCACTTGCAGCGTCGGGCGTTTGACCGTTCGGCCGTTCATCAGCGTTCGCTCGGTGTCCAACAGCGGGTGAACTTCGTCAATGGTTAGCAGCGTAAAGCGCCCACGGCCCTTTCCCACACCAATGCCGCCCATTTTTTGCACAGCCCGCGCGATATACGGCAGCATGTTCTGCGCCTGGCCAATCAGGGACACGCCAAAACGCATGACCTGGCCGGGCTTGAAGTGCGTCTGTTCCAGCGGCGGCTGCAGGGTCAGCGGGCGGGGGATGTTCTGCCCGCGTCGGGCGTCGGGGTCTTCCGCCGCCAGCAGCCAGCAAACGGGGCAGGTTTCGCGATGGTGCGGCGTCAGCGGGCCGAAGGCCTCGGAGCAGAAGTTTCGCGAGAGGGCCTCGTACAATGCGCCGCGCAGCGCCGCGCCTGGCTCGTTCTCGAACAGGATCGACTCGGCGGCGCGCACCTGAAAGCGCAGATGCTGAACCGTTACCCCCTGCATCAGGAAGCGCGAGTCCGTTTCCGGATATAGGCTCATTCGCCGTCGTCTCCTCGCATCGTTTCACCGCGTTCCGCTCTGACAGCGCGGCGCGCGCCGTCAACATCCAGCCCATATTCCTCGCTGTAGGCCGCATGAATATGGTCAGCGTACTCGCCTTCGAGCGCCCTGGCGTGACCGATCTTGTCATACTTGTCGAACTCGACGTAAGTCCTGTAAGGGATGTTGACCAGATATTGGCTGGCCTCCAGATAGCCGCGTGTGTCACGCGCTGCGTTGTAATCGTCCAGCAGTTCAACGGGCAGCACTTCGATGCCATCAAACAGGCTGTAAAACTGGCTGTGCAGGTGGTCATCGGCCGAGGTGAACGGTTTCATCTTTTCAAGAATATCGCGGGTAAATTCATTTTTACTTTTCACGTAGGCGCGCTCCCAGTTTTCCAGAATGGCGCCCGTGTAAATCTCGCCGAGCATAGTCGTCACCTGCGCCTCATCAATCGCTCGCCCGCCGCCGCAGTAATCCGCCAGCACCTGCAGGCTGCGCTCAACGAGCGCCTGTTCGTATGGCAGATAGGGGTTGTCGCCCTCGCCGTCGGGCTGGGTAAAGACATGCACCGGCGCGGTTTTCCCCGGTGGGCGTCCACGGTTGACGCGGCCAAAGCGCTGCAGCAGCGCCTCTAGAGGCGCTGGCGCGGTGTACAGGGTGTCGAAATCAACATTTAAGCTCACCTCGATCACCTGCGTCGCCACACACACGAATGGGCGGCGGTCAGCGCGCCCGACGCCGGCGCGCTGCAGCAGCGCATCTTCTTTGCGTTTGCGGTCGCGGCCGTTAAAGCGCCCATGCAGCAGCACGATGTCGTCGTTTGGGCGCAGGTTCAGCCGATCTTGCAAATCCAGGTACACCCGCTGCGCATTGGCTACCTGATTCAGGCAGACCAGCACCGCTTTACCTGCTGCCCAGTCTGCGCGCACCTGCTCGACAACAGCATCAGTCAAACGTCCATCAAGGATTTCGACCGTGTGGCGCTGGCTGCGTCTGAATTCATCTGGTGTGGCTGTGATGATCTGAGGCGACAGCGCGCTGGCCAGCTTTTCTTGCAGCACTGGCGGCAGCGTCGCCGTCATGACGAAGAAACGCGCACCGAATTCTTCACGCAGCCAGCGAATGAACTCGACAATCAGCGCTAGGCGTTTGGGATCGTAAGCGTGGATTTCATCGAAAATGAATAGAGCGTCGGTGTAATCCAGCACCAGCGTCTCGAACCCCTTCAGGCTGTAGGCGGCTTTGAGCATCTGGTATGGGCTGAATATCTGAATCGGGTAGGTGTTCAGGTCAGCCTTGTTGCGCAGCCATTTGGCCTGTTTAACAGCCTGTTTGGGGTCGGCTTCGTCCAGGCTCATCATGTCCTGGTACAGCTTGAGGAGTGCACGGCTGTGGCGGATAGTGATGGTGTCGGCTGCTCCAACTTTAGTCTCCTCCTCGCTGTACCCCAGCACATCGCAGGCTAATCGTTTGTACATGGCATTCATGCTGGCCTGATACGGGAGCGTATAGAACAGGCGCGAGGCTGGCCGTTTTTCCATCTGGTTTGCCGCCCACAGCAGCGCGGCCTCGGTCTTGCCGCTGCCAGTCGGCGCGACCAGGACAGCCGAGCCTTCGCTGGTTCGGCTTGCTGCGCTCTGATGGTCGCGCCAGGTTTTGCCCTTTAGGGCCGCCTCTGCGCGGCTGCGCGTGAGCGGCATGCTGGGGAAGCGCTCCACACCCGCTGAAGCGCTGTGATCGGCGGTCAGGATGAGGCCGCGTAAAAGCAAGAACGGCCGCATTTGAGACAGCGCTGGCCCTTGATACAGGGCATGAAAGTCGCGCAGGGCGTTGAAAATCGCTTTGGCGAGATTGGCGGATTGTGCCTGCTCACGCGAGACGAGAGCTGGCCTTTCAACCTCGTGAAAACCCAGGGCAGCCGCCCAATCCAGGGCACACTCATCCAGCCACCGCCACAGGTCAGCGCGCACTTCTGGTGAGATATTGCTGTCGAGTTCCTGCAGCATCCGTTTGATGGAAGCTGCCTCTGCCTCATCGCGGATGTCACCCAGCCTGGCTTCGCCGCCGTATTTGTTGAAAATCGGCACGGCGTCCTTGTGATGGCAGGCTACCATCGCGAGAACAGCGCTTCGGTCAGGATGCCCTCTTGGGAACAGCCAATCAACGAAGGCCAGCGACAAAACCTCGTGGCGATGTTTGCGTTCATACCATTCACCTTTTACGCCGCCCAGCATCTCTTGAAAGCCTTTGGCCGCTTTGCCAAAATCGTGCAGGAATGCTGCCCAGAAGGCCTGTATCCAGACGCGGTCGGATACAGCGGCACTCAGATAGGGATGCAGACGTCGCTGGTCGGCTGTGCGGGCGAGCACGTCCCAGGTGTGTTGGGCGAGCGTCTGGCCGCCCATATCTTCGCTCTTTGCTTTAATGTAATCCATCCAGGTAGGCCAGCGCATGACGGTTTCGCGCCCGCTCAATCAACAAAGGTGTGCAGCCAGATCGCCCGGTGGGCCAGCGGAAGCCTGGGATCCGAGGGCGTAGTTAGATCAACCCACAGCGTCAGCGCGTCTCCCTCGAATGCCAGCACATCATCAGCCTCTTCGTCCCAATCCTCGTGCCGCTGCTGCTGCGGCCACAGCGCGCGCGTTTGCAGGAGCGCGTACTGCTGCCAGGATGGGCGGCGGCGCGGATCAATGTAGCGCGGCATCGTAACTGCGATCATAGGCTCTCGCAGTCGCGGCGCCATCTCTAACGGCAGCAGTGTATGCTCAAAATAACCCGTTTCCGACTGAACCAGCTCAACGATCTCGATCCTGCGATAAGTCATCAGGTCCTGCGAACGCCCTAGAATCAGCGGATAGTGCGGCGAGCGGAAGGCGTCAATCAGGCTGGTATCGGTGAGGTACATTGTCAGCACAGGGTTATAGAGCAGTTCACGGTTGAACGGGAACGGCTGCACCGGGTCGCTGAAATGCAGGTGTTCCTGATAGTCTATGAACTTGCCCTCGTGAGTGAAACAGTAGCCAAACTGAAGCGATTTTGGCGGGATGTACTCGCCCACTGCGCTGCAGATGTGGCCGTAGATGGTCGAGGGCGGCGGCATCTCAAATGTCGGTTGAAAACCCTGCGCGAAGTGGGGATAGCGAAACGAGGTCACTGTCCCCACCGCCTCGACGCGCAGCACCGGTAGGGTGTGCCTGGTGTTCATCGCTATTGATCCCACTTGTCTGGGTTGTCTGCCAGCCATTCCGCTGACCAGCCAAAAGCATCGCGGGGCGTGCCAAAGCGGATGTCTATCTCGCCAATCCTGATTTGCTCTGCTCTGCTCCGTTCCTCTGGCAGGTAGCCGTGTTTCCAGCCAATGAACACTGGTGAGAGCAGATCAACCTGTGCATCGCTGACGGCCTTGACCAGCACGTCATCGTTGAGGCGGGGTTGGCTGCCTTTCTCGCTGAACAGATAGTTGAAAGGATGGTTACCGCCTCGGGTGAAAGCCAGGATTGTGACCGCAGGCGTCACATCAGTGTAGTGCAGCGATTGTTTGGCGCCGCCCTGCAAACGTCCCAGACCGTACAGGATTGACTGAATGCGCTGAATACGTTCCGCCTGTGGCAGGCGATATGCAAACTCCGCTTGCAGATGCTCCAGCCCTCGTTCCTCTGCCAGTTTGACCCGCACGGCATCCAGATTCTGAAAACCGGTGCGCCGACGGTAGAAGAACTTGCCGGCCATTTTCAGGTCAATCGAGAACAGACCGTGCAAAGTCGCGCGGTAAAACTGATGCTCATAGGGCGCTGGATCGCCTTCCTGCCGCGCCATGACACCAAAATCGGTCGTGATGTCCACCGGGGCCAGCGAAACGAACGTGCTTACACGCATCGGCGCGGCACGCGTCACGGGTTTGGGGTTGCCTTTAGCGTCCTCTTCCATTGGTGTCAGCCTGGCAAACAGCGGATCGTCACCGCGAGCGCCCTTCTTGCTTTTGGCTGGCGCGCGCATGTAGCCTAAAAGGTCATCATCCCAGTATTCGATGGGATTGGCATCGGTGTAGGCAACTTTATCTTCACGGTAGACGATGGATGGTTTCCATGCGATATCTTCGGACTGCTCCAGTGTGTTACGCAGCCAGTACCGTACCGCCTGAGCGGTGACATAAGGGTACTTGCCCCGGTTGGTCTGAATATACTTGACTGATGAGGTGTTATCAGTACGCGCTCCCTGGATCGCTTCGCCAGAGTTGTTCAGTGCAGATGCCGGCGCGTCAATTAGCATCATACCGGTGATAAAAGACATGGGTATTCTCCTTTGTATTTGTATTGACAGTTGTATTGAAGGCGAGGATTACTCGGCTTCAGCGATTACGTCGTCTTCGACAGCGGCTTCCTGGACTATCTCTATCTTGCCGCCTTCGTACAGCTTCTCGATGATCCGAATGACCATCAGATCGCGAGCCAACGACCAATCTGACCGCAGCGTTTCTTTGTCGGTGGTGGTGAAGAAGGCTTCCACAAACTCATCCAGGGTGAACAACGGCGGCTGAGCGTTCTTATCAGCTTTTATGAGCAGTGTGCGAAGCTGATACTCATTGCGGGCGTTGAACAGGTCTCTGAACAACCGTTCATCCTGTGTTTGAATGTAGTTCGCCAAGCGGTCTGCCACCGCTCTGATGGCTTCGATACGGTCTTTCTCCATTTGCAGCACCTCCTCTAAGAACAGATCGGTCAATGTCCAAGACACAAGTTCAGCTTCACCGGCAGATGAGTAGGTGTAACGGGGGTCATTCTTGCCCTCCCCGCTGGGTTTGCCGGATAAAGGCGTGCGCAGGATGTAGCGCCTCAGAAAAGCGTGCGCGTTGGCGGGCAGGTTGAATAAATCTTCGTACAAATAATTGCGTTCAGTATATACAATACGTCCATCTTCATTCTCGGGATCGGCGTTGAGATGCTCGGCGCGACGGACGATGCGGTTCCAAGCGGCAGGCGCCTCCCTATTTGCCCGATTAATGAACCGGATGACAGGCGAGGGCAGATGGGTGATTTCGATTTCGGACTTCTGCCCGCTGCTGGTGAAAAAATAGGTTGTCAAAGGATAATTTCCTGCATTGAAGCGCTGTGCTTCGGCCAGATCACGCAGCACGTAAGTGCGTGCGAACTTATAGTTGGGGCGCTTATTCAAGCCCTGTATCTGGAAATCCCGGCGGTTTCGTTGCAGATTGAGGCGGGCAAAGTGGAGCGTCGCAGCGTTATCGAAACTGTGGACGATCCATATCTTGCCCCTGGATGCAAGACCTCCCATTGGCATTGCCATCAGTGCCAGCAGACACCAGCCTGAAATCGGCATAAGTGGAACACCTTCCGGGACGAAATTCATTTTGTTTTCGTCCGTTGTTAAAGGGATATACATGCGCGACACACGGACTTTCGCCGCATCTCCGCTAAATATACAGGTTTCACCCGGCGCAATAGGTTTTTCGTATTTTGACGGCGGCGCATCCGGTTTCCACAGATTGACAAGCTCTGACAGAATTGCGCGCCGTTTGTCCTCAAATTCAGGTTTCAGTTGGGCAGGATTGGCAAAGCGAGCACCAGCAAAGACTACATAACTCAGAAAACCCGCCATCGCTGGGTTTAAATAAAGCTCTATCACCTCCTGCGTGAAGGCGTCAATCGCTTCAGAGGTGAGGTCGCGGGGGTCATCCACTCCTGCCGCCGCGCACAAGGTCGCCACGCCTACATCAATCATGGGATGGCCGATAAAGCGAATCGGAAGTTCAGACATTGGCCCAGTCCTTTCTGTGCCTTCCTGAAGATTATATTATGCTGTGAATATTCTTAACCTTAAGGTCAATCGTCATAGCGTTCTGCTGCCCGGCGCAAACTATCGGCGATGTCACGCCGCAGCGACTGCGGCTCAAGCACCTCAACCTCATGTCCCCAGCCGCGAATCCACGAGACCAGCTCTAGAGTCCCCGCAATTTCAACTGACCACAACAAGCTGCCATCTGCCTGATCTTCGAGCTGCTGCGACGGATGCCAGATGGTCTCGCGCACACGCGCTGCAACCGCAGCGTCAAAACGCAGCACCACCCGGGTTCGCTCAACACCGTACCACACGCCCCAGGCATGACGCAGCAGGTCATCTGGCGTGAGGTCGTCATCGCGCTCGAAAAACTGTGCCCTCAGGGCGACGTGTTGGATGCGGTCAATCTTAAAGGTGCGCAGTTGATTGCGCGTCCGGCTCCAACCAATCACATAAACACCGTGGCTGAGAACGGCTGGCTCGAACAAGTATGGTTCAAAATCCTGGGTTTCTATCTCAGTTTGACGGCCCTTTCGATACTCAAGACGCACAACCACCTGCTCATACCACCCTTGCAGCAGGCGATTCCACACTTCGGTTTGCTGGGCGCTGGCTTGCCTCGCGCCGTCCAGGCTGGCAGTGGACAGTTCTAGGTGTCCCCTCAGCGATGGATGCCGCAGCGCAATCGCCATCTTCTGGATTGCGGTGGCGAAAAAGGTTGGGGCGTATGAAGTCTGGCGGATAAAGCGCCGCAGGGCGATATAGATGGTCAATGCCTCTGCATTCGACAGGCGCACATTGCGAACATAGTTGGTCGGGTTAATACGATAGCGCCCAGCCTCATTCTGCATCAGTTCGACGCGCTCACTTATCTCTGTCAGGTCTCTGTAAACGGTGCTGCGATCAACACCGAGATCGCGCGCGAGTTCGGACGGTTTTAGCCCGTGTGGTGAGCGCAGCAGCCGCAGCTCGATTTCTTCCTGACGATGGCGTTTGTTCTCAGCGTGACCCATTATGCAGTCCCTTTCTGTCCCTCATCATAAACGATAGGTGTTGCAAGTGCTGCAACAGCAGGAAAGATAATCAAGTATTGGGCGGCATTTTAACTGATCCACGCGTGGATCAGAGACACACTCATAGGCTGACCGGCGATCGCTGAAAGAGGCACGGCCACGATAGTCGGCAGGCAGCCGCACCGCAGGCGTTTGAGAAAGGCGCGTCCAGCAGCGGTAGGCCGGTTCAATGTGCGCGGCCAGCCAGCTTTCGTATTGGCCGATTCACTGGCACGTGTTGAACAGCGCGCAGTGGTGGTCTCCCTGATTTGGCACTTGGCAATCTAAATGATATGTGGTATCAATTTGTTGTAGAAATGATACGGTGTATCGTTTGAAAGCGCAAGTGTCAATGTGGTGCAGCGGCTGTGAGTGTGCCTGATCCGGATACCTGGTTGGACGCGCTGCGCGCCAGCGGCTGCCACCTAACTGGCGTTCAGGAAGCGCTGGTTCGCATCTTCGCCTACGCTGACTCGCCGCTCAGCGCCGAACAAGTGTGGGACTGTGTGCGTCAAACCCGGCCCGGAACCGGACGGGCGACGGTCTACCGCACGGTGGACAAGCTGGAAAGCCTGGGTCTGCTGCGGCGTGTGCACGGGTATTGGGGGTGCAGTCACCTCACACCTGCCCTGCCTGAGCCAACCATTCTGTTTGTCTGCCGGCTGTGTGGGCGGGTGGATTACCTCGACGACCGGCTGTTGAACCGGCTGGTACAGCAGGCAGAGCGCGGCAGCGGCCACCGCATCACCGAAAGCCGTTTGCAGCTTTTTGGAACGTGCGCCGTATGTCTACAGACCGAAAGCTGTTCTGTGAGAGGGCAAGAAGGAGACCAAGCATGACTTTACGCCGTATTTTCGCCGCGCTGCTCGTTTGCCTGCTGCTCGTGAGCCTGTCTGCTGTTGGCGCGCAGAACACGCCGCTGCGCGTGGTTGCCACCTACAGCGTGCTGGGCGACATTGTGCAGGCGGTTGCCGGGGATCAGGTCGAACTGACGGTTCTCGTCGGGTTGGACGGCGATCCGCACGTGTACGAGCCAACGCCTGAAGATATAATTGCGCTGGCTAAAGCCGATATCCTGTTCGAAAACGGGCTGGAGCTGGAACCGTGGATTGACGATCTCTACGCATCCTCGGGTTCAACGGCCACGCGCATCGCGGTCAGCGATGGAGTTGATGTGCTGGAATTTGCTGGACACGCTCATGACCACATGCACAAACATGGAGAAGAAGGTCATGGCGGGTTCATGGAGGGCGCGCCCATGATTGGCGGCAGGCTGATCGTCAATGACTATGAAAGCGGGCGCGTCCAAATTGTTGACCTGCGTTCCAACCAAGTGATCGCCGATTTTGATCTGACTGCGCGCGCCTCCCTGTATACCTCGCCCAGCGGTCGTTACGCTTTCGCGATTCAAACCGACGGCAACATCACCAACCTGATTGACAGCGGCGTGGTGGCAGTCCCGCACGATGATCACTTCCACACCGATTTCGGCAGCCCGGCGCTGCTTGGCGTTAAGATCACAGGCACAACCCCAATTCATTACACCCCGCACCACGATCAGATCGCTATCTTCCACGATGGCGACGGCGCGGCGACGATCTTCACCGAAGCCGGCCTGTTTGCCGGTGAAACAATCACCGTGACAACCGCCCGCCCGCATCATGGCGTGGCTGTGCCGCTGGGCGATGTGGTGCTGATCTCAGCTCCAAACATGGACGACACCAACGCGGCGCTGCCCGTCGGCGTTGATGTGATGACGCTTGAGGGTGAAATCCTGCAGAGCTTCCATGAGTGCCCTGGTTTGCACGGCGAAGCCGCCTACAGCGATGACGGCGTGGCTTTTGGCTGCGCCGACGGCATTCTGCTGGTTGAGCGCGACGGCGGCGCCTTTGTTTCGCGCAAGGTTGCCAACCCGACCGACAACCCCGACCTGCGCACTGGCACACTGTATGCCGTTGAAGGGGCTGCCTACGTGCTCGGTAACTACGGGCGAAACGCTGTCGTCCGGCTTGACCCAGCCGCTGGCACGTCCGAAATCGTGATTGACGCCGGACAGCGCATCTGGCGCTTCGGCTTCCACGGCGAAGACCCGACCAAGCTGGTCGCGCTGACGATGGACGGCAACTTACACGTGATTGATATCGCCAGCGGTGAAATTGAGGGCACGGTGCAGGTTGTTGATCCCTTCCTGCCGCCCGCCCAGGGACGCGCTGCCGCCCGTCCGACGTTTGTTGTCAACGGGCACATGGCGTATGTCAGCGAACCGCTGCCTGGCGACATCCGCGCTGTGAACCTGGAGACGCTGGAAATCGCGGAAGAGCGCATCTTCGTCGGCGGCAAGCCGTCCTCCATGGCTGTGTTCGGCATGACGACCGAGGAAGAGCTGTACGGCGAACACGATCACGACCACGAGGGTGAAGCGCATGACCACGAACACGGCGAGTTCGACCCGCACACCTGGATGTCGCCGCTGAACGTGATGGTGATGACGGAAAACATCCGCGATGCGCTGGTCGCTGCCGATCCGGCCAACGCAGCCGCTTATGAAGCGAACGCCGCCGCCTACCTGGCTGAGCTGGAAGCGCTGGACACCTACATCCGCGAACAGGTGGCTGCGATCCCAGAGGCCAATCGCGTTCTCTTGACCACGCATGAGCTGTTCGGCTACTTCGCCCGCGACTACGGCTTTACGCTGCTTGACTCAGCGCTTGGCTCGGTGACGACCGGCGCTGAACCGTCCGCAGGACAGATCGCGCTGGTCATCGAAGAAATTCGCGCGGCAGGCGTGCCGGCGGTCTTTGTCGAGAACGTGGGCAATCCGGCGCTGATGCAGCAGATCGCCGCTGAGGCGGGTGTCGCTTTAGCGCCGCCGCTCTACACCCATGGGCTTGGGCCGGTGGGTTCAGGCGCAGAGACCTACCTGGGCATGATGCGCTACAACATTGACATCATCGCCGAGGCGCTGCGGTAATCATGTTTTCGTACAGCCGCCGTGTTCACCAGGATACCATCGCCGGCGCGCCCGCGCTGGAGGTGCGCGATCTCACCGCTGCCTATCCGGGGACACGGCGGCTGGCGTTAAAAGGTGTGAACCTGTGCGTGCCTGTCGGAGCGCATGTGGCGCTGGTCGGGCACAACGGGGCGGGCAAGTCCACGCTGCTCAAAGCAGTGGCAGGGCTGCTGCCCGTTCGTTCCGGCAGCATTGCCATCTACGGTCACCCGCCGGGCGCGTGTCATCACCGGGTTGCTTATCTGCCCCAGCGCGGCGAAATTGACTGGCGTTTCCCAATCACGCTGCACAGATTGGTGCTGACCGGGCGCTATGTTCATTTGGGCTGGTTCAAGCGTCCATCCAAACAGGACTGGCGTATCGCTGATGAGGTGATTGAGCGCTTGGGGCTGAGCGCGCTGCGTGAACGACAGATCAGCCAGCTTTCTGGGGGGCAGCAGCAGCGCGCGCTGCTGGCGCGCGCCTTGGCGCAGGAAGCCGACCTGCTCCTGCTGGACGAGCCGCTCAACGCGGTGGATGCCGAGACCCGCGCCGTCATCGCGGTCGTGCTGGAAAGCCTGCGTGCGCAGGGGCGGACGATCATCACCGCCACGCACGATTTAGGACGGCTGGAAACCGACTTCGACGGCGCGCTCTATCTAGCAGAGGGGCGCGAGATCCCCCCGCCGCCAGGGGCGTTTATCGGCGCAAAAGTGGGAACGCTGACATGAGCGAGATCGTCGAGTGGCTGAGCGCTCCGTTTCGCTTCAGCTTTATGCAGACGGCGCTGGTCGCGGCGGTGCTGGTTGGGCTGTCCTGCGCCAGCATCGGCGTGTACGTCGTCCTGCGGCGCATGGCCTTCATCGGCGACGCGCTGGCGCACACGATTCTGCCTGGCGTGGTGGTCGCCTATCTCAATCGGTGGAGCTTGTCCGGCGGCGCGCTGATCGCCGGGCTGCTGACGGCGCTGGGCATCGGCTGGCTGTCGCGGCGCGACGCGATCCGCGAGGACACTGCCATTGGCGTGGTGTTCACCGGCATGTTTGCGCTTGGTATCCTTCTAATGAGCACAACGCGCTCGTTCCGCGATTTCACGCACATTCTGTTCGGCAACATCTTAGGTGTGACACAGAGCGATCTGATTCTCATCGCCGCCATTGCCGGCGTGGTGCTGGTCGCGCTGTTTCTGTTCCACAAGGAATTGGAACTGACCTCGTTTGATCCCATCCACGCCGAGGTTATCGGTCTGAAAACTGCGCGCCTGCGCTATCTGCTGCTGCTCCTGTTGGCGCTGACGGTCGTGAGCAGCATCCAAGTTGTCGGCGTAGTTATGACAACGGCTTTGCTCATCACACCAGCGGCAGCGGCTTCTCTGCTCACTGTGCGGTTGTGGCGCATGATAGTCATCGCGGCAGCAGTGGCGGTGGCAGCGGGGATTGTGGGGTTGTATGCGTCGTTCTACGCCAATGTTTCATCTGGCGCAGCTATTGTGCTGACGGCGACGACGTTTTTCGCCGGCGCGTGGCTGGTTCACACTGTGCGGCGGCTGCGCCAACCCTCCGCTGACGAGTTCGACGAGGCAGGTGAGTAAACAGCCGCTGCGCTTCACGCGCATTCGCGCAGCAGGGCCGCAATTGAGGGAGAGGTAGTTTGGCGTTAAGCGTCAGGCTGGCCAAGCCGCGCCGCCCTGTTTTTACAGAAATTTTAGGGCTTGACCAGTCGACATTATTCTGTGGTGCTGCCACTTCAAGAAACAACCGGCGGCGCGCTGCTGGAACAAGCACGCGCTTTCCCCCGTTGCCCATGACCACCCGTAAAGGTTCAATCAGAGACTGGGGAGGTAGGATTCGAACCTACGAATACCGGATCCAAAGTCCGGGGCCTTACCGCTTGGCGACTCCCCACCATACACAGCCAATTATAGCTGCCAGTCTGCTGCTCAACAAGGCACAGGCAACTCAGGGATTGGTAAATTTTGCGGACACATGCGGGTTTT
>DAOTWC010000139.1:0-3108 GCA_034435995.1 Anaerolineae bacterium | reverse complement strand
TAGCGATGTTTTGCTCAAGCGGCATCATAGACGCATCAATCATGACAGAGGTAAATCCGCACCGAATGGCCTCCATGATTTGCTTTATGGTTGAACCATGATCCAGGTGAATGCAGACAGGAATGTTGGTTTGAATTGCTTCTTCGACTGCCGCTTTTATAAACGCTGGGCGAACGAAAGCCAGCTCGTCCGGGTGAATCGCGAAGATAACCGGAGAATTGGCCTCCTCAGAGGCTTCAATCACCCCGCGGAGCAGCATGTTGTTGCTTATGTTGAACGCTGGGACGGCAAAATGATTTGCGTGCGCTACTGCCAGCAAATCCCTCATGTTCATCAACATCGCGATTTCTCCATTCACTTAGATCAAATGCGCGGTTTCGGTTTCAGTACAGCACTGCATTTGCCCTGTCTAGCGGCTGTAGCATCTGGTTATGAGCATCCGCACCGAACAGGAACTGCTGAGTGAGCGTTGGAAAGTTCCTATCCCTTGATGGATCCCGCCGACATGCCAGCAATGAAGTAGCGCTGGAACAATAGGAACAGCAGCAAAACAGGCAGCGAGCCAAGTACGCTCATTGCCATCATCTGGTTCCATTCAAACGAGTGCTGTCCCATTAGCAGTTGAATGCCTATGGGCACAGTTCGCATATCGTTAGTTCTTGTCAGCGTCAGCGCAAACAGGAATTCGTTCCAGGCCAGCATGAAGGTGTATATCCCTACGGAAACAATCCCCGGCAGAGAAATGGGGACAAGCACTCGCCACAGAATGGTAAAGCTGGTTCCGCCATCAATCATAACCGCTTCATCCAACTCGCGGGGTAAGGTGTTGAAATAACCTGTCATCATGATGATGGCGTAAGGAAGCGTAAAGACCATGTAAGTTAGGATCAGTGCCCAGTAGGTATTGTACAGCTTGAACGCAACGATGAGGCCGAAATAAGGGATCATCAGCGTAATCGGTGGCACAGACTGCACGCCGATAATGGCCAGGCTGAGGACATTTTTGAACCGAAAATCGTATCTGCTGAAGCTGTACCCCGCGAGAATACCAACGATCACCGTGAAAACGGTGACCAGCCCAGCAACTAGGTAGCTGTTGAAGAAAAAGCGCAGCTGCTGTGGATTGGTGAGAACCGCTATATAAGAAGCTAAAGAGAAGGACTCATCAATCAAGCGCGGTGGATAGGCGAAAATCTGCGTGTTCGACTTGAACGATGCGGCAAACATCCACAACACAGGAAGCCCGGCGAAGAGAGCGCCGATCACTAACGCGATAAGCGTTAGTGTTCTGGCCAGTAAGTGCCTTTGGGGTGACGTAGACATATTCGGCTAATCCCTGTTCAGCCTTTGGTTGCGCACGTAGAACACAGCCACAAAGGTTGATATCGCCAGGATGATCATGGCCGTAGTTGAGGCCAGAGAAAACTCATTAGAACTAAAAGCCAGTTTGTACGTAAACGTGCTCAACATTTCTGTTGCACGGACCGGTCCGCCGCCAGTGGTCATCCATATTAAGGTGAACTGGTGTGTCGTCCAGATAAAATCGAGCATTGCCAGGCTGAGGATAATCGGCTTTAGCAGGGGCAGTGTGATGAACCGGAAAAGCTGAATGCTGTTTGCGCCGTCAATCCGCCCCGCCTCATAGAGATCGTCCGAGATTCCCTGCAAGCCGGCTAGAAAACTGACCATATAGAACGGGTAACCGGCCCAAATATTGATAAATATGACAGCATACAGTGCCAGCTGCCTGGAACTCAACCACTCGATTTTTGTAGCTGCTAATCCCAGCTCCATTAACACGTAGTTGACTACACCGTTTGGGTTCAGCAGCAGACGCCACAGAATAGCAATGATTGACGCGGTAAACACCCAAGGCAAGATGTAGATTACCCGAAATAAGGCCTTTGGAGCGGCACCGATAAACCTTGTGTTCAAGAGCGTGGCAAATGCCAGGCCAAGAATGAGGTGGGCAACTACGCTCGCCGCTGCAAACACCATCGTATTGTTCAGGGCCTGAATGAAGCGATTGTCGGAGAGAATCTTTATGTAATTATCAAGCCCTACGAACGATGGCGGCTTTGTCGTGATGATGACGTTGTCCATCAGCGAATAATATAAGACTGTCACAATAGGAATGAGTGATAAGAAGATCAACAAAAGCACTGTTGGCGATAAATAGGCGTAGGGAACGACGCGCTTTGCCATTCTTTCCCAATCTATGTTCCCCAAGCCTTTTCTTGCATCTTTTGTGGGATGGGAGACACGGGTGTTCTGCATTGCCTGTAAAGCCTATCTCTTCCTGCTATGCTAATGGAGGCTGCAAAGCGGCCGCTTTGCAGCCTCCCCAGCTTCAAACGAGAGGCGTTCGCCAGTCTCCAGTTGGCCTATTGAAAATGCGCCATCCACGCTTCCTGCGCGGCGCTGAGGAATTCTTCGAGCGACATATCGCCGTCGAGGTAGAGCTGGAACGGTTCGTTGAACTCGCGCATCAGCTGCTCGGCAACCGGAAGGCCAGTGAATTCATTTGCCAGGTAGCCTTTCTGGAAAACATCGAATGCCGCAGCAAACAGCTCATCGGTCTTGACGAAGTCCGGCGTTGAGTTGATGTTGCCAGGGAAGGCGTTGGCAATCGAGGAGAGACGTGAGTTAACGTCAGCGCTCATCAGAAACTCGATCAGCTTCCAGGCCTCTGCCTTGTGCTGGCTGTTCTCAGCAATCCCGATGCCCCACGAGGCGTATGGCAGCCCGCGTGGCCCCTCATAGCCATCCGCTGCTGGCAGCGCGGTGATCGCGAAGTTAAGGTCTGGGTTTCTGTCGCGAAGGAGGTTGATATGGGCTAGGCTGCTGATCATCATACCGACGCGGCCGTTGGTAAATTCCTCGACTTTGTCCTGCTCGCGCAGCGAGAACGCGCCAGGGGCGATAAGACCCTCTTCGTACAGCCCCTTGATAAACTCCGCCACACTGCTCACATCCTCGTTGTCAACGAGGTTGGGCAGGCCGTCCTTCATCATGCTGCCGCCGCTGGCCCACACCCAAGACATCACGTCGTTCTGAATGCCGTTGGGCTGTTCCATGGACAACGGCAGCACCCAACCGTAGACGTTG
>DAOTWC010000138.1:0-15491 GCA_034435995.1 Anaerolineae bacterium | reverse complement strand
ATGTTCATAATTCTGGGCTGCGAGATCGCGCAGCGTGTACAGTTGCAGAGCGATGGGAACGGTCATCACAAGTGTGTCTCCTCGCACGGTATCTCACGCGGGAAGATTGTGAACTTGGCCCAGCTTTTCGTCAATCTCATTAAAGTAACCGGTTTATACTGACAGACTGCGCCAAATTGGCAAGGTGTGGTGTTGACAGACAGGAATGAGCGGTTCTATGATTAGCAGGGCAAACTATTAGGCAGGCTAATGACAATTCCAACACATGAGCGAGCGCTGGCAAAGGCTGTGCTGGATGTGATTCCGCTGGTTATGCGGACTATCGCAGCAGACCTGCGCCGGTCTGAACATCTCGTTGCAGAGTCACATTTTCGCTTGTTGATGTTGATGTCTGAGACGCCGCACAGCCTGAGCGAGCTGGCTGAGCGGTATGCTGTAAGCCTGCCAACCATGTCTAACACAATTACTGCGCTGGAAGAACGGGGGTGGGTTGCGCGCCAGCGCTCGCCCCATGACCGACGCCGCGTTGTAATTACGATCACGCCAGCCGGGAAAGCAGTACTTGACGAGGTGTGCGAGCACACAGAAGCCGCCGTTGCGGCTGTGTTTCGCGACATACCTGAGGCAGATCGCCTGAGGCTTGCCGCTGGTTTGGATGTCCTACAGGCAGCTTTCTCGCGTGCTGTGTCCTCATACTGCTGTGCACGGAATGCGGTCTCTGCCGGGCATCCCGGCGTTAAAGCCGAATAATTGTTTATCTGACTGCTCGACACGTGGGGAGGGAAACACTGAATTGCGAGCTGAAGCCATGTCAGCACCCATGCGACGCCAACGGGATAGGAACGCTGCGGGAGGAATGGGGGCGCTTGTTCGCGCTATTCGCTATCTGGGGAAAAACCGCCGGTCAGCGACAGTCGCCTACGGCGCGTTAGTCATTGCGACTTTGGCACAGCTCGCTGTGCCGCTGTTGATTCAGAACATGATCAATTCAGTCACTGATGGTGTGGTGGCCAACCAGATACTCGACCTTCCGCCGCTGCTGCAGGGATTGGCCGCTAACAGTGTCGGTCGAGAGCTGAGCGCACTCCAAGTTGCAAGCGCCAATGCCGAGGCGTGGTTGATTAACGCGGCTCTGGTGATTGTGCTGTTTGCTGTGATACGCGCTGCGTTTTCGTTTATCCAGGCATTTATGGCAGAAACGATGTCGCAAGGGGTGGCCTTCGACTTTCGCAACGAAATCTTCGCCAAGCTTCAGCGCCTGTCGTTCAGCTATTACGACCGCAACCAGACTGGCCAACTAATGATTCGCGCCACCGATGACGTGGAGAAAGTGCGGTTGTTTATCGCGCAGGGTCTGGTGCTGGCAGCGCAAGCGGTGCTGCTGTTGGCAGCGACGCTTGTCATTCTCCTTGCGACCAACTGGCGGTTGACTTTAGCGATTCTGCCAGTGCTGCCCATTGCGCTGCTGCTGTTCATCGTTTTCGGCGCAGTGGCTCAGCCGCTTTTTGTGGAGGTGCAGGTTCGCCTTTCGCGGCTTAACACGATTCTCCAGGAGAACCTAGCCGGAATCAAGGTGGTCAAGGCCTTCACGCGCGAGCTGCACGAACAGCAGAAGTTTGACAAGGCTGCCGACGATCTGTTCGCCCAGAGCTTGAAAGTCAGCAGGACGTTTTCGTTTCTGTTTCCGGTTATCTTCCTTATTGCTCAGTTAGGTCAGGCGATCATCCTGTACTTTGGCGGGCAGCAGATACTCGACGGCGCGCTCACAATCGGCGAGTACCAGCAGTTTACCCTGTTTCTTGTCTACGTGTTTTTTCCGATCGGTCAGCTAGGGTTCATCATCACGCTGATGGCACAGGCTGCCGCGTCTGCAACGCGCATTTTCGAGGTGCTGGACGCGCAGAGTGACGTGACCGAAAAGCCCGATGCATACGAACTGCCACCTGTTGAAGGCCGTGTGTCGTTTGAGAACGTTTCATTTGCTTACTTCGGTTCGCGCGACTACGTTCTGAAAAACGTCAGCTTTGAGGCGCGCCCAGGTCAGACGATCGCCCTCTTAGGGGCGACAGGCAGCGGCAAATCCACCATTATCAACCTGATCCCGCGTTTCTACGATGTGACCGAGGGCGCTGTCCGAATTGACGGACATGATGTCCGCGATGTGACTCTGGAGAGCTTGCGTCGTCAGATCGGCATCGTGCTCCAGGAGACGAATCTGTTCAGCGGCACCATTCGCGACAACATCGCGTTCGGCATGCCGGATGCGCCGCTGGAGCGCGTGATAGAGGCGGCTAAAGCCGCGGCCGCGCACGAATTTATCCTTTCTTTTCCAGAAGGCTATGATACCCCTGTGGGTGAGCGAGGCGCTACGCTCTCCGGTGGGCAGAAACAGCGAATAGCCATCGCTCGCGCGCTGCTTCTGGACCCGCGCCTGCTCATCCTTGACGACTCGACCAGCAGTGTAGACCTTGTTACCGAGGCGCAGATTCAGAAAGCGCTCGACAGCCTAATGAAGGGGCGCACCAGTTTTGTTATTGCCCAGCGCATCACAACGGTGCTGAACGCAGATCAGATCATTGTGCTGGACAAAGGCGAGGTAGCTGCTGTAGGCACTCATGCTGATTTACTGGAAAACAGCCCGATATACGCAGAAATCTACAATTCACAGCTTGTGGAAGACGCCAAAGCGCCCGCTGTGGAGGAGGATCAGCCGCTATGATGGGAGTTGACGGCGGACGCCGCCTTTTCGAGCAGGATGTTTCAAAGCCAAAGAACCTGAGCAGCACATTGGGGCGCTTTGGACAGTATTTCAGGCGTTTTTGGATCGGGCTAGCTGCTGCTGTCGTGTTGGTGGTCATTTCCACGTGGTCACAAGTCGCAGTTCCGGAGTATATCGGTCAGGCTGTGGACTGTTTCCTGTTTCAGCCCAATGTGGGAGCCAACGCTGGCAGCCTGGCGGCCGACAACTGCTGGTTCACTGACAACGATGCGAGAGCAATTACTGCACGGGTTACGGCAGACGCCTCGATACCAGAGGCAGAGAAAGGCGCCGCCATCACTGCGGCGAAGATGCAAGGCCTGGGCGAAATCGTTCTGATTCTGGTTGGGCTTTACATTCTCGGCGCTGCGCTCCAGGGTATGGCGTTTTACGCGATGGGCTGGACGGGCCAGAACGTGCTGCGCCTCATGCGCAAGGACCTTTTCCGCCACCTTCACCGATTGTCTCTGGGCTACTATGCCAGACACGAAGCCGGCAATGTGATGAGTCGAATCACCAATGACACTGACACAATCCAGCAGGTGTTCAGTTTTGCACTGCTGAGCGTGTTCAGCGGAATTCTGTTGATCGCTTGGATTGCGGTGCGCATGCTGCAGGAGAATCTGGTGTACGCGCTGGCCACGCTGCTGGTTGTGCCGTTCATGGCGGCAGCCACAACGTATTTTTCCAGCCAGGCCCGCCGGGCGTTTCGCCGCAGCCGGCGCGAAATCGGCAGCGTAAACGCTGATCTGCAGGAAACGATCGCCGGCGCGCGCGAAGTGCAGGCTTTTGGACGCGAAGAGGAGAGCATTGACAGCTTCCGCCGGACCAACGCCGCCAACCGAGACGCGAACATCCGCGCGGCAGCGTTTACCAGCGCGCTAAACCCCGTGCTGGAAGCGCTTGGGTTTGCTGCTCTGGCTGTTACGGTAGTTGTTGGCGGCATCTCTGTGCTGCGCGGCGAGCCGCTGCTGGGTGTGGGAACTGTTGTTACGCTTGGCACGGTGATCGCGTTCATGGCCTACGTTCAGCGTTTTAACCAGCCTATTCAGCAGATTGCAGTGCTGTGGACAAATATCCAGAATGCTATTGCTGGCGGAGAACGCATTTTTGGCCTGCTTGATGAACGGCCAGAGATCGAGGACAAGCCGACCGCTGTCGAACTGCCAGCTATTGAAGGTCGGGTTGAGTTTGACGACGTGTGGGCGGAATATGTAAAAGGTGAGCCGGTGCTGAGAGGAGTGACATTCTCGGCCAGACCAGGCGAGACGGTGGCTATTGTCGGGCCAACGGGCGCTGGCAAGACGACGATAATCAACCTTTTGCCGCGCTTCTATGATGTGACGCGCGGGGCAGTGCGGGTGGACGGATACGATGTGCGTGAGGTGACGGCGGCCAGTCTGCGCAGCCAGATCGGTATTGTTCTGCAGGACACTTTTCTGTTTTCCGACACTGTGATGAACAATATCCGCTACGGCCGGCTGGACGCCAGCGACGAAGAAGTGATCGCAGCCGCCAAACTGGTCGCAGCGGATACGTTCATCGAGCGTCTGTCTAATGGCTATCAGACGGTGCTGGGCGAGCGCGGCGGCGGTTTGAGCCAAGGGCAGCGCCAGCTTATCGCTATTGCGCGGGTTGCGCTGATGAATCCCCACATACTCATTCTCGATGAGGCTACGTCCAGCGTGGACACGCGCACAGAGCGCATCATTCAGAAGGCGTTTGAACATCTGCTGCAAGGGCGCACAAGTTTTGTCATTGCACACCGCCTCAGCACGATACGGAACGCAGATCAGGTGTTAGTGCTCGTAGACGGTGAAATCGTGGAACGCGGCACCCACACAGAACTGTTAGCCCACCAAGGGGCTTATTATCGTCTCTATATGAGTCAATTCCGGCACGAGGAAACGACCGACACGCTGGTAAACGGGCGCAGTCGTGCCGAGACTGAGGTCGTAGATTAGCAGGACTGTACCTGCATAACCCACCTATGTGTAAAATAGCGCGCCTATCTGGGCGCGTTTTTCTAATCGGTGCGAGGGGAGAAATGTCGAACACGGATCGGGTTACGCTGTTGTGCATCTCCAGCTATTTTAAAGGCGAGGCGTTCCTGCGCTCTGCTCATCAGCAAGGCTGCCATGTTATCCTGCTCACTGAGGAAAAGCTTTCAGACGCTGCTTGGCCGCGTGACAGCATAGATGAGTTCTTCACGACACCAGACCTGGCGAACACCGAGTGGGTAATGAATACCGTGACCTACTTGTGTCGCAGCCGGCACATCAATTGGATTGTGCCGCTGGATGAGTACGATGTGCTAATGGCGGCTGCGCTGCGCGAGCACCTGCGCCTGCCTGGAATGGGTGAGAGCGCCAGCCGCTTCTTTCGCGATAAGCTTGCTATGCGTATGAAAGCGCGCGAGAGCGGCATCAGGGTGCCCGATTTCGCGCCTGTGTTCAACTATGACGATCTTCGCGCTTTCATGCAGCGCGTGCCGCCTCCTTGGGTGCTCAAACCGCGCACTGAGGCCGGAGCAATGGGCATCAAGAAGATTAGCGAAGCTGAGCAGCTCTGGCGCTGGCTCGATCAATTAGGCGATCGGCAGTCACATTTCCTGCTGGAGCGTTATGTGCCTGGAGAAGTGTTTCACGTGGATGCGCTGATTTGGGACGGCGCGGTAGTCTTTGCCAGTGTGCAAAAATACGGCCAGCCACCGATGAACGTGGCTCATGAGGGCGGCGTTTTTGTGACATACACTGTCGAACGCAGCAGCGCGGACAAGATAGCGCTTGAAACCTTCAACAGCCAGGTGCTGAATGCCCTGGGTATGACACGCGGTGTGACACACGCAGAATACATTAAAGCTGGTGACGGCCAGCTGTACTTTCTGGAGGTTGCAGCGCGGGTGGGCGGTGCGCATATAGCTGATCTAATCGAACAGACAAGCGGCCTCAACCTATGGGCAGAGTGGGCACGGCTTGTAGTGGCCGATGTTACTGGAGATGCTTATACGCTTCCGCCTGTGCACGCCAATTACGGCGGACTGTTGGTCTGTCTGGCCCGGCAAGAACACCCTGAGCTAACGGCCTACAACGATGCCGAGGTTGTGTGGCGCCTGAACAAAGAGCACCACGCAGGTTTAATTGTTGTCTCGCCGCACTTTGAGCGTGTACAGAAACTGTTGGCGGCTTATGTGCCGCGCTTTGCTGCAGATTTCCTGGCAGTTGCGCCGCCGAAAGACCGTCCGACTAACTGAGGCTAATCTGCAGTCACGTACAGCCGTGTAGCACTTATAATTAACGAGGCGAGGCTTCGGTTACGGCTGGGAGGTGTTCACGGGACTATGTTCAGCGCCAGCTATCCGTTTTACCAACCCGGTCAGGCCGCGCTGCTGCCTACACCGGAGCGTGTGGGTGCGCTGCCGACTTATACGGGCCGCAATGTGGTCATCGCTTTTGTGGACTCAGGGTTCTATCCTCACCCCGACCTCGGTAGGCGGGTTCTTGTCCACGTGGACGCCAGCACGAATCACGTCATTGAACAGCCGCCCAACGGATACACTATCAGTGATCAGAGCTGGCACGGTCAGATGACCACTGTTATTGCTGCTGGGGATGGCAGCATGTCGGGCGGGCGCTATCGGGGAATTGCGTCTGAAGCGCTGCTGGTGCTGGTGAAGGTGAGCACGCCGCGAGGGCAAGTGAAAGAGCGTGACATACTCCGCGGTTTACGCTGGATAAAAGATGCTCACCGGCGGCTGAACATCCGCATTGTGAATCTCTCTGTAGGGGGAGACTTCGTTAACGGCGATCCTGAGCATCCGCTTCACCGGATTGTACGGCAGCTGGTTGCGGACGGGGTGGTTGTTGTTGCCGCAGTAGGTAACCGAGCAGCGCCTATCGTTGTGCCACCAGCCAGCGCAGCTGAGGTAATTGCTGTAGGCGGACTGAACGATCACAACACGCGCGACAGCTCGCACTGGACACTGTATCATAGCAACTATGGCACAGCCTGGGATGGTAGCCCTAAGCCCGATCTAATCGCACCTGCGGAGTGGATCGCGGGGCCGATTATGCCGGACACCAGCGTAGCCCGCGAGGCGCGCTGGCTTGGGTCGCTGCTGGCGATACGCGATGCCAGCGATGTTGGCCGGATTCTCGATCGCGCCTATGCTGATTTGGGACTGCCGCGCGCTGCTGCACAGCAGCCTGACGACAACGTTTTCGCAATGATTCAAGCGCGGATCAACGCCCACAAGATCGTGGACGCCCACCACCAGTTTGTGGACGGGACATCAGTGGCAGCGCCGATCGTTTCGTCTGTAATTGCTCAGATGATCGAAGTCAATCCGCGGTTGTCACCAGGAACGATTTGTCAAATCTTGAAACAAACAGCTCAGCCCCTGCCAGAATTTGATCGCTCTCGTCAGGGGGCGGGGGCGCTGCGCGCTGCGGCTGCTGTTGAAGCTGCGCGTGCTGCGCGTTAGCGTCGAAAGGAACACAACCCGATGAACCGCGAGTATCACCGCTGGTACAGCCCTTCTTTGAACCGCGATATGGAACTGCTGGTTTTTGGTCACGCTGGCGCGCGTGTGCTGATCTTTCCCACATCCCAGGGGCGTTTCTACGAATGGGAAGATCGAGGCATGATCTGGTCACTGCGCGATCAGATCAACAGCGGATGGATCCAGGTCTACTGCGTGGACAGCGTGGACTCTGAGAGCTGGTACTGCGGTTGGGCGCATCCTGGGGGGCGCGCATACCGTCATGCGCAGTATGACGGCTATCTGTACAATGAGGTGCTGCCTTTCAGCGCCAGCAAAAACGACAACCCGTTTTTTATAACGCTTGGCGCCAGCTTCGGGGCTTATCATGCGATGAATTTCGGCCTCAAGCATCCAGAGAAGGTGGGGCGCATACTGGCGCTGAGCGGGCTGTACGATATTCGTTGGTTTACCGATGGGTTTGAGAACGAATATGTCTACTTTAACAACCCGATGCAGTATATTCCCAACGAACACGATCCCAGACGCCTGGCGCTGCTGCGCCGCCTCGACATCATTATTGCTGTAGGGCGTGATGACCGCCTGATACAAAGCTCCCGTGACTTATCAGGCGCTCTGTGGCGAAAAGGAATTGGAAATGCCCTGCGGGAGTGGGACGGATGGGCGCACGACTGGCCGTATTGGGAGAAGATGATTCATCTGTACATCGGCGGCCACGATTGAGTCTGGGTAAATGAATCGCCCAAAAAGACACAGCCGCAGTTTGTGTCTTTTTGATTCACGCTGTGTATAATCGCGCGCTTAAAATATGGCTTTCTATCTAACTCGCTCCACGGAGAAGCGATATGGCACGCAAGGGGGCAGGCAAACTGCTGCGCATAGGGTTGTTTGTGGGTCGCGAGTGGTCGTGGCCGCCTGCATTCATTGAGGAAGTCAACCGACGCGACGCCGGAGTGGTGGCAGAGTACGTGCGCCTGGGTGGAACGCCCATGAATGAGCCATGCCCCTATCGCGTTATAATTGACCGTATTTCGCATGAAGTGCCTTATTACCGCTCTTACCTCAAGAATGCCGTTCTTCAGGGTGTCAAGGTCGTTAACGACCCGTTCATGTGGACGGCCGATGACAAGTTTTTCGGCGCGTCACTGCTCGACCGAATGGGGTTGGCATCGCCGCGAACTGTCGTCTTGCCGAACAAGGATTACGTGCCCGGTATTGTTCACACCGAAAGTCTGCGAAATCTGGAATACCCGCTGAACTGGGATCGGATCATCGAGCTGGTGGGCGGTCTGCCCTGTGTGTTGAAAGACGCGCATGGCGGCGGTTGGAAGGAGGTGTATGTCGTTCACTCGCGTGACGAGCTGATCTGGCGCTACAACAGCACAGGGCTGCTGACGATGATCGTTCAGGAATACATTGCCTGGGAAAACTACGCCCGCTGCATGTGTCTGGGCCAAAGCGAAATCTACGTGATGAAGTACGACCCTGTTCAGCGCCGTTATTTTGATGAACATGATTTCGCGCCAGCCTTGTTGGAGCGCATGGTAGCTGATGCGACAATGATCTGTTCGGCGCTGGGCTATGATATGAACACAGTGGAGTTCGCCATAAAGAACGGCGTGCCATATGCTATTGATTTTATGAACCCAGCCCCTGACATGGATGTTAACTCGCTGGGGCGCAGGCATTTCGAGTGGATGGTTACACACATGGCTGATCTTGCGATCAGACTGGCCCACTCGAAAGAAGCAACCCTCGATCGTTACTACTGGCGTAAGTTTTTGAGGAAAGCGGCTGTGCCCAGCCGAAAGTCATGATACAGGCCGCTGTAGACTTATATCACAGCCTGCTGGTAGGCGACATAGCTGCGGAGGCGCACGCGGCTTTGCACGCAGCTCAGCGCGCGCGCGGGCTTTACTTCGGCGAACGGCCGCTGTGCAGGGTGCTTCGTCCCCATTTCTATCTATTGGATCAGTGGCTCTATCTACAGCGCGAAACTGAGCTGGTGCTGAGCGCGTTTGCGCGAGCACACGCCGCATGTGTTGAGAATGCTGAGCTGCGCGCCCAGCTTGATCTGGAACCATATGAAGAGGAGCTGCTTACGCTCGACCAGGGTATTGATGTCCCCTGGACAACGTCGAGGCTTGATGCGTTTTTCCAGCCAGAGACGCTGAGCCTGAAGTTTGTAGAGTACAACGCTGAGACGCCTGCCGGAATCGGCTATGGCGACCTGCTCGGTGAAGTATTTATGACGCTTGAGCCGATGAAACGCTTCCAGCAGTACTATCATATGGAGCGGTTTCCCGGTTTGGGCCACCTGCTGGGCGCGATCCTGCACGGCTACCGCGTGTGGGGCGGACGGGAAAACCCGCAGATCGCGGTCGTGGACTGGCTGGAAGTGCCCACGCATAACGAGCACGAAATCACACGAGATTACTTCGACCGCAACGGCTTTCGCAGTGTTGTTGCCGATCCGCGCGACCTAGAGTATCGAAATGGCGCGCTGTGGGCCGGAGATTTCCGGGTAGACTTGGTCTACAAGCGCGTGCTCATCAGCGAGCTTATCAGCCGAACAGGGATGGATAACCCGATTGTCCAAGCGATGCGCGACCGCGCAGCGCTGATGACGAACTCGTTCAGCGCGAAGCTCATGGCCAAGAAAGCCAGTCTTGCGTTCCTGAGCGACGAGCAGAATGCCTGGCTTTTCAGCGACGCGCAGCGAGCGGCGATTGCTGCGCACATTCCGTGGACACGCCGCGTGAGTGAGCGTAAGACGCTTTTTCATGGACGCGAGATTGACCTGCTGCCATTTATCGCAGATAACCGCGATAAGCTGGTGCTCAAACCCAACGATGAGTACGGTGGCAAGGGTGTGGTAATTGGCTGGGAGGCAACGCAAGAGGAATGGAACGCGGCCATCCGCGATGCGCTTGCAAACCCCTATGTCGTGCAGGAGCGCGTGGCCGTTGTGCACCGCGAGTTTCCAATGCTCCTCGATGATGGCACTCTCGATATCAGCCCGCGCTATGTGGATGCAAATCCCTACGTATTCTACGGCAAGACGGTTGGCGGTGTGCTCACCCGGCTGTCGTCGGCGGCGCTGCTCAACGTCACTGCAGGCGCAGGATCAGTCGTGCCGATGTTTGTCTTGCAGAAACGCGAATAGCGCCCACTGCGCTTCAGGCTTTACGGCGCTGTGGACGCTTGTCATGCGGTTGATCTGGCGCGCAAACGTGTTTGATCGTTTTCTGAACCTGGACATTCCGGCACGTCAGACGGCCTATCCCTAAGCGCCAGAGCGCAGCCGCACCTGTTCTTCAAGCTGGCCAAGGTAGGCGACTGCCTCAGGGCTGTGTTCAGGCGGCGCCCAGTCAGCGAACTGTTTGTGCGATGCGGCGTCATAAGGCCCTTGGATGATTTCAATCAGCGCGGATGGCTGCAGTGCCACTATGCTGTGATAGACACGCGGGGGGATATCAACGACGCGGATGGGGCCGCTGGCGTCCAACGTAACGACCATATCAAGCGCACCGGTATCGGTGAACTGTAGACAAGCCACCTGCCCCTGTAGAACCGCGAACAGCTCAACCTTGTCAGGATTTTCGTGTTTGTGTGGCTGCACGTAGCTGCCCGGCATGATGGCGTTGATCATGCGCTGCACGGGTTCTTGGTGTTCATGCAGACGATAGATGGCGCGCCTGCGCGGGGACTCTGCGGCCTGGCGCAGAAGCTCAGCGAGCATGGCCTGGTCAATGACGCGCATACTTGCTGACATTCAAACCCCTCCGTAAGCGCTGAATCCGCCGTCTACAGGCACGACAATTCCGGTCACGAACTGGGCTGCGTCAGACACCAGCCAGAGCGCCGCGCCAATTAAGTCTTCTGGGAGGCCAAAACGCCCCATTGGTGTGTGGTCAATGATCTGCTGACCGCGAGCGGTGAGGCTGCCATCAGCGTTGCTGAGCAGGTAGCGGTTCTGATCAGTGAGAAAGAAACCTGGCGCAATGGCGTTGACACGTATTGCCGCGCTGTGTTCGCGTGCCATGTATACAGCCAGCCACTGCGTAAAATTCGCAGCCGCTGCTTTGGCAGCGCTGTAGGCCGCCACACGAGTGAGAGGGCGCAGCGCGCTCATGGATGCGATATTGAGGATGACCCCCTCACCTTGTTGAGCCATAACTCTTCCAAACACCTGTGAGGGGAGCAGCGTGCCCATCAGGTTCAAGTCTATCACATGCTCTAGAGCTTCACGCGGAAGGTCGAAAAAGCTTTGGCTTGGCCCAGTAGTAGCGCTGGGGTTGTTGCCGCCGGCGCAGTTAATGAGCATGTCAGCGCGCCCGAAGATGGACAGAACTGTGCGTGCCGTTTCTGCGATGGTGTTTGTGTCGAGGACGTCAATGTGTAGGCCGACAGCTTGGCCGCCGAGCGCTACAAGTGCCTCAGCGCTACGCTTTGCTCTTTCTGCGTTTCGATCAGCGATCACAACAGTGGCGCCAGCCTGCAGCAAACCGCGACACAGCGCTGTGCCCAGGTAACCGCTGCCCCCAGTGACTACCGCGACCCTGCCCGATAGGTCTATGGTGTAGGCCACCCCCGTTTCTCCCGAAAGCTTACGCCGGGACAGAGAGGTAGTTCTCTGCCCCGGCGTTAATGGACAGAGTCTAGCGGATATCGGCGTAAAGAACGCTGGTCAAGAGCGGTTCGTAAATCTGCTGCGCTACAAACTCGCTGAGCACCATATCCATCGTGATCTCTGGCGGCAGCGCGTCAGATGGAACAACGGCCTCCATCGTTATCAGGAAGCGCCCGCGCTGACGGTGGGCACGTGCCTGTGTCGAGGCTACATCACAGGCCGTCACAGATTTAGTGTATAGAACTGCGCCACCCAGTGTCTCGACAGGGCCGGACTCGACGAAACCATCAGCTAGGGCGATCTCTGTTAGAGCCGGATCGGCCAGCGCGGCCTGAGCATCTTCGGCCGTGGGAAAAGCGTCGAGTGTGTAGCTGATGGACACGAAGAAGACATTGTCGAGGTCGCAGCCTGTGTTGACCAGCTTGTTCGCTGCGCGGAACTCAAGCTGATGTGCGTTGAACAGCTGAACGAGATCGTCACGTGCGGACTCAGGCGCTTGTTCCAGCACCTCATCAGGAGTGAATATGCCGCTAACTGTCTCGTCAAAAGCCAGTAGATCGGGCGGTATCAGATCGGCCAGTGTGTCGAACGCTGCCTGCACATCGTCAGTTGTGGCCGCAGCGGGGGTGTAAGTCACACTAGCGGGATCAGTAACGATGACGATTGTGTCGAGAGCTGCCCCCGGTGTGGTGGCTGTTTGTGGGTCGCGCAGGGGAAGCGCCTCAACGTTGTCCTGGCCGTTGAGGACCACACCGAAGATAGTGTGACGGCCGTTCAGGTGCGGAGTTGGTACAGTGGTAATGAAGAACTGCGAGCCGTTGGTGTTGGGGCCTGCGTTCGCCATCGCCAGCAGGCCAGGCCGGTCGAAGACGCGGCCGCTGCTGAATTCATCCTCGAACTGATAGCCGGGGCCTCCAGTTCCTGTGCCAGTGGGATCGCCGCCCTGTGCCATGAAGTTAGCGATCACACGGTGGAAAGTGGTGTTGTTGTAAAAGCCGCTCCTGGCGAGAAAGACGAGGTTGTTCACGGCTATTGGCGCTTCTGTCTCCAGCAGATCAATGTAAACAGCGCCCGCAGCGGTGCAGAAAACCGCCCGGTAGTCTACATCCGGATCAAGCACCTGCTCAGGCTGAGCAAATGAGCGCGTATCCGGTTCGTCAGCGGGGACCGCTGCAGCGCAGATCGCATCGGGCGTCTGTGCTTCCTGAGCGCTGGCCGAGGGAGTAACAAGCGCGCTGGCGAGCAGCACCCCTGCTGCTAACAGTGTGACGGTTTTCATCGGATTCTCCTTGTTCGTAAGGCTGTTGCCGCTATTCTACATGGGCGCCGCCAATGAGAGTATCGGCATTATGCACACAGAGCGTCGGGTCTGCGATCCAGCCTTCCAGTTTGTCAGTGCCCATAGGGAACCCCCAATTTTGCTCGCGCTGTAACCATGACCAAGCTGCCTGAAGGGCACAAATCACAGCGTCTAGATGATCGCCAGTAGGATCATCAGCGGCCAGTTCTGTCACACCCTGCGCCAGCACAACGCGCACACCGTAAGGGCGGGTAACTGCTTTGTTGCATAGGGCGCGGATGATCGTGTTTCTATTCCGCGCCTGCTGCGAGGTTTGCTTTCGCGGAGAGTCGTTCTTGTAGCTGTCTGCGCACACTCGACGCGCGAAGAGAGCAGGGTACGCTTCAACGGCGACGCGATCTGATCGCAGGGGAAAAGACGGCAAGACGCTGACGCCAGCTCGCAGCAATCGCGGCGCGCCTTCATAAAACATCTTGGCTACCGGCACGCCCACCAGCATCATCGGGCTGACAGCGCCGGCAGCGCGATCAGTGGCGCGCAGATGATGGCGGTCACCAGCCGGACGGCTGGCGCGGTAGGTATCGAGCAGCGCTGCGAACTCGGCTTTAGTTAGGCGTGCGATCTCGCCGACGCAGCTCTCCCATGCGAGCGGCCAGCCCAGGTTTTCGATCAGACGGCGCGGCTGTCCGAATGGAAAGTCCATGCCTGCAACCCACGGGCCGGGTGTGACAAGGGCTGCCTCAAACGCGGCCCAACTGTTAAGCGACGCAAAGCCGCTAACTATTAAGGTTGTGCCGTCAAGATATGCTTCTGCGCAAACGATCTGCTTGCGTGAGCTAGGGGCGCTGGTGAAATCAATACCGTTGACGCGCACGTAGGTATGCGGCTCTAGCGCAGGCAGACTTCGAGAGTCATCATAGCGCAATAGTATCCGAACCGATATCGAAAGGCGAAAACGCATGCTCGCAGCACGTTTGTATGGCCCGCGCGATGTGCGAATTGACGAAGTGCCTGCCCCGCCTGCTCCCGGGCCGGATGCAGTGCTGCTACGTGTGCGTGCTGTCGGTATTTGTGGATCAGACCTGCACACTTACACCGATGGCCGCATTGGGGATACCCAGGTGCAGTCACCTTTGGTGCTGGGCCATGAGTTTAGCGGCATTGTGCTGGATGCCGGCCCAGAAGCATGTGACGGTTTCGGCCAGCCGCTCAGAGCTGGGCAGCGCGTCGCGGTTGATCCTGCCACACCCTGCCGCCGCTGCGAGATGTGCGAAGCGGGCCACCCTAACCTCTGCCACAGGCTGCATTTCTGCGGTTTATGGCCAGATGACGGCGCATTGCAAGAGCAGATGATCGTAAAAGGGCACACGTGTTTCCCCGTGCCGGACACATTGTCAGACGCAGACGCCGCGCTGCTTGAGCCGCTCGGCGTGGCGATCCACGCGGTTGATCTTGGCAAGCTGAGAGTGGCGTGCAGCGCTGCGGTGCTGGGCTGCGGGCCGATTGGGCTGCTCATTATCAAGCTGGCCCGCTTGTCTGGCGCTGACCCGATCTACGCTTTTGACTGCTTTAACTGGCGCGCAGAAGCCGCCGCTGCTTGGGGCGCGACGATGACCTGGACATTGGGCGAAGGCGACCCGGCGGCGCTTATCCAGCGCGAAACGGCGGGTCGTGGTGTAGACGTGGTGTTTGAGGCAGCGTGGGCTGACCACTCGATTGCGCAGGCCGCTGAGATGGCGCGGTTGGGGGGGCGGCTGGTGCTGGTAGGCATCCCATCTGACGATGAACTGAGGATGCGGCATTCAGTTGCCCGTCGCAAAGGCCTCACGATTATGATGGCGCGGCGCATGAAACACACGTACCCGCGGGCGATCCGACTGGCCGTATCTCATGCAGGCCGTATTGCTTTAAGTGACCTAATCTCACACCGGTTTCCTCTGCGCGAGGCTAACCGCGCGTTTGCGCTGAACGCGGCTTATGATGACAACGTGAACAAAGTTATCATTGACGTATGACATGAAGATAGTTAACTGGCTGCGTATTCTTTATATCAATTATTTGCAAGTACTTTATAAGCAAATTACATCACGGAGAGTGCGGCATGGCCTATTTTGATATGCCGCTGGACGAGCTGGAGTCTCACCGGCCACCGCGCGACGAACCAGCTACAACAACCACGAAGGCAGTGGCAGCCACCACACGCTGGAGAAAATCCGGTTTCTAGCGGAACTGTGGGCTTAGCGCTGGCAGCCGGTAGGCCTGCAGCGCAAGCCGGTAAGCGCAGTCGTGCATCATCTCG
>DAOTWC010000137.1:0-31289 GCA_034435995.1 Anaerolineae bacterium | reverse complement strand
CACCGATCGTGCTGGAAACCCCAGGCCGAGGGTTGGGTGTAGCTCTACTGGTGACTCATGGGGTGATTGACATTGGAGTTGACGACCCTGTTCGGTTCGTAAAGCAGTACGCTGTAGGCAAGCCAATTACTAGACTGGAAAGCATCAGAGACCGCATCCAGTCCATGCTGCTGGGTGAGATTTCGGCTCTGCTGCTCAAGTCCGGCGCCCAGAGCATACCGGACGCTAATCGTATCCTCAGCGAGCTGGAAGGCGCGGCCCTCGCTGTCCTCAATGAGCAGTTTCAGGCGATGGGCCTTCGTATAAAGGCGTTTGAAGCCAAGCCATTCACGGCTAAGCAGGTCACAGAGGATGAGCTGCGAGATTATGTGAGCCTGGAGCAGTGGGAGAGGGTGAAACGGCTTTCAATAGCTCAGACAGCAGCGGGGAATACTGGGGCAGGGGGCACGCTGGCAAGCGCAGGCATTGGCCTGGGCGTAGGACAGCAGATAGGTGCTGCGCTCAACCCTGAGGCGGCAGCGCTGCAGCAGCAGCTCCAGCAGCAGCAGATGATGATGCAGCAGATGATGATGCAGCAAATGATGCAGAATCAGCAAGCTGGCGGGCAGCAGTCATCAGGCGCGGGCGGTGCTCCACAGACACCGCAGACGAAAGAACAGATTCTGGCCATGATTGACAGCCTCGATATGAAGCTGGCAAATGGAGAGATCACTGAGGAAACTTACAACCGACTAGTGGCCAAGTGGCAGGAACGCTTGAGTCAGCTTTGAGGTTGGGGCAGGTCAATGGTGGCGGCGTAGTAGCTGTCATGACCGTCTGGCAGCGTGACCCGTCTGCCAGACCCAGCATCATAAAGTCCGATAAGCAGTCTGTAGGTGCCAGGGGGTAGTGAGGCGACAGGCAGCGCGTAAACATCGCGGAACAGACCGTGTTCTGCCCATCGCAATGAGCTGATGCGCCCGTCCTGGGGATATTGATCATCCTGCGCAACGGGCGCATTAGTTTGAGAGTCTGCTGGTACTAGGTGAACAAACACTTTGAGGTCAGACTCGGCGTTCCTTATTGGCTGCCAGTAAGTCAAAATAACGAGCGAACCGTCCGGTTCCACAGGGAACATTACGCGAACGCCCCATAAGCAAGCCACATTTCCAAACCGCACCTTCTCAGTGGTCTCGACTTTCCCCAGTTCAGTCGCGGATACAGCCCATGGCATAAACTGTCGA
The DNA here is from genome assembly GCA_034435995.1 of Anaerolineae bacterium. Taxonomy (GTDB): domain Bacteria; phylum Chloroflexota; class Anaerolineae; order Aggregatilineales; family Phototrophicaceae; genus DAOTWC01. The sequence continues at coordinate 30,066 of DAOTWC010000137.1, read as the reverse complement.
GCTGGGAGTCCGGCAAGCAGACTCGACCTAATCAACTGCATGTTAGCCGCAAGCCAGTCAGCGCTAAAGTTGGCATTTCGCCATCCGACTGGGGGATTCGCAACGAGCCAGATACTGGTGTACTGCTGCTGATCTGTTTCCAACACTTGTGTAATTTCTTCGAAAGATTGGTGTGGGTTTGCTGGTAAACGCTGTTGGTCACTCCGGTTGTCAAAATAGTAGGTAAACGCTTCGTCGGCGGCCGTCTGTATGACCAAAGACTTGTCCTCCAGTCGATCGTGCAGGTAATTAGCTAACGCACGCCAATCAGGTGATTTCGCGTAGTCATAATAATAAAAGACCAACACAACAGCAACTAAGAAAAGCCAAACAAACAAAGCGCCACGCACAACGCCCCGAGAACAAAAGCCAATACGCAAAGAATCAGCGCCAAACACAAACAACCCAGACAGAGCAAGCACGTAAGCAGGCGCAGAAGCCAATACATACCGCGGCGTAAATACATCCAACCGCAGTGAGACAAACGTCAACAACAAAGGAGGCACAACACCCAACAAGGCAACGAAGACGGCACAAAGCCTGCAAGCACGCCACAGAGAGTAAAAACCAAGAAAAACAAAAACAGCAACAACAGGCCACGCCGCAAGCACAACAACCGACGGCAGAGCCTCACCAAGAGCAAGAGTCGGCAAAAACCAGTCAAACAACCTTATAAAATTCGCGCCCTGAGCCGTACCTCCATAACCACTTCCCACAAGCAAACGTTCCTGAAAAAACCACGGCACAAGCGCTAGAGCAACAATTAACTGAGCTATGAACCAACGCCCCAGCAACACAGAGCGACGCCAAAAGACAATGAACACAAACAAATTAATAACAGCTATCACAAAAAGCTCTAGATAATACACATAAGCCGCTGCGACAGCAGCAATCACATACAACGCCCAGTCTACAAAGCGGCCTCGACTAAGAGCGCTCAGCGCCAACCACAATGCCAACAAACTGAAGGTGGACCACAGCGCATAATTACGGGCATCCTGCGCGTGCCAAACCGCATAAGGATGTACCGACCACAGCAAGGCAGCTACCAGACCTAACCGCCACCCACTCAGGCGCGCACCTAGCGCATAAAGGGCGGGAACACCAAGAGTACCAACCAAAACAGGAAGAAGCCGAAGTGTGAACTCAGCACTACCGAGCAATTGTCCCCAGAACCAAAACAGCGCGTATGCCAGCGGCGGTTGAGGGTCACGCAGCGGAATATCGCTGGCAAGGGTCGTTAAAAGAGGCTGCCGTACCCAATTCAGGGCCGTGAAAGCTTCATCGCCGCGAAACGGGACACGGTCAAGCGCATGCACACGCAGCGCAAACCCGAGTATGGTAAACGCTGCCAAAGCCGCCAAGGTACAGTTTCTCGACACGTATCAGCCCCGCACAGTGGCTGCCTCGAAAGCCCGCACCTGCTCCGGCGTGAGCGTTGAACCCTCACGCGGCAAATCACGCAGATAGTCTTTGAGATTCGGCTGCTGCTTCGGATGCGCATACAGCGTTGGAACTAACGGGCTTTGCAGTATGAGACGTGCTCGCGGATCAACGAACACAATCAAAGGCTTCACTTCAATTGTCGGGGCAAAGGGCGTCAGCAGTTTCTGAACATGCTGTGCAGCCCGCAGCGCATCGTGGTTAGGGTCTCCAATGCCATCTTGCCGCAAAAGGCGCAGCAGAGAGTTGAATAGCCCCCCATGAGTGATCCAACGGTCACCCTGTACCGTAAAAGTTCCATCTTGAAAGCGTGTGACGATCGCAAACACACCCTGAGGGCAAACTAGAACATGCTGAGCAGGCGAATGGTAGTAACTATAAAGGACACTGCGATTGCTCAACCCCTTAAGGCCTTCACGCAGCGCAGTTTCGGGCCTTGGTTTGCGAATCCACAGATTGGTCATACGCACTGAGACCAAGGTGGCAACTAACCCTAACGGCAGAACTAAAGACGACAGAAGCAGCATGAGCGTATCTGTGCTCGCAGACGGGTTAAGAGCCTGTTGATTTGTTAGAAAGAACGCGCCAATCAGAATGCCAAAACTAGCGAAAAATAGCCATTGCGCAATACGCCGGTTGCGCCTGACCAGCCGTTCATTAATCTCCGTTCGCATCGAAGTGCGACATTCCTTTCGCTGAACCAGAGACTGCTACGTTCGCGGAACAAAGTACGACAGGAAGCCCCCTCGCCCGATTTCAGCGCACACTAGGTCGCCGAAGCGCAGTGTCGGCCGAAGCTCCCAAACCTGCGGAACCCCAAAGGCATGACCGATTACTGCACGCTCAAGATCAACAGGGTTAGGTCTAATGCAGTGCGTTACCTTTTCAGGCAGCCATCCAGACACGCTCTGCCCTCGATCATCAAAGACCGTGATTTCATACAACAGCTGCTGTCGCACATAGCCAGTGGGATCCGATGGTGAATATCCAAACCAAGCTAGCTGACAGGTAAAGACGTAGCGGCTTGACAGCGTAATCGCGAGGTCTTCTGTGTCACGAAACAATGTATCACAGCCAGGATCGCGATAGACCTCAAGCACCGACAGATTGGCAGCACCGCCCTGGGCTTGAATAAGTGTGCTAGCTGTGACGCCACTGGCAATAAGTTCAGCCGTAATGCGCGCTCTACCGTTCATATTGATATTAACAGGCGCAGACCCGTCTGCTGGCCCAAGAATTTGAGCCGAAGCCAAGTCGCTGACATTGAATCGCGTGCCGGCAGTCCAAGCCCAATAGGTGAGAACTGATGAGCCGGATCTATCAGCTAAGAAGCGGAAGTCCACTGGCAGATAGAAACCAATCCATATAACTGGTTGAGTGATTGTTACCGGCGCCGGAAACTGATATGTGAAGATGCCAGGCTGACGTATGTCTACTTGAGTCTGGCTGACAAGTCGAGCGTCAACTGGTGATCCGCCGTTGCTATCTTCGTAGATCAGCAAATCAATAGATGTTCCCGGAACAGGGGTGTTCACGGCAATGCTCACCCGATCAACAGCCACCGGAAATGTCAAATTGAGCGGCGTCAAATCGAAGCCGTTCATTACCAACGACGGTTCCCCAGAGATAAACCACACCGTACTATCGCTGCCAGAGTTTATGTTCAGGACAATGCTGTCAGCCACAACGGGCGAAGCCAGGAAGCCCATCAGCGCTAGCGCAAGCAAACTGGCAGCCGTTATACGTTTGAGCACAGGCATGTAATTGTAATCCTGTCACTAGTCTGAACACAGATTTAAGCGCAGTTATACCATGTTCAGGCTTAAAGCGCTTGTATTCTAGGGTACTGGTCAGTCCAGGTCAAGCAACACTGCCATGTTTCGGTATTGTTGGTCTGGTTAGCGGCGCTATAATCCGCACTGCAGTGATGGCAGCAGCAAGGAGCGAAGATGGCAGAAATAATACTAGTAGGCGTGATACTCGCTTTGGGCATCGGTGCTTACTACTCACTAGTGTTGTTTCCAAAGCAGCGTGACTTTCAAAAACGCCAGCGATTTGTTAGCAACCTTGTTCCAGGAGATGAAGTGATCACCGCTGGCGGTATCGTTGGAAAGATAATAGCAGTTCAACCTGAAGATGGCATAGCGTTCGTAGAGATTGCTGACGGGCTGACGGTGCGGATGATTGCAGCGTCGTTGTTGGCGCCTTTTGACCCCGAAGAACTGCGGCGTAACGTCCAAATGGCAGAGAACCGGGGAGAACCTGGTTAGCAAAGCTTTGAACTGCGATTGAATAGCGAGAGGTGCCTCATTCCATGAAGAGCCATCTGGGCTGGCTTGCTGCCGTAGTGTTGATCGCTGTGTTCGCGCTGTGGGTTAGCCTGCCGGACACAGAGAGTGTGGCGCTGGACCTGAACAATAACGGAGAAATTGATTTTGCTCTGAACATTGAGCAGCGCTTAGGCCTTGACCTTGTAGGCGGTCTTCGTGTGCTGCTGCGCGCTGACCTTCCTGCTGGCGCTTACACTGCTGCTGATCTTCAGCAGGCCGCAAACAACGTGAGCCGGCGCATAGACGCGCTCGGCTTGACAGAGCCAACTATCGAAGTGCTTCAGGGGAGCGGTCGCATCCTGATTGAGCTGCCAGGCATAACAGACCCACAGCGAGCGATTGAAACCATCCAGCAAACGGCCCTGCTGGAGTTCGTGGATTTTGCAGGTTTGCGCGCTCAAAGCGGCCAGTTCATTGGCCAGCGTATTCTCACCTCTGAGCAAGTTATAATTAACGAACAGCGCCGCGCCGCTCAGAATGCAGCAGGAACAGCATCCACAACTGAAGAGGGCAGTCAAGCAGCGTCGTCCGAACCAGCGCCTCTGGTTAACCCGCTCACAAACCAGCCTTTTCGCACCGTTATGACTGGCGCTGGATTGCAGGCAGCTGCCGCCCAACTTGACCCCCAGGGGGGCTGGCTGATTCAATTCGAACTCACGCCTGAAGGTGGCCAGGTATTCGGCCCGTATACAGCGGCTAATATCGGCGAGCCGATGGCAATCGTTTTGGACGGCGTTGTGCTGTCCGCTCCGGTCATTCAAGCGGAGCTACCCACTGGTGGAGTGATCACTGGCCGGTTCACTGAGGAAGAAGCCAAAACGCTTGCGCTCCAGCTTCGATCCGGCGCGCTGCCCATCCCATTGAGTGTAGAGAGCACTGAAAGCGTAGGCGCATCGCTGGGCCAGGAATCCGTCGCGCGCAGTGTGCGCGCTGGCATTATTGGCGTGTGTGTCATTTTCGCCTTCATGCTGCTGTACTACCGCATTCCAGGGCTGGCTGCCGCGCTGGCGCTGCTGATGTTCATCCTTATTAACCTTGCCGCTTACAAGTTAATCCCTGTCACACTCACACTTCCCGCAATTACAGGTTTTCTGATTGGTATTGGGACCGCAGTAGACGGAAATATTCTCATATTCGAGCGCATCAAGGAAGAACTGCGCGGCGGGGCCGCCATTGACAGCGCGTTGGAAGCAGGGTTTCACCGGGCTTGGAATTCCATCCGCGACTCTAACTTCTCAACGATCATCATCTGCGCCATTCTGTTCTTTTTTGGACAGACGCCAGGTGCGAGCATTGTGAGCGGCTTTGCTGTCACGCTGGCCCTGAGTCTGGTGATTAACTTATTCACCGCAGTGATTGTCACTCGCACTTTCCTGCACATCATGGTGGCTGTGCTGCACCGGCCCCTGATGTCGCGCCAGTGGCTGCTGGGTGTTTAGCCAGGAGATATCTCCACATGTTCAACCTGATCCAGAAGCGACGCTATTTCTTCTTGATATCAGCAGCGGTGATCATACCGGGGCTGATCATAATGATCTACTCCACCCTCACAACTGGTTCGCCATTTCGACTGAGCATAGATTTCGTGGGTGGGAGTATCTACGAACTGACGTTTACAGGGCCAGGCGCAACCGAAGCAAACATTCGAGCAGCATTTGCCGCCTTTGGGGATGAAACCGCCAGCGTACAGCAGCTGGGCAGTCCAGAACAGTATAGATGGTCGGTGCGCTCAGTCATTCAAGACCAGGCAACATCGGAACACGTATTGGAGCGACTGAGTGCGATTGCGCCGATTAACCGCGATCTCTCGCGCAGTGAAAGCGTCTCCGCCACGGTGGGGCAGGAAGTAACTCGCGCTGCCATTGTAGCGGTCTTCGTGGCGACCGTTGTCGTGATCGGATTTATCGTTTTTGCGTTTAGACAAGTGCCGCGGGCGTTTCGGTACGGCGTTTGCGCCGTGGCAGCCATGCTACACGATGTGCTGGTTGTGTGCAGCGTTATCTCTCTTGCCGGGCTGCTGCTCGGCTGGGAAGTGGATGCGCTGTTTTTGACCGCACTTCTCACAGTGGTTGGCTTCTCTATCCAAGACACAATCGTTATTTTTGATCGCATTCGCGAGAACATTCCGCGCTATCTTGGTGAGCCCTACGAGACGATCGTGAATCGCAGCATACTCGACACCATTCACCGTTCCCTGGCGACACAGCTCAACGCTTTTTTCGTCATGGCGGCCATTCTCCTGTTTGGCGGCGACACAATCAAGCAGTTCATCGCCATTCTGTTTATAGGCCTGCTTTCGGGCACTTATTCCTCAATATTCACTGCAGTCCCACTGTTGGTCTCTTGGGAGAAGGGCGAAATACCCCTTCTCAGACCACGACCACTTGCCGCGGAGAGCTGAAGGTGCGGGCTTTGATCTATAACAGAACGCTGCGCCTGGAGAGGAGCGCAGCAAACCCAACGCCCGGTCACAACGAAGCGCTAATCAGAGTTCAGTGCGCCGGAATATGCAACACAGACCTAGAGCTGCTGCGCGGTCTATATAGTTTCTCCGGTATTTTGGGCCACGAATTTGTTGGAACTGTCGTTCAGGGTCCAGCCGAGTGGTTGGAACGCCGCGTTGTAGGGGAAATAAATGTGGCGTGTAACGTGTGTGACTTCTGCAGGCGTGGCATCCCGAGTCAATGTCGCAACCGCACGACAGTTGGCATTAACGGTCACCCAGGCGTTTTTGCAGACTATGTTTGCCTGCCCACACACAACCTACACGCAGTGCCAGCAGAAGTAGGGAACGACGCTGCGGTGTTTGTCGAACCTCTAGCAGCCGCCTTACAGATTCTCGAGGCTGTTCAAATCACACCGAGCCAGCGTGTTATAGTCATTGGAGCAGGCAAACTGGGGATGTTAGCGGCGCAAGTGCTCAAATTGACAGGCGCTGATCTGACCACAGTTGTGCGGCACACAAGGCAGGCTGATCTGCTCAGCCGCTGGGGAATCAGAGCAGCTGATATAAACGACCTTGAACCAGAAGGCGCGCAGGTAGTAATTGACTGCACAGGTCGGGCAGAGGGTTTTGCCAGCGCGCTGAGTCTAGTCGAGCCACGCGGCACCCTAGTTCTCAAAAGCACATACCAGGGCTTGCCATCTGTTGACATGACACAAATTGTGGTGCGCGAGATCAAGTTGATTGGAAGCCGATGCGGCCCTTTCGATGCAGCGCTGCGGCTGCTGCAGAGCAGGCTGGTTGACGTTGAGGCGCTGATAGAGGCGCGTTACAGTCTAGATGATGCACCCTCGGCACTGACACATGCGGCTCAGCAGGGCGCGCTCAAGGTGCTGCTAGACATCGAGAACACAGGGAATGGTGACAAAAAAAGTTGAGCCTACTCCCAGCTTGCTTTCAAGCCAGATATGCCCCCCATGCGCTTCGATAATATGCTTGGCAATGACTAGCCCGAGGCCAGTGCCCTGCGTAAAACCTGCTGTGTCGGCCGCCCGGTAGAATTTCTGAAACATATTCTTCTGATCTTCGTTCGAAATCCCATAACCGGAGTCAGAGACCGACAGCTCAACGAACGGTCTGTCATACTCCGAGCTAGAGCGCACCTGAACAACAACGCTGCCGCCATCTCGATTGTACTTGATGGCGTTGGTCAGCAAGTTTAGTATTACCTGTTTGAGTTTGCCTCTGTCCCCCCGGACAAGGAACGATTGGCTCTCAAAGCGAAGCGTGAGATGTTTTTCCTCCGCCTGATGCAGCACAATATCAAGACTTTCCTGAAGAAGCTGATCCAGCTCAAAAACTGTGATATCCAGGTGTGTCCGCCCTGACTCCAGCCGTGCCAAATCTAGGAAATCACTGATCATGCGAATCAAACGATCAGTCTCAGCCTGCATGGACACAATGATTTCGCCAACGCGGCTCTGAGGGAGGTCAGGGCGAAGAAGCAGGGCGGTGCTGGCCTTCAAAGCGACCAGAGGAGTGCGCAGTTCGTGCACCATTTCGGCAATAAAATCACTTTGCTGAAACAGACGCGCATTCTCGATGGCAATGGCAGCCTGACTGGCCAAAATGGTCAGCGTTTTCACATCGTGTTCGTTAAATGGCTCCCCGTTACGCTTGTTGAGTGCCTCTAAGACACCAATCACCCGATTATGGGCACGCATAGGCACGCCCAGCAGATTGCGCGTTGTAAACTCAACCGTATCGTCCACACCCTGATAATGGCTTGGTTCACGAGTAACATCTTCTATCACGCGGGGCTCACCGTGCTTTACGATCCAGCCGGCTGTGCTGCCCTCCATAGGGATGACAATTGACTCCGTCTGGTTAGGCTGCAGGTTCGAAGTGATCTCAAAACGCAGATCGCCACTGCGTGGGTCGAGCAGCAGTATTGATGATGCCTCAGTGTTTGTCAGCTCTTCGGCTGCCGATATTATCTTGCGCAACAGTGTGCTGAGGTCGAGAGTTGAATTGAGCTGCTGGCCAATTTCAAGCAGGTGTTCATAGGCCGCAAGCAAGTCCGGTCTGTTCTCATGAGGTGTAACGCTGCTGGCATCGTTGACGGCACGCGAACTCAAGGGACAGTCTCCATACAGCGCATGATCTGCGGCAGAACGCGCGCGGCATCTCCTCGAATGATAAGATCAGCTTCCGGGTCAGCAAAGGTTGGTTCAAAGTTAATGATAATCAATCTAGCGCCGTTGCGCTGGGCCAGCAATGGCAGCTGGCTAGCCGGGGCAACCTCGAGCGACGAGCCAACGACAATCATCAGATCGGTTTTGCTCGCCGCGTTCCGCGCGCCGATCAGCTCAGCAGCAGGCAACTGCTCACCGAAGAGGATCACGTTAGGTTTAAGAACGCTGCCACACTCAAGACAGCGGGGCACCTGACGGTCTTCAAGAAAACGTTCAATCACACCCTTAGCTTCGTAAACCTTAAAACAGTGAATGCATGTAACTTCGCGCATATGTCCGTGAAGCTCAAAAACGTTTTTGCTGCCAGCGCGTCCATGCAGCATGTCTATGTTCTGTGTAATGACTGCCTTTATGTAGCCGCGTCGTTCCATCTCGGCCAGCGCAAAGTGAGCCGGGTTTGGCTCGGCCCGTGCCGTCAGACGGGCAAGAGGGTAGATCCACTCATAGAACCTTTCAGGATTCTGGCGGAAGCTGAATATGCTAGCGACTGCCAGAGGGTCCACATCCTGCCATAAGCCATTGTGCGGGCTGCGGAAGTCAGGGATGCCAGATGCAGTGCTTATCCCTGCTCCGGTAAAGGCTACTGCCCGCTTTGCCGTGCGCATCAAATCCGCAGCGCGGTTGATTAAATCGTCTTCATAGGGCAACATGTGGAATGCTTTGTGTTCCAATAAAACCATTTCTCGCCATTGATTATGTGGTTAACCCACCGCCAGCAAGCGTGCGTATCCGCTGGTTTAACTCCTCGGACAGCTTAGTTATCTGGTTGGCCACAATTGAGCTGGGCTGAAACAAGACAATTGGAGTGGCGGCCCGAGCAGCTTGGAATGCCAATTCAGGGGCGGCAGACACGATTGCGCGGAGTTCGCGCCCCATCATCTGCTCCACCTCATTCCAGGGGGTTTGCAAACTAGACTGTGAGCGGTTCACGACCACTATATGAATACGACCCGATCCAGCTCCACTCGTTTCAAGTTCCTGTATCAGCTCTCTGGCCATAGCCAGTGTTATCCCAACAGGTTCGACAACGATGATTAGTTGGTCCATCTCCCGCTGCAGACGGCTGACTGTGTCATCATATCCGCACCCCAGATCGAACACCGCAGGTCGTCCCATGGTGCGCAATCCACTGATGACTGCGACCGCTGACTCGATGGGGTACTTCATCTGTGCTTCTTTCGGGCGTGGTGACGAAAAGAGGCCGCGCAGCCCAGACGAATGGACAACAAGTTCGCGCTCAATTGTAGCTGGCCGAATATCGGAAGTAGGGCGCGCCAGGATATTGGCCATGCCGTACGAGCGTTCTAAGCCAATCGCAAGGCCCATGCTGCCCCGACCGAGGCGAAAATCGGCCACAATTGGGTTTTCGCCAGCGACGATCAGTGCCGCGCTGATGTTTAATGCAAGCGTAGTTGTCCCCAGGCCCCCTTTTGCGCCCAGCAGACCAATTGTCATCCCCTTCTTTCCATCACGCCGGCGCTGATCCGCACTGCGAGCCAGAATAGCCTTTACACGCGAAGCCAACTCGGCTGGATGCGTGGGTTTGGTCAAATAGTCATCTGCGCCAGCCTCGAAACCGGCCACTTTGTCATCAACCAGTGTCTTGGCAGTGAACATAATGATCGGAATTGACCGCGTCTCTGGATTTGCGCGCAGCCGCCGGCACACTTCGTAGCCGTCCATGTCCGGCATCATGATGTCAAGAATAATTAAATCAGGGTGGTCGGCTACAGCCTTCGAGAGCGCCTGTGTGCCAGCGCTCGCTGCCACGACTTCGTAACCATGCCGCTGGAGCATCAGCCCTATTAATTTCAGGCTGTCAATGTCATCATCAACGATGAGTATTTTGTCGGACATGGTCCCGTCAACTGGTGGATATTTATCAATCGTAATCAAGAAAAAGTCTAGCACGAAAGGGTAGGTGGTGCAAGCAGGGTACAGCGCTCATTGTGCTGCACAGAACGCCAGAACTGCCCAGACCGAGCCTTTTTTGACAAACACTGCCCAGCGGCCGCTTTTGTTAGACTTGCCAAACCAGAACGCCACCATTAGCATGGTCAACCAATGTCAGGTGAATGCGTTGAGCTTAACAATGACACAATTTCTATCGCTTGACTCAGCAGCGGCGTTAATACAGGACGGCCAGACAATAGCTCTTGGCGGCATGACACTTTACCGGAGGCCGGTTGCTTTTGTGCGGGCGCTGCTCCAACGACGCGCTCTGCCACAGAAATTGACTCTGCTAAGCCTTGCCGCCGGTTTCGAGTCAGATTTGCTGATAGGTGCAGGATGTGTTTCGAAGGTGAGGACAGCCTACTTCGGCCTCGAGACTTTTGGCCTAGCGCCTATGTTCACGGAGATGGCAAGCAAGGGGGCGATTGAGATTGTCGAAGAAACAGAAACAAGCCTTGTAATGGGACTGCGGGCAGCTGTAAGCGGTGTTGGCTTCATGCCCTCGCGTGCCTGGATAGGCACAGACCTACCGGGACTGCGGCCTGATGTACGAACAGTGATTGATCCGTACACAGGGGAAACGCTCACGGCGTTTCCCGCCATCCACTGCGACACAGCGGTGCTCCACGGGCTAGAAGCCGACAGACAAGGCAACGTTATGCTCAACAACAATCTAGGCCTTGATCTGGAGCTGGTATACCTGGCGAGAACTGTGATTGTGACTGTTGAACGCCTAGTAGAAGAGATTATTCCAACAGCAGGGAGAACCGTTATTCCCGCGCCGGGGGCTACACATATCGCGCTTGCGTCGCGCGGCGCGTGGCCAACCAGCTGTTACCCAGCGTATCCAATAGGCGGTGGGGAATTAATGAGGTATATCGAGGCTTGTAACGCTGGTCTCTTTCAACAGTACCTTGAGGCATTCGCATCACAGTGCCCTTCGGTCGCCGAATCAAGCATTGACACCTGATTGTACGGAAGCTAATATTCAACATAAGTAACAAACAACCAGGGGAGTCCACGCAAGTGGGCTGAGAGGACACGTAGTGCCGTGTCGACCCTCAACCTGATCCGGATCATGCCGGCGTAGGGAGTGTCATAGGACAGAAGTTCAACCACCCCTGCACGGCTTTTGGGGTGGTTTTATTTGTTTTCGGGATCGCTTGTTACAAATTAGACAGCAGATAGCCGAAGGAGGATAAACAAGATGTTGCGTTTTCTCACAATTGTAGTGTCGAGTCTGCTCGTTGCTTTAAGTATCAGACCCGTGGCAGCGCAGAACAGCACAACACTTACACTTATCACACATGACAGTTTCAATGTGAGCGAGACGGTGCTGAGCGAATTCGAGCAGAATACGGGTATCAAAGTGCGGATACTGCCGATTGGTGACGCTGGGGCGATGGTTAACCAGGCAATACTGACACGCAGCAATCCCTTAGGGGATGTCCTATTTGGGGTAGATAACACGTTTCTCAGCCGCGCGCTGCAAAACGATCTGTTTGAACCCTATGAATCTCCCTTACTGGAAGAAGTTGCCGAAGAGTTCAAAACCGATCCGGAACATCGCGTGACGCCGATTGACTACGGTGATGTGTGCTTAAACTACGATATCGCCTACTTTGAAAAGGCCGATCTAACAGTGCCAACCAGCCTGGCCGACCTCACGCGTCCCGAGTATCGCAAACTGCTGGTCGTTCAGAATCCGGCCACGTCATCGCCGGGCCTAGCATTTCTGCTGCTGACTATCGCTGAATTTGGCACAGAGGGGGACTATACTTATCTCGACTTTTGGGCCGACTTGGTTGCAAACGAGGTGCTGATCGTTGATGGATGGACTCAAGCCTATTTTACCCACTTCACACAGGGCGCTGAGGACGGGACATATCCCCTTGTCGTCAGCTATGCCAGCAGCCCTCCCTTCACGGTGGACGAGGAGACGGGTGAACCAACCACAGCTAGTATTACAGCGGACGGCATGTGCTTCCGGCAGATCGAATACGCAGGCATTCTAAAGGGAACACAACAGCGCCAGGCGGCTGAGCAGTTTATTGATTTCCTGTTGAGCGTTCCATTCCAAGAGGACCTGCCCCTACAGATGTACGTCTTTCCAGTGAATCTGGATGCTGAACTGCCAGAACTCTTTGAGAAGCACGCAGCTATTCCCGCGAATCCCGTGGTGATGAGCGTGGATGAAATCGAGGCCGGGCGTGAAGAGTGGATTCAAACGTGGACCGAAACCGTGCTGCGCTGACGTCAACGATGTGGCGTGGGCTGATGCTCACGCCACTGCTGTTTCTAGGAGTGTTTTTCTTCTACCCGCTGGCTGCTATTCTATCCGTCAGCTTGCTGGCTGATGGCGTGCCTGACCTGAGCGGTTTTTTGCGGGTTGCGCAGTCCGCTTATTACCGGGATACGCTTTGGTTCACGACGTGGCAGGCAGCGCTTTCAACCTTACTGACGCTGGGTTTAGCGCTGCCCGCAGCGTACGTTTTTGCCCGCTATACGTTTCCTGGCCGAAGTCTTCTGCTTTCGCTGGCAACGCTGGCGTTTGTCCTGCCAACAGTGGTCATTGCGGCGGGTTTCTCAGCGCTGGTCGGCCCACGAGGGTTGGTCAACGATTTCTTAATGCGCATTCTTAACCTGAGCGCTCCGCCAGTCCAACTTGAGCACACGCTCACGCTGATTCTGATCGCGCATGTCTTTTATAATTTCGCAGTGGTCTTGCGTATAGTGACTGCTTACTGGGCCAATCAGAGCGCACGGTTCGAGGAGGCGGCGCGCATCTTGGGCTGCCACGGTTGGCGTTTGTGGTACGAGATTCGCTGGCCCCTGGTGCGCCCAGCGGTTCTCGCATCCGCCATCCTGGTCTACATCTTCACGTTTACCAGCTTTGGGGTCGTTTTGATCCTCGGAGGGCCGCGTTTCGCTACGGTTGAGGTGGAAATCTACCGACAGACCGTTCAGCTGTTCAATCTTCCGGTGGCAGCCGCCCTTTCGCTGGTGCAGATTGTGTTCATGTTTGCGCTAATGCTGGTCTACGCCCGTTTCCAATCGCAGGCTGCCGGTCAACTACAGCCGGCTGCACAGATGGTTCGCCGCCCGCGCACCCTACGAGAGCACGGGCTGGTGGCTGGCGCTGCGCTGATTATGGGCACGCTACTTTTACTTCCGCTCGCTGCACTGGCGGTCCGGTCGCTGCTGGTGAACGGTCAGCTTTCGCTCGCTTACTACGCCGGCTTAGGGGAGAACCAACGAGGTTCGGTGCTGTTTGTTGCACCGTTCACGGCTGTTGCTAATTCGCTTCAGTTTGCGTTTGCGACAACCCTTGTTTCTCTGCTTCTAGGCCTGCTGTCTGCTTACCTGCTCAGGTATGCGCCAGCGCGGATGGCTCGCTGGCTCGATCCACTGTTCATGCTGCCGCTGGCAGCAAGCCCGGTTACGCTTGGCTTTGGCCTCATAGTCGCGTTCAACGAGCCTCCACTAGCGCTGCGATCAACCTGGGTGATGATCGTTATTGCCCACACCCTGGTGGCGATACCATTCGTTGTGCGCAGCGTGCTGCCGGCACTGCGCCGAGTACCTTCTTCAGTGCGCGACTCCGCTGCGACGCTCGGCGCTTCTCCACTCGCCATAGTACGATGGATTGATTTACCCATTGTTGGGCGGAGTCTAGTTGTGGCAGCAACCTTTGCATTTACTGTGAGTGCGGGTGAATTTGGCGCTTCGCTCTTTGTAGTGCGGCCCGATTCGCCCACCCTGCCCATAGCGATCTACCGCTTGTTGGGGCAGCCGGGTGCGATCAACTATGGCCAAGCGCTCGCGCTGAGCGTAATCCTGATGGTAGTATGCGCTATTTGCTTCGCGCTGATCGAACGACTGCGCACTGGCACAGCAGAGGAGTTTTAATGCTTCACGTATCTGGACTGCGGTGCAGCTACCAAGGGCAGATCGTGCTTGAAGGCATTGACCTTGAAGTTACCCAGGGCGAAATACTGTGCTTGCTGGGACCAAGCGGCTGTGGTAAGACCACGCTGCTGCGGGCAATCGCTGGTCTAGAGAGACTTGACGCGGGTGATGTGAAGTTCAGCGGCCAATCCCTTAAGAGTACACCAGTCCACGCACGCGGCTTCGGTTTAATGTTCCAGGAATATGCGCTGTTTCCACACATGACTGTCGCCCAGAACGTCGCGTTTGGGTTGAGAATGCAGCATATAGCTGACATTGACCAGCGTGTGCGGGATGTGCTGGATTTAGTCGGTTTAACAGGATTCGAGCGCCGCAGCGTCACGCTGCTGTCTGGCGGCGAGCGACAGCGGGTGGCGCTGGCCAGAAGCCTTGCCCCCAGCCCGCGTTTGCTCATGCTCGATGAACCCCTGGGGGCGCTGGATGCCAACCTACGCGATCGCCTTGTGACTGATTTGCGTTCGATCATAAAAAAAACAGGACTGACTGCGATCTATGTCACCCACGATCACAGCGAGGCTTTTGCTGTTGCTGACCGCATCGCAATTATGAATGAAGGCCACCTCGAGCAGGTTGGCTCACCGGAAGAAGTATTTCGACGCCCTTCTACCGAGTTTGCTGCTATGTTCATGGGACTTACGAACATTGTCCCTGTCGAAAAAGTGAGTAATGGTTGCGCAGTCACTCCGCTCGGGGAATTCGCAGCTGCCGCACCAGCGCACAGTCTGCTGCTGCATCCACTCGGTCTCAGCCTGGTTACATCGCCCATTGCCCAGTCCTCAAACGGCTGCACCGCCGTCTCTGGTGTTGTACGGGAGTCAGTATTTCGCGGTGAGACACACCGCCTGACCATTGAACACGCCAGCGGGGTGGCGTTAACGCTCTCCATTCCACTCAGCGACGCAGTCCCAACTATTGGTCAGTCTGTTGACATACTGATTAACGTTGACGCAGTTGTACCGCTGCTTAGGGGGGGTCGTGAGGCCAGGAAAACAGCGCTACAATAGCAGCAGGCTGTCATCCTGAGGCGACGCCGCATGACCGGATTCAAGATTACAAAACAGCAGCGATCGCTCATCAAGACCAAGAGCACCACTAAGAACACGATATTTCTGGAAGGGCCAGCCGGCACAGGCAAAACGACTGTGTGTGTCGAGCGCATGCTGAATCTCTTGCAAACTGGGCAGGCTGCTGCTAGCGATATTCTCATTTTGGTGCCGCAGCGCACGCTGGCCTCGCCATATTACGATGCGCTGCGCAGGCAGGACTTTCCAAACGGAAGCCAGCCGCGCATTATGACAATTGGCAGCCTATGTGCAGAGACCATATCATTCTTTTGGCCGTTGGTTGCAGCCGAAGCAGGCTTTTCGCACACCAGCCCAGAACCAACCTTTATCAACCTCGAGACGTCCCAGTATTACCTGGCGCGGCTGGTTGAGCCGCTAATCCAGCGCGAGGGCCTGTTCAGCGCCCTGACAATTGCGCGCGGCCGCCTGTACAGCCAGATAATCGACGCTTTGAACAAATCCGCTGTGGTTGGTTTCCCACACACGGAAGTTGGCGCGCGGCTGGCATCAGCTTGGGCAGGGGATGAAGCGCAGCGCCGCGCCTATCACGAACTGCAGCGCTGCATCAACCTGTTCCGGCAATACTGCCTGGAGCATAATCTCCTCGATTTTTCGCTGCAGGTCGAGGTCTTCGCCGCGCGTCTGTGGCCAATGCCTGAATGCCGCAAGTATCTACAGGCGCGCTACCGTCACCTCGTGGTGGACAACGTTGAGGAAGATGTGCCGGTCACCCATAGAATCATCCGCGAGTGGCTGCCGGCTTGCCAGTCAGCCTTGATCGTATATGACACAGACGCAGGTTACCGCCGATTCCTCGGCGCTGACCCAGATTGCGCGCTGGCGTTGAAGAAGTTATGCAAACGCAAAGAGATGTTCACCCAGTCGTTTGTGATGTCTCCTGCTGTCGCCGTCTACAACCATGAGCTGGCTGTCAGCTTCGGCCAAACGAACGAGAGGGCTGCCTACAGCTCATCAGAGCTGCGCAGCGCGCTAACGTTTTCAACACACCGGTTTTTCCCGGATATGCTGGAATGGACTGCAAACGAAACGGCGCGTCTGATTCACGGTGAGAGAGTTCCTCCCAACGAAATCGTGATAATCGCTCCCTTTCTCTCAGACGCACTTCGCTTTTCGCTTGAAGCTCGCCTACAAGCGCAAGCTGTTCCTGTGCGCGCCCATCGTCCGTCGCGTGCGCTGAGAGAGCAGGGGGCAGTCAAGTGCGCGCTGACACTGGCCCGCCTCGCTCACCCAGAGTGGACACTGTGGCCACCCAGCACTGCCGAGGTGGCACACGCGCTCATGCAGACGCTGACCGGAATGGATTTGATACGCGCTCAGCTGCTGGCACAGATCGTGTACCGGACACAGGCAGGAAGCCCTGTCTTGAATGCTTTCGACAAAATTGAACCAGACATGCAGGCGCGGCTTACGTTTGAGCTTGGCGAGCGTTATGAATATCTGCGCCAGTGGCTGGCAGATCACACCGTAGATAAAGATTACGACGAATTTCAGGAACTGCCGCTCGACTATTTCTTCAGCCGGTTGTTTGGCGAGGTGCTGTCGCAGCCGGGCTTTGGGTTCCACAACAATTTTGAAGCGGCAACCCACATCGCCAATCTGGTGGACTCGGCGCGGCGTTTCAGGTTGGTCGTGAGCGACAACCTGCCTAGCGACAAATCAATAGGCCAAGAATACGTTGAAATGGTACAGTCAGGCGTAATAGCAAGCCAATACATACGCGAGTGGCATCCGCTAACCCACGACAGCGCCGTGCTGCTTGCACCAGCTTACACGTTCCTCATGCGCAACCAGCCCGTTTCGTATCAATTCTGGCTCGGTATCGGCAGTCGGGGATGGGCCGAGCGGCTGTACCAGCCGCTGACACATCCATATGTGCTGAGCGCGCATTGGCCGGAAGGGGCAAAGTGGACAGACGCGGACGAATACACCGTCCAGCAGATCAGTCTCAGCCGTCTGGCTCATGGGCTGGTTCGGCGCTGCCGGCAGCGCATTTATCTGGTTTCCAGCGAGTTGGGGGAGCAGGGCTATGAGCAGCGCGGAGCGCTGATCATGACACTCTACCAGATGCTGCGCAGACTGGCCGCGCAGGAGATACTCGATGTTTGAGCCGCGCCCGGCGCAGCGCGAGGTGCTGCGCTACAAAGGAGGCAGGATGGGCGTTGCTGCTGTGCCAGGAAGCGGCAAGACGCGCACCCTGTCCTATCTAGCTGCTCAGCTGGTGGCCGACGCAGGATTGCACAGCGATCAAGAAGTCCTGATTGTGACCCTGGTAAACTCAGCGGTGGATAACTTCAACCGCCAGGTGGATGATTTCATACGCGCGCGCGGTCTGCTGCCGGGTTTTGGGTATCGTGTGAGAACGCTGCACGGGTTAGCCAACGACATCGTGCGCGATCGGCCTGGGCTTGTCGGACTTTCTGAGGGCTTCCAGATCGTTGACGAGCGCGAGTCCAACGAAATCCTACAGGATGCTGTTGCCTCCTGGCTGCGCGAGAATGCTGCTGCGCTAGACTCTTACCTTGACCCTGCCCTCGATGATGTCCAGCGTCACCATGTGCGGCGGGATCAACTGCAAGAGCTGGTGCTGAGCACAGCGGGAGCTTTCATCCGCCAGGCCAAAGATTTAGATCAGACAGCGGAGCAGATAGTAGCTGAACTGGCAGAGAGCGAGTCGCTGCCCCTGGCACAGTTATGCGCTGATATTTACGTCCGATATCAGCGTGGACTGTCTTACCGCGGCGCAGTGGATTTCCAAGACCTTATCCGCCTGGCGCTGCGCGCTTTGGAAGCTGATCGGGATTATCTGACGCGCCTCCGCTACCGCTGGCCGTTCATTCTGGAAGATGAAGCGCAGGACAGCAGCCTGCTTCAGGAACGCATTTTGAGGCGGTTAGTTGGCTCCAACGGAAACTGGGTGCGAGTAGGCGATCCTAATCAGGCGATTTACGAAACATTCACAACCGCAAAACCGCGCTACCTGCGCGAGTTTCTCAACAGCCCCGGCGTGCTTGCGCGCGAGTTGCCTAACTCTGGTCGCTCAACATACAGTATCATCCGCCTGGCCAATTTCCTGATTGACTGGACTCAACGCTCGCACCCAGTCGCGGAGATTCGCGCAATGCAGCCGCTCCAACCGCCGTTTATCCGTGAAACGCCGCCTGGCGATCCACAGCCTAACCCCCCCGACAATCCTGACGGCGTACATCTGTATGGAGAAGCCCTCTCGCCCGCCGCCGAAATTAACATCATCGTGCAGTCACTAAAGCGCTGGGTGCCTCTTCACCCCGATCAAACTGCGGCGGTGCTTGCTCCGCGCAATCAACGAGGTTTTGAGGTCGTTGACGCGCTCAGGGCAGTGCGCGAGCCGCGCATTGAGTGTGTTGAACTGCTGCGCTCCACCACAACAACGCGAGAGGCAGCCCGCGCGCTTGGCTGCATTCTGAGATACTTATCGTCGCCTGAGTCACCTGGGCTGCTGTCCGCTGCATTTCGTGTTTGGGCACAAAAAGATCACAGCGATCCAGCGGCTGAGACACGCATCAGCCGCTGGGCGAAAACGTTGCAGTCATGCCGCCAGCTCGAAGACTACGCTTGGCCGCGCCCCGGCAGTGATTGGGTCGAACAAGTGGCAGCGCTCACCGATGACTTTGAAATGCGCGAGGCGCTGGAGCAGTTCCGCGTTGTGCTGCGGCGCTGGCATGTGGCTGTTATGCTCCCGATAGACCAGCTCATCATGACGCTCGGTCAGGACCTCTTCCGCAATTCGGTTGATCTGGCCATAACACACAGCATAGCCGTGTTTATGCGGCGGTTCGCTCAGCAGCACCTACGCGCTGGCATAGCGGAGTTTACGGCCGAGCTGGAGTCGGTAGCGCGCAACGAGCGGCGCTTTCTCGGGTTGAGCGATGAAGACATCGGATTTGACCCCGACCGGTATCGTGGCAAAGTGTGCGTTGCGACCATTCACAGCGCAAAGGGCCTGGAATGGGATCGGGTGTATCTGATTTCGATCAACAACTACGATTTTCCATCAGCACAGCCTTACGACACGTACATTTTGGAGAAGTGGTTTGTGCGGCATCGCCTTAATCTAGAGGCGGAGACGCTGGCGCAGTTCAGAGCCTTGATAGACCAGGAGAGCTATATTGAGGGTGCAGCAACAGCACAGGCGCGGCTGGATTACGCCGCTGAGCGGCTTCGCCTGCTGTATGTTGGTATCACACGGGCGCGCAAGGAACTCATCATCACATGGAACACCGGCAGACGCGGGGATGCACAGCCTGCGCTTCCATATGCCGCATTACGCGCTTTTTGGGAGAACCGCAACCGTGATAATGCCTCCCGATTTTCGCTTTAGCCAGAGCAGCTTGCAAGATTATCTGGATTGCAGCTATCGCTTCAGGATGCGCCATATTGAGCGCCAGGCCTGGCCAGCAGTTGAAGCAGAGCCACCTGAAGCCATGGAATCGCAAATGCGCAGCGGTGAGGCGTTTCACCGTGTAATTCACAGACACTTAGCCGGCATGCCAGCTGAGAAACTCTCCCTGCTGGTCGAGAAAGATCCTCTGCGCCGGTGGTGGAAAGCCTATTTGCAAACCGGGCTGCGCGACCTGCCACCGATGCATTACCCGGAAATTACCCTGGCAACCCACATTGCTGGGAAATGGCTTATAGCCAAGTACGACTTGATCGCCGTAGAGCCGGGCAGACGCGCTGTCATCGTAGATTGGAAAACAAGCAGACAACCGCAGCGGGTGCGGTTGGCACAGTCTATGCAGACGACTGTGTATCGTTATATCCTGTCGGTCACTGGCGCACACTTAAACAACAATGTGCCGCTGCAGCCAGAGCAGATCGAAATGCGATACTGGTTTGCTGAAACGCCAGATCAACCGGAGCGCCTCTTCTACGACTCAGCCCAACAGCAGCTAGATGGCGACACGCTCTCGGCGTTAATAAAGAGCATCATCGAGTCAAAGCCGGACGATTTCCCGCGCACGGACAACACTGTTCACTGCCAGTTCTGCGTCTATCGGTCTCTGTGCGCTCGGGGAGTCAGCGCTGGGGATTTTGCGGCTTACGCTGATGGCGACCCGGCTGAGCGTGAAAGCGAGTGGAATGCAGCAGTTGACTTCGATCAGGTTGCTGAGATCGAATTCTGATGCCGCAGTGGATTGAACCAGCGCCGGTATCTGTACCAGATGAGCTTGCTGCCTGGCTGGCTGAACAGCCGTTTCTGGCGGAGCTACTGGTCCGGCGCGGCTTTACCGACCGCGCTAAAGCCGAAGGATTCCTAAACTCGGACGCTTATACCCCCGCGTCACCCGATGAGATGCCGGACATGAAGCCGGCTGTCAGCCGCATCCGGCGCGCCGTATCCAGTAGAGAGCGCATATGTGTGTGGGGCGACTTCGACGTAGACGGCCAAACAGCGACTGCGCTGCTTGTCGAGGCGCTGCGCGGCCTTGGCGCAGACCCGTTGTGGTTTATTCCTGGCCGTAAGCTTGGACACGGTGTACACATTGGGCCGTTGGCAGATCTGATCAAACGCGGTGTACGCCTTATCATCACTTGTGATACAGGCATCTCAGCTCACGAGGCAGTTGCATACGCGCGCCCACGCGGCGTTGATGTGATCATTACCGACCACCACAGCCTACCCAACACCCTGCCTGACGCGCTCGCCGTTGTCAACCCCAAACGCCTGCCTGCTGATCATACCCTGTACGAGATACCTGGTGTCGGCTGCGCTTACAAACTTGTCGAGCGGCTCTACGACGGCCAACAAACGGAACGTTTTCTAGACTTGGCTGCGCTTGGCATCGTAGCAGATGTCGCCGTACAAACCGGCGACACGCGCTACCTGCTCCAGCGCGGCCTCAAAGCTTTGCGAGCCACTCACCGCCCAGGCCTTATAAAGCTGATGACGCTGGCTGGCGTTGATCCACTGCATCTAACCGAACAGGACATTGGTTTCGCGCTTGGGCCACGGCTCAATGCGTTGGGTCGGTTGGGTGACGCCAGCGAGGCTGTCACTCTGCTCACATCGGACGATGTGGTGCAGGTGGAGGTGTTGGCGCAGCGCATCGAGGGCCTTAACAGCCGCCGCAAGCTTGAGACGAAGTATGTATACGAAGCAGCGCTTCACATGATCAAGAACGACCGACTGCTGTTAAGTCACGATGCGCTGGTGCTGAGCCACCCGAAATGGCCAGAGGGTGTGCTTGGGATCGCTGCTGCACGCCTGGCTGAGCGCTTCGACCGTCCAGTTGTGTTGATCAGCGTTTCTCCTGATGGCATTGGGCGCGGCTCAGCCCGCTCAGTTGCCGGGTGCGACATCACAGCAGCGCTGGCTGAACACGCTGCAATGCTGCGCAGCTACGGTGGGCACACGATGGCTGCCGGTCTGTCGCTGGAAGCCGAGCGCATACCGGCCTTTCGGCAGGCACTAGGACACACGGTGCGGCGTTTGCGCGGCAGCGCGCCGGCTCAAACCTTGCTCCAATTGGATGCATATGTCGCATTAGATCAGCTCACTCAGGAATTGGTCGCTCAAGTTGAGCTGCTGGCCCCGTTTGGGCCAGGCAATCCACCAGTTACGCTTGCGGCGCGCAATCTGCGGCTGCTCGCATACCGACGTGTAGGGCGCGCTGGTGAACACCTCCAACTGATCGTGACAGATGATACAGGCAGTGAGCGCCAGGTGATGCGCTGGCACGAGGAAGATGCAAGCGATTTGCCGTCGGGCCGCTTTGACCTCGCTTACAGCATTCGAACCAATCGTTTTGGTAGTGAATCGCCCGGTGTCCTCATAGAGTGGATTGACACCCGAGAAACAGAAACAAAGCCGATAAGACTGGTGGCAGAACCCCAGATAAACGTAGCGGGTGACTACCGGCAGGCACAACCCCATACTCAAGCTGCACTGCTTAAAGACTTGCGCGCACTTGAGCATGATCTGTTGGTGTGGCGTGAAGCTGAAGATGCAGTAGAAGGAGTCAGCCGCGCAGGGCTAAGGGCTGCGCCAGCTTTGGCAGTCTGGACGACACCCCCCAGTCCTACCGAGTGGCAGATGATACTCGATAAAGTAATGCCCGCACGAGTCTACTTGTTTGGCGCGGATCCAGGACTTGACATCCCAGCGGTGTTTCTGAAGCGGCTAAGCGGGCTTGTCAAAGCTGCTGCGAAGCGCGAGCTTGCGATTGCCCTGTGCGATCTGGCTGCTGCAATGGCCCACCGGCAGGCAGCAGTTCGGGCCGGGCTGCGCGTGCTGCAAGCTGAAGGCTACATCAGCTTTACTGAGGACGCAGCAGGCACTATTGCGCTAAAGGTGCAGGCCCACGTCGGCTCCTCAGAGCTTGAAGATGCACGACGTGAACTGATGTGGCTGCTGCAGGAAACAGCTGCTTACAGACGCTATTGGCGTGGAACAAGCAACATTCTCGAACGGTGACGCTTGTTAAAGAGGGCAGATGGACGGACGCTACACATGGCAGCTAGACGCAACATGGCAGGTTACATCTGTGCCCCTAGAAGTCGTTCTGCTGCCATCAGAACTGCCTAAGACAGGCTGGGTTGAAATCCCAGCGTGCACGCATCTTCAAACATTTTTATACCCTGACCAGCCTTACTGGGGCGAACGCTTGCGGCGGATTAACGAAAAAGCCTGGTATTTCCAATACAACTTCTCAACACCCGCTGAGGATTACGCCCGCGCCCGCTTGATGTTTGACGGCGTGGATTACTTCGCGTCGGTTTGGCTGAACGACCAGTATATCGGACAACATGAAGGCGGTTTTGACGCTTTCGCATTCGATGTGACCGCGCTTCTTAGGCCATCTGGTTACGACAATACGCTGATTGTGCGTGTCACAGCACCTTGGGATCCGCCCAATCCCCGCGGCACTTATCCCACTGACCATGTCATACGCGGGCTAGTCAAAGGTTTGTACGAACACGGAGAAGGGGTGATACCGCCCAATGTCAACCCAATTGGCATCTGGCGCCCTGTATGGCTGGCTCTTGATGGCGGCATTAGCATAGATCGTCTATCAATCATGCCGTATCTAGACGGACAGGTTGATCTGCGTCTGAATGTGTGCAACGCAGGCAGAGACATCTGGCAAGGCGCGCTGAGCGTAACAGCTTCAGGAATCACACATGACGGGCCCAGCAGCCACAATGTGCACACGCTCGTGCTGCTGCCAGGCGTGCAGCGCGTTGACCTCCAGCTGCACATTCCAGAGCCTCGACTTTGGTGGCCGTGGGATCACGGTGAGGCGCATCTGTATCGCTTGAAAGCAGCGCTGACTAACGCGAGCGGTTCGGTCGTTCAATCAACAGCTCAAACATTTGGCATGAGAAGGGTGCGCCTGGAACGAACGTCTGACCGTTTTACGTATTACATCAACGAACGGCCGGTTGCGATTCGAGGTTCATCGTATATTGAAGGCTTGTACCTCTCTGCTGTGACGTCCGATTCGATCCGTCGCGACATCATGCTGGCGCGGGCGGCGAAGCTCAACCTGCTGCGCGTTCATGTGCACGTAGGACGTCCCGAACTGTACGACCTCTGTGATGAGCTGGGGATGATGATATGGCAGGATTTTGAACTTAACTGGATCCATCAGCCGTCGCCGGCATTCGAAGCCCGCGCGCGTGTCCTGCAGCGCGTGATGATTGACACGCTTCGCAATCATCCGTCTGTGATTACCTGGGCATGCCACAACGAACCGACCATGGTGTTCCTGCGCCGGCACAATCTGGAACAGCGACCTGACCCGGCGCTCTACGCTGATGCGGTTGAACAAGACGAAACGCGGCCTGTCTTTATTTGCTCCGGCCAGCTTGAAGACGACTGGCGCAGGGCAGGGGATGTTCACTCATACTATGGGGCAATCTGGAGTGAAAAGTACACAGATATTCGCCGCCACCTTTTTCGTTTCAACAGCGAGTTCGGCTTTGAGGCGCCAGCTTCACACGACACGTTGCAGCTCTACCCAGAGGTTTGGGAGCGGCTGCAGCACCTGTCTGACAAGATCGAAACGCTGTGGGCCTACCAGGCTGCCCTAATCCGGTATCAGGTCGAACACCTGCGCCGGCTGCGGGCCGCAGGCTGCGCCGGGTATATCCACTTTTGGTTAGCAGACCTTGTGCCTCAGGTGGGCTGCGGCGTGCTGGACTCGGAGCGGCAGCCAAAGGCGGGTTACAAAGCGCTGCAGCTCGCGTCACGCCCTCTACTCGTGTCGTTAGAACATGATGGGCGGCGACCACTAGCGCTGTGGGTAATCAACGACACTACCACCGCCTATCCCAATGCGGCGGTAAGATGGCAGGTTTTCGACCGAGCCGGCATGGAAATTGTGTCAGGCATAGAGTCCGTAGATGTGCCCGCCAATGCTGTCCAACGCGCGGCTGATGCTGCCTGGTCAATTTCTGCAGCAGCGTGTGAGCGCGTTCTGCTTACGCTAACTGACAGCAGCGGTGCGCCGCTGTGCAGCAATGCCTATCACCAACCGTTTCAGCCGCCGCGTCGGCCACGCGGCTACCCCTGGAAATTCAACCATTATCTGGGAACGAAGGTTTTTGATCAGCCTGGCGCTCCCAGCCTGGCTGATCAAGGTATTAGCCCGTTAGTGCGTCTTATTCCTCTCAGTCTACGCGAACGCATGGCCGAGCGCGCGCTGCGTCAGCGCCTGCCCACACGCTTTGTTTCGCTGGCCGCTCGTATGATGGACACGCTGCTGGGGTAAACACAGGCAGGGACGTGCACGCCCCTACCTGTGTTGAATTTCTCAGCGAACAGGGTCAGTTTTCTGATGGACTGGTTTCTGAGACCTGAATAGTCTCCGGTGCAATCGCTGTCGCGTGGCCGTTGCCACCAGCCGCAGTGCGCCGTTGTGCCGTTACATATGTGCCATACAAACGCCACTCGTCAAGACGACATGAGTGCACTAAGCGACCATTCCAGACTGTCATGTCTGGGCAGCTCTCACACATGTCCACCCGTCCATCCTCAAGCAGGTCAGGGCCTTGAATGATGCCAATGCTCTGGACGTAGAGAGGGCTGAACAGCTCTGTTGGCCGGCGCAGCACTTCGCGCCAGAAAGCTCCGCTGGTCTTCCGTACCCCTTTGTCCAGCAACCCTAGCAGGAAAGCGATTTTAGGAATCTTGTGGCTGGGCGAGTAGATGACATATGTCCCGTGCTGCAGATGGTGGAACACCTGGAACAGCTCCATGACACGCGCCCCAACAGAGCCGTACATCTTGTGTCGCGTGCCAAGCTGGGCCGACACAAGCCAAGTGACTTTGTCGTGAGTGTTGGAGCCGCCCATGTAGGCAGATGTTTCGTAGTGCGGGAAATGCTCGCGAATCTTGTTGTAGATATCCTCAGAAGTCAGATACGATTCCGCGTCGGAGTCGGCGACATAGCTGGTGCGCATGTCAATTTTTTGACCATCAACGAGGTAGTCAAAGTCGCCCTCCATAACGGCATTGCGGAAACCGATGAACACGAGGCCGTGGACGCGATCAATGTTCTTGTTGGCCCAGCGAACCATTTCTGGCACGAAATCCAAGTTGCCGGGATAGACAGTCATGCCGAAGCTGACGAACATTCCACCAACGTCATGAACCATATCGGCATAGTGCTGGCGCAGCTCAAACAGCTCCGTTTCGCTTTTTCCCTTCCAATGCGGCCGCTGCTGTTCACTGTCAATGTGGAATGTGAAACCAATAGCGCCAGCCCGCTTTAGCTCCAGCATAAACTGACGATCACCTTCCAGGCGAATACCGTTGGTGAGAATGAGGGGCTTCATTCCTCGTCCACTGATGTAACTGATGATTTCGATGATGTCAGGGTGTATGAGCGGCTCGCCCCCGGCGATAGAGATGTTGTCGCAGTTGCGCCATTGCTTCAGCAGGTCAATCTCCTCCTTGATCTGCTCCAACGTTTTATGGCCTTGCATGCCGTTGATGCGATAGCATCCCCGACAATACGTATTGCACTTGTCAGTGACTTCTAGCCAGCCGATAGGATTGTCGTTACCCGACCAAGGAAACCGATACATATTGCGAATTGACAGTGCCATCAGGTATGCCCTTTCCTGGCTTATCGGCGCGCTCCTGTCCACGCAACGAGCAGGAGCTGCCACACCAAAGTGTTTTGCGTCACAAAGTATTGTAACCCGTTTATTTAGGTTTGCAAAGCATCATGGGGAAGAGAGGGTGCATTCGGAAATGGAGGCAAAAAAGGCAGGAAGCACTGTGCCCTACGCTGCCATCTGGGTGACCTTACTCAAGTCTAGCGCACACGAAGTGTCCGCCAAACTGGCGTGTGTACCGGTAGAGAACCTGCTGGCGATGTACGAAACCGTGCGCGACTACGGCCGCTACCCACTGGTCTGAACAGCATGCGGTTTGGTCTAGTTGGAGGTAACCGAAATAAGACGCGCACCAGGCGCTGGATGGCTTACAAAAAACTGCCACTGCCGTTCGCTGCGCTGCGCTTCGAGCTTGCGCACAGCACCTGTTACATCGCTAACAAATGGCTGGCGGGTAATGAGGTGAACTGTAGGGCCGGCATCGAGCGTGAAGTAGACCGGCAGGCCGTGCGCGCGCCAGGCCTGCACCGCGGCCATTATCTCTAGCGTATCTGGAAGAATGTAATAGATACCAGATCGCCAAATACCATTGGCGATATAAGCTGAGGTCAAAGCTACAGCGTGCATAGACATGGCCTCGGACTCCAACTCACGCCCGAATGCCTCAAAATCGCGCTCTAGAATTGAGCGGCGAACTACCTCTAACCGATGGGGCAGTGTCTCCAGCCGTGTGCTCCAAAACGGGCTGTTGAGCGCGAGCTGGTGTCCTTCAGATGATGGAACGTCTTTCTCGTGAGCGCTGACCACAACAGCGACATCCACAATGTCCCAATAATCGGGAGGGGCTATTTGGTGGGCAAAGGAGTCGTTATGGTTTGTCCCCGCCTCCCACTCGACGAACCCAGCGGGAATTGAACGACACGCAGAACCGGACGCAGCGCGAGCGAGGGCTGATAGTTCAGCTTCGCTCAGATTAAGGCCGAAGGCAGATGCGCCTGCAACGGTGAGAGCAGCCATTCCAGACGCTGACGACGCAAAGCCCGCTCCCATAGGAAAAGCGTTGTGAGTTATGACACAGGCGGATATGCTAACGCCTGCAAGGCGGCGCAGCCTATCCAGGTGAGCGGTTACGCGCGCTGCAAAGCTGGTAGAGGCAGGCTGTTTGTTTGGTCCTATATAGACGGTGTCGCTGCTTTCCTCAGGTGTAAGCATTACAGAAGTCTCGGTGCGCGCCGCACTGAGTGTCATCGAGATCGAGCTGTTGAGGGGGATATTCAATAGCGGGTCACGTTTACCCCAATACTTGACAAACGCGAGATTGGCGTATGCTGCGGCGATATGTGTCTCCATAAAAACAGCCCATTCCTTTCTGAAGAACATGAGCGAATTGTACCAGAGCTTATAGATGTCCGACTTGCGCTGTCAGCAGGGGAATGGACAATAGTATATTTAACGGATTGATAAACCTAAATCAGAAAGACTACGTCGTGTATGCTGCTGCCTCCGCCCCCGGCAAGCTGCTGCTGTTGGGCGATCACGCTGTTGTCTATAACCATCCATGCTTGGTTACTGCTGTTGACATCCGCTATGACGCTGCTGTACAGCGGACCGAAAGCTCTGTGTTGGAAATTAACACACCGGAACTGAAGCAGCGGGGCGAAACGCACTGCATTTCGATATATCAGGTGGGCCAGACATACCGCAGGGAAACCGCCTTTGTTGAGGCGGCTGTGGCACAGGTTCAGCAACGCTATGGCATAAGGTCTGGCCTCAAGATCAACACGAGTGGGCCAGCTCGCAGCTATGGCCTTGGAAGCTCATCAGCAGTCACTGTAGCCACACTCGCTGCGCTTGACAGCGTGTTTGAACTGGGTTTGAGCAGGCGAGATCTGTTCAGCGCCGGCTACCAGGCAGTACTGGACGTTCAGGGACTCGGTTCCGGGTTTGATGTGGCAGCGGCTGTGTTCGGTGGCACGCTTTACTATGTCACCGGCGGATTAGAAATTGAGCCGCTTCATGCGATTGACCTCCCGTTCGTCGTGGGTTACAGCGGCACTAAAGTAGGCACTGTAGACTTGGTCAAGAGTGTGGCTGAACAGCGGCGCCGTTTCCCTGTTCTCATTGACCGCATATTTGCGGTCATACATGATATTGTTGACGCAGGACGATCGAGTCTTATTGAGCGCGATTGGAATACCTTGGGCGAGTTAATAGATATCCATCAGGGCATGCTAGAGGCACTGGGCGTCAGTACGGCTAAACTGTCAGCCTTGATCTATGCAGCCCGCAGGGCCGGTGCGTATGGCGCGAAACTGTCCGGCGCTGGGGGAGGGGATTGTATGTTCGCGGTCGCGCCCACCTCTTACAAGCCACTTGTAGAGCAGGCAATTGCAGACTCTGGCGGAGAGTTAATTCGGCTATCCCTTGGAGTCGAGGGCGTCCGAGTTCTATAGGCGTGTCTCCCTCCTAGATATCTAGCGCCTTGCGCAGGGCATCTTTCATCACCTCTTCTGGGGCCTGCATTCCGGTCCACATTTCGAAGCCAATCGCGCCCTGATACACCAACATAGAAAGGCCATCCAGAACACGCAGGCCGCGCGACACCGCTGCTTCCAGCAGGGGTGTTTGGGGCGGGTTGAAGACCACATCGCACACGAGCGCGCCCTGTCTAACTTGACTCAGGTCTATGTCTGGCATGACAACGTTGGGATATAGACCGATTGAAGTAGCATTAACGAATATGTCTATATTTGAGGGCACGCTGTGGGTGCCTTGCCACCGTTCAAAGCGGACGTTTGCACCGGTTTGCTGTCGGAGATGGGCAACCATAGTTTCACCGCGGTCTTGAGTGCGGTTCACGACTACAATGTCCTGCGCGCCGGCCAAGGCCAGTTCGGTAGCAATCGCTCTGGCAGCGCCCCCTGCTCCCAGTATCATAACACGGTGGCCTGCTGGCTCGACTCCAGCGTCTGAACGCATGCCGCGGATGAATCCCTTTCCATCGGTGTTCTCGCCGATCAGACGATCTCCCACCCGCCGTACAGTGTTAACAGCCCCAATAATCCGAGCATCGTGTGTGATCTCGTCAAGGTGCTGCATAACAGCAACCTTGTGCGGGATCGTCAGGTTGAAACCCTCAAGGCCCCATGCCCGTGCCCCGAGCACAGCGTCGGCTAATTTCTCTGGACTGACTTCTACGTTGAAATAGCGCCAGTCAAGGTCAAGCGCTGCGAAAGCTGCCTCCTGCATTACGCACGTAGGGTTCTCGGCAACAGGTTGGCCAAATACCGCAACCAACCTCTTCAAATAGTTTCTTTTCACAGTCTTTCTCCTTGCCTTCTGTCAAAGCCTTCGGTAGGGAAACCTAAAAACCGAATTTTATGTGAAAAGCGTGACTCAATAGGTCTGCAGTACTGGCCAGGAAAGTCGTTTTGCTATAAGCTACA
>DAOTWC010000136.1:0-38618 GCA_034435995.1 Anaerolineae bacterium | reverse complement strand
CAGCTACAACAACCACGAAGGCAGTGGCAGCCACCACACGCTGGAGAAAATCCGGTTTCTAGCGGAACTGTGGGCTTAGCGCTGGCAGCCGGTAGGCCTGCAGCGCAAGCCGGTAAGCGCAGTCGTGCATCATCTCGGCAGCATCGTAAATGTCAACGACACCGCGCGCTACCAACCCTGCCAGCCAGTTGGCTGCCGCTCGACGCCACAAATCGTGACGGGCAGGGATCGAGAGAAACGCCCGCGTGTCGTCGTTGAAGCCTGCTGTGTTGTAAAGCCCCGCTGTCTCGATAACCTGGTCGAAGTAGCGCTGCATGCCGTTGAGGCTGTCCAAAAACCACCACGGCGGCCCAAGTCTTACCGCGGGGTAGTGGCCGGCCAACGGCGCGAGTTCCCGGCTGTAGGTTGACTCATCGAGGGTGAACAGGATCAACGTCAGCCGTGGATCAGAGCCGAAGCGGTTGAGCAAGGGGCGCAGGTTCTGCGTGAATTCGACAGCGACAGGAATGTCAGCGCCGCGATCGGGGCCAAACTGCTGATACAAGCTGACGTTGTGATTGCGCAGCGAACCGGCGTGAAGCTGCATCACTAGGCCATCTTCAACGCTCATGCGGGCCATTTCAACCAGCATGTGACCTGTGAAACGCGCGGCATCCGTTGGTGTCGCTGAGTTGCGCAGTGCGCGCTGGAACAGCGTCTCGACCTCTGAGGCTGACAAGACCTCGGTGTAAGGCGTTAGCGCGGCGTGGTCTGTGGCCACAGCGCCCCGGGCCTTAAAGGCGGTTCGGCGCGCTTCGAGCGCACGGATAAAAGCGTTAAAATTGTTGACCTCGAACCCAACACATTGTTCCAGTTTGGCGACATGGGTGCGCCAGTTCGGGGTATCAATGTTCAGAAGCGCGTCCGGGCGGAAGGTCGGAATCATCTGTCCTGGCCAGCCGGAAACACGCAGCGCGTCATGGTATTCGAGGGTGTCGGTTGCTGCATCCGTTGTGGCCAGAAGCGCGATGTTAAAGCGCTGATACAGCGCGCGTGGTTGAAACTCTGGTGTGGTGAGACATTCTGCAATACGGTCATAGATGCGCTGCGCGCTGCTCGGTGTAAACTTTTCAGCGATGCCGAAAACGATATACAGTTGATAGGCCAGCCACAAGCTCGTTGGGGTTGCGCGAAACAGGTGCCAATGATCTGCAAATGTCTGCCAAATGCGACGGTGATCGTGTTCAACTGGCGCGCCGCTGTGGCCCGAAATGCCAAGCGTCTCCAAGGGCACGCCTTTTGAGTACAACATCCGGTAGATGTAATGATCGGGCATGATGATCAACTCTGCTGGAGACCCAAAGCTGTAATTGGGGTCAGCCAGCGTTCTTGGGTCAACGTGACCGTGAGGGCAGACAAGAGGCATCGCAGCCACCTGGCTGTAGAGTTCGCGCGCAATGGATAACTGACGCGCGTCAGGGCCAAAGCAGCGATCAGGAGATAGAAGAGGCGAGTCGTTATGGGTCATAAATAAGCTCACGCGTCCCCGGTCAAATTGCGGGATTACGCACAGTGGATAATATTAACACGTAAGCCTGACATTCCTCACTACTGAGTGACTGTGCCGGGGTGTATCATTCTTTCAGCGCCCCAAACAGCGAGGTGATGTTCGCGCCGAGGTGTGCCAACCACAACCCGTTGGATCGTGCTTCACTGCTTTTCAAGGAAGTCACAAATGTATACAATAGGCATTGATTTCGGAACTGAGTCAGGGCGTGCTGTGCTGGTAGATGTGCGCGATGGTCGCGAAGTGGCCACCGCCGTGCACGAGTACAGCAATGGCGTGATTGATCAGCATTTGCCTGGCAGCAGCAAGCCACTTCCGCCTGATTGGGCGCTGCAAGACCCGCTGGACTATATTGAAGTGATCAAACAGACAGTGCCTGCCGTCCTCAAGCAGAGTGGGGTCAACCCATCGGAGGTGGTGGGAATAGGGATTGATTTCACTGCCTGCACCATGATGCCTGTGAAAGCTGACGGCACACCGCTTCGCGCCCTGCCAGAGTGGGTGAACCACCCGCACGCATGGGTGAAACTGTGGAAACACCATGCTTCGCAGCCCCAGGCTGACCAGATTAACGACACTGCGCGGCGTATGGGCCAGGCCTGGCTGGAGCGCTACGGCGGCAAGATTTCGTCGGAGTGGTTTTTCAGCAAAGCGC
This sequence comes from Anaerolineae bacterium, assembly GCA_034435995.1. Classification (GTDB taxonomy): domain Bacteria; phylum Chloroflexota; class Anaerolineae; order Aggregatilineales; family Phototrophicaceae; genus DAOTWC01. The sequence continues at coordinate 36,417 of DAOTWC010000136.1, read as the reverse complement.
TGCAGATCTTGCAGGAAGCGCCAGAAGTATACCACGCTGCTGATCGCTTGATAGAGGCCGCAGATTGGGTTGTGTGGCAGCTCACCGGCCAGGAAACGCGTAACACCTGCACCGCCGGCTACAAAGCGATGGTTCAGGATGGTGATTACCCCCCGCGCGACTATTTCGCAGCGCTGCACCCAGATTTTGCTGATGTTGTGGACACCAAGATGAGCCGGACGTTTGCGCGACTGGGCGATCGCGCCGGGGGCCTGACTCAGCAGTTCGCGGAGTGGACCGGGCTGCCAGCCGGCATCGCTGTGGCTGTAGCCAATGTGGACGCACATGTCACGGCGCCGGCGGTCAAAGCGGTCAAGCCTGGTCAGATGGTAATGATTATGGGCACGTCAATCTGTCATATGATGATTGACGACCAGCTTCAGCCTGTAGAGGGCATGTGCGGCGTTGTGCGCGACGGCATCATCCCAGGTTACTACGGCTATGAGGCCGGGCAGAGCGGGGTTGGCGACATTTTCGCCTGGTTTGTGGACAACGCCGTGCCACCTGAATATCATGACGCAGCACGCGCTGCCGGTGTGGACCTACATCAGTATCTTGAATACGAGGCTGCGAAGCAAAAACCGGGCGAACATGGCTTGATTGCGCTTGACTGGTGGAATGGCAACCGCTCAGTTCTTGTTGACGCGGAGCTTTCGGGCTTGCTGGTGGGCGCTACATTGGCAACACGCGCACCGGATATTTACCGAGCGCTGATTGAAGCAACCGCCTTTGGCACGCGCGTGATTATTGAGGCGTTCGAGGAACGCGGACTGCGCGTGAGCGAACTAATCGCAGCCGGCGGCTTGCCGGAGAAGAACGCCCTACTGCGGCAGATTTACGCTGACGTAACCGGTCGCACGCTCAAGCTGGCTGGCTCAGCTCAAGCGCCAGCGTTAGGTTCAGCAATGCATGCGGCAGTGGCCGCCGGTGTTTACCCCGATATCCAAGCAGCGGCAGAGCGAATGGGCAAGCTCAAGGATACCGTCGTAGAACCTGATATGACCGCCAAAGCGATCTACGACCAGCTCTATGCCGATTACAAAGTTCTCTACGATTATTTCGGGCGCGGCGACAACGATGTGATGAAGCGTCTGAAGCGCATCCGCCGGGAAGCTAGAGGAGGTACAGCCGAATGATGCTGGAAGCCCTGCGCGCTGAAGTGTGCGCGCTGCACGCTGAACTGCCGCGCAACAACCTGGTTGCTTGGACCAGCGGCAACGTCAGCGCGCGCGACCCGGAAAGTGGACTGGTAGTCATTAAGCCGAGCGGCGTCAAGTTTGCGGACCTGACGCCCCAGAGCATGGTTGTCGTGGATTTGAACGGTCGGATCGTCGAGGGCGATCTCAAGCCGTCGTCGGACACTGCGTCACACTGTTACATCTACCGGCACATGCAGCACGTGAATGGGATCGTGCACACCCATTCACGCTTTGCTACTGCATTCGCGACATTGGGACGCGATATCCCGTGCGTCACAACCGCCATGGCTGACGAATTTGGCGGTCCGATCCCGTGTGGCGGGTTTGCTTTGATCGGTGGGGAGGAAATCGGCGAGCAGGTGGTGCGTGCGCTGACTGGCTCGCGCAGCCCGGCATGCATTCTGCAAAGCCATGGAGTCTTTGCCACCGGCCCTTCTGCGGAAAAGGCTGTACAGGCAGCGGTGATGACAGAGGACAACGCGGCCATTGTGTGGGCTGCTCTCCAGATTGGCCAGCCTCTGCCGATTGCTCAGTCCGATATTGACCGGCTCAACGACCGTTATCAGAACGTGTATGGCCAGCGCTAGGATTGGGATGAAGTTGCACGTGTTGGCCGGCAGGCTGACACCTGTAGGGCTGCCTGCCTGCAGCTCGCAGAAATGGTTCTGTTTTTCGCACGCATCTGCTTACCGAGGAGTTTCTTATGGCTTTGGCACAGGTTCAACCAACTCCCGCATCCGCTCTCAACGCGCGTCCGGTTACGCTGGCGGTTATTGTGGGCAATCGAGGCTTCTTTCCTGATCACCTGGCAGTGACCGGACGCCAGGTTGTTCTGGATGTTATGCGGCAGGCTGGGATTAACGCTGTCATTCCACCCGAAGACGCGACAAGCGTGGGCGCGATCACCACTACTCCAGAGGCACGCATCTGGGCCGACTTTGTGAAAGCGCGCCGCGACGAAGTTGACGGCGTGCTCATCACGCTGCCGAATTTCGGCGAGGAATACGCCATTGCGGACGCAATACGCTTTGCTGGTTTAGATGTGCCTGTGCTGGTTCACGCTTTTCCTGATGATGTCACGAAAATGGACATTAAGAACAGGCGTGACAGTTTCTGCGGCAAGATGAGCGCCTGCAACAACCTGTTCCAGTATGGAATCAAGTACAGCCTCACCAGCCAGCACACGATGGACCCGACTACGCCGGCGTTCATGAAGGACCTAGTTGATTTCGCCGCTGTGTGCCGAGTGACTCGCGGTATGCGAACAGCGCGGCTGGGCATGATGGGGGCGCGCCCGTGGGCGTTCAAGACGGTGCGCTACAGCGAAAAGCTGTTGGAGATGGCTGGTATCAGCGTCGAAACGCTTGACTTGAGTGAGGTATTTGGGCGCATTGAGCGTCTGCAGGACAGCGATCCGCTGGTGCAGGACAAGTTGAGCGCCATAAGAAGCTACGCCCGCACAGCCGGCGTGCCTGAAACGTCGCTGTATCGCATGGCAAAGTTCGGTGTGGTACTGGACAACTGGATGGCCGAGAAGGCGCTCGATGCGACCGCAATTCAGTGTTGGACGAGCATGGAAGAGTACTTTGGCATCGTGCCATGCACGCTCATGAGCATGAGCAGCAATAAGCTCAATCCGTCAGCATGCGAGACAGACATTGTTGGGGCGCTGGCTATGCTGGCTATGCAGCTCGCGTCCGGTCGTCCGTCCGCGCTGGTTGACTGGAACAACAACTACGGCGATGACCCAGACAAAGGTGTCGTTTTCCACTGTTCGAACTTGCCGAAGGATGTGTTCGTTGACGACATTCCAGTCATGGACTATCAGGAGATTATTGCCGGGACCGTAGGGCGTGAGAACACGTATGGGACGATCTACGGCAAGGTGAAGCAAAACCCATTCACCTATCTGCGCATTTCCACAGACGATTTTAACGGCAAAATCGTCGCTTATGCCGGCGAGGGAGAATTCACCGACGACCCGATTGACACGTTTGGCGGCTACGGCGTGGTCAAAGTGCCGCGCTACCAAGACCTGCTGGCCTATATCTGCGCGAACGGCTTCGAGCATCATGTTGCCGTCAATCAGTCCAGAGTGGCAGCGCCAATTGTCGAGGCGTTCAACAAGTATCTCGGCTGGCCCACGTACTATCACAAGTAATGATGCCCGCTTGTCAGGCCGGGTGGCAGCGGAACAGTCTGCTATCCGGCCTGTTTTATGCCGCCGCTGCAGGGAGCAGATGATTGTGATCCACAAGATGCGATGGACGGCTGAAAAGATCGCGCATCGCCTGGCGCTGATCGAGCCATTGGTGTACCGGCGGCGCGCTGTTCTGCCGTCTTTCCGGTTTACGGAACTGCCTGATCCTTCACCTGATCCGGTGCAGATGCCGCCTGTTGCGCCTGATGTGGACGACAGCGCCTGGCAAGTGCTTGAATTCAACCGTTATTGGGCTGGCGCAGACGTCAATTTCGTGCTGCGGGGAAATTTTCAGGTTCCGGCTGATTGGGACCCCGCTGCGGCTACAGCGCTGTACCTGCCGCTTGGTGAGGCGGGATCATTCAGCCATCCAGAGGCGCTTGTATACGTGGATGGCACACCTTATGCGGCCTGCGATCGCCATCACCAGGAAGTGCTGCTGCTGGAGTGGTGGCGAGACGGCAAGAGCCATACGCTAGCTGTACACGGCTGGACTGGCAACTGGTGGAAACCCAGCCGCCTCTTTCTGGAACCCTGCATGCTGGTGCAAATCGATCAGCTTACACGCGAATATGTGGCGGCAGCGCGCGTTGCTTTGGGCGTTGTAGAAACGTTGGACAGCAATGAACCAGCGCGAGGTTTTCTGCTCAACGCGCTTGACGAGTCGTTTCGGCTGCTTGACACACGTGAACCATGGGGTGAGTCGTTTTACGCGAGCGTCGTGCCCGCGCTGGATGTGCTCCGGCGTGGCATTGCCGAGGCCGGCCCCCCGCTGAGTGTAACCATTTCTGCCACTGGCCACGCACATATTGATGTTGCCTGGCTGTGGACATTAGGGCAGACCCGCCGTAAGGCCGGCCGCACATTCTTTACCGTAACACGCCTGATGGAGCAGTTTAGGGATTATCATTTCACGCAGAGCCAGCCGCAGCTCTACGACTACGTCCGGCAGGATTATCCCGCGCTGTTCGACACAATCAAGCAGCTAGTGACTAACAAGCGCTGGGAGCCAATCGGTGGAATGTGGGTGGAGGCTGACTGCAACATCAGCGGCCCGGAATCGCTGGCGCGCCAGTTCCTGTTGGGCCGGTCGTTTTTCCGCCAGCACTTTGGGCCGGATGCTGAAAGCCCCGTGTTGTGGCTGCCCGATGTATTTGGCTATGCATGGTCGCTGCCCCAGTTGATCAAGCAGGCGGGAATGGAATACTTTTTCACGATCAAGATCGGTTGGAACCAGTACAATCGGCTGCCTTATGACAGCTTCTGGTGGCAGGGGTTGGACGGCACACGTGTGCTGACGCATTTCAGCACAGCGAACTGGCCGGGCAGCCAGGGCGGAAACTACAACAGCAGTGCAACACCGGGTGAGACACTAGGCACATGGATCAACTTTCAGCAAAAGGAATCCCAGCAAGATTTGCTCATGGCGTTCGGGTACGGTGATGGCGGCGGCGGCCCGACACGGGAGATGCTGGAGAACCTCCGTGAAATGGCGGCTTTTCCTGCCATGCCGCGCGTCAGACAGCGGCCTGTGAAGGACTTCTTCCGCGACCTGGAAGCCCACTGTGGCCACAATCTGCCCACGTGGAACGGCGAGCTGTACCTGGAAATCCACCGGGGAACGTATACCACTCAGAGCCGAAACAAGCGCGCTAACCGCAAGAGCGAATTCCTGCTGCACGACGCTGAGTTCCTGGCGGTTGTCGCCAGTTTGCTTGATTACTCGTATCGGTACCCGGCGCAAGAACTGCACCGCGCCTGGGAACTGGTGTGCTTGAACCAGTTTCACGACATTATCCCCGGCAGCAGTATCGGCGCGGTATACGCAGACTCGCAGCGGCAGTACACTGAGATCGGCGAGATCGGCGCAGCGGTGAAACGTTCTGCCCTTGACGTGATCGCTGAAGCGGCCAAAGCTGACGTGCTGATTGTGAACCCGACATCTTTTGCCAGAAGCGATCTGGCTTTCTGGCCACATCATTTGGAGCCAGGGCAGCACTTGGTGAAACCCGATGAAGAAGTTGTGCTGGCGCAGCCTGCAGAAGGTGGCACATGGATCAGCGCGGGCGAGCTGGCGCCGTACAGTGTCACGCCCCTGGTGACAGCAGCAGGGACTGCTAGCGTGCTCGATACTCGACTGCGTGTCACGGCGTCGGCGCTGGAAAACAACTATGTGCGCGTTGAAATCAACGAGATGGGCGATATCACGCGCGTTTATGACAAGACAGCTGCCCGTGAAGTGCTCGCGCCGGGCGGGATTGGCGGTCAGTTCCAAGCATTTGAAGACCGGCCGTTGAATTGGGACGCCTGGGATATTGATATTTTCTACGACGACCGTATGTGGTTGGCCGAGCCTGCCAGTTCGATACGGGTGGTTGAGGCTGGCCCGCTGCGCGCAACTGTTGAGGTAGAGCGGCGCATATTGAACAGCCCGTTCGCGCAACGCATTTCACTGGCCTACAACAGCGCTCAGATTGATTTCGACACATGGATAGATTGGCGCGAGCGGCATATCCTGCTCAAAGCCGCCTTTCCAGTAGACGTTCTCTCGCCAACGGCAGCTTATGAGATTCAATGGGGCAGCGTCGAACGACCGACACACCGCAACACCAGTTGGGACTGGGCGCGCTTTGAGACCGTGGCCCAGAAGTGGGTTGACCTGAGCGAGGGCGGCTACGGCGTCAGCCTGCTCAACGACTGCAAATACGGGCACGACATCCGAGACAACGTCATACGCATCAGCCTGCTGCGCAGCCCAACTGATCCCGATCTCCAGGCAGATCAAGGGGAGCACAGATTCGCTTTCAGCCTGCTGCCTCATACCGACCGCTGGGATGCGCGCACAGTTGGGGCTGCATACGCGCTCAATGACCCATTGTTGGTGGTGGACGGCGTGGCGCACCCGGCTCAACCTGTTCAGCCAGCTCTACTCAAGGGCATAGTTTATGTTGATCGCCCTAACGCCGTTATCGAGACGATCAAGCGGGCAGAGGACGGAGAGGGCGTGATTGTGCGGCTTTACGAGAGCCAGCGCAAACGCGGGCCGATCACGCTAACGGCCGGGTTTCCCCTCAGAGCTGCTTGGCGCACCAATCTGCTTGAGGAGAACCTGGCCTCGATCAGCGTGCATGGCAGCGCAATCACTCTTAATCTGCGCCCGTTTGAAATCGTAACCTTGCGGTTGGTGCCAGCCTGAGCCGATTTAGAACCAGATGGGATTAGACCAGGCGCGGCGTCCCAGACTGTCGCGGACAATGACACGGCAGTAGGGGCTGTCGAAATTGGTTAAGTCAAATGCGGCCTGCGTCAGGCCGTTTCCATATACACTGCGCGCGTGATAGATCGCGCCGGTAACGAACACGCGGCTCGCTGGTGAACAGCGCACTGTCAGACGCCCTGACTCAAGACGGATGTCGAAAATCTCTGGGCCAGTGCTGGAGTAGTAGTGTCCCTGTTTTAGGGCTGTCAGCACTGTCTCCGGTGTTAGCGTCTCGCTCTTGACCCAAACCCATCCCAGCAGCGCATCAGCGCGATCCGGGTGGAAGTGAGCGTCGTCGGTCGCGCAGGCGCTGTAGCGATGGCCGCGCTCGAGCAGCGTTTCCAACGTTTGCCAGCTGTCGGCGCGGTCGTTGTGATCGTGCGAGGTGCCGTTGAAGACTTCAACGGCGTGGATAGGGCCAAGCGAAAGGATATCTGACTCCGTCAGATTATACCAGTAGGGGTGCGCTGCCACGACGAACGCGCCGGTTTCCAGCGCGCGGCCAGCAATCTGCGGGCCTGTTTCATCCTCATCAGGAGGCGCGAAATCCAGCGGAAGGCCGACAGCCAAGATGTGCCACCGGCTGCCGAACGCTGTGTACCCTGCGTGCAGCTCTGCGCCAAGCAGCGTTGTGAAGTTGTCCGTGCGGTAAGGGCGCGTGTCAGCTATCGGGAAGTTGTAGCTTTTCAGGAAATGGTCGGTAAGCGCCAGAAAGTGGTAGCCAGCTTCTCGGTAGAAATCGCACACTGCCTGCGGCGATAAGTGGCCATCAGACAGTGTCGAATGCGTGTGGAGGTTGCCTTTCCAAAAATGGCCAGGCTGGTCGAACAGCAGATTGTTCACGATGCATTCCCCTTGGCTGCAATTGTGCGACTGCGACGAGCGGCAATGACACGGCTGCTATGCGCGGGGCGAGGCAGCAAACAGCCCGCGACGGTATATCTCATCGGGGCGGCGGTGGATGTGAAGCACATCCGCCTCCGCCATGAACACCGGTTCTCCAATGGCACAAGCGCCCATAAAGATAGCTGCTGCTTTAACGGCCATGGCTGTGATATTCAGCGCTTCTTCGTGTGTTTGCGCCAGGGCAATCAAGCCGTGGTTTGCCATGAGAATCGTTTTTGGCGGTTCACCGTACCGTTCCGTAAAGGCACGCACGCGCTCACGGATCGCGATTGCCAACGGAAGCCCTGGGTCCGTATAGGGCACGAAAACAGACTCTGGGCCGCACAGCACAACATCGTCGGGAAACAAGCGGTGATGCGCAAACTGCTCGGCGCGCGAGCTGCACATCACCTGGTTGACGGCTACGGGGTGTGTGTGCGCTATGACGCGGGCGCCGCAATCAGCCAGTAGAACCGCGTGAAAAGTGGCCTCAACTGATGGGCGGTTTGACGCTGACGCTTCTGTCCTAGCGTCCATCATGACCTGCTGCACCTGGGCAGCACTGTTGGGCGGATTGTCAAGCAGGTCGAGCAGCGGCTTGAAGCGCATCGCCACGAAGCCCGATCTGTCAATGGTCTGCATTTGACGTCCGCTGGCCTTGACCCAGAAAGTCTCAGAGTCGATGCGCTGTGATGTGTTGCCCTCGCCTATAATGACATAATCCAATTCAGGCTGACCCAGTGCGCGGGTCATGCTCACCAAGTTATCGAGTTCATCTGTCATCATCGAACCCCATTTCGACGAGCGCCCTAAAGCGGCGCTGGTAAATATCTTCCCATGCCGCAACGTGTTTCGGCTCGTATTGCATGGTTATGCCTGAACGACTGAGCATTTCCCGCGCCTGTGTGATGCTGTCAAGTTCACCCAGCGCAATGAACTGAACGAAGGCATTTCCCAGTGCGGTGGCTTCAACCGGCCCAGCAATCACTGTGCGTCCGGTTGCATCAGCAGTCATCTGGCACAGCAAAGCGTTCTGCGCGCCGCCGCCGATAATGTGAATGCGGTCAACGGGTCGCCTGCTTATACTCAGCAAGCTGTCCAGGACATAGCGGTACTTGAGCGCGAGGCTTTCGTACACGGTGCGCATAACCTGGCCAACAGTTTCCGGGACAGGTTGTTCGGATATGCGGCAGAACTCGCGGATGCGCTGCGGCATGTCTCCCGGCGGGAAAAACAGATAATGATCTGGGTTAATCAGGCTGCGGAACGGATCGGCGTTAACTGCCTGAGCGGTCAGGTCGTTGTAGGAGTACTCTGCGCCGTGCTCAGCCCATGCTGCACGGCACTGCTGGGCAATCCAGAGACCGGCGACGTTCTTAAGAAACCGGAATGTTCCAAACACGCCGCCTTCGTTGGTGAGGTTAGCTTCGTAGACAGCGTCGTTGATAATCGGCTCTGGCAGCTCCATGCCCATCAGGCTCCACGTGCCGCTGCTGATGTAAACATAGTTCTCGGTCGTAGTGGGCACTGCGGCGACAGCGCTGGCTGTGTCGTGCGCGCCGACGGCGAACACCGGCACGTTGTTGTATTCCCCCAGCTTATCTCCTGGAAAAACGATGCTGGGGAAGATGTGTGTTGGCACACCAACTGCTGAGAGCGTGTCGAAATCCCAGGCTACCGCAATTGGGTTGTAACATTGGGAGGTCGTTACGTGTGTGAATTCACAGGACCGGGCGCCAGTGAGCCAATAGTTGAACAGGTCTGCGATTGTGAGGAAGGTGGAAGCTGCATTCAACACGGGGCTGTTGGCTTTGACAAGGCTGGCAAGCTGGAAAAGTGTGTTGAGCGGCATGAACTGCAAACCGGTTCGCTCGAAAATGGTGCGACGCGGCACGCGCTCGAACACCCACTCCATCATGCCTTCTGTGCGGCTGTCGCGGTAGTGCACCGGGTTTGCCAGCAGCCCGCCGTCACGCTCCAGCAAGGCGAAATCAACGCCCCAGGTGTCAATGGCGATGCTGGAGGCGCTGGGCAGCACTACATTCAGCCCGTTCACGATTTCGTGCCACAGCCGCAGCACGTCCCAATGCAAGGTTGAGCGGCAGAGAACCGGGATGTTGGGAAAACGATGGACCACGTCAAGTTGAAAGCACTGACCGTCGAGTCCGACCTGGACAACACGACCCGACTCAGCGCCAAGATCAATCGCAACGACCTGCTTTGCGCTCATAAGTGCAGCCCTTTCAAGTGCCGCTGTCGAGTATACCTACCTCCCCAAAAACCGACAAAGCACGCTGCAGCGTGTAATTCCCTGTGTTCAATACAATCTTGCATCAATTTGACACCTTAAGCACAAGACGTTAATCTCAACGCTAGGTTAGGCAACAAACTCTTGCGCTTGAGGAAAAGAAATAATGGACTTTCGTGCAGATTACGAGCGCCTGGCGGAACAGTTGGTGTCTGCTGGGATTGACGTCGAGGCAGTAAAAGCGCGGTTGAAGGTGCAGCATATCGAAACCCCGACTTGGGGTTATGGGAACAGCGGCACGCGGTTCAAAGTGTTTGCATGGCCGGGGGCGGCGCGCACTGTGTTCGAGAAGCTGGACGACGCCGGGTACATTCATCAGCTAACGGGTATCGCGCCGTCTGTGGCTATTCACATCCCTTGGGATAAAACAGATGACTACCGCGCTCTGGCAGAGTACGCCAAACAGCGCGGCGTGGTTATCGGCGCGGTAAACCCCAACCTGTTTCAGGATGATCAGTACCGCTTGGGCAGCATAACACATCCCTCGGCGAGTGTCCGCGAAAAAGCTGTAGCGCATATGGTTGAGTGTTGTGAAATCATGGCCCAAACGGGCAGCACAATACTCAGCTTGTGGTTCGCTGATGGCACGAATTACGCTGGACAGGACAGCGTGGCAGCGCGCAAGCATCGGATGGAGGCTGCGCTGCGCGAGACGTACAAACATCTGCCGCCAGGCAGCCGAATGCTGATCGAATATAAGTTCTTTGAGCCAGCGTTTTACCACACTGATTTGCCCGATTGGGGCAGCGCCTACGCTGCAGCTCTGAAACTGGGCGATCAGGCGCAGGTGTTGGTGGACACCGGGCATCACGCTCAGGGCACGAATATTGCGCACATTGTTGCAATTCTGCTGGATGAAGGCAAGCTAGGGGGATTCCACCTTAATGCGCGCAAATATGCCGACGATGATCTTATTGTAGGCACGGTCAACCCATTTGAGCTGTTTGAGATTTACACCGAACTGGTGATGGCGGCAGACAAGGCCAATGATGTCGCCTATATGATTGACCAAAGCCACAATATCGAGCCGAAACTTGAAGCAATGCTGCTGAGCGTGCTCAACTGCCAGACTGCGTATGCCAAGGCCTTGATCGTCAACTATCCGCTTTTGCAGCAGCGGCAGATGGAAGGCGATGTTCTCGGCGCGCACCGTATCCTGGTTGACGCTTTCGAGACTGATGTAAGGCCGCTGCTGGCGCAGGTTAGGGTGGAGATGGGCCGTCCACCCGATCCACTGGCGGCGTTCCGCGCTGATGACTACGCCCGGAAAGCCGCTGAGGCGCGCGGTGCAGCCACGATAAGCGGCGGCGGCTACCCTGGATGAACCGCTGAGTTTGCCGGCACATCAAGATACCCGCGTTTCAAGTCATGTGTTTGCGGAAAAGTCCCGAGCTGCTCTGGCAGCTCTAGCGCTCTGCGCAGTCGGCCGAGGCGTCGCTGCGACTCTTCAATCTTGTATTGGAAGCGTTTCGCAAGCAGAGGTTAAGCTAAGAAACTCGCCTGCCAACCAGCCCTGAGCGCCTTCGTAGTATGTCAGCCACCAAGCAGAGTCAGCACTGCGCGCAAGCAGAGGCAGGGTGGTATCAAACGGAATCGTGGTCAGCAGCTCCGATGTGCGCGATGGGCCAGCGCGCAGATTGATGTTATACAGCGTTTGCGCAAGGCAGGGCGTGACCGGCGTGAAAGTGGGTGTGGGAGTTCGCGAAGGGCGCAGTTCGCGTGCTGCGCCAACTGTTGCGGTTAGCGTTTGAGTTCTTGACGGCGTAGGCGTCAGGCTCGGCGTAGGGGTTCTGGTAGGCTGCCGCGTAGGCTCAAAAAAGGTGGGTTCCGGTGTTTGCGCTACGGCGGTAGGCGTGGGTGAGGGCGCGATGACTGCTAACAGCGCGTCTGCAGAAGTCCACACAAGCAGGGTTGAAAGCCAGGTCACAACGCCAAGGCCGACCCCTAACAGCCCGCGAGAATTCCGCCAAGCAAGCTGCTGTTTCCGCTCACTCGCCAGTAGGATCGCACTGAAAACGACAACCGCGGTCGCGGTTACCAAAACCGTTGGTCGAACGAGATTAGTGCCATCAACAGCTGCAAGAGCAACAGACAGCGCTAACGTCAAGGCGGCCAGAAAAGCCAGCAGCGTGCCAACAAAACCGATTCGTTCAGCACGGCGCACAGTCATTAGGGCGCTGCTGGCAGCAAACAGCGCTGCGAACAAAACGCCAAAAACCAGCAATATGAGTGCGTTCACGCTTTCGACCGCTCCTCAGGCTGGCAGTAGCGGTCGAACCAGTCAATCATGTGCGTGAGGCGGCTGACACGATGGGCTGGCTCGCCGCTGCGCGACAGCTCGTGGCCCTCGCGCGGGAAGCGTATCATTTTGACTGTGCCGCCGCTGCGCCGAACATAAGCAAACAGCTGCTCGCCGTCTGAAATGGGCACGCGAAAGTCGTTTTCGCTGTGCAGAATCAAGAGCGGCGTCTTGATCTGATGCGCGTATGCCAGCGGTGAGTGCTGCCACAGCAGAATTGGATCATCCCACGGCTCAGCCCCAAATTCATTAGCGATGAGGAGCGGCACGTCAGTTGTGCCGTAGAAGCTGAGCAAGTTGTAAACGCCGCGCTGGGCGACAGCCGCTGCAAAGCGATCAGTGTGTCCCACAATCCAGGCAGTCATATAGCCGCCGTAAGAGCCGCCGGTCACAGCCATACGCGCTGGGTCAACAAAGCCCAACTGGAGCAGGGTGTCCACACCGGCCATAATGTCTGTGAAGGCCACTTCCCCCCATGCAGCGTGAAGCGCTGCTTGGAAACTCTCGCCGTACCCCGCTGCGCCGCGCGGGTTGCAGAAAAACACGACATAACCGCGTGCAGCGTGGCACTGCGTTTCGTGCCAAATGGACGGCGTGCTTGCGCCCCACATGACATGAGGGCCTCCGTGAATGTTGAGCGCAAGGGGGTAAGTTTGGCCTGGTTCGTACCCAACTGGGAGCATGTACCAGCCTTGCAGCTCTACGCCTTGTGCTGAGACAAAGCGCAGTTCACGCTTAGGCTGGACGATCGTTTCGTTTAGCAGGAGCTGATTGACAGATGTTAGTTGAACGTGTGAGCCGTCTGCTCGCTGCCAGAACAGCTCTGAAGGGTTGAGCGGGGTGGCTGCGACATACGCCACCTCACCGTTTGCTGCCACGTCGAAGCCTGTTATCGTGATATCACCGGTAACATCGCGCTCCACTTGACCTCCAGTGGCTGCGACCTTGTACAGTTCGCAGGCCCCCCAGCTTTCAGCGGTGAACAGTATCTCCTTGCCGTCATTGGACCAGCGATATTCCACTGCACTTCGGTCAAGTTCCAAATTCAGGTCCTGTATCGGGCCACCCGCAGAGTCCATTACGGCCAGACGTGTGATGCGCTCGGTCAAACGCTCTTGGGGCAGACGGGTGAAAACAAGAAGGCTGCCATGCGGCGCTGGAAGCGGCTTATAGCTGGTGTGCGAGAGGTCTGTTGTCAACTCGCATACGCCATCCCTGAGGCTGATGCGACACAGTACGCTGGACCGCCAGGGCGTATCGCCGAGAGGGTCGGCTGTTCGGGCAGTTAGCAGGAACTGACCATCTGCTGTCCACTGAGGCGGTTCGTGATCAGCGTCAACATCGGTCATCCGCCGCGGTACGATTTCTTCGTCCGAGCGTTCTTCGCTGACCGTAACAACGTATACCTGCGCGAAACGGTCGTCGAGATAGCTCGTTCCGCTGCGATATGGAATGCGCGATACAGGGCGGGGATCCCACCGCTGCGCTTCGTCGTGGTCTTTACGCTCGGAGCGGTGTTTCGCTTCGAGTTTGTCAGCGGGCGGTGGCGGCTTTTCATCGGCGTCCTCAGCAGCGCGCTCTTCAGCGTTCGCGCTTGAGAGAAACGCGATGTAAGCGCTGTCTGGCGACCAGGCTGGCGCAGACACGCCGTTGGGCAGTTTAGTGACTGCCCTCGGTTCACCGCCAGGTGCGGTTACGTTCAGAATATAGAGTTGAGGTTTTTTGTCTCGCGCAGAGATAAACGCCAGTCTGCTGCTGTCCGGTGACCAGCGCGGCGCGGAGTCCTTGCCGCTGCGTGTAAGCTGGATAGGCTTGCTGTCACCGGCTGTAGGTATCACCCAGATGTTGCGCCGATATTCGTTTTCCAGCCTGTCTGTAGTCACCTGAACATAGGCAATCCACCGTCCATCTGGGCTGACCCGCGGGTCCTCAATCAGCACAATGCGGTAGAGGTCGTCAATTTCGATAAGGCGTTTGTCCTGCTGCAAGCGATTCTATCCTTTGTCATCGTGTTAACCAAAGTCGTCAATGCCAGCCGATTATACTCATGTTGTGCGCATCGTCGAGAAAGGCATGCCCCTCTGCTGAGGCAGGCAGAGGGGCAGCAAGAGGAGTAAAGCGTCCAAGGAACTATTAGGCGTCAAACCGCGAAATTAAACTGCGGCATTAGAACATGTGAGTGTGTGTTGATCTGTCTGAACGATTTCTTTCGCCAATCTGCGATAGCTGTGAGCAGAATTGCGGGTAGGCATCGCACTTCATGCACACAGTGAATATTACGCTGCCGGCGGGAAAAAGTTGCAGTCCAATGTGCTATTTCTTCGAAAGGGTATAATTTCCGGTTAAACCAAACGGAGGACACGAGCGATGGCTATCACGTCAACTCAGTTGAAGATCAGCGATGCAGAACACCAAAAGCGCTGCGAGCGTCTCCTGGAATATCTGACAGAACGCGGACTGCAAGGTGTCGTGCTGTTCGACCGCGATTATATTCTCTATTATACCGGTTTCTCCTTTATTCCGACTGAACGTCCGATAGGCTTCGTCATGAATGCTCGCGGCCAGCGCGGGCTGTTTGTGCCACGATTGGAAGTTGAACACGCGCGCGCAAATGCGGTTCTCGACCGTGTGGACCATTATCCGGAATATCCTGACACCACGCATCCGCTGCATCTGCTGGCCGCCATGCTGGACGATATGGAGATCACAGGAGAGATCGGCGGCGATGGCGATGGCTACCCCTGGATTTTGGGCTACCGTGGTCCGCTGCTGTCAGAGGTGGCAAATGTAAAGGTTCGATTCATTCGGGCGTTCATCGAAGATGAGATGGCAGTCAAATCCGAGGCGGAACTGAACTGCCTGCGGGAAAGCTGCAAATGGGGCAATCTGGCGCACATGCTGCTGCAAGAATACACTGTGGTAGGCGCGAGCGAGACCGAAGTGTCGCAGCGCGCCAGCAGCGAGGCAACGCTTGCGATGTATCGCGCGATCGGGCCGATCTACCGGGCATATGGCGGCGAAATGGGCAGCGGCGCGTTTGCTGGCTACCGGGGGCAGATCGGGCGCAACGCCGCTATTCCGCATGCGCTGGCCAATAACATACGCTTTCAGAAAGGGGATGTTCTGGTCACTGGAGCAAGCGCGCCGGTGTGGGGTTATGTGTCGGAACTGGAACGCACCATGTTTTTAGGGCGCCCAACGGACGCCCAACGGCGCATGTTTGACCACATGGTTGCGCTGCAAGATACCGCATTAGCGGCGATGGCACCGGGGAAGCCATGTTCTGAGGTTGACAAGGCAGTGCGGGCATATTTCGCGAAGCACGACCTGATGCCTTATTGGCGCCACCACACAGGCCATACGATTGGGCTGCGGTATCACGAGGGGCCTTATCTTGACAGCGGAGATGACACTATCATGCAGCCTGGGATGGTTTTCACGGTTGAGCCGGGGCTTTATTCGCCTGAACTTGGCGGTTTCCGCCATTCAGATACTGTAGCAATCACTGGAGATGGTATCGAAATAATGACGTTTTATCCGCGCGATCTGGACAGCCTGACGCTGCCAGCCTGAGAGGATAGGCGGTTTTGGCGCGTATGAAACCGATGTCTTTCGACTTTGCGTCGCGCCGTTCGATGGCTGCTGCACGGCGCGGCATGGTGGCAGCTAGCAATCCGCTGGCTGCTCAAGCTGGTCTGCATGTGCTGCGCAGCGGTGGCAACGCCGCCGATGCGGCAGTGGCTGCTGCCGCAGTGCTCACTGTGACCGATCCGGCATCTACCGGTGTCGGAGGTGATTGTTTCGCGCTGTATTTTGAGGCAAACAGCCAGCAGGTCACGGCACTCAACGGCAGCGGACGCGCGCCGGCAGCGTTGTGCGCAGACGACCTGCGCGCGCAGGGTTTTACTGAAGTACCGCCGCGCAGTGTCCACGCGATCACTGTTCCGGGGGCAGTAATGGGATGGCACGATTTGCTGCTCCGGCATGGCACGATGTCACTGGCCGATGTGTTAGCCGAGGCCATTTACCACGCTGAAGAAGGCTATCCGGTTGCGCCGGTTTTTGGCGCGTCATGGAACAGCCCGTGGGCGCGTGCCTTGTTGGAGTCCAGCCCGAACACGCAGGACTATCTACCAGGTGGGAAACCGCCGCTTGTCGGCCAAGTCGTTCGACTGCCGGAGCTGGCGCGCACGCTGCGCATGATCGCGGAAGATGGTCCGGAAGCGTTCTACGCCGGGCCAACTGCCGATGCGATTGTGACAACAATCCAAGAGCTGGGCGGAGCGATGACGCGTGAAGACCTTAAAGCGCACCGCTCAACCTGGGATACGCCAATAAAGACAAATTTCCAAGGTGCAGCGATCTACGAATGCCCCCCCAACGGTCAGGGCCTAGCGGCGCTGCTAGCAATGAACATCCTCAGCCATTTCGATCTAGATGGCCTGGCCTGGGACTCGCCGGAGCGCCTGCACCTTATGGTGGAGGCTATGCGCCTGGCATTTGCTGATGCGCGTTGGTACATCGGTGATCCCACAGCACACAGTGCGCCGGTGTGCGAGCTGCTCAGCGAGGCCTATGCTCGCAGCCGAGCGCAGCTGATTGCGCCAGATTGCGCAATGCAGCCGCCGTCGTTTGGCGCGCCGCTGGCCGGCTCTGATACTGTGTATCTCAGCGTTGTGGATGGTGAGGGCAATGCCTGCTCGTTCATCAACAGCCTGTATATGGGGTTCGGGACAGGTATTGTGGCGCGGGGCACGGGGGTTTTTCTTCAGAATCGCGGGGCTTGTTTCAGCTTGGAACCAGGTCACCCAAATGAGCTGAAAGGGGGCAAGCGACCATATCACACCATCATACCGGGCTTAGCGGTGAAAGACGATGAGCTGTGGGCCAGCTTTGGGGTAATGGGTGGTTTCATGCAGCCGCAGGGGCATCTGCAAGTTATGAGCGCGATGCTGATAGACGACCTTAACCCGCAGGAAGCGCTGGATCGGCCGCGGTGGTGTCTTGAGGATGGCACAAGCGGCAGCGTTTTGGCTCTCGAAGAGGGGATTCCCGTGAAGACCATGGCGCGGCTAGCCGAAATGGGCCATCGCGTGCGACCAGTGAGCGGACAGGCGCGGCTGTTGTTTGGCGGCGGACAGATTATCAGGCGCGATTCTTCTACTGGTGTGTTATTCGGCGGCAGCGATCCGCGCAAAGACGGTTTGGTAGCAGCCTTTTGAGGCTGTGAGAAAAGGAGACAGCGCTTGCAGCAGCCAACACCGCGCATCGGTTTCGTGCCAGTTGCACGAACAACGTTTGACATGGCGCTGGCCGAGGAGGTCACACGGTTGGCACATCAGCAGCTGGCAGCCGCTGGCTTTCATGTAGTTGGTCCGGCAGAGCCGGTAACGACAGCAGACGCGGCACAGTCTTTGCTGCACTACTTGGATAATGATAATATGCTGGATGCGGTCGTGCTGCTCCAGGCGACTTTTGCCGACAGCGGCATAGCGCTGGAGGTTGGCCGTGCGCTGGCTGTGCCGCTGCTGCTGTGGGCCGTGCCAGAAGAACATACTGGCGGGCGGCTGCGGCTCAATTCGCTGTGTGGCATCAACTTGGCTGCGCACGCGCTCAGGCGGGCGGGGCGGCGCTATTACCACATTTTCGCTGCGCCAGGCGATGCAGCCGTCACGCGCAGGTTAGACGCGCTGGCACGCGCCGCGCAGGCGCGGCGGATGCTGCGGGGAATGCGCGTGGGCCGGCTGGGCGAACGGCCCGGCGGCTTCGAAACGTGCGACTACGATCAAGACGTGCTGCGGGAACATTTCGGTTTGGAGGTCGTGCCGATTGCGCTGGGCGAGGCCTTCGGTGCGGCGCGCGGCGTAGACAGCGCTGAGGTGGCGGTTGTGCGTGCTAAACTGGCTCAGCAGGTCGCAGAATTGGACAGCGTTGATCGCAAGGCGGCTGACGGCACATTAGGCGTGTATTGGGCGCTAAAGCGTTTTGCAGCGCGCGATAACCTGCAAGGGCTGGCCGTGCGCTGCTGGCCGGAGTTTTTTACCGAGCTTGGGTGCGCCGCATGCGGCGCGCTGTCGCTGCTTACTGACGATCAAATCCCGTGCAGCTGTGAGGCTGACGTTAACGGAACGATCACTCAGATTATCCTGCAGGGTGTGAGCGGCGAGCCGTCATTCGGCACAGACCTTGTCTCGCTGGACAGCGAGCGCGACGCTCTAGTGCTGTGGCATTGTGGTCTCGCACCGCTCTCAATGGCTGACCCAGAAGTCATTCCTACCGCGACGGTTCACTCGAACCGGCGGCTGCCGCTGCTGATGCAGTTCCCCTTGAAGCCGGGAACGGTGACTGTGGCGCGGTTGAGCGCTGCGACGGGGAATCTGCGGCTGGTGGTGGGGCGGGGAGAGATGCTGCGCGCGCCTATGAGCTTTTCAGGTACGTCAGGTTTAGTGCGCTTTGAGCGTCCGGCAGCAGCAGTCCTGGACACGATCCTCAGTGAAGGGCTGGAGCATCATGTCGCTCTGACCTATGGCGACCACATAGACGCGCTGCTGGCCCTGGCGGACCTGCTGAATCTGCCGGCGCTGCGCTTGTAGACGCTGCTATTTTAGGCCGGTAGTAGCGATACCGGTGGTGATATAGCGCTGCAAGAAACCGAATACCAACGTGATCGGCAGCAGCGTCAAAACGGTCATGGCCAGAATCAGATTCCACTGCACCTGCAGCTCACCTTGAAACGAGTTGAGGCCTACCTGAAGCGTGAACAGCTCGTTGCGGCTGAGCACAATCAGCGGCCACAGGAAGTCATTCCAACGCCACATGATCGAGAAGATCGCCAGAACAGCCAGCGCCGGGCGCGTCAGCGGCAGGATAATCTGCAGATAGATGCGCCACTCGCTGGCGCCGTCAATACGCGCCGACTCGATCAACTCGTCAGGAATAGTCAGCATATACTGCCGCAGCAGAAAAACGCCAGTTGGCGTGGCTGCGCCAGGGACAATGACGCCGAGCAAGTTGTTGTTCCAGCCAACCTGCGTGATAACGAGGAAGACTGGAACCAGAATGACCGACAAGGGCACCATCAGCGTGGCCAACGTGAGCAGGAAAATGGCGTCGCGGCCGCGAAACCGATACTTGCTGAGCGCAAACGCTGCCATGCTGTTGATGAGAAGCGTCAGCGCTGTGGCAGCGACGGTGACGATGACGCTATTACGGAAGTAGGTCCAGAACGGAAAGCGGTTCACGCCTTCAATGTAGTTCTCCAGCCCGAAGTACACCCGTTCAACCGGCGTACGCTGGTTGATGTTGACTTTAATAATCTCCTCTGGGTTAGCGGGGTCAACCATTTGCGCTTGGATGCCAACACGCCTCACTTGGGCAAGCTGCCGGGTGCTGCCGTCCTCCAGTGTAACTTCAAACAGCGGCAGCGGCGCATCGTGGCCTTCAACTGTCACTGTCTCTTGATGATAGGGTAAGAAAGTAGGCGGGAAGCGCACCAGTTGGGCCGGCTCTTTGAATGACGACATCACCAGCCAGAGCACTGGCCCAAACATGAGCACCGTTCCCAGCAGCAGGTAGAGGTAAGTCAGAATGTCACTGTTATCCAGGCGGCCACGCCCCCGCGTTCGTGTGATGAAGTTCATAGCGCCCGCTCCTTACGCATCAGCGACGTCGCTGGTGGTTCCACCCAACCGAAGCTGGAGCAGCGTAAACACCACCAAGAAAAAGGCTAGCACCACCGATGCTGCCGATGCTAGACCGTACAGGTTGGTGAGATTGGTGAAGGCCGTGTTGTAGATGTACTGGACTAGGTACAGCGTTGCCGTGCCCGGCCCGCCGCCAGTGAAGGCGAATACCACATCAAAAATCTGCACTGCGCGAATGACGGATAAGACAAGCACCACCATCATCGTGGGCATCAGCAGCGGCATGGTGATACGGCGAAACGCGGTCCAGGCACTAGCGCCGTCAATTGAGGATGCTTCGTAAAGCTCTGCGGGAATAGATTGGAGTCCAGCGAGCAGGATCAGCGTGTAGAAGCCCATCGTGGACCACACGCTGATAATGACAACCCAAAAACGTGCCCAGTCGCCACTGGTGAGAAACGAAACGCGGTCACCGCCAAGCGAAACGATAAGGGCGTTGAGCAAACCGTCTTGCTGCAGAATCCACTTCCAGATGAGGGCTACGACCACAGGCGAAAGCAGCACCGGATAGAAAAACACACTGCGAAAAAGGCCGCGGGCCACGATCTTGCGGTTGAGCGCCAGCGCAGTGATCAGCGAGATCAGCACCACTAGGGCCACCTGTGAGGTGACGAACACGGCTGTGTTGACCATCGAGCGCGCAAAGCGATCCTCCAGGCAGGTGTTGGGCTGAAAGAAATCCTGACAGGTAAAGAGCCGCTGGAAGTTGTCGAAGCCGACGAATGGCCGATCCTGCGGGAACAGGTTGGTGCCGCCGGTAAAAGCGTAATAGAAGTTCAGAAGCATTGGCAGCAGAATAAAGACACCAAAAATCAGCAGATTGGGCAGCACAAAGACGTATGCCATGCGCTGAACGCCAATGCGCCGCTGAATGGGCACCATAATCTGTTCAGTAGCGTTGAGGATGAAGTGCAGCAAGCCGGATCCAACGCCCTCTAACGATCGTCTTACAGCAGCGGGGGGCGCTTTGGGGGTAGGTTTTGCCTGAACCTGGTTCATTGCGATCAGTTCCTGAACTGGCAGTTGTCAGGGACAAGACAGGCTGCAAACGCCTGCGAGAGCGTCTGCAGCCTGCAAGCACGTCACTGCTGTGAGCAGTATTATTGCCGAGCGGCAGCGACCGCGTCATCAACCGCCTGCTGGATGCGCTCAATTGCCTCGTCGAGCGTCAGCTCGCCCAGCATGACCTGAGTCAGGCGGTCGCGGGTTTCATTGAAAACAACGAAGTTCTGCGGGTGGAAATTGAGCCTGAACGCCTGCTCCTGCAGCTTAGGCACTTCTGCGGCGAAGGCGTTCAGCGCCTGCTTGGCCGCTGGCAGCTCGGTCTCGTAATCCACTTCGCCAAGACCCAGGTGACCGGGGATGAAAAGCGTGCGTGCTGTAAATTCGCGCATCTGATCCACCTGAACCAAGTAGTCCATCACACGCGCAACCGCTTCAGGGTGTTTTGTGCTGCCAATGGCCATGAGCGCAGCCCCGCCTGGCATGCCTGTGCTGCCGCCAGGGCCAGTGGGGTTGGGGACGACTTCCCAGTCGAAGGCATCGCCGATATCTTTAGAGAAGCGGCCCACCTGCCAGCTGCCCGACATGTACATCACAAGCTGGCCGTTGATGAAGAAATCAGCAGCCGCAGCGTAGCTGCCACCAGAGCCGAGCCAAACCTCAGCCGGGGTGATGCCCTCGCTGTGCCAGCCAAACAGGATCTCGGCCATAGCGCGGAAGCCCGGCGAGTCGATAGTGATATTGCCGTCTGCGTCAAAATACGTTGCGCCCATGCTCATGGCGGGGCCAGCAAAGCGGTGGCCGGTGCGATCCATTGCGATGGCATAAGGCGTGTCAGTGGCTTCCGCAACCTGACGGGTAACCTCAGTCCACTCTTCCCAGCTCACGGAGTCGCGCGTGTCGCTCGGCACTTCAATGCCAGCCTGCTCAAACAGCGTGCGGTTGATGAACGGGCCAGTTACGGTGAACTGGGTGGGGTATCCATAGATGCCTGTAGTGTCATCACCGGTGCGCATGGCCTGGAAGACGATCTCGGGGAAGCTCGCTTCCCAGTATTCTACGTCAGGCAGGTAGGGACGTAGGTCCAGGTAGAAGCCTGACAGACCGGGGAAATTGGTGATACGAGCCATGTCCGGGCCTTCGCCAGCCTGGATCTGGATGGGAAGTTGCTCCAGAATGACGGTGTAAGCAACGGTGTCAATGACGACCTTGATATCCGGATTGTCGGCTTCAAAGCGGTCGAGCAGATCGCGCAAAACTGCGCCCTCATTGCCATCGTCGTACCAGGTGATACGCAGCTCAACTACGTTCTGTGCGCTCATAGGCGCGACGACCAGAACCAGCAGAGCGGCCAGCAGCAGACAGATCGAGATGCGTTGTTTCATGAATGTTCTCCTCAAAGCTCAAACAAACCTTATTCGTGAATGGGCGAGCACGATAACGCGAATGTGCGTCATCTGAGGTATTATAACAGTGCCGCATAGTAACCGCAAAAGGCGCTCGTTCCTCAGGTGCTCAGCGACGCCGGTCTATGGGAAGTGGACAGCCAGGATAGGGAACAGATGGGCATGAGGGAAACCAGCACACAGGCGCGCTACGGACTGCACAGCGACGGCTCAGTGCGGCACTGGCTGGCGGCTGGTCCCGTGACAACCCTGCTGTCGCTGGCTGATTTCATACCTGCGCATGGTTCGCCCTTCAAGCGTGGGGGGCGTTGGGCTGTGAATTACTGGGGATTTGAGCCGCAGACGGCGGCGCTCAAACTGAACGTGTACAGCCATCTGCCGAAAGCGGAGTGGCTTCCAAGCCATATGCCAGCGCTCAATGCAGCTGCGCCGCATGGCAGGGAATGGGTCTACCGCAGTGCGGATGAAGACCAGGTTATTGACTTCAGCTTGTTCAACTTCCGACCGACGCTGATGCAGGCGTGGGTCTATGCGCAGCTTGAGGTTGAAGGCGCAGCAACCGTGCTCGCAGAGGTGCTTACGATTGGGCCGTGCCGTGTATGGTTGAACGGCAAGCTGGTGCGCCATTTCTGCGAGCGCTTTAGCTACGTTGAGCCGATCCCTGTGCCGCTGCGGCTTGACCTCCAAGCGGGGCAGAACGACTTGTATCTGCACGGTGAGATGATTGGCTGGCGCGAAGCGCGGCTGGCGTTGGGTTTACGTTTCCTGGAGCGTCTGCCTGTGACGATTACACTGCCGTTGGGCGACACGGATGCCGCCCACTGGCATCGGGCAGAGACGCTGTTCTCGCACCTTACGCTGCGCCAGTTTGCGTTCCCGCATCTCCCGGCGCAAATGTGGCTGGAGCACACCGCGCCTCAGCGTGTTGAAGCGGATGTATCGCTCACTATTCCGCTGCCGCTGGGTGTGCCGGCGATCTTCCAAAACGAACTCGACAACGACCGTCCTGAAGGTGTGGAAGCGCTGGTTATTCCGGTTGAAGAAGGGCGTCTGACCTTGCAGCCCGGCCAGCCTGCTGATCTCCCACTAACACAGACACTGCTGTCAGCGATGGCGCGGCTGGCGGGCGAGCAGAACATTCACTTGACAGCCCGACCGGTAGACGGAACGCCGTTTGTGCTGCGGCGCGACCTATGGGCCAGCGCCAACGACTACCGGGTGACGCCCTATGGCAGTTATGACGAGCGACGCCGGGAAGCGCTTAACCATCTTGCTGAGATGCCCTACGACGTGCAGGGCGCTATGGCGGCAGTGGAGACGGGTCGCGCGCGCTATGTTGACTCCGGCGCTGTGACGCTGGCTTGCGCATTTATGGAGAACCGCTACGACTGCGCCGACTTCTACGCGGTGAGTCTGTTGGCGCTGCTGTTTTTCTGCGATAGACATCCCAACGCGCTGCGACCGGCTGACCGCGCGCGGATTGAAGCGGCTTTCGCCGGGTTCAAGTTCTGGATTGACGAACCGGGCGTAGATGCCATGTGCTACTTTACGGAGAACCATCAGATTTTGTTTCACACAGCCGCTTATTTGGCCGGACAGCGCTGGCCAGACCAGGTTTTCAGAAACAGCGGGCTAACCGGTCGTCAACAGCGGGAGCGCGCCCGACGGCGCATCGAAACGTGGATTATGGCGCGGCTGCGCGGCGGCTACTCGGAATGGGACTCCAATACATATATGGCACTGGATGCTTTCGCGCTGCTGGCGCTGGTCGAGTTTGCGAGCAGCCCGCGCGTGAGCCAGATGGCAGAAGCGCTGATGCATAAGACGCTGTTTATGCTGGCGTGCCAGTCGTGGCGCGGCGTTCATGGCAGCAGCCATGGACGTTGTTATGTTGAAGGTCTGAAAACTGGTCGGGTGGAGCTGACATCAGGGATGCAGCGCATTGGCTGGGGCCTAGGCGGTTTTAACGGTGAGACTCGTCCCACAGGTCTGCTGGCCCTGGCGCGCCGTTACCGTGTGCCAGAGGTGATTCAGCGCATTGGCGCTGACCTGCCTGAAGCACTGGTCACACGCGCACATTCGCAGGGGCGTTACCGTCCTCACTTTGACATGACGCCCGGGGCGTGGGACGTGAACACACTCACGCATCGCACGCCAGACGGCATGATTGCGGCGGCGCTGGATTGGCGGCCGGGTGAAGTGGGCATTCAGGAGCATTTATGGCAGGCGACGCTCAGCCCGGAGGCAGTCGTGTTCACGACGAACCCAGGCAACAGCCAGGAACACGGCAATGCCCGGCCTAATTTCTGGGCAGGTTCAGCCCGCTTGCCGCGGGTGGCTATGCACGACACCACAGTGATGTGTCTCTATCAGCTTGGGGCAGGCAGCGGCTTGGGCTTTAGTCACGCTTATTTCCCGACAGCAGCCTTTGACGAATACAGCATCGCTGGCCAATGGGCTTTTGCTCGTGTGGGCAGCGGCTTTGTCGCGCTGTGGGGGGACGGCGATTTGATGCTCACAAAATCGGGCAAACACGCCTATCAGGAGCTTCGCAGCAGCAGGGGGGGATATGCATGGGTGTGCCGGCTGGGGCGGTCAGCTGCTGATGGCGACTTTGCCACCTTCTGTGATCGGCTTCGTGCTCAGCCTCCTACATCGCTAGGCCCAGCGGTTAATTGGCAAACGCCTGAGGGAGACGCTTTGACATTCGCCTGGACTGGGTCTTTTACGGTAAATGGGCGGCCGCAGCCGCTTGATGATTTCCCTCACTATGACAATGCCTATACGCATACACCGTTGGGCGCAGCTGAAATGTGTGTGGCAATAGACGGCCAGTCTTTGACACTAGACCTGACGCGTGGACGTGCGGCCTATTAACATGCGGCTTTTGGTGTGCCCCAGCAGCGCAGGCGATGTACAATATGCGCCTGGGGAAATTGTTTGGCAGCAAGGGCGGCGCCGTGACAGCCAGCTACAGCGTTGAAAGCTACAGTTTTGACCTAAACAGGTTCTTTCCGCGTCGTATTTTTGAGCGCATTACCGATGTGCGCGTTAACATGCCTGAAATTATCGAGCAGCAGGCTTCTGCGCGCCGCCGCCGCACGCGTCTAACGCTGGATGGACGGCTCACAATACTGGCTGCTGACCACCCAGGGCGCGGCGTTACGAACATCGGCAGCGACCCGTTCATCATGGGCAACCGGCAGCAGTATCTGGGACGCATCCTCCGTGTGCTCACCGGAACGTCGTTCGATGGTTTTATGAGCACACATGACATGATTGACGATCTGCTGATCGTTGATTACCTAGTGCAGGCCGGCGGGGGGCCGTCGTTTCTGGATAACAAGGTGCTGATCGGCTGCATGCAGCGCGGCGGTGTGGCAGGTGTGGCAGGCGAGATTGATGACCGCTTCACATCTTACACCGCGGAATCACTGGCACGTTTTCGGCTTGACGGCGGAAAGATGCTGCTGCGTTTTGTGCCGGATGACGAGCGCACACTGCTAACGGTGGATTACTGCGCCCGCGCAATTACTGATCTCAACCGATACAACCTGCCAGCTTTCGTTGAACCGCTGCGAATGGATTATGTCAACGGCCGGTGGCAAATGAAGAACACAGCCGATGAACTGGTGAAACTAGTTGGCGTGCTGTCCGCGCTGGGCGATTCGTCGCGCAATACATGGCTCAAGCTGCCGTACTGTGAAGGGTTTGAGCGGGTGGCAATGGCCACGACTATGCCGATCATCCTGTTAGGAGGGCCATCAAATGAGGACCCGCGCAGCACTTTCGCCGATTTCGCGGCGGGTGTTGCTGCTGGAGCCAACGTGCGCGGTGCGATGGTTGGGCGTAATGTCACCTTTCCCGGACCAGATGACCCAGCTGCTGTAGCACAGGCCGTAGATGACATCGTGCGCAAGCGCATCAGCGCGGATCAGGCGGTGGAAGTGACCATGGCCAGCCGTGACAAGAACATAGACTCGCTTACTCGCTACATAACAAACTAGTGCAGCAAAGTGACAATAGAGTAGAACATGACCACCAACAGCAGCGACGGCAAGCTGAACACCAATATCGAACGGGGCAAATTGAAAGCGCCAAAGATTGTTGTTATTGGGGCTGGCAGCGCTATTTTTGGTCTGGGGTCTTTAGCAACGATGCTCCAATCGCCCCGCTTGAAAGGAGCACGGCTGGCTCTGGTGGACACTGATGAAGAGTCCCTAGAGACTATGACCAAGCTGGCGAATATTATGAACGACGCCTGGGATGCGCAGATGAAGATCACTAGCTCGACGAATCGGGTTGATGTGCTGTCGGGCGCGAATTTTGTGATTGTTTCGATCCAAGTGGGGCCGCGGGAAACTGTGTGGGAGATGGACTGGAAAATACCGCTGCGGCACGGTGTGCGCCAGCCATACGCTGAGAACGGCGGGCCAGGCGCTCTGGCACACACCGCCCGCAACCTACCTGTCATCCTAGACATTGCGCGCGACATGGAGCGTTTGTGCCCGGATGCCTGGTACTTTAACCTGACCAATCCACTGATTCGCCTGACGTGGGGTGTGCGGCGTTTCACCAAGATCAAGAAGGTGCTTGGCCTGTGTCACCAGTTGCTGTGGGGCTATGCGATGGCGGCTACGATCTTGGCTGACCGTTGGGGTATCGCGATTCCGGAAAAGTTCCACGTACACACCGACGCTGACAACATGCCGCGCTTTATACCTGTGGCCCGGGCCGCCCTGGAACACTTGGATATCAAAGCAGCAGGCATCAACCACTTTTCGTGGGTGTACGATATTCGTGACAAGCACACCGGCGAGGACCTGTATCCGCTGCTGCGCGACCGTTGGTTGAATCACTTCCGCAAGGACTTCGAACCGCTTACCCGTGAAATGTTCGAGATTTTCGGCATGATGCCGACGGCTGGAGACAGTCACATGTGCGAGTTCCTGCCGTTGGTAAGCGATCAGACAACCAAGCCGTGGGAGAAGTATGAACTCAAACTGCAGAGCTGGGAAGGAAACCGCCAGCGACGGGCGCAGCGAAAGGCTATTGCAAGAGCCATTGTCAACGGTGAAATGGACGTCAATGAGCTGCGCGACGTGTGGCGTCATAATATGCTGGACGAAGGTATTCCGGAGCTGATCAGCGCGATTGTTCACAACGACAATTACTATCATCAGCAGCTGAATATCCCCAACGAAGGCCTGCTGATACCTAACCTGCCTCAAGACTCGATTATCGAAGTGCCGGGTCTGGTGTCGGGAATGGGCATTCAGGGGCTAACATTCCCGCCGCTGCCCGAGGGCATTGCGGAGATGTGCCGTCGCGAGCTGGCGCTCAGCTCAATCACGATTGACGCAGTCGCCAACGGCGATCGCAACCTGGCGCTTCAGGCACTGCTGCTCGATCCGATGGTGACTGACATTGACCAAGCGCGCGCTATACTCGACGATTTCATGTATGAATTCGAAGAGTATTTGCCGCAGTTTCGCTGAACTGTGCCCGCTCACAATTTTGCGCCAGGATGACTGGCGCAAGCACATTTCATTGGATAAAATCTATAAAGCTATTAGGTTCTTTTGCATAAGCTGTAGCAGCAGGGTCGGCTGCTGCTCACTTCGTGGAGGGTGCTGAATGACACTTACACAGCAGTACATTGACCAAACGAAACGGCACGCAGCGAACACTTACAAACCAATCCCTGTTGTTATCGCCACTGCTGAAGGCTGCTGGGTGACCGACGTTGAGGGCAAGCGTTATATTGATATGCTGAGCGCATATTCCGCAGTGAGTCATGGCCATTGCCATCCCCGCTTGATCGCCGCTGCCCAGCGGCAGATGGAGCGGGTGACACTGACATCCCGTGCGTTTCACAACGACAAATTTGGCCCGTTTGCACAGGAACTAGCTGAGTTCTGTGGGATGGACCGCGTGCTGCTCATGAACTCTGGCGCTGAAGCTGTGGAAACAGCCATCAAGATTGTCCGCAAGTGGGGTTACCAAGTAAAAGGCGTGCCGCGCTACGAAGCTGAGATCATCGTGTGCCAGAACAACTTTCACGGGCGCACGACTACTGTCATCAGCTTCTCCAGCGAGGAGCTTTACTGGCGCGATTTTGGCCCCCTGACACCTGGCTTTCGCATTATCCCTTACGGGGATGCCAGTGCGTTAGAAGCGGCGATCACGCCCAATACGGTGGGTTTCCTGGTTGAGCCGATTCAAGGTGAGGGCGGTGTTGTTGTTCCACCCGATGGCTATCTCAGGCAGGCACGTGAAATCTGTGACCGGCACAACGTGCTGCTGATGGCTGACGAGATCCAAACTGGCCTGGGACGCACAGGCAAGATGTTCTGCTATCAGCATGACAATATTGAGCCTGACGTACTAATACTTGGCAAAGCCCTAGGGGGCGGCCTCTATCCTGTGTCGGCAGTGGTGACGAAGGACGGCATTTTGGGCCTCTTTACCCCCGGCGAACACGGAAGCACGTTTGGTGCGAACCCGCTGGCTTGCGCAATTGCTCATGAATCGCTGATGGTGCTGCGTGAGGAACGGCTGGCAGAACGCGCTGCAGAGATGGGGGCGTATTTCATGCACCGCCTTACAGCGCTGGAAAGCCCGTCTGTGGACCATGTGCGCGGCAAAGGGCTGCTCATCGGGGTAGTGTTCAAGGATGGTATCAAGGCGCGCCCGTTCTGCGAAGCGCTGATGCATGAGGGTGTCCTGTGCAAGGAGACTCACGAAAGGGTGATGCGGTTCGCTCCACCGCTTGTCATTTCGAAAGCGGAAATTGACTGGGCAATGGAGCGCGTTGAGAAAGTGTTGTTAAGCGAAACCGAGGTCGCACTTCAGCGCGATTAACCCTGTGCCACTCTAGAAGAGAGTGCCGCCAGCGCGTATAATGCGCAGTGCGCAATCGCACGAGCGAGACATCATGCCGCCTCAGTGACCAACACAGGGGCGGCGCTGTTTATAGGGACACACCCCGGAGGCTGGCAGTGCTCTACTGGGCTGATCAACTCATTGCGGAACTCCCGGCCGGTGAGGTCGTGATTAATGACTCCAAGACGTATTCCGGTAGCGCGCATGTTGGCTCGCTCCGCGGGCCAGTGATACACGATGTGCTTTACCGCGCCGCGCTTGATGCCGGACGGCCTGCGCGTTTCTTTTACGGCAGCGATGACTATGACGCTTTGGACGCTGTGCCGCCGAGCCTCTCTCGTGAACTCTATGAACCTTACCTCGGAAAACCGCTGTGTCACGTGCCAGCGCCTGATGGCAGCGCGCGCAGCTACGCAGAGTTTTTTTACGACGAGTTTATGGGCGTTCAACACGAACTGGGTATTTTCCCACAGCCGTATCGCATGAGCGATCTCTATCGCTCTGGCAAGATGAACGATCTCATTCGGACTGTGCTTGAGAACGCGGCTCTTATTCGCGAGATATACCTGGAGGTGAGTAAATCAGAGCGGCCGGATGATTGGCTGCCGTTCAATGTCGTTTGTGAGAACTGCGGACGCATCGCGATGACCCGGGTGACTCGCTTCGATGGCAGTTTAGTCCATTACCGCTGCGACCCGGATGCGATGCCTTATGCGCGTGGTTGTGGCTATGAAGGGGCGATCAGCCCGTTTGATGGCAACGGAAAGCTGCCGTGGAAGCTGGAGTGGGCTGCGCGCTGGTCCGTCTTGGGCGTGAATGTTGAAGGGGCTGGGATGGATCACTCGGTGGACGGCGGTTCGCGCGACGTAGCTGAAGCGGTGGCGAGGCGTGTATTTAATCGCGAGCCGCCGGTCAACGTGCCTTATGAGTTTCTCTTGATGGACAGCCGCAAGATGAGTTCATCGAAGGGGATCGGGTTCACTGCGCGAGCAGTGGCAGACGCTATGCCGCCAGACCTGCTGCGCTACCTGCTGGTGCGCACGCGGCCCCGAACCGCGATCAATTTCCGCTTGGACGATGAGGCTGTGCCACGCCTGTTTGATGAGTACGATGCTGCGGCTGAACAGTATTTCAGCGACAGCGCCAATGAAGAAGAGGCCTGGTCGAAACGGCTGTTTGAACTGGCGCAGATCGCGCACGTTCGCCAGCTTGAGCCGCGTTACAGGCCGCGCTTCATGCATGTGGTTACGGTGTCGCAGATTCCTGGTTTGGATGCTTTGAAGCATTTTGAGGCGCACAAAGGATCGGTGCTGACTCCCGACGAAGTGGTTGATATTCAGAAGCGGATTGCCTATGCGCGGATATGGCTTGATCGCTTTGCGCCAGCGGGCGCTGCGTTTGAACTACGGCAGCAGTATCCTCCCGAAGCATCTGCCCTAAGCCGCGAACAGCGAGCTTTTCTCAGCGCTTTTGCTGATTGGTATGAAGCGCGCTCAAACCTAAACGGTGAGCAGCTCCATAAAGGCGTTTACGAAATCGCCACCGATATGGGGCTAAAAGCCGGGTCTGCTTTCCAGGCGCTGTATTTGGTATTTCTAGGACGAACCAGCGGCCCGCGGGCTGGGGAGCTGCTGGCGGCGCTGGACCGTGCCCTGGTATTGCGGCGCTTGCGGCAGGCGCAAGCCGCAGAGTATGTTGAAGAAGTCAAGTACCGGGTTATCGAGAAGAACCGCAGCGCGCGCTACAGCGATGTTCTGGAGATAGCGCCGGACGTGTTTGAACGCTTCACCGATTTGCGCATTGGCGTGGCAGTGCTGCGAGGGCTGCGGATCGCTGAAACGCATCCAGAGCTGGAGGCGCTCAAGGATAAGGTCACAGCCGCCGCTTTCAGCCGCTATCAGGGCGTTAACCTCGGCTCGCTGGAGCGCATTCAGGCGTATCGTGAGGTTTATCGTTCCTTTGGCGTGGACCCTGGCTCGCGCAGCTCCAGCTTAGAGGCCTTGCTTCGGCGCGTAGTGCGCGGAAGAGACCTACCCCTGGTCAACACCGTTGTTGACGCCCTGAATGCTGCTTCTGTTGAGATGATGGTGGCGGCAGCTGCCTACGATCTCGGCCGTCTGTCACTCCCGGTAACGCTTCGGTTTGCCCAGAAGGGCGAGACCTTTTCCCAAATTGGAGGCACTGAGCAGACAGCGCTTGAGACAGGCGAACTGGTCTACGCAGACCAGACACAGGTTATTTGCTGGGATTTCAACTACCGCGACGCTGATGCAACCAAGATCACTCTAGAAACGACTGATGTGCTCCTGATTGTGGATGGCTGCGGCACGATTCAGGCCGAAGATGTGCAGGAAACGTTAGACCTGGCTGCCAGCAGGATAATCCGTTATTCAGGCGGCATACTGGAACGATCAGCTGTTATCTATCGGGTTGGCTAAGAGGGTTCTGCCGCCCGGCTCATTCCCGGATTCTCTGCCGCACGGCTAGCGCGGCGCCGACAATGCCTGCATCGTTGAGAAGCTGTGCTGGCACGACTTCTGCGCGCGTCGTCAGGCGAGGGCCGAATTTATCGAATTTGTCGCTCACGCCACCGCCAATGATGAAAAGATCTGGGGAGAAGATGAACTCCAGATAGGCCAGATAGGTGTTTACGCGCGCCGCCCACTCTTTCCACTTCAAGCCTTTTTCCTTGCGAACGCGATCCGACGCCCACTTTTCCACGTCGCGCCCGCCTAATTCGAGGTGTCCCAACTCGCTGTTTGGCATGGATATACCGTTGACAAAAATGGAGCTGCCTATTCCGGTGCCAAATGTAAGAATAAAGACCACGCCGCCGCGGCCCCGGCCAGCGCCAAATGCCATCTCAGCCATGCCCGCTGCGTCCGCGTCATTTACCAGCACCAGGGTACAGCCTGTTTTCTGGGCCAGGATGCGCTCGGCGTCCAAGCCAATCCACGCCTGATCCACGTTGGCCGCTGTGAGTGTGTGACCATCCTTCACGACAGCTGGAAACGTACAGCCGACCAGGCCACGCCAACCAAAGTGGCTTACGATTTCCCCCACAACCTCGCTGACCGCGTCTGGCACTGATGGCTGCGGTGTTGGGATGCGATGCCGTTCCGTGACCAAGATGCCTTTGTGCGTGTCTACGACTGCGCCCTTAATCCCTGAACCACCGATGTCTATTCCCAGGATTTCCATGCTGCACCTCCCTTAGACGCTCTCAGGACAGCGCATCCTCAATCACCACCTCAGACGATGTTAAAACACGTTTGGGTTTTGATTTGATTCTGCTGGTTCCTGCGGCCTGATACAACACAAGCGTTGAGACAGACAAAGCAACAAGAAACGGGCCGACAGCCTCCAGGCCCGCTGCTCCTGCCAAGACGCCAGCTACACCTGGCGCAAGCGCTACGCCTAAGCCGGCTGCGCCGATCTGGAAGCCGATGGCGTTGGTGGCATGGCTGTAGCCAAGTCGTCCAGGGGTGGCGGAAACCATGAGCGGGAAAATCGGGGCCTGTGTGAACCCTAAGATTGCCAGACCTGCAAAGCCGACCCAGTTAGCTGGATTCCACCACAACAGAAGGGTACTGGCTGTGGCGCCAACAATGCACCAGCGCACGACGATAAACGCATCGAAGCGGTTGGCGAAAACGCCGAATATGATGCGTCCCACCGTGAAAGTGCCCCAGTAAACGCTGACCCACAGCCCAGCTTGCGCTGCATCAACGCCGCGCTCAAGCGTGAACAGGCTATAAGACCAGTTGCCAGCAGTTGTTTCGATGCCAGCGAACAGGAAGAACAGCACGACACCCACCCAAACCAGCGGCTGGCGCAGCGTTTGCTGCATGGGGGGCACGATAACTGCCGATTGTGCGTCTGTGTCAGTGCTATTGTATTGGACAATCCAGTCGGCGCGTGTTAACACAAGAAGCGCTGCGAGCAGCATCGTGATTGTGCTGGCGGCGATGTAACCCCACTGCCAGCCCAGGCCGCTGGTGAGCGCCGCTGTCATCACAATGGGGCCGATTGTCGCACCGACGCCAAAAGAAGCGTGCAGCCAGTTCATCAAACGCGGGCCGAATGCCCCGGTGAAGAAGGTATTCATGCTGGAATCGAGCAGCCCGAAACCGCCGCCCAGCAGCGCGCCTAACAGAACAAGGGCTGTCCACGAAGGGGAGAGGCCATAAGCGCCCAGGCCGAGCGCAATGAGGAGACAGGCAAGCGTCAGAGTAGGCGCGATGCCCAGCCGAGCAATGATGCGCCCGCTGTAAAAGCTTGTAGCTAGTGACGCAATTGTAGGAGTTATTAATAACAGGCCCAGCGAATCGAGCGGGACATTAAAGGTCTGCTGTATAGATGGCCAGGCAATGCCCAACAGACTGGTGGCCGCCCCGAACACAATAAAACTGGCGAAGGCCAGCGCGATAACGCGGTACTTGGTCGTATCAAGCGATAGTGACGGTCGGTTGTTCATGCGCCCCCTCAATTGTGCAGACGGGATGAAAGAGAAGATGCAGGCGCGCAGCCGATCATCCACTTGAACGGGCGCTTAGGCTGTAAATATGAAAGCCGCCGGCACGACAGAACGCAATGAATTCGACGAGATTGTGTTTGTACTGTCCTCCAAATAACTCGAACAGGTTGAGCGAGCGGTTTAGCTCCACGATATGAAATGTGATGGCCACGTGGTCTTCGTAGTCCAGCTCTTCGATTTCAGTCTCAAAGACCCGGTCTGGCATGGGATGGTCTGGAAGATCATCAAGCGCGCTGGTCAGCGCATCAGCCATGCGTGCCGCATCCTGCGGGCTGACCCACTCGCCTTGATAATGATCATAGCGGCCGGTCCACGTTGCCTGAGCATCCTCTCGCTCCCAGTGTTGTGGTTCTACCGTGCCAATAGGTACCCATCCATACAGGAGAGCGAGTTCCATCACTTTTTGCCAGATACCAAAGTATTCGAACTGAAAGGAAGACTGGTCACGATACAGTTCGATAATCATCAGCAGCTGCATCCTTGTTCGTGCCGCGCGCCGCTCGTATTGTCGCAGAGACAGAGAACTTTGTCCATCATGGCATGCCCACGGCAGCGTCTATTGAACGGCGTTTGTTCGCATAGTCATAAGAAACCGGCTGTCACCCCACACACCAAGCGAAGAGCGTGTGCCCTAGCAATTACACGACACCCTAAACTGCTAAGCTGGAGGCGCTGGCTGTTCCTTCTAGCACTAGTTTCTTGCGCTGAAGTTCACTTGACGCTTTGTTGAGCGTTACCGGATAATGATTCGGGTGTGCTGCATACAGGGAGAACCAATTTATGTCACCCTACAGGCCGGTGATGCTGATTATTCTTGACGGCTGGGGCATCCGTGAGATGGAACACGGAAACGCCGTGCTGCTAGCAAAAACGCCCAACTATGACCGCTGGACGCGCACGCTGGAGCGTTCAATTGTGGATACCTTTGGTGAACATGTTGGGCTGGTTCCCGATCAGATGGGCAATTCTGAAGTAGGACACCTGAATCTCGGCAGCGGGCGTATTGTTTATCAGGATATTTCGCGCATTGATATCGCTATAAAGGATGGCACACTGGCACAGCGTCTCCCGCTGGTCAAAGCGGTGCAGCGGGTGAAAGACAGCGGCAAGAAACTCCATCTTATTGGGCTGCTAGGGCCAGGCGGCGTTCACAGTCACGAGAGCCACCTGTTTGCGCTCTTGGACGCCTGCCAGCAAAACGGCGTTGATCCGGTCATTCACGTCATTACTGACGGACGCGACACGCCGCCCGACAGCGGTATCGGATTCCTGGCACGCCTTGAGGAGAGAATTGCTCGCGCCGGTGTTGGGCAAATTGCCACTGTCAGCGGGCGTTACTACGCAATGGATCGTGACAAGCGCTGGGATCGCACAGCAAAGGCGTTTGTGGCAATGGTTCAGCGCCAGGGCCAGCGCGCTGCCACAGCGCGCCAAGCGATACAGCAGTCATATGACATGGGTGTAACTGACGAGTTTATTGTGCCCACGGTTATCGGCGTTGACGACAGCCTGAGAGTGGAGCCGGGGGATGCGCTCATTTTCTACAACTTCCGCGCAGACCGCATGCGCCAGATGGTCCAGGCGTTTGCACGTGCGGACTTCGAAGGGGCCAGTTACTTCGAATACCTGCCGGACTTGTACATCGTCACGTTTACCGAATACATGGACGATCTGCCAGCTGATGTTCTGTTTCCGCTTGAGCTCCTGACAAACACGCTGGCGGAATGGTTGAGCAAGCACGGCCTAAAGCAATACCACTCAGCGGAGACCGAGAAATACCCCCATGTGACGTATTTTTTCAACGGTCGCAACGAAGAACCGTTTCCCGGAGAGGAACGGGCGATCATTCCCTCGCCCAAGGTAGCAACCTATGATCTTAAGCCAGAGATGAGCGCCTACGAGCTGACCGAAGCGACGCTCAAGCGGCTAGAGACTCACGACGATGACTTTATACTGATTAATTTCGCCAACCCGGATATGGTAGGTCACACCGGGGTGTTGGAGGCGGCTATTAGAGCAGTCGAAGTAGTGGATGAATGCGCTGGCCGTCTGGTGGAAGCGGTGAATCGAAAGGGGGGAGTGGCCGTCGTTACAGCCGACCACGGCAACTGTGAGCGCATGATAGACGAGATCACCGGTCAACCGCATACATACCACACTGTTGGCCCGGTGGCTCTGTTTGTTGTTGGCGACGGCTATTTCGGCCTGCATGCGCGCGGCATCCTGGCCGATGTTGCGCCGACGGTACTCGATCTCATGGAGTTAGATAAGCCGCCGGAGATGACTGGCCGCAGTTTGATCCAGACGAAACCAGCAGATGTTAAAGTCCGTTGAAGGGACAGATATGAACAGAGCACTGATTGTTTACGGGGGGTGGGAAGGGCATGACCCCAAGGGAATGGCTGAGCTGTTTCGGAAACAGCTTGTGTCAAACGGCTTTGAGGTTGTTACGTCTGACACGCTGGACGCTTTTAAAGACAACGATCTCACGACATTCAGCGTGATCATCCCTGTTTGGACGATGGGCACAATCACGCCGGAGCAGCTAACCCCACTGCTGGAGGCAGTGCGCGGCGGTGTAGGGCTGGCGGGCGTGCACGGCGGAATGTGCGACGCGTTTCGCACTGAGACGGAATACCAGTACATGTGTGGCGGTCAGTGGGTTGCGCACCCCGGTGGAGATGGCGTCGAGTAC
>DAOTWC010000135.1:0-2096 GCA_034435995.1 Anaerolineae bacterium | reverse complement strand
ATGCGCACCCACTGTCGATCCATACTCAGGGCGTCGGCTGTCAGCGTTTCACCCGCGCGAGCCGCTCCGATGCGGTTGAACTGTGTGCCGGGGCCGCTGCGCAAGTTGCTGTTGACGCGCACGGTGACTGGGATGTTCAGGCGCAGCGTTTCGTCTGCATCCTTTACAGCATTTTCGATCTCGGCATCACCCAGAAGGATAAAGGTCACTGCTTGGCCGGGCAGCGTGTCGGGCACGTTGGCCTGAACGTTCATCACTGCTACGCCCCATGCAGCGTCATCAGGTGAGAGCGACGCAGCTGCAACTGTTGAGATGTCAGCTAGGCGCGCTGTGTCTGCGGGGCGGGTAAAGACGTCTTCCGCCACTTCTTCGAGGAAGGTTGCGCGCACTTGGTCGTTGCCGTAGCAGACCACGTTGCGCCCTAACTGTGAGCAGTTGTCACCGATGGCCTGTATCGCCTGCCGCACTAACACCGAACAGCTCTGCTGCGCGGTCGTCAGCCCTGTATTGATCAACAGAACTCCAAGTAGAAAAATACCAACCAGACCGCGCATGCCGCCCCCATTTAGATAACGACCAAGTTTGATATTTGTTGCACAAATTGTATGGCGTAATACTATTTTGGGCAAGTTCGGGACGTAGGCACGTGAGTGCTTGTCTTCAGAGTGATGGAGCTGCTGAAGCGTAACGAAGTGTTCGTTAAGCCGTACAATCGTTAAGTTTCAGTGCTCTCGGGTGGGTCAAAAAGTCGATGAGCACCTTCGAGTCCGAATGGATACAACCCGCTTATGCTGAGTTGAAGCGTACAGCGCGCCATTTCCTCTGGTGTGAGCGGCATGTTATTTTCCAGCCACCATTCAATAACGCCAATCAATGCGCCACTCAAGTAATTTGCGGTGAACTCTGAACGCAGCGTCGTGAGCGGAAGCCCTAGCGCGCGAAGCGCTTCCAGCCGTGTCAGACTCCACTGTGCGATAAGCTGACGTAGCCGCTTAATGAACGCCGGAACGCCGTGATCCCCAAGCATAACGCGGTAGAAATTGGCGTTTGCTGCCACATGCTGATAGAGCAGGATCAAGTTGCGCTCAGGAATATCGACTGTCAAATACTCCGACGCCACTGGCGTGAGCTGAGCTGCCAATTCGTCGAACACATCGGCACTACTGCTCAAGAGCAAATCCTGCTTGTCGCGGTAGTGCAGATAGAGCGTACCACGGTTCAAATCGGCGCGGTCGGTGATGTCTTGCACTGTGATAGCGTCATATCCCTTTTCCAGAATTAGCGCGATCAGTGCTTCACGGAGCGCGCGCCGCGTTCGCGCAGCGCGGCGATCTAATTTCTTCTCAGGTTTAGAGGCAGTTTGGTTAGTCATTAGTAGACACCTGTTGGTTATTCAACATCGCGCTGAAATCTCTCATTGACTGCCTTGTAATTCAACATAGACTGGATTGTATCAACACTACGCTGATTAAACAACAATTTGTTGATAATTGTTCGCTAACCTACAGCACGGAGTACGATTATGAAGAAAAATGAGGCCATCTTGACGCGCCAGAAGATAAATATACGCTTCAAGAACGCAGATATGGACTTCATGTTCAATTGGGCAGTCGGCGTAAGTCAGATCGTCGGCATGTCAGCATCGCAGATTTTCTATGCGCTGCACGGCGTCCAGGACGATGACCCGGAAGACTGGCGCAAGGGTTTGACTGAGCAGGCACAGGCGCTGCTCGAACAAGCGAAGGCACTGCTCGGTTCGGAACAACCAATTGCAGCGGGGCAGGCGTATTTAGGCGCAGCTTATGCGTACCGAAGTGCGCTTCAGTTTACCAGTCCTAGCTCGACAGCGTTTTTCGACTGGGCAGGCATGATGGAAACCTGTTTTCAGGAGGGTTGCAGACTAATCGGCGTACCACTGCGCCCGATTGAAGTGCCGTTCGGCGATAAGACACTGGCTGGTTATTACCTAGAACACGACGGTCAACCACGCCCTGTAGTAATTATGGTTGGCGGTGGCGACACCTACCGTGAAGATTTGTTTTACTTTGCAGGCTATCCTGGCTGGAAACGTGGCTACAATGTGCTGATGGTAGATC
>DAOTWC010000134.1:0-26996 GCA_034435995.1 Anaerolineae bacterium | reverse complement strand
CTGGAAGGCATGGATGTGCCCTGCGGCATTACCATCCCCTGGTTTGCGGCGGATGCGTTGTGGGCGGTGAAAGTCCGCCGCGCCTATGGCACACCAAAATACCAGCAGATCAAAGGCGGCAACGTCAATGGCTTGTATGGCGCTGATGGCGTGGCAGATCGGGAGGTCGCTTTATTCTGCGAAGGCGAGTTTGATGCACTGCTGGAAAAACAATCCGATTTGGAGGAGCCGCAGCATGTCCTCTAAAACCACCAAACCATCAAAGCTGGAAGACATGCTGCTGCGGGTGATCCGGGTCGCGGAAATCCTGGTCAAAAGTCAGGCTCATGCCACGGAAGAAACTTCAGCACGACCCCCCGCCAATCCAGCGGTTGTGGGCGCGATTCAGACACAAAAAACACAGCCATAGCATTTTCGTGTAAGCTCAGGCAAAGGGATCATCACGATAGGGTCTTATGAGTCGTCGAAACAGTAAACGGCTGCCCCCCAAACCGGGTTGGGCAGTCTATCTGCGAACCAGCAGTGAAGAGGCACAGAATCCAGAGAACTCGCAGCGTCGCCAGCGTCACGCGATTGAGCATTCGTTGTTTGAGCGTACCGCTCTGCCCGTTTTCAATGAATACATTGATAATCTGAGCGGCAGGTATGCCGATAACCGCCCTGGCTATCAGCGGATGCTGGAAGATGCGCGGGCAGGCTGTTTCTCCCACGTCGCTGTTGAGAACGCTGAACGCTTTGGGCGCAATGATACCGAGGCACTGCTTGCGATTGACGAACTCCATGATCTGGGAGTGTCCGTTCGCTTTGCTGATTATCCCGACCTCGATCCCATTGACCCTGATGACCGGATTCTGGTCAGCCTATCCTTTACACTGGCACGCCGCGAGTCCATTAAACTCGGTCAGCGCGTCACCGGCGGGCTGCACGCCAAACTGCGGACCGGCGGCTTTGTCGGGATGCCGCCCGATGGCTACATCAATTGTGAACAGAAAACCGAAGCCGTGGTGAAGACGGAGCATGGGAAATACATGCGTTGGATTGAGCAAGATCCCGAACGCAGTCCCATCTGGCGGCTGGCATGGGACTTGCTGCTGGCGGATCGGATGACACTGGATGAAATCTGTGAAGAACTCCATCGGCGCGGATACCACTATCGCAGTGGTCGCCCCTTTGTGCAGGTCAAGGCAAATGGGAAACGCAAAACCAACAAGAATACCCTCTCGCATATCTTCCACAACTGGTTCTATGCGGGCTGGGTGGTGAGCGACAAAGCGGGCATTCCGCCGAAGACAGTACGCGGTCAATGGCCGCCCATTGTTTCCACCGAGGAATTTGAGCAGGGTCTCGATATTCTGGCACGGCGCAGTCGGCATCGCGTCGTGAAGCGTAAACACGACTACCTGCTGAAGGGGTTGATCTATATCGAATTACCTGATGAATCGAAACCCATTAAGCTCACTGGATCGACCTCGAATACCCATCGTTCCGGGGGCGGAACTGCTTACTACTGTGTCCCCAGCAGCGACATCAATATTCTGTGCAGTATCATCGATCAGCAGATCCCCGTTGAGTTGATGCGGATACAGGTTGATCCTGACCTCATCCCGCTCATTCGGGAAAGTTATTCCGATGAGCTGGCACGCAAGCTGGGGCATCTGCGCCCATCCGAACGCGATGAACTACAGGCATCACTGCGTGCCGTGGACGAAGAAGAAGCGCGGATGGCACGCCTGTTTGCAGCCGGGAAAATCACCGAACGAGTGTGGGATACCCTGTGGGTGGAATGGCAGGATCGGCGGCGCACCCTGCAACTCAATCTGGAAGCGTTGCAGCAGAAACGGGAATATCATATTGCGAATTTGGATGCAGCACTCACGGTCATTGCAAAAGTGGGTATACTGTATGATAAGCTGGAACGCAGCGACCAAAAAGATTTGCTGCGTCAGATGATCGAGCGGGTTGTGGTCAACCCGGAGGGAATGATCGTCCGGCTGGAGTTACTCCCCCCCTTCTCTTACCTGCGGCATGTGACAGAGCGGGTACAGAAGAGTGGCGGCAGTGCGGTTGAGGGAAAAACAAAGACCAGCGCGATGGCTGATCAATGTTCGGACTACGTCCAATCTGATGACTCCGGAAGGACTCGAACCTTCAACCAATTGATTAAGAGTCAACTGCTCTGCCAAATTGAGCTACGGAGCCATGTACTTCGCATTATACCAGAGCGACTCGCCGCGTCAAGACTGGCGCCCGCCAGCGCGTCCGAGGTGGCGGGCGGCCTGTGTCCTACGTCGCTGGCGGAGGCGCTGGCGCAAACGGTGGCGTGGTTCGGCGCTCACCCGCAGCGGCAGGGAGGCTGGCTCACTCCTGCACGGTAAGGTTGGCGAAGCTGGCCGCCAGCCGCTTGATGCCAGCCTGCTTGAAGTGCACGGTGACTTCTTCATCCTGCCCGCTGCGGCGGCTCTCGATCACCACGCCGTCGCCGAACGTGGCATGGCGCACCTTCATGCCGGCGCGGAACTGGAGCGGCTGGTCGGCGAACGGCCCGGCCCGTCGCGCTGGGGTGGACGCGCCGCCGGCATCCCACGTGATCTCGCGCTGGTAGCTCAGGCTGTCGCGCAGGCTGCCGGCGCGCGCTGTGAAATGCCCCTCCAACAGCGCTGCGGGGATGTCCGCCAGGAAGCGCGACGGCGCGCTGGCGTCGCTGCTGCCGAACAGGAAGCGCCGGAAGGCATATGACAGGCACACCAGGTCTTTGGCGCGGGTGAGGCCCACGTAGAACAGGCGGCGCTCCTCGGCCATGCCCTCGGCGTCGTCCAGCGAGCGGCTGTGCGGCAGCAGGCCGTCCTCTAAGCCGGCGATGAACACCACCGGGAACTCCAGCCCTTTGGCGGCGTGCAGCGTCAGCAGCGTGACCGCGTCGGCGGTTTCGTCCAGCGTGTCCACCTCGGCCACCAGCGCCACACCCTCCAGGAACTCCGCCAGCGTCAGGCCAGCGCTGGCCTCTAGCTGGCCGCGCAGCTCGCGCAGGTTCTCCTCGCGCTCGATCACCTGGTCCTCGCTGTCGCTGAACTCCGGCAGGTAGAAGCGGTAGCGCGTGCGCGCCATGATCTCGTCGAACACGGCGGCCAGGTCGCCGCTCTCCGCCAGCCGGCGCAGGTCGTCCAGCAGCGCGGCAAAGCTGGTCAGTTCGGCCAGCGCCCGCCCGGTGATCGGCGCGGGCGTGTCCTTGAGCAGCGCGTCCAGCGCCTCGCCCTGGGTCAGGCGCTGCTGCGCCGCCCACGCCTGGAACGTCGCCAGCGTCTTCTTGCCGATGCCGCGCTTGGGCACGTTGACCACGCGGCTGAAGCTGACCGTGTCGTCAGGGTTGTGCGCCAGCCGCAGGTAGGCCAGGATGTCGCGCACCTCGCGCCGCTTGTAGAAGGCCACCCCGCCCACCAGCTTGTAGGGCACGTTCTCGCGCAGGAAGGCCTCTTCCAGCGCGCGCGACTGCGCGTTAGTGCGGTACATGACGGCAAAATCGCGAAAGGCCAGCCGCTGCGTGTATTTGATTTCGGCGATCCGGCTGGCGATGTACTCCGCCTCCTCAGTCTCGTTGTAGGCCTCGTATAGGTAGACTTTGGCCCCGCCTTGGCGTGTGGTGAACAGCTCTTTTTGCACGCGGTGCGGGTTGCGGTCAATCACGGCGCGGGCCGCGTCCAGCACGATCTGCGTTGAGCGGTAGTTCTGCGCCAGCACGATCATCTGCGCGTTCGGGTAGTCGTGGCGGAACTGCATCACGTTGCGATAGTCGGCCCCGCGAAAGGCGTAAATACCCTGGTCCTCATCGCCCACCACGAAGATGTTGTCCTGCGGGCGGCCGAACAGCCGCACCAGCCGGTACTGCGCCATGTTGGTGTCCTGGAACTCGTCCACCAGGATGTGCTCGTACAGGCGCTCGTACTTCTCGCGCACGGCGGGATTGTGCTCCAGCAGCAGCACCGTCTGCATCAGCAGGTCGTCGAAGTCCATTGCGCTGGCGGCCACCAGCATCTCTTGGTAGAGGTGGTATACACGCGACACGACCTCGCCATAGTACGACGGCATGCTGAACTGCTCCGGCCCGATCAGCTCATTTTTGGCGTTAGAAATCGTGCCCAGAACGCGGCGCG
The DNA here is from genome assembly GCA_034435995.1 of Anaerolineae bacterium. GTDB lineage: Bacteria > Chloroflexota > Anaerolineae > Aggregatilineales > Phototrophicaceae > DAOTWC01. Next base: position 22,848 of record DAOTWC010000134.1, on the reverse strand, counting down.
GGGCGAAGCGCTTGGGGTCAATGTTCAGCTCGGCCATGGCCTGCGCCACCACCTCGAGCTGGTCGTCGGTGTCGTAAATTTGGTAATCGTGGCGGTAGGGGGTGTGCTCGGCCTCGCGCCGCAGCACGCGGGCGCAGATGGCGTGAAATGTGCCGATCTGCAGGCCGCGCAGCTTGCCATCCAGCAGCGCCTCGGCCCGCGTGCGCATTTCGGCGGCGGCCTTGTTGGTGAACGTAACGGCCATGATCGCGCCAGGGTAGACGCCCTGCTCGCGCACTAGGTAGGCCAGGCGGTGCGTGAGCACGCGCGTCTTGCCGCTGCCTGGCCCGGCGTAGACAATCACCGGCCCCGGCCCGGCGGTGACCGCTGCCCGCTGCTGCTCATTGAGGCCCGCCAGTAAATCCCCTGCCATGCGCTGCGCTCCGTGTGCTGCTTGTGTTCTGCTGCCGCTTACTGTACCACAGGCGCGCCGGCTGCGGCAGGATTGGCCTGCTGAGCCTCAATGATTAGGGGAACGGGCGGCGCAGGTTAAGGTACAATAACAGCGGGACAGCGCATTTGCGAAGGCTGAAAAGACAAGCGCCATGAGACGCGGAACCGTAATCGTTTTCATCTTCGTGATCCTGGCTGCGGTCGTGGTAGGCGTAAGCCAGTTCCTGCAGCGCCAGCCGCCCACCGAGTTCGCGTTGGTCGTCAGCCCGCTGGCCGCTGATTGGGCGCGCGACGCTGTGGCGCGCTTCAACGACACCGCGCCGGTCGTCAACGCCACCCAGCGCGTGCAGTTCACTGTTACCACGCTGGACGACCTGGCTGTGTGGCAGGACGCGCCAGGCTGGACGCCAGAGAACCGCCCGGCCGCCTGGCTGCCGGCGTCGTCGGTGTCAGTCGCCTACAGCCCGCGCTTCGACGCGCTGATCCCATCGCTGGCGCGCACGCCGCTGGTGTGGGGCGCTTATCAGAGCCGCGCTGATGTGGTCACCAGCCGCGGTGAGCGCCCGCTCGACTGGGACGCGGTGCAGGCCGCCGCCGCTGCCGAGTCGTGGGCCGCCCTCGACGGCGGAAGGGCCGAATGGCGCTTCGTTAAGCTGGCGTTCCAGCGGCCCGACCAAACCATGAGCGGCCTGGCAGCGCTTTTCACCGCCGCCGCTGACTTCGCCAGCGCCGCATCCGTGACCGGCAGCGCCGTGCGCGACAGCGCCTTCCGCGCCTGGCTGGAGCCGGTGATCGCCAGCGTGCCCAGCTTCCAAACGCTGGGCGCTGACCCGGCGGCGGCGATGGCGCGCGGGCCTTCCACCGTCGAGATCGCGCTGCTGCCGGAAAGCCTGTGGCTGAAAAACCTCAACGGCTTGGTGAGCAGCGAGGCGGTGGCCTTCGCCTACCCGCAGTTCCAGTTCGTGCTCGATTTCCCGCTGGCCGGCTGGGCCAACGCCGCCGAGGTCACCGACACCGAGCGGGCGGCAGTGCGCGCGCTGGCCGATTGGCTGGCCGCGCCGGCCCAACAGGCGGCGCTGCCCGATTACGGCCTGCGCCCGGCCCACACTGAGCCAGGGGCAGACGCCCGGCTGTTCGCCAACGCCGCGCCCTATGGCATCTTGCTGGCGCCGGATTACGGCCAAGCGGTGCAGGCCCCGGCCCGCACTGAAGCGCAAAGCCTGATCCAGTGGTTCGTTACCACGCAGCGGCGCTGAACCTGTTCTGTTTACTAGGGAGGAGCATGTGTCGTGAACTGTAGACGTATCTCTTTCGCGCTTGGTCTGCTGGCCGTGCTGCTGACTGCCGCCTGCGACGGCGGCGCGCCCAGCGGCCAGACCGGCCCAGGCCGCCCGGCCAACGCCATTGACATCTCGATTGTCTACGCGCCAGAGGCTGAGCTGTACCTGCCGCAGGCCATCGCCGACTTCAACGCCGCCTACGCCAGCGGCAAGAACCCGGTCACGGGCGCTGCGCTGGCCGCTGGCGAGCGGCCGGTGTTCGTCACTGGCAAACAGGGGTCATCGGGCACGGTGATGCAGGGCATCGTCAACGCCATCATCGCCCCCAACAACCAGAACGTCGAGCGCCCGACGATCTTCAACCCGTCGGTCAGCCACTGGCTGGCGCTGGCCAACTACCAGAGCGGCCGCCAGCTCTTCGACCTCAACGACATCCAGCCCACTGCGCTGGCCCCTGTCGTCATAGCCATTTGGGAGAGCCGCCTGCAGGCTATCCGTGACACCGTCGGCTACGATGAAATCGGCTGGGAAGAGCTGCTGGGCGTGCTCAACAGCCCCAACGGCTGGCAGGATTACGGCTTCACTGGCCGGCGGACAGTCTACTACGGCCACACCGACCCCTTCATCAGCTCGACAGCGCTCTCCACGCTGATCGCGGAGTTCTACGCCGCCGCCCGCGCCAACGGCTTCACCGGCCGCCGGCTCACGCTGGACGTGGTCAACGACGAAGCCGTGCAGGAGGGCGTGCGCCAGATCGAGCAGCTCATCCGCCATTACTCGCGCCGCACCACCGAGTTCAAGGAGTACATCGCCCAAGGGCCGGATTATCTCGATTTCGTGGCGCTGGAAGAGAACGACCTGATCTACATCAACCAGGGCAAAACCGAGATTCAACCGCCGGAGCGGCTGGTAGCGCTTTACCCCAAAGAGGGCACGTTCTGGCACGAACACCCGATGGGCATCGTCAATGCCGACTGGGTGACGCCCGAACAGCGCGAGGCCGCCCGCACCTTCATCCAGTACGTGCTCACGCCCGATGTGCAGCGCGTGATCATGGAAAACGGCTTCCGCCCGGCCAACCCTGACGTTGAACTGGGCTATCCGTTTGTTGAGGAAAACGGCGTGTCGCCGGCCGGCCCCACGACGGTGCTGGACGTGCCCGCGCCTGAAGTCATCGCCGCGATTCAGCAGAGCTGGTCGTTTGTCAAGAAGCAGGCCGATGTCTTTCTGCTGATTGACATCTCCGGCTCAATGGACACGGACAACAAGATCGGCCAGGCCAAACAGGCTGCCGAGGCGTTCGTCGCCAACATGGAGCCGACCAACCGCGTGGGGCTGGCTGTGTTCAACCAGGACGTTGAGATTCGCGTGCCGCTGGCCAACGTGGAGACCAACCGCCAGCAGGTGATTAACAACATCCGCGCGCTGCGCGCCGAGGGCGGCACGGCGCTGTACGCGGCCACGCAGCAGATCGTCGGCCTGATGAACGAGCAGACCGACGGCGACCGCATCCGCGCTGTGGTTATTCTCAGCGACGGGGCCGACACCAGCGACGGGCGCGTCTCGCTGAACGACGCCATTCGCACCATCCAGGCCACGCGCGAGTCGCTTAACCCGGTGATTGTGATACCGGTGGCCTACGGGGCCGACGCCGACGTCAACACGCTCAGCAGCCTGGCCCGCGCCAGCAACACGCGCGTGCAGTCTGGCGACGCCCAGAACATCCTCAACGTGCTGGAGATCATCAGCAGCTACTTCTAGGCTGCGAACCTCACCCCCGGCCCCGCTGAAGCGGGACTCCCCCTCTCCATCAGAGAGGGGGTTGTGGGGGTGAGGTCACACTGGCACAACCAGGTTGAGCACCAGCCCCAGGATGAACAGGCCGCCCGCCGCGCGGTTGAAGTACATCGCCCAGCCCACATACCACAGCGGCCACACCGGCCAGTTGTCCGGCTTCTCCGCCGGCTTCGGCTGGCTGTAGACGCGCCAGGCCGTCACCAAGCGCGGCAGCGCCAGCAGCGTGACCAGCAGCCAGGGGCCAGCCGCGCCGCCCAACACCAGGCCGGCGATCAGCGCGTAGAACAGCACAAATGTGAGCTTGTTCAGCCACAGCGCGCGCGGTTGGCCTAACAGCACTGGCACGCTGTAGACCCCTACCGGGCGGTCGTTTTCGATCTTGTCAATGTGTTTGCCGATCAGCACCGAGGCCACCACCAGCCCGTAGGGCAGCGTCAGCAGCAGAATCTCCGGCGTGAGCGCGCCGCTGATGGCGTAGACCGTCCCGCCGATCATCAACGGCCCCCACACCACCAGCGCCGTCAGCTCGCCCAGCGCCCAGCGCTTGAGAAACGCCGTGTAGCCCAGGCTGAGCAGCAGCCCAGCCACGGCGAAAGCGATCACCAGCGGGCCGCTTACCGCCGCCAGGTAGAGCATGATGACGCCGTCCAGCAGCGTGAGCGCCAGCGCCACCTTCAGCAGGGCGTCGGGCGTGGTCAAGCCGCCCAGCACGGGATGCGTGCTGTACTGCGCGCGCGGGTAGTCCTCGGTGTCCACGCCACGCCGCACGTCGGTCCAGTCGTTGACCAGGTTGTTGGTGGCGTGGGCTGCCACCAGCCCGACGATGCACAGCAGCGCCAGGAACGCCCGGAACAGCGTGTCCTCGGCAAAAGCGCCGATCCCCGCCGCCAGCAGCACGCCGATCAGGCCGGAGGTGAACGTCATCGAAAAAACGCACGCCCGCGAGATCACCAGCCAGCGCGTGAGTGTGTCGGCGTGGTGAATATCCGGGCAGTTGCACGTGTTGATGGCCGTCTGCCAGCGTTTGAGCAGCGGCATCGTGCCGATAGAAGGGTGCTGCTGTGACCCCGTGCCTGTGACCATTTGCATCTCTCCTGTCCGCATACGCGCGCCGGCTGACCGGCCGCTCCAGCTTAAGCATACCCCAGCGCGCTAGGACCGCAGGAACGGCACATACGGGATCAGCCGGCGGCGCACCTCATAGAGGAAGCGCAGCCAGCGCGTGAGGTGCATATAATCCTGCGGCAGCACCAGCGCGGCGTTGTCAATCACGATGGACTGCGGCTGAACAAAGCGCATCAGGCCTTCGGGGCCGTTGCGCCGCCCGACACCGCTGGCCGGTTTGCCGCCGCCCATCGGGGCGGCCAGCGTGCCCCACACCCACTGCGGGCGGTTGATCGCCACGTCACCGCTTTGCAGGCGCGTCGCCAGCGCCTCGGCCTGGCGCAGGTCGCGCGTGTAGATCAGGCCCGACAGGCCGTACTCGTTGTCGTTGGCCAGCCGCACCGCTTCGTCGGCGTTCTTCACCTTCATGATCGGAATCAGCGGGCCGAACGTCTCCTCCTGCATCACCAGCATAGAGTGATCCACGTCCACCAGAATAGTCGGCTCGAAGAACAGCGGCCCCAGGTCGGGGCGGCGCCGCCCGCCGAAAATGACCTTGGCGCCTTTGGCCACCGCGTCGGCGATCTGCGCCTCCACGCGCAGCAGCTCGCGCTCGTTGGTCAGGCTGCCCATGTGCGTGTCTAGGTCGTCGCCCGGCCCCACGCGGAACTGCTCGATATGCCAGCGCAGCCGCGCCAGGAAGGCGTCGTAGATCGGCTTTTCGACGTAGACGCGCTCGGTGCTGATGCAAATCTGCCCCGCGCCGGCCAGCGCGCTCAACAGCAGCCCTTTGGCCGCCATGTCTAGGTCGGCGTCCTTGAGGATGATGGCCGGGTCCTTGCCGCCCAGCTCCATGCTGTACGGGATGAGGCGTTCGCCGGCGCGGGCGGCGATCTTGCGGCCTACGGCGGTGCTGCCGGTGAACATCACGTAGTCCACCGTGTCCACCAGCGCCGCGCCGGTCTGCCCCGCGCCGTTGACGATCTGCACGACGTTGTGCGGGATGCCGGCGCGGTACATCAGGTCAGCGCCCCAGCGCGCGGTGAAGGGGGTCACTTCGCTCGGCTTGAGGACAACGGTGTTGCCGGCGATCAGCGCCGGGATCATGTCCAGGAACGCCAGCAGGAACGGGAAGTTCCAGGGCGAGATCACGCCCACCACGCCGAAGGGCTTGTAATAGACACGGGCTTTTTGCAGCAGGGGCAGCAGCGACCGGCGCGTTCTGGGGCGGAGCAGCTCGGGGGCTGTGTAGTAGTAATAAGCCACCGCAGCGTCAATCACGAGGATTTCTTCCTGGGCCTGCGGCTCAGTTTTGCCGGTTTCAGCGCGGATGATCTCGACGGCCGTCCTGCGCTCAGCGTACACCAGGTCGGCCCAGCGGCGCAGCAGGCGCAGCCGGCGCTCCACGCCCATCGCATCCCAAGCGGGCTGAGCCGCGCGGGCCTCTGCCACCGCCGCCGCCACTTCTTCCTGGGTGTGCTCCGGGATACGGTCAATCACGCGGCCGGTGATCGGGTTGACCACCTCAATATGTCGGGCCTGCTCTGCCGCTGCTTTCTTGACAGCCACCATAAGTAAACGCGCCTCGCACTCACAAATAACCAAACGCTGATTAGATTATACCGGGGCGCAGCGCCGGCTCAAATTTCTGGTTGGCGCGCAGGCCGCAGCCGCGCCAGCAGCGCGGCCAGCATCCCGCCGATGACGATGCTGGTCAGCGGGTACACCGGGGCGTACAGGCGCGGGGCCGGGTTGCCGAACACGCTCAGCAGCGCCAGAAACGCCAGCAGCAGCAGCGCCGACACCGCGTAGTACCAGCAGCGCGCGCGCAGCAGCGCCCAGATCACCGCCAGGGGGGCCAGCCACTTAAACAGATTCCAGATATCGAACAAATGCGAGAACAGCCACACGCCTGGCCGCCACACCACCTGCCCGCTGTAGAAATCGCCCTTGGCGCGGTAAAAGCCCAGCGTGCCGGGGCCGCTGAACGCCAGCGCGTCGTGATGCGGCAGATACCACGGCCAAAACAGGCCGGGGAGCTGGCGCTGCGTGAGCATGTTGAAGACATCCAGCGGAACGCTGGCCAGCCAGCGCAGCGGGTCACGGGCGACCGCCTCATTGTGGACGGCCAGCAGCAGGTCGTCAGTCGCGCACGGGCCGAGGTAGTAGAACAGGTTACCGGGCCACACGGTGTCGAGCTGCGCCGCCCGCTGGCCGTAAGGCTGGCCGATGAAGGCGGCGTACTCGTCGGGCGTGGCCCACGACCCCGGCTCTGACCAGCGCGGGTAGATGGCGCTGGTGAATTCGATCTCGCGCGGCGGCTTGAGCGTGAGCAGGTCGAGCAGGCGCTGGGTGGCCGGGCCGTTGTCGGCGGTGAGGGGAAAGCCTTTGCCGTAAACCGACACCAGCAGGTTTGTGCCGGTGTAGCAGCTCAGCGACCACGTGCCGGTGGACGGGTAGTGAACCGCCGCCGTGTACAGCGCCAGCACCCCACCGCTGACCGCGCCCAGGGCGGCAAACATGGCGAAGCGCCTGCGCCAGGGCAGCGCCCGCAGCCCAAAGAACGCCAGCCCCAGCGCGGCGATCACCGGCGCAAGGTTGACCCGCGCCAGCACAGCGACCCCGCACAGCAGGCCCGCCGCCGCCGTCCAGGCCAGCGCGCGCCCAGACGCCAGCCCGCGCGCGACGCACCACAGCGCCGCCACCAGGCACAGCGCGATCAGCCAGTTGGGCAGCGCGAAGTGCGCCCACTGCAGGCCGAACGGGTCGAGCGCGGCCACCAGCGCGGCAATCAGCGCCTCGCGTAGGGGGCGGCCCAACAGGCGCAGGCTGTCGTAGATCAGGAAAGGGATGAGCGCGGCCAGCGCCGTCTGCGCCAGCAGCAGGGCGCGCTCGTCGAAGCGCCCGAACAGCGAGGCTGCCGCCGCCACCGGCGCGATCGCCAGCGGGTAGCCGGTGTGGTAGCGCAGGTTGCCCACCAGCAGATCGCCGCCCAGTATCCGGTCAATCTGGTAGCGGGCGTAGGCCTGGTCGTCGTCGCCCCCGCCCATCGGGTAGCTGACGAACAGCAGGCCGCGCGTCACCGCCGTGACCAGCAGCAGGATGAGCAGGTGTCGCCTGACCAACGCACGGCGCTCCGTCGCAGCCTCACCCCGCTGCCCTGGCCAGGGCAGCAAAAGCCCCTCCCCGGCGCGGAGAGGGACTTGAAGGTGAGGCGGGGTTCTTAATCGCCCAGGGCGGGCGCGGTGTCCACGTTGGTCGGCGCGGACGCTGAGTCGGCCATGATCTCCTCGAAGGCCGTGCGGTCGAGCGTTTCCTGCTCGATGAGCACGCTGGCCAGCTTGTGCAGCTTGTCGAGGTTCTCTACCAGGATGGACTTGGCGCGGTTGTAGGCCGTCTCGACGATGCGTTTCACCTCATCGTCAATTTGCTCGGCGGCGTGTTCGCTGTAGTCGCGCTGCTCGAACATCTCGCGGCCCAGGAAGAGCGAGCCGCTCCCGCTGCCGAAGGTGCGCGGGCCGAGCAGGTCGCTCATGCCGAACTGCGTCACCATGCTGCGGGCCATGCCGGTGGCCTGCTGCAGGTCGCTGCTGGCCCCGGTGGTGAGCCGGTTGAAGATGATCTCCTCGGCGGCGCGCCCGCCCATCGCCGCGGCGATGTAGTCCTCGAACTCCTCGCGCGAGCGCAGGAAAACGTCGTCCTCCGGCAGCGACATCACGTAGCCGCCGGCGCGCCCGCGCGGCACAATCGTCACCTTGTGCACGGCGTTGGCGTGCTCCAGCACGTGGTGCAGGATGGCGTGGCCGGCCTCGTGATAGGCGATCACCTTTTTCTCCTTTTCGGAGATCACGCGCGTCTTGCGCTCCGGCCCCATGACGACGCGCTCCATGCTTTCCTGCAGCTCGCTCATGCCGATGGCCTTCTTGTTGCGGCGCGCCGTCAGGATAGCCGCCTCGTTGATGAGGTTCTCCAGGTCGGCGCCGCTGAAGCCGGAGGTGATCTTGGCCATAGCCGGCAGGTCCACGTCAGCGGCCAGCGGCTTGCCCTTGGCGTGCACCTTGAGGATGTCCAGGCGGCCCTGCACGTCGGGGTTGTCCATTGTCACCTTGCGGTCGAAGCGGCCCGGGCGCAGCAGCGCTGGGTCCAGAATGTCAGGCCGGTTGGTGGCGGCGATGACGATCACGTTCGTGCCGGTCTCGAAGCCGTCCATCTCGACCAGAATCTGGTTGAGCGTCTGTTCGCGCTCGTCGTGGCCGCCGCCCAAGCCAGCGCCGCGGTGCCGCCCGACGGCGTCAATCTCGTCCACAAAGATGATGGACGGCGCTTCGGCCTTGGCGCGCTCGAACAAGTCGCGCACGCGCGACGCGCCCACGCCGACGAACATCTCAACGAACTCCGAGCCGGAGATGCTGAAGAAGGGCACGCCTGCCTCGCCGGCGACCGCGCGCGCCATCAGCGTTTTGCCCGTGCCGGGCGGGCCAACCATCAGCACGCCCTTGGGGATGCGCGCCCCCAGCCGGATGAACTTCTCCGGCTCTTTGAGGAACTCCACGATCTCGGCCAGCTCTTCTTTGGCCTCTTCGGCGCCGGCCACGTCGTTGAACGTCACCTGCGGCCGCTCCACGTCGCGCGTGACGCGGGCGCGGCTGCGGCCAAAGCTCATCGCCTGATCCTGGCCGGTGCGCACCGAGCGCATCATACGCCACAGCAGCCACACAATGATGATGGTGGGCACAACGGCGATCATCAACTGGAATACAATGCCGCTGGTGTTGTCGCCCTGCTGTTCGGCGTATTCTACGCTGGCCAGCTGGCTGTCTGTCACGCCGTAGACGCGCAGGCTGGTGAACAAATCGGTTTCGCGCTCCTTGTAATACGACGCCGTCGTGCCATTGCGGAACTGGATGATGACATCCTGCCCGCCGCGCACGGTGAGCGCTTCGACGTTGTTGCGCTGGATCTGCTGCGCCAGGTCGTTGAGCGAGATGCGGTTGCTGGGCTGAAAATTGCCGGGGCTGGCGAACGTCAGCAGGAAAAGCAGCAGCACCACCACACCCATAATGATCCACAGGCGCTGCGCGTTCTTGGGGGAGAAGGGCGAATTGTTGTTGGAGTCGTTGTTGCTGCGGTTGTTATCCGGCGGTCTGTTGCTCACGGGGCTTCTCCACTAAACCTACATCGGCTGCCTACCTCGAAATCACTCTCTAGTATAGCAGCAGATAAGCAATAATAGTGACACAGCGCCCCAGCGTCAACTAAGAACTGCGCAAGAGCTTGATGAGATGCGGGCGCTGTTGGCTCATCTGCCCGCGCCAAACGGCTTGTTCGGCGCGCCCCTGCCTGCTGCGGGGCATTCTGAAAAGGGATTGCCAAAGCGTGATACAATAGAGGCGGGAAAAGTTAAGTCCAACCTTGCAGCCGCGCTGGATGGAAAGGCACTGCTTGTGATCACCTGCCCTAACTGCGGTCGTGATAACGCTCCGAGCACGAGAATCTGCGTCTTCTGCGGGGCCATGATCGGAGAAATCGTCGAGCAGGTTTCGACGCGCAAGCTGGATGACACGGACTACGAGGAGGGGCGGCCGCAGTGGGGGACGGCCCGCTTCAACACCCGCATGAGCTTGATCATCAACATGCGCGACTCCAAAGATCGCTTCAGCTTCTTCTTTGACGAAATTAGCGAGCTGCTGTTGGGGCGCGGCGATCCGCACACTGGGACTGCGCCGGACATCAACCTGGAACCCTACGGCGCAGCGGATAAGGGCGTTTCGCGCCGCCACGCCATGATCGTGCGCCGCGAAACCGCGCTCAACGTGATTGACCTGGGCACGCCCAACGGCACATTTCTCAACGGGCAGCGCCTGGTCCCCCACCAGCCGCGCGTGCTGCGCGATGGCGACGAGCTGCGCTTGGGCCACCTCATCCTGCGCGTGTCGTTCGCCCGCATCTGAACCGGTGCCGGGCCGGCGGCGCGCTGTGTTATACTGTGGGCCGGCCGGCGCCGCGCTGCAGCGGCGCGCTCAATGCCTGCGAGCTGCCAACAACTCATGACCGACCGCACGAATGACCAGTGGCTGGCTGACCTCACCGGCCCGCCCGCGGTTCGCGACCCCGCCCTGCAAGACCTGCGCCAGCGTCTCCAGCGCGGCATCTATTATTACCTCAGCCGCGAGCGCAGCGATCTGGCCCAGCTCCCCGCCCAGGAGCTGGCGCAGATGGCTGAGGACCTGGCCCAGGACGCCACCCTGCGCGTGCTGGAAAACCTGGGCAGCTTCCGCGGCGACAGCCGCTTCACCACTTGGGCGACTAAGATCGCCGTGCGCGTGGCCATCAGCGACCTGCGCCGCGCGCGCTACCGCGATTTCAGCCTGGACGACATCACCGCCGATGGCGAGCTGCTGCCGGCTGAGGTTGCTGGCGCAGCCAGCAGCGGCGCGCCCGGCCCGGAACACGCCGCCGAGCGCGCCGACGTGATGGCCAAGATCACGGCAGCGCTGAGCGAAGCCCTCACCGAGCGCCAGTTTCAGGCGCTGGAGGCGGTGGCGCTGCGCGGCGTGCCGCTGGAGGTCGTGGCCGAGCAGATGGACACCAACCGCAACGCGCTCTACAAGCTGCTGCACGACGCGCGCCGCAAGCTGCGCGCTCACCTAGAGGAACAGGGTCTCTCGGTGGCGTATATGCTCAACCTGTTTGAGGACTGACAAGCGCAGGATCAGGCGGCGCGCACTGCCACTACCACCAGCCGTTCGTGGTAAACATCGCGCACGAAGTCGTAATCAGAGCACGTGATGAGCGTCAGGCGCTCGTCAGCGGCCGGGTACAGCACCGTCATGTCGCGCGGCTCGACGCGGCGCAGCTCGCGCACCGTGTAGATGCGGTGCTGGCCGTCCTGCGTCACAATGAGCGGGTCGCCCACGCTCAGGCGGTCAATGCTGGCGAACACGCCGCGCCGTCCGTTGGCCAGCTCAACGTGCCCGGCCAGCACGATGTTGCCTGGCCGGTCCAGCCAGGCCGTGCCCTGCAGGTGGCCGGCGGCCGCGCCCAGCTCGCGCACGTCCCAGCTCACGCCGTCGAGATATGTCTGAACGATTGGGGCGCTGATGCCGGCGGTTGGCGCGAACAGCGTCGCGCCGGCTGTGATCTCGCGCGCCGTTGGTCGCGACTGGACAAAGGGGTCAAGCGTGGGGGTGGCTGCGGGGGCGTCTGGCTGCGGCGCGGGCAGCGCTGCCGCCGGCTGGCGGCCTGCTGCGCCGGCAGGCGTCCAGCCGTCGCCCAGCAGGAAAGCAGCCCCTGCCACCATGCCCAGCAGCACCACGAACGTCATCCCTGAGAAGCGGTTCGCGCGCGTGCGCCTGTACATTCCCCCACAGCCCCCGCGTTTAATAAGGTCGCTTACACACCAATTGAGATAACGCCAGTATAACGGAATTCACATTCTGCACAGACTTTTCTCATCTGCCATTTACTTTTTACAGGAATCGTTACGCGTTTACAGCGCATGTTACGGCTGCAGCCTCAAACGCGCCTAACTTAAGCCTAACAAACGGGCTGGCGGCGCTCAGCCGAGGAGCGCGCCCGCGACGTTGAGCGCGACGTGTGTCAGGGAAGGGGCCAGCAGGTTGCCAGTGCGGACGAAGATCACGCCGAAGGCCAGGCCCAGCGCCGCGCCCTAACGCGCCTCAGCGGCCGCGGGCCAGCGCCAGCGCCAGATCGTGACCCTGGCGGGCGGCCTCCAGCCGTTCAGGGCGGCCCAACTGTTCGAATAGGCTGGCAGCGGCGCCGAAGCGCTCGGCGGCGGCGGCGTAATCGCCCAAGCTGCCCAGCGCGCTGCCCAGGCCAATGAGCAGCTCAGCCTGAGCGGAGAGGTCGTCCAGCGCGGCGGCCAGCGCCAGCGCCTGGGTGTAAGCGTCGCCGGCCGCGCGGAAGTGGGCGGAGGCGTTTTCGGCGCTGCCTGCGCTGACGCCAAGCTGAAGGCGCGCATGGCCCAGGCCTGCCAGCCGTTCGACCGCGCCCTGCCGGTCGCCGATGGCCTGGCTGATCGCCGCCGCTTCGGCGTAGGCGGCAGCCGCGCCGCCAAAATCGGCTTGAGCGAAGCGGCTGTCGCCCAGCTTGCCCAGGCGCTGCGCCAGGCCGCGCTGGTCGAAAAGCTGGCGGGCGACGTTCACCGCCTGCGCGTGATAGTCGGCGGCTTGGTCGTGCTGGCCCAGATCGTCATAGACCAGGCCCAGGTTGGCCAGCCAGATGCCGCGCCCGCGCAGGTCGCCCATTTCCTGGGCCAGCAGCAGCGCCTGGTTGAGGTAGGCAATCGCTTCGGTGTGGCGGCCCAGCTCGCGCAGGATGTTGCCCATGTTGCCCAGCAGGCCGTCCTCGGCCACCCGGTCGCCGGCGGCGCGCACCAGCGCCAGCGCCTGTTCCAGGCAGGCCAGCGCCTGCGCCGGCTGGCGCAGCCGGTGGTGCAGCAGCGCCAAGTTGCCCAGGTGACGGCCCTCGGCAGCCTGGTCGCCCGCCGCTCGCGCCAGCTCGGCCGCCTGGCGCAGACAGTCAACCGCTTCCGGGTAATCGCCGCGCTGAAGCGCCAGCCGCAGCTGGCGCAGAAGCTGCACCGCGTCGGCCATGCGCTCAGGCGCGCGCCCGTCTGAGCGCGCGCAGCAGGGCCGCGGCCAGCAGCAGCCCAGCGAGGCCAGCCGCCAGTCCCAGGCCAATCCCACGCCAATCCGCCTGCACCGGCTTCGGCCCGGCCGCGTCGGGTGCGGGGTCCAGGCGCACAATCACGAAGTGATCGGTGATGGCGGGCACGGTGCGCGCGCTCACTGTTTCTTTGCTGCTGAGGCGCGCCATCAGCGCGTCGTAGATGGCCGGCGCGCGCTTGCGGAACAGATAGAGGACGCGGGCCGCCTCGCCGGCGTCGTCCACCACGCTGGCGCGCGCTGTGAAGCGCTGGCTGCCCTGGGCCACCCCGACGACCGGCTGGGCCAGCAGGTTTTTGTACCACTGCGGGCGCTCGCCCCAGGCCGAGATGAGATAGGTCTTGCTGCCGTGTGTGCGGAACTCAATGGCCGTGTGGCGCGGCTGGCCGGAGACGCGGCCGGTGGTGGTGAGCACCATGATGTGCGCGCTGCCCAGCGGCGCGCCCAGCCCCAGCCGGTACAGCCAGATGGGCGCGCGCAGCAGCCGGCGGAACGGGCCGCGCGGATAAGGCAGGCGGTCGGTAAAGGCGCTGGCAGCCGGCGTAGGCCGCCCGTTGGCCGCGCGCACAGGCGCTGGGGACTCGTTCATGTAAACCTCTGGTCGCTGCTGACGCAGCAGACTTTGTATAAACTCATTTCCAGCAGTGACAAAGCAGCTGCGCAGGCACAGCGCGCGCCTTGGCGGGCTGCGTCATGCGTCAGACGGCGCCGGCGGCCGGGTTTGTGGGCCAGCGCTGGCCTCGTCGGGCGCTGCCAGCGGTTTAGTGACAGCGCGCGCCAGCCGGTAGGCCGCGTCTGCCCCATCGCTGTCGGCCGCCGCCAGCGCCGCCAGCGCCTCCGGCGTGCCAATGCGGCGCAGGGCAGCGCGCGCGGTGCGCCGGACAATCTCGTTGGCCGAGTCCAGGTGGGCACAGATTGCGTCAACAGCCCAATCGGCGCGCAGGTGGCCCAGCACCGCCAAGCCGTTGCGCTGGATGTGCCAGTCGTCGCTGTCGAGGGCGGCCAGCAGCGTGACCACGGCCGGGGCGCTGTTCATCGCCAGCAGCGCGCGGGCCGCCGCCAGCCGCACGCGGCCGGGCAGCGCCGTGTCGTTGAACACGACCACCAGCGGCCCTACCGCCAGCCGATCCTGCAGGCGGCCCAGCGCCTCGGCGGCCTCGATAATCCGCGCCGGCTGGCTGCTGCGCAGCTGTTCCACCAGCCGGTCAACGTCCTCCGGGCCGCTGCCGTCGTCCGCACTGCTTTCCTGCTGCAGATGGCGCAGCGCGGCGGACAGGCTGAGGCGCGTGTTCAGGTCTGTTTCGCGCGCCAGCGCGGTGCGCAGGTGCGGCACGGCTGTCACCACGCCCAGCGCGTGCAGCGCGGCGGCGGCGCTGCGCCGCACGGCTGGGCTGTCATCGCTCAGGGCGGCGATCAGGCCCTGCGTGTCGCCCCGCGTTTGCATGCGCCAGATATTCACCCGGTAGTCGGTCACCGCGCGTTTCCACCTGTTCCGAGCTGCCGCCCGCAGAAACTGAACGACGGCCTCATATCCGTATTGTAACCCGATTCCGGCGGGGGGCAGTATGCCAGACCCCGCTGCGTTTGCTGGCGCGGCGTGGATGCGCTAAAGTGGGCTTAACCAACTGTGGCGCAGACGGCTGGTGGGCAGCGGCCGGAACACACAGCACCCGGAGCACACAGCAGGAGGAGATGTAACCATTGGGCGCAGAGGAACACCGCCAGCAGGCCGGCCGCGGGCCGGTGACCGTCGCCACGGTGACGGTGAGCGACACGCGCACGCCGGAGACTGACGCCAACCAGAGCTATATCGCGGCGCGTTTGGCCGAGCTGGGCCACACAGTCGCCGCCTACCGCCTCATCAGAGATGAGCCGGATCAGGTGGCTGCGGCCCTTGACGAGCTGTGCGCCCTGCCCGGTGTGCAGATCGTCCTGTTCAACGGCGGGACTGGCATCAGCCCGCGCGACACCACCTACGACGTCATCAGCCGCCGCCTGGAGAAAACGCTGCCCGGTTTCGGCGAGCTGTTCCGCGCCATCAGCTACCAGGAGATCGGCACGGCGGCCATGCTCAGCCGGGCGACAGCCGGCGTTTACCGGGGCGTGGTTGTTGTCTCGATGCCGGGCAGCCCGCACGCCGTCCGCACCGCGCTGGAGAGGCTGATTCTGCCGGAGATCAACCACCTCGCTTGGGAGGTGGCGCGCCGCGCCTGATTGGGGCGCAAGCCGGTTAGTGTTATGCTGATGTTAGGCACTATGACGCTAAATGACGTTAGGTAGAGAATGTGCAGCAGATTCTTACAACGGCTGTATACGTTTTTCATGTATTATTGATCTATCGCATCAGCACAACCTCCGGTGAGGCAGCCTCACCTTTGGGGGAAGGGATCAGATTCTATGGGTAAGCGCAGCGTTCGCCTGTTACTTGTGCTGGGTCTGCTGCTGGCAGCCGTGGCAAACCTGGAGCAGGCAGTTCCTGCTGCCACGGCTCAGCCGGCCTGCTCGCTCAGCGGCACTGTGTTCCGCGATTACGACGCCAGCGGCAGCCGCGGCCCGCGCGAGCCAGGCGTGGCCGGCATCACCGTCACAGCGTTCGGCGCAGACGGCAGCGTGGTCGCCTCCGTGGTCACTGGCGCAGGCGGCCAATACACGCTGGCCGGCCTACCCCAGGGTGTGGAGGTGCGCGTCGAGTTCACCGGCCTGCCGGCCTATCTGCGCTCCGGCCCGGCAGGCAGCCAGAACAACACCTCGGTGACGTTCGTCACGTGCGCGCCGGGCGCGCCGGCGCTCGATTTCGGCGTCAACAACCCCGGCCACTACTGCCAGCAGAACCCGAACGTTGCCACGAGCTGCTTCGTCATCGGCTACCAAATCGGCGTGACCGATACCACGATGGTGGCCTTTCCTTACACCGCCGGCAGCGGCGATTTCACCCCGCCGCCGGGCGCGCGCTTCGACAACCCGCCCTACACGCCGCTGGCGCAGGCCAACGACATCGGCTCGACCTGGGGCCTGGCCTACCACCGCACCAGCAGCACGCTGTTTGCCGGCGCTTTCTTGAAACGCCACGCCGGCCTGGGGCCGGGTGGGCCAGGCGCTATCTACGCCATTGACCAGGACACAGGGGCCATCAGCATCTTCGCCACGCTCAACGCCGGCGCTGACCCGCAGCCGCAGGGGCCAGACGCCACCCCCTGGTTGATTGACGCCGCTACCTTCCCGCTGGTGGGGCGCCTTGGTCTGGGCGGCCTCTCGATCTCCGACGACGGGCGCACGCTGTGGGCCGTCAACCTGTTCAACAACACGCTCAACCGCATTGACGTGATCTCTGTCGGCGGGGCCAGCCCGACCGCCGGCGCGGTGGCGTCCTTTCCCGTGCCCGTTCCCGGAAACTGCCCCGCTGCTGACCTGCGCCCGTTCGCGCTCCAGTTCGAGGACGGCCTGGTGTACCTGGGCGCGGTCTGCTCGGCGGAGAGCACGCAGAACGCCGCCAACCTGCGCGCCTACGTCTACTCGTTCAACCCAGCCACCAGCGCCTTCACCCTGCGCCTAGAGTTCCCGCTCAACTTCCAGCGCGGCTGCACCGACGACACGCAGAACCCGGACTGCCTTACGCTTTACCCGGCCAATTGGAACCCCTGGCGCAGCGCCTTTGGCGGTTTCACCGAGCCGGGGGCGGGATCCCAGACCGGCATCGTGTACCCGCAGCCCTGGCTGACCGACATCGAGTTTGACGCGGGCGACATGATCCTGGGCTTCCGCGACCGCTTCGGCGACCAGGTGGGCAACCTGGCCTTCAGCACCGACCCGACCCAGGATAACAACCGTCTCTATTTTGTGATCCCGGCGGGCGACATCCTGCGCGCCTGCGCCAACGGCGCCGGCGGCTGGACGCTGGAGAACAACGGCACGTGCGGCGGCGTCACCACCGGCGGCGTGTTCACGCCGGGCCAGCGGCCGCAGGGGCCAGGGCAAGGCGAGTACTACTTCCACGATGACCTGCCCGGCTTCCACGACGAAACCTCGCTGGGCAGCCTGTTTCAGCTTCAGGGCCAGCCCAACATCACCAGCACGCACATGGACCCCATCCGCATCCCGTTCAGCGGCGCTGTGCTGTTCGACGGCGGCGTGCGTTGGGACAACAACCTCACCGGCCAGACGACCCGCGCCTACCGCATCTTCGACGGCGAGCTGGGCGCGCCGCCGCTGTTCGGCAAGGCCAACGGCCTGGGCGACCTGGAGGGACTGTGCGAACCCGCGCCGGTTGAGATCGGCAACCGCGTCTGGCTTGACGTCAACCGCAACGGCATCCAGGACCCCGGCGAGCGCCCGCTGGCCGGCGTGACGGTCAGGCTTTACGACCAAAACGGCGCGCTGATCGCCACGACGACCACCAATGCCAACGGCGAGTACCTGTTCAACAACGCCAACGTGCCCGGCGGCCTGCGTTTCAACACGCGCTACACCATCCGCCTGGACAACCCTGCCGACTATCAGCCGGGTGGCCCGCTCGAGGACCTGCAGCTCACCCTGCCCAATGTCGGCGGCGACACCCGCGACTCCGACGGCGTGCTCATCAACGGCTTCCCCACCGTGGACCTGGTGGTGGGCGACCCCGGCGACAACAACCACACCTACGATTTCGGTTTCGTTGAGGGCGGCCCGCCGCCGCAGATCCTCACGCCCACGCCCATTCCGGGCGAGCCAAGCCAGCCCGGCGAGTCGGGCGCGCCAGGCCAGCCAGGCCAGCCAGGACAGCCTGGCATCGGCGGCAGCTTCACCAAGACGGTTGACCCGCCATTTGCCCAACCCGGCGACATCGTCACCTGGACGATCACGGCGACTAACACGACCGGCGCTGCGCTCACCAACGCCACTGTTGAGGACGACATCCCGGCCGGCTTCGAAATTCTCTCGGTGACGGCCAGCCGGGGCAGCGCCACTTTCAGCGGCCAGCGCGTGACCGTCGTCGTGGGCGCGCTGGGGCCGAACGAAACGGTCACCATCACGGTCCGCACGCGGATGCTCACCGACGCGCCGTTCATCGCGCTCAACTCGGCCCGCTTCGGCAGCCTGGAAGCGCAGGCCCAGGTGGTGCGCGCCGGCGAGCTGGTGGCCACCGGCGAGACGCCCTGGTGGCGCTGGGCGCTGCTGGCCGCCGTCGGCGTGCTGGCGATCGTGGCCGGCGCGCTGGTCGTGCGCCGCTTCAACCGTCCGTCCTAAAACCCGTATCCAACCGGCGCGCCTCACCCTGTCGCCCTGGCGGGCCTGTCGCCTTTAGGTGGCGAGGTGAGGCGCTTGCGCTGGAACGGGGGCGCTCGCCCCCGCATTCCTGGTTGTTTATTGGCGTTTCAAGGCTGGCTTAACGCTCACTTAAAATGACTGCCTCCATTGCACCTTACAATTGTGATGAGCATCACAATCGAAAGGGTGTACAGTGAAATCCCAACGACTCTGCACATTCGCTCTCGTGCTGGCGCTGCTGGTCGCGGCTTGCAGCGGGGACAGCGCCGGCGGCGGCGCGCAGGCCAGCGGCCCGCGGCCAGCGCCCGGCTTTGAGGTCTACAAACACAACGGCGGCGTGCCGCGCCCGGCCAACGCTGTGGACATCTACCTGGTCTATGGGCCGGAAACCGAGGAGTACATGCCGGAGCTGATCCGGCGCTTCAACCAGGCCTACGCCGACGGCAAGAACCCGGTGAGCGGCCAGCCGCTGGCCCAGGGCGAGAAGCCGATTTACGTGTGGGGCACTGACCCCGTCACCGGCTCGTCCGGCACAGTTGCCCAGGGCATCGTCAACGCCCTGATCGCGCCCAACAACGCCAACGTCTACAAACCGACCATCTTCCAGCCGTCGGTCGGCCACTGGCTGGGATGGGTGAACTACAACGCCAACCGCACCGTATTCAACCTGTCTGACGCGCCTGGCACGGCCCTCTCGCCTGTTGTGATCGGCATCTGGGAGGAACGCCTCAACCAGCTTATGGCGGCCACCGGCAAAGACCGGCGTGACATTGGCTGGGCCGACCTGCTCGCTGTGCTTGACGACGGCTGGCCGCAGGGCCGCCGCGCCGTCTACTACGGCCACGCCGACCCGCGCCACAGCTCCACCGGTCTTTCGGCCACGATCATTGAGTTCTACGCCTGCGCCCGCCAGAACGGCTTCACCGACCGCCGCCTGACCGCCGAGCAGGTCAGCGACCCGAACGTGCAGGCCTGCATGCGCGAGATTCAGAACCTGGTGCGCCACTACTCACGCCGCACCGAGGACTTCCTAGCCTACTTCGGCCAGGGGCCGGATTATCTTGATATGCTGGCTCTGGAGGAAACTGACCTGATCTGTATCAACCTGGGCGCTGCCCAGGGGGACCAAACCTGCTTACAGCCGCAGGGCGGCCGGCTGCTGGCCCTCTACCCCGCCGAGGGCACGTTCTGGCACGAGCACCCCTTCGGCATCGTCCAGCTTGACGTCAGCCAGGGCGGCTGGACGACGCAGGAACAGCGCGACGCAGCCCGCGTTTTCACCGATTTCGTCCTCAGTGCGCCTTCGCAGGAATACATCATGACGTTCGGCTTCCGCCCGGCCAACCCCAACGTGGCCCTGGGCTATCCGTTCGTCGAGGAGACCGGCGTCCTGCCGGAAGGCCCCGCCGTCATCCTCGATCTGCCGGACTACAGCACGATCAACGCCATCCAGCAGAGCTGGACGCTGGTCAAGAAACAGGCCGACATCATCCTGCTGATTGACACATCAGGCTCGATGAGCGACGACGGCAAGATAGATCAGGCGCGCGAGGCAGCCCTGCGCTTCGTCGAGGCGCTGGAAAGCGGCAGCCGCGTTGGCCTGACGACCTTCAGCGACGCCGTGCAGACGCGCGTGACGATGGGCGGGCTGGAAAACGTGCGCGAACAGCTCACGTCGCACATCAAGAGCCTGCGCGCCAGCGGCGGCACCGAGCTGTACCTAGCGCTGCGCACAGTGGTAGAGCAGCTCAACAGCGAACAGGACAGCGACCGCGTGCGCGCCGTGGTGCTGCTCAGCGACGGGGCGGACACCGGCTCGTCCGGCGTCACGCTCAACGACGCGCTGCAGGCCATCAGCGCCAGCCGCGATTCGCTCAACCCGGTGATTGTCGTGCCGCTGGCCTACGGCGCGGACGCTGACGTGACCACGCTCAACGCCATCGCCCAGGCCAGCCGAACGCGGGTGCAGTCCGGCGATCCCAGCAGCATCGGCGCGCTGCTCCAGCTTATCAGCAGCTTCTTCTAGCCACGCGCGCCCCGCGCCGGCGGCGAGAACCCCTCGCCGTAGGCGGTGTGCCCCTGGCCGATCACGATAAAGGCCTGCGGGTCCGCCGCGAGCACCAGCGCCCGCAGTTCGCCCACCTGCGGGCGCAGCACTGTCACGAACAGCACAGCGCGCGGCAGTCCAGTGTACATGCCCGTGCCCTGCCACAGCGTCACGCCGCGCCCCAACTGGGCGATCACCGCCTGCGCTACCGCGTCCGGGTAGTCGGTGATGACAGTGGCGGTGCGGATCGTGCTCGGCCCGTCCAGCACGTAGTCGGCCAGCGTGCCGTCCACGAAGATGGCCACTATAGCGTACAGCGCGCCCTCCCAGCCGAAAATCACGCCGGCCAGCAGCACGACGGCGGTGTCGGTGTAGAGATACGTGTTGTTCAGCGGTGTGCCCAGGCGCTTTTGCAGGATGCGCGCCAGCGTGGATGTGCCGCCGAACGTGCCGCCGGCGCGGTAGATCAGCCCGCCGGCGATGCCGCCCAGGATGCCGCCGAACAGCGCCGCCAGCAGCCGATCCTCGGTGATGCCCTGCTGCGGGAACAGCGGCGCGGTCAGGTCAATGGCCAGCGCGTACAGCGCCACCACGTACACCGTGCGGGCCACCACTTTCCAGCCGCCCAGCGTCCGCAGCGCCAGCAGTTGGATCGGGATGTTGCCCAGCAGGATCACCAGGCCGATAGGCGTGCCGATCCAGTAGTTGAGGATCACGGCCAGGCCAGACACGCCGCTGGGCGCGATCGAATACGGCTCAAAAAACAGGTTGACCGCTGCCGCGCCGATCAGCGTGCCAACCGTCAACAGGATCAGCCGCCCGGCTGTCGCCCGCCAGTTGAACCGCTGGGTCGTTTCTGTCATTGTTTGCCCTCCGCTGCCCCCACGCCGCGCCTTATGGTATCCCGCCGCTGGGCGCGCTTCCAGTGATGGTTCGGAACCTTCCCGCCCCTGGCGGCGTCTAATATACTGAAGACGTCCCGCTTGTGCGGGACGCACATAACGCTGTGAGGAGGATAGTTTATGTATAAGCAGTGGATGCGCATCGGGGCCGCGCTGGCGCTGGCAGCCGGGCTGCTGGCCGTCGTGACAGGCAGCGCCGCCGCCCAGGACAACCCGGCCAACACGCTCACCGTGACAGGCGTGGGCACAGCTTCTGGCGCGCCAGACATCGCCATTCTGGAGTTGGGCGTCCAGACCATCAACAGCGACGTGGTGGCCGCCTTCAGCGAGGCCAACAGCCGCCTGAACGCCGTGCGCGACGCGCTGCTTGGCCAGGGCATCGCCGTTGAGGACCTGCAGACGCTGGGGCTGTCGCTCTACCAAGAGACGCCCTATGACCCGCAGACCGGCATGCCCGGCGAGCGCGTGATCTACCGTGTCAGCAACATGCTGCGCGTGACCATCCGCGACGTGGACAGCGCCGGCGACGTCATCAGCGCGGGCGTGAACGCCGGCGCGAACACGATCAACGGCCTGAGCTTCAGCCTGTCGGACCCGGCGGCGCTGCAGGCCCAGGCGCGCGAGAAGGCGGTGGCCGATGCCCGCGCCCGCGCTGAGCAGCTCGCGGCGCTCACCGGCGTCGCGCTGGGCGCGCCGGTGGTGGTCGTTGAAGGCGAGATCGGCACACCAACGCTTTTCCCGCAGGCTTTTGGCCTGGGCGGCGGCGCGCCGGTAGAGACCGGTCAGCTCAGCGTGACCGTGCAGGTGCGCGTGACCTACAGCATCGGCTGAGGCTGACCGGCACAGCGCAGCCTCACCCCCGCCGCGACAGCGGCGGGGGTGAGTGTTTTATATCACGGCTTGCACAGCGTTTCCTCGCATGGGATGCCGTTGTTGTTCGGGTCGAGCGTGAAGTTGCCCGCCGCCAGGCACGCCCGCGCCTCGGCGCAGCTCAGGAGCTGGGCACAGGTGAACGCCAGCGATGGGCAGACCACAGCCCCGCCCGGCGGGATCGGCGTAAAGACGCCTGGCAGCGGCGTTGGCGTAAAGAAAGCGGGCGGCTGCGGCGGCGCGATGATCACCTGGCCG
Source organism: Anaerolineae bacterium (assembly GCA_034435995.1). Classification (GTDB taxonomy): domain Bacteria; phylum Chloroflexota; class Anaerolineae; order Aggregatilineales; family Phototrophicaceae; genus DAOTWC01. The sequence goes on along the minus strand of DAOTWC010000134.1, from coordinate 227 downwards.
GACGGGTCAAGCTGCAAGCTGGGGCCGAAGACCGTTTGGCCGGTGACGTCGCCGATGAGGACAGCGAAATCGCTGGTGAGGGCCGGCGTATTTGTGTCGCTGATGATGAACAGGTAGCGCCCCGGCGTGCTGATCAGCACCGGCCCCACGACCAGCGTGGTCGTGGCGTCGAGGGCGCGCCCGGTGGCCAGGAAGGCGGTGGGGTTGTTGAACGGCGTCACCGCCAC
>DAOTWC010000133.1:0-18376 GCA_034435995.1 Anaerolineae bacterium | reverse complement strand
CTTAACCCCGGCAACACGCTTGACCTGGAGGGGAACGGTTTGCTCGCTGATGTGGTCTGGAATACTAACGCGCTGCAGCTCGACGCCCTAGGCACAGCTAAGCTGGGCATCCTTACCGGTGTCACGTTCGACAGCGTGCACTGGGATATGATAAATCCCACGATTGTTAACCAGACCACGATTCTGCGCTCACAGTTAAACGCCGGATTTGTCATCGGTGTGCTTACGGCTGACGGCAACCGAGGCGCGATTCGTGTTGATGACATACCAGGCAACCAGTTTGTCATTACCTTCCGGGTGTATCAGAACTGATCCGCTAGATTTGTGCGCGCGCGCCGGCCTCTGAAAAGCGGGGCCGGCGCGGCTTTATATTCGCGTTAATTCAGCTGGACATCAAGCCATGTTGTGCGGTTGGGGTATACATAGATGACGCGCTGGAAGCGCACCCGTCCGTTCTCGCTGACGGTCACTTCGTAATAGTTAGCAGGCAAATCGCCCAGCGTAAAGTTTTCGCCAAACGCCGGATCGCTGTTCGCCGGCGGCCCAGCGTAGGAAAAAGCGTAGCGCTGAATATCTGAAGATTTGACGCTCAGGGTTACATCGTAAAGCAGATTGCCGTTAGCGTCTATAACGCGGCCGGCGAGCGTCCCGTAACCGCGATACGGGTAAATCCACAATTCCGGGTTGCGCGTCGCGCTAAAACTTGTGTAATCGCCTACACGCACCTCAAAATGCAGGTGCGGCCCAAACGCGACACCTGTGTCACCCACTTTGCCAATCGGATCGCCCTGACGCACAGACTGACCAACATCCACTTCAACACGATCCATGTGTCCATACAAAGTGAAAACCGGTTGGCCCTCCGGCGAGGTGAAGGGATGCTGAATGATAACGACGTTTCCGTAGTAATTAAGCTGCGGGCCAAGTAGCACAGCGGAGTCGCTGCCAGCAAACACAACTGTCCCGTCCGCTGCCGCCAGGATAGGCGTTCCCCGCGGATTGACGAACTCTACACCGGAGTGAATCTGAAGGCGTCCGCCAGAAGTGCCGCCATACGGGTATGTGCGGTCAATCCAGTTTGTGCCGCCGTCGGCAATTGGCCGGCGCAGGCGATAATGGTCGCTAATCTCCGCCGCAGAATCGGGGGGCGGCGGAGTCCAGGAGGGAACAGGCGTGCCGTTGGGATCGCTTGTCGAACTCGAAAATACCAGCGATCCAATTGGCAGAGGCGTGTGTGTCTGTGTAGGCACGAGTGTATCTGTTGGCTGGGGCGTGGCCGTTGGCGTAGGCGTTGGTGACGGAGTAGCCGTCGGTGTGTGGGTCTCTGTGGGGGGAAGGGTCGGCGTGCGGCTCGGGGCAGGATTGGCCGTGGGTACGGCTGTTAGGACCTGCGCGACCGATTCAGAGTCGTCGTTAGAAGCTGCTGGAATAGCAGTTGCTGCAAAAGGCGTCTGCCGGGGCGCTGCCGGCTGGCAGGCGGTCAGCAGAAAAACAGCCGGCAGCAGGAAATATGCCCGCTTCACGGTTTGCTATTTTTCCTCATCGTCATCGTCTACGAAGGTCGGCGGTGTCACGGGACGCGGGGGCCGATGGGCAGCGAACTCCGGCGCGCGCCGCGCCAGCTCGCGTAGCAAATCGGCGTCTACCTCGCGGCCGTTGAAGCGTTCAAACAAGAACGGATTCTCTAGCGGATCAACCGCATAGCGCCAGCGCTGCCCTGTGGTCTCGCGCAGCACCGAGCGGCACTCAGTGCACCTCACGATCCAGCGCGTGTGTGGCACGCCGAACCAGCGCTCTTGGCGAGCTTCCAGAAGCGGTTTTCCCCGCTGACAAATCGGACACGTGTCGAACACAAAACCTTTGGCGTAGCGTCCAGACTGGGCCAGACCGCGTGCGTACAGCGCAGTGTAACCCAGCACCAGCACTAACAAGCCGCCGCCGACGAGCGCTTCAACTGGCAGCGCGATGCCGTCTCCAGGCCCAGCATCCGGGGTTGGCAGCTCACCAGAAAGCGCAGGCGTCTGCGGCGTTGTTGGCACCACCAGCGTGCCAACCGGTGTGCTGGTAACTGGCAGTATGGTTGGCGTGGGCGTTGCTGCGTGGGTGCTGGTAGGTGTGGCACTGTGCGTCAGGGACGGGGTAGAGGTAACCGTGGCGGTCATCGCCGCCGTGGCCGTCGGCGCAGCTGTATTGGTAAGTGTCGGCGTAATTGATGGGGTCGTGGTCGGGGTGCTGCTGAGTGTCTCAGTCGGCACTAAAAGCGCTGTATCGGGGCTAGCTGTCGCCGAAGCGGCAGTTGTTGCCGTGACCGTAGCCGTCGGCGTTGACGTCGCGCTCGGCGTCGCAGTCGGTGTGGGCGTGGCGCTCGATGTGCTGGTTGCCGTGAGCGTAGCTGTCGGCGTGGCGCTCGCCGTAGGGCTGGCTGTGAGGGTGGCAGTCGGCGTGCTGGTGACTGTAACCGTCAGCGTCGGCGTGGCACTGGCCGTGGACGTCGCGGTTGGCGTGGCGCTAGCCGTAGGCGTGGTGGTCGGCGTGCTAGTAACCGTGGCCGTGAGCGTCGGCGTGGCAGTTGCTGTTGGCGTAGGGGTCGCGCTAGATGTAGGGGATGGCGTGCTGGTTGTCGTTGCAGTCAACGATGCCGTGTGTGTTGCTGTAGGGGTCAGGCGGTTTTCGCTGAGCACCGGCAGTCCATCAATATCACTGCTCCAGACCACCAAGTTGCGCGCAATCCAGGCAAAACCGTCCCCGTAGCGGAACATTACCCACGTTGCATCCTGATTGCGGCCCAGTGGTTCTTCAATCAAATCGCCGCTGGTCAGGGTTCCCAGCCGCAGATAGCCGCGGCCTGGCCCGGCCCGTAGCAGCGCCCCTTCTGGCCCTACACTCACCCAGTTTCCGACCGGAGTCGGCGTGGGGAAAAACGGCGTAGGACTTTCTGAACCGGGCCGAACTGTGGGCGTTAAGGCATCCTCGCGCAGGATAGGCAGCGCGTCCAAATCGGCCACCCAGTAGACTAAATCGCGCCGCACCCAACCAAAACCGGGGCCGTAGCGAATCATCACCCACTCACCGTCAGCGCTGCGGCCCACTGGCACGACAAACGCGCCGCCCCTCAGACCGCCTACCGGCACGTACCCCAGCCCAGGACCGCCGCGTACGTAGATGTCGGCGGCAAGCACCTGACTCAAGAAGGGCGTAGGTGTCGCCGTCGGCGAAGATGGGCCGCCGTCCTGGCCCTGTGCCAGCAGCCCGGAAGCCAGCATCCCAATGAGCACCGCTGCTGCCAGCTGTCGCGCGCTCAACGCTTTTCCCCGCTGCGATCGCAGTGCGTGATAATAACACACCCTGCGCACGAGTCCACCATCAGCACAAAGCCGCCGCGTGATTCTACGGCTCTTGAATCCTGAACGAAATCGGCTCCTCCAGTTGGAAGCCATCGGCAAACAGCCGCGCTGACCAACTGCCAGGTTTCAGATCAACAATCTCCCGATCAATGTAGAACCACATGCAGATGTCCGCCCAGTTACGTTCAACCGGCCAGCGTTCCCGCCATACCACTGTGCCTTCGTGCAGCCATTCAACACTCATCACCACGCCGGCGTTGATGTTGTAGCCGTGAACTGTAGCGTAAATGCGTTCAGTATCCGCAGGAAAACTGACCTGGGGGTTGACAACACAGCCATCAGACTGGCGCACACTCGTTGATACGCCAGTTCGAACAAACCAGCGCTGCCCTTCAGCTAAGCCCTCAGGCCGGCCGCCAGTTCGCGCGACAACGCCCACTTCCTGCCGAGGCGGATCGCCAGCGCGAACGGTAGCCAATAGAACAGTGTTTACACCTTGCAGCTCGGCCACCCGTGTCGCGGCGGCGGCGGCAGTCGCAGCTACGACGGCCTTATTCGCCGCGCCTTCTTGAGCAATCTGGGTCGCCTCTCTCACAAAACCGAGGTTCTCTGCCTGAAGTGTAGCCGCCGTATCCGGCGCGGCCAGCGCGCCGCAGCCGCTGGCGGCCACTGCTCCGACGCAAATCAGAATCAACAACTTCACACGCGTGCCGTCCACATATTCGACTCAACACGCCGCTATTATAACACTTGTCGTTCGTTCCCTTGTCCGCGCGTCAAGAATCTGCTACTATGATGATGGTTGCCCCCGTAGCTCAGAGGATAGAGCGTTGCCCTCCGGAGGCAGAAGCACAGGTTCGAGTCCTGTCGGGGGTATACGGCGTTTCGCTCGAAACGCCGTTTCGTTTAGTCTGAACGTCTTCCGGCATCCTTGGAATGCATCAGGCACAGCGCCGTGCAGCTCGCGCTCTTCATATATATGTCCCCGCTGAGACTACATGCTAAACCGCATTCTCTGCGTTGACACGGTTCTTAGCCCACACTGGCGCTGGTACTTGCGCGCGGCCATCGTCTGGATTATCGTCAGCAGCTTGCTGCCCGCCGGCCCACGTGCACCGCTCGGCCCGCCGCAGTCCGTGGTCACGAACAAACCCCGCGTCTGCGTGCACACCCGGCTGATTGACGAAGTGTGGGAGTGGACAATTCAGCGTTCGCTCCAGCTTGTGCGCGAAATGGGAGCGTCCACAATTGTCGAGTTTTTCCCCTGGGCCTATCTCGAACCGCAGCAGGGCCGCTACGACTGGGCGGTTGCTGACCGCATTGTTAAACACGCCCGCAACCAAGGACTGCAGGTGATCGCGCGTATGGGGTTGGTGCCGGCGTGGGCGCGGGCAGACGTTGAGGACACACACAGCACGCTCAATTACCTGCCAGAGACCTCGTACGAGCATTTCGCGTCGTTTGTCGCCGCCTTCGCGGCGCGGTACGCTGGTGATGTTAATCACATCATCATCTGGAACGAGCCGAACCTGGCGTTCGAGTGGGGTTATCGCCCAGTTGACCCCGCAGCGTATGCTCGTCTGCTGCAAGCAGTTTACGCTCCAGCGCACCAGGCCAACCCCGATGTTGTCGTGTTAGCAGCAGCGCTGGCCCCCACGCTAGAGCCGCTGGGCAGCGCCAACGGCCTGAACGACCTGCTTTATCTGGACGCTTTGTACCGGGCTGGCGCAGCGCCCCACTTCGACGCACTCGCCGTCCACACTTACGGCTTCACTGAGCCGCCTGCCGCCGAACCAGCCGAGAATCGCCTGAACTTTCGCCGCGTTGAGCTGCTCCACGAAATCATGCTGCGCTACGATAGATCAGATAAACCGGTGTATATCACCGAGACCGGCTGGAACGACCATCCGCGCTGGGCCAGCGCTGTGCGTCCGGCGCAGCGCGTGTCTTACACAATCGAGGCCTTTGAGTACGCCGAAGCTAACTGGCCATGGCTGGAGAAGATGTGCTTGTGGGTGCTGCGCTATCCAGCGCCTACTCGCAGCTACCCTGATAACTTCACACTCCTCACCCCTGGGTTCCAGCCCAAACCCATCTACTATGCTGTCCAGAGCTACGCGCGGGGAACGGAACGGAGCGCTGACCTGTGGCTGCCCGCGCCGATAGATTAAGACCGCTGACCGTTCTTGTTGTGGCATCAGTGGCCTTGTGGGCGCTGGCTGGTGCGCTTTTTGCTGTTCGCTGGGCCAGCGTGCCGCGTTCACTTCCCCATGCGCGCAGCCTGTTTCCTTACGGCGAAATGCGCATCGGCGTAGACGCTAGCAGCCCGCCGTTCGCGGCTGTGTCCGCAGACGGTCTTTTCGGCCTGGAAGTTGACCTGGGCCAAGCGCTGGCCGAGCAGATCGGCGTCCCACTGCGTTTCGTCAACATGGGCTTTGACGGCCTATACGACTCCCTACGGGCCGATCAGGTAGACATTGTGATCGCACAGCTCCTTTTTGACCCCATGCTTACCCGCGCTGTTCGTTACAGCCGTCCCTATTACAATGCCGGCCTTGTGCTTGTTAGTCCAGCCGCACGACCCGTGCTGAGCATGGCCGCCTTACCTGGCCGCGCGCTGGCTTATGAGTTTGGCAGTGAAGCTGACGCAGAGGCGCGGCGCTGGCTGCGCCGTGTGCTGCCATTCGAACAACGCCCCTATGAACTGCCTTCGTTTGCGCTAGATGCCGTGCGGCTTGGCCAGGCGGACGCTGCGCTGGTGGACGCAGCTAGCGCCCACCTCTATCTGCGCGACTACCCCAACTGGAAGGCAGAAATCAGCCGCGTCACTGACAGCCTGTACGTCATCGCCAGCAGGGCTGATCGGCCAGCGCTGGCTGAGCATGTTAACGCGGCGCTTGACGCGCTCGAGGCCGATGGACGGTTAGCTCGCCTGATCGCACGCTGGTTCTGACGAAGAAGGAGAAGCATCGCGATGCACGTTCGCAACCCAGCAAGCATTAAGCCGATCATCAGTCCACACGGCGAGATTGTGTGCGAGCTGATGGGCGCGGCTGCCGGCGGCACGCGGCAGCACAGTTTGGCGCTCATTACCCTGCCCGCTGGCAAACAGTCGTTAAGGCACTACCATCCACAAGCAGAGGAAAGTTACACGCTGCTGGCTGGAAACGCCCGGCTCACGCTTAATGACGAGGTCGTCAATCTCGCACCTGGCGACTCAGTCGCTGTGCCAGCCGGCTGTGTTCATCAGATCGCCAACGCGGGCGATGACGATCTGGTTTTTCTCGCAGTATGTGTGCCGCCCTGGACACCGGAGTGCAGCGTGTTCGTGGACTGAAAGGCTGTGCATCACCAGGCTGGTGAGCAGCATCAGCCGCGGCTATACTATGCGCATGTCTCACATCGGCATTGACGCTCGTCTCACTTATTACCGCACTGGGGGTATCAGCACGTACATTCGCAAGCTGATTACCTGGCTGGAGCGCCTAGAGCCAAACGGCTGTTTCACGGTCTTCCACAGCCGCAAGGCGCGGGAGTCGCTGGTGACGCGCTTCCAGCGCGCTGCTCTATGGACACCCTGCCACCACCGCTGGGAGCGCCTCGCGCTTACAGCCGAATTCGCGCGCTTTCGTCTCGACCTGCTGCACAGCCCGGACTTCATACCGCCGCGGCGGGGGGCGCGGCGCCACATTATCACCGTGCACGATCTGAGTTTTCTGCACTTCCCTCAGTATTTGACCGCCGAGAGCCGGCGCTACTACAACGGCCAAATTGAGACTGCTGTTCGCCAGGCAGATCACATTCTCACCGACAGCGAGGCGACCAAAGCTGACCTGGTGACCATCTTGGACGTGCCAGCCGAGAAAATCACTGTACACCTGCTTGGCGTAGACGAAAACTTCCGGCCGCTTCCACCTGCCGCCCTCGACGAAGCGCGCGCCCGTCTTCGACTTCCGCAGTCCTATATTTTATTTGTAGGCACGTTCGAACCGCGCAAGAACATTGCCGGCCTGCTGGAAGCCTATCATCTGCTGCTGAGTCAGATGCATGACGCGCCGCCGCTGGTTCTGGTAGGTCAGCGGGGCTGGTTGTTTGACGAGACCCAAGAGATGGCTGACGCGCTGGGCCTGCAAGACCGCGTTCTGTGGCGCGAGGACATCAGCGCGGCTGATTTGCCAGCGCTCTACAATCTGGCTGCTGTGCTGGTGCTGCCTTCACACTACGAAGGCTTTGGCTTTCCCCCGCTTGAGGCGATGGCCTGCGGCACTGTTCCTGTTGTCAGCAGCCGCTCATCTCTTCCGGAAGTGGTTGGAGATGTTGGCCTGCAGATAGACCCGGATGACCCCGCCGCGCTGGCAGCAGCGTTGTGTCGCGCGCTCACTGACCAGCCCTGGCGCGCGGCCATGCGCGAGGCCGGACTGGCGCGGGCAGCCAGCTTTACCTGGGAGCGAACAGCCCGCACTGCGCTCGCCGCCTATCAGACTGCGCTGCAGTAGCAACCTCCATGCGCCTGTTGATGCTTACGCCCTCGCTGCCCTACCCGCCTCATCAAGGCGGCGCGCTGCGCAACTATGGTCTGCTGCACAGTTTGAGTACAGCGGGCCACCAAGTAACCCTGCTGAGCTTCCACGATGGTTCGCCACCCGTCCAGTCCACACCGCTGGTTGACCTGTGCGAGACCGTTCACACAGTTCCGACGCCATCCCGCACCAGCGCTCAGCGTCTGTTCGATCTGATCACATCCAACGCGCCAGACCTCGCGCGCCGGCTGCGCAGCAGCGCTTTCTGCGCATCTCTTACCGCGCTGCTGGCGGGGCAAATGTTCGACCTGGTGCAGCTCGAAGGGCTGGAAATGGCCGCCTGGCTGCCGCAGGTTCGTGCTGCGCAGCCGCGCGCGCGTTTGTGCTACGACGCCCACAACGCCGAGTATGCACTGCAGCGTGCGATCTATCGCGTAGACCGTCAAAGACCACGCCGCTGGCCTTTAGCCGCTTATTCACTCATCCAGTGGCGGCGCATACAGGCCTTTGAGCGCGATATCTGCCGGCGAGTGAACTGCGTCCTGGCCGTTTCTGATGAAGACGCTGCCGCCCTACGGCCGTTTCGCCCAGATGGCTGCGTTCATGTCATCCCTAACGGCATATTCGTGAGCGAGTATGCCAGAATAGATCAAACGCTCGATCTAGGGCCGAACGCGCTGGTCTTTACTGGCAAGATGGACTACCGGCCCAATGTGGACGCGATGCTGTGGTTCACAAATGCCGTCCTGCCGCAGATTCAGCGGGCAATCCCCACTGCTCGCCTGTACATCGTAGGGCAGCGTCCGCACCCGCAGCTTGAACGCCTGCGCGAAAAAGCTGGCGTGTTCATCACCGGTTGGGTAGACGCGGTGCAGCCGTATCTCCAAGCAGCCGCTGTGTACGCAGCGCCGCTGCGCATGGGCAGCGGGACACGCCTCAAAATCCTTGAGGCTATGGCTGCTGGATGTGCGGTCGTCGCCACGTCCGCTGCTGCTGCCGGTTTGCCCGCTGCTGTGAAATCCGCCTTGATCCTCACCGATGATGCCAGCGAGATGACCGACGCGATCGTTACGCTGCTTGGCGATCCCACCCGCCGCTTCCAGCTTGGTCAGGCGGCGCTGGCTGTGGTGAAAAGCCATTTCGACTGGGCTATACTGTTGCCGCGTCTGCTTGCTGCTTACGAGGACTGCGGTATTGGATAGAGATGCGCTCGTCAAACGCAACCAGCGCATGGCCAAAGCCTTCCACGCCGCCCCGCTGAAACATCGTGTACGCCGCCTGCTGCTGAGGAGCGCCGCCGCTCTCCCCCTGCGCAGCTGCCGCCCTCCCGCTGCTGAACGGATTCTGCTCATCCGCCCGGATCACCTGGGAGATGTGCTGCTCACTATGCCAGCAGTTCATGCGCTGCGGCGTGCCCGTCCAATAGCTGAGATTCACGCATTAGTCGGACCCTGGTCAGCGGAACTGATAGCCGCTTATGACTGTGTTGACCTGGTGCTGACGCTGGCATTTCCTGGCTTCAGCCGTCACCCTAAAGTCAGCTGGCGCTCGCCATATCAGATGGCGTGGGCAGCGGCGCGGCGGATTCGGCGTGTTGGCTACAGCAGCGCTGTGATCTGCCGGCCTGATCACTGGTGGGGCGCCCTAGTAGCCTACCTGGCCGGGATTCCAGTGCGCGTTGGCTGCGACCTGCCCGACACAAAACCTTTTTTGACACATCCTGTTCCGCCTGTAACAGCTCACGCTGTCGTTCAAAATCTACACTTGGTGGAAAGCTGGATCGGCGCGCCGGCGCACTACGCCCCGGCGCTTGATTTCCCGGTGAGCGACGCCGATCGCGGTTTTGTTGCCGGATACCTTCAGGAATGGGGCATCGGGCCAGATGACCCGGTTTTCTGTGTTCACCCTGGCTCTGGCACTTGGGTCAAGCATTGGGATGAGCGTTCTTGGGCTGTCGTGGCAGACACCCTAACAGAACAACTGGAAGCAGCGGCGGTTTTCACCGGCAGCGATCATGAGCTGGGCATGGTGCGCCGCATCACCGCGCTCATGAACAAGCCAGCCTGCATCATTGCTGGCGAAACCCGTGTGGGTCAGCTAGCTGCCTTGTTTGCGCGCGCGCGCGTCGTGCTTGGCCCAGACAGCGGGCCGCTGCACTTGGCCGTTGCTGTCGGCGCGCCCACGGTAGCGCTTTATGGCCCAGCCGATCCGCTGGAGTTTGGCCCATGGGGATCGCGCGAACGACACATCGCACTGACCTCTGACATCGGCTGTCGGCCGTGTCGTGTGTTGGACTGGGCGAATGACAAGCCCGAAAATCACCCTTGTGTGCGCGACATCGGCGTCCACCAAGTGCTCGAGGCAGCCCGCCGCGCCGCCAGCAGCGAACAGCGTGGCCCACTAATGGGGATTAGCAAGTGAGGGTTCGCACATGGCAAAGTACATCGGCATTTTAACGGCTGGCGGTGACAGCCCAGGGCTGAACGCCGCAATTCGGGGCGTGGGCAAGGCTGCCCAGAATGCCTATGGCATGAGCATTATCGGCTTTCGTGACGGTTTTCGCGGTCTGATGGAAAACCGCACCGTGCGGCTCGACAGCGGCGCGTTGTCCGGCATTCTCACCGTCGGCGGCACCATTTTAGGAACCAGCCGTGACAAGCCGCACAAGATGCCCATAGGCGACAAGCTGTTGGACATGACAGATGTGATGGTGGATACCTACCATAAGCACCATCTGGATGCGCTTGTGTGCTTGGGCGGAGGAGGCACACAGAAGAACGCCTTCCGGCTGGCACAGAAAGGCCTCAATATCATCACGCTGCCCAAAACTATTGACAACGACGTGGCGCTCACCGACGTTACTTTCGGTTTCGATACTGCGCTGACCATTGCAACAGAGGCGATTGATCGGCTGCACAGTACTGCCCACAGCCATCATCGTATTATCGTCGTTGAGGTCATGGGCCACAACACCGGGTGGCTTGCGCTGGGCGCAGGAATCGCCGGAGGCGCGGATGTAATCCTGATTCCCGAGATTCCTTACGATGTGCAGCGAGTCGCCGAGTCCATCATGGATCGCAGCCGCGCCGGCAAGCGCTTCAGCATTGTAGCCGTCTCTGAGGGAGCCATGTCCAAGGAGCTGGCGCAGAGCTATCACGCCGTCCAGGAAGAAATCGCGCAGGCCGAAAGCGGCAAAAACGCCCGCGCCGCAAAAGCGCGCCTGGCCGAACTAGAAGCGGAGCGCCTGCAGAGCACCCACACCCTCACTGCACAGTTGGAAACGCTCACTCGGCTCGAGTCTCGCGTGACCATTCTGGGACATGTGCAGCGCGGCGGCACACCGTCACCAGCCGATCGCCTGCTGGCAACCCGCTTGGGAACAGCCTGCGCGCGCTTCATACACGAGGAAGTGTTTGGGGTTATGGTCGCTGCACGTGGCGAAGGCGCTGTGCCAGTGCCGCTGGCTGAAGTTGTTGGCAAGCGAAAGACCGTGCCGCCTGACCACCCCTGGATCGAGTCTGCGCGCGCCCTGGGGGTCAGCCTGGGCGACTAACCCGACTTCAGTCGGGGATCACAACTTGATGCAGCCCCAGTGTGGCAGGGGGATACTGTGGGTTCATGGCGTCCAGCGCATCAACAATCACCTGCGTAACGACCAAGTTGCGATACCATTTACGGTTAGCCGGCACGATGTGCCACGGCGCATACGGCGTGTTGCACAGCGTAATGGCATCCTCGTAAGCAGCCATGTAATCGTTCCAGCGCTCGCGCACAGGCAAATCGCCCATTGAGAACTTCCAGTTTTTTGAGGGGTCGTCAATTCTCTCTTGCAGGCGTTTTTTCTGCTCATCTTTGCTGATATGCAGAAAAAACTTCAGGATGCGCGTGCCATTCTCGGCCAGCAACCGCTCAAACTCGTTAATCATGTCGTAACGCTTGCGCCACACATGCTCCGGAACCAGCCCGTTTACGCGCACCACCAGCACATCTTCGTAGTGACTTCGGTTAAAAATACCGATGTACCCCTTGGGCGGCACTTCTCGGTGAATGCGCCACAAGAAATCCCGGGCCAGTTCATCAGGGGATGGCACCTTGAAACTGGTCACACGCACGCCCTGCGGGTTGACCGTGTCGAACACCCGCCTGATCGTGCCGTCCTTGCCGCCCGCGTCCATCGCTTGCAGGATGACAAGCAGCGCCTGCTTACCCTCGGCGTACAAGCGTTCCTGAAGCTCTGGCAACCGTTCTTCCAGGGCCGCTTCTGCTTCGCGCGCACTTTTCTTGTCATAATTGCCACAGTAACGGGGATCGTAATCTTCCAGATTCACTTTTGCGCCTGGTGGTGGCACCAGCGGCTGCTTGGCAGACATCTTAATTTAATCTATCCTTTCATCTAGAAAGCGCATCAGCGCGGGGCACAACTGTCCGGGTTGTCTCGTTGCGGTATGTTACCATACCCGGCCCCAAACCTTTTATTTTTTTGACGTACTTCCGCCGTGTTACATCCACTGGCACGCTGGCCTCTCCGCGGCTGGCGCTGTAGTAAGCGGCAATCTCTGCTGCCTTCGCGATGACTGTCTCAGGGATCGGTCGCCCGTCGTTCTTCACGATCACGTGGGCGCCGGCTGCACCGCGCACATGCAGCCACAAATCCTCACCGCTGGCCTTCTCAAACGTGACGATTTCGTTCTGGCGGCTGTTGCGCCCCACCCATATAACATACCCATCTAGCGTTGCCAGGCGCAGCGGTCCAGGCCGGCCTCCTCCAATTCGGCCTGCGCGCTTGCCGCGCCAGTAGCCACGCGCCTGCAGAGCCTGCTGTACGTCGTCAATGTCGGGCCAACTTGCGGCCAGCTCCAGATCGGATTCGAGCTGCGCTAGAAACGTCAGCTCGTTGCGCGTCTCCTGGATCAGCCGGGGCACGTCTTCAAGAGCGCGCTTTGCTTTGTCGTAGCGGGCAAAGTAGCGCTGCGCGTTTTCCAGCGGCGTCAGGTTGGGGTCAAGCGGGATAACCATCTCTGGCTCGCTTAGGTCGTACTGCGCCCGCAGCTCTGTTTGTCCGGTTGCCAGCGCATACTGATACGCCAGTATCAGCTCGCCGCTGCGGCGCAGCACGTTGCGTTCAGCTTCGTCAGTAAGCGCCTGCTCCAGTGAGGCAAGCTTGGCCCGCAGCCGCGCTTGGGCTTCCGCGATAGCCGCCCGCACTGGGCCTTTAGCGGCTGTGTAGGCTTCATCGCCTATCGGCGCGCCGTAGAAGGCGGTGAGCGCGGCGCTCACTGTTTCAACCGGCTGCCAGTTCGGGCTAGATCGCAGTGGGTAGACGCTGAAGGCCGCCACGTCGCCATCATCGGAAACTGCAATTCCCGGCTGCCAGTCGCGGGCAGCTAGCGGATCAACCAGCTCGCGCAGCGCGGTGTACAGCGCGCCAGGGTTCGCCTCGGCTGCTTTCTGCTGAACAGGCGCACCGGCCCGGTACACAATCTCCTTGGCCAGCAGCGGGCTGATGCCGAGCAGCCGCACTGTCAGCAGCCGCTGCGTCGTCAGCTTAACATCGTCTATCCCTTGAAAAAGCGCAGCCCAATCCGCAGCGCTGAGCAGCAGCGGATCGAGTTTGCCTGCTTGTGGCGGGGGCGGCATATAAGCGTGGTTCGGCAAACTGAGGCGGTAGCGGTTTTCCTCTGGCCCGACACGCCTCATACAGTCCAGAATTATCCCGCCCTGCACCAGCAGGATGTTGCTGCGGCGCTCCATCGGCTCCACAACAATCGTGACAGCCCCTTCCGGACCATCCACGTCAATGTGAATGACTCGCTCCCAGGGCGGCTGACTGACGTGTGAGATAACCCCGCCTTCCACATAACGGCGGAACAGCAGGCCAATCTGTCGCGGGCTGCTCACGCCCCGGCGCAGCTTGTCTTCAACCAGGTGCACCCGCGGCATATGGTGATCAGCGCTCAAGTACAGATAGCGGCGGCGGTGACCAGCGTAGACCTCTAGCCCAATGCCGACGGCGTCCGTTTCCACACTGTCCTGAACGCGCCCTCCCACCAGCGCATCTAGGAATTCGTCTACCAGGGCCGACAGCGTGAATGCGTCCAGGTACATGGAATCGAAACACGCCTAATGGGCGTCGGCAGTCAGCAGATAGGCGATAATGTCGCCCAACTGCTGGTCGGTCAGGCGAGCAGCGTAATCCTGCGGCATCGCACCGACAAAACCTTCAACGATATGCGCCTGTGGCCGCGTAATGGACTCGTATAGATAAGCTGCAGCAGAGAGCGGAGGACGGCGCTCAGCGGCTCTCGCGGCAATGCCGCTAAAGGCTGGCGCTACGCCGTTGACAGCGCCGGCTCTGTGGCAGGCCACACAATCGAACCGGGCTAGCAGTTCGTCGCCCCTGGTTGGATCGGCCCGCGCCAACAGCACGTCAACGCGATCCATGTATGACTGCTCAGTCAAGGCTTCTGCAGGTATGTCGCCGTGAACTGTTTCCTGATAGTTAACGGAGTCCGCCACAAATAACGCGCCAAACGCCAGCAGTGTGATGATCAGCAGCGCTGCCACCAGATACAGCGGCCAGTGCGGCGTGTGTTGAGGTTGTAAAACATTCACAGCATTACCCAGTCATAACAGCACATCGAACATCATCACCATGAAGAGCAGCGCCAAATAGAACGTCGAGTACTTGTACACCTGCCGCGCCATTGCCTTGGAGCTGTCGCGCAATAGTAAGACAGCGTGCCATACAAGACCGACTCCCAGCAGCACCGCGCCTATCAAATACAGCGCGCCGAGCGTTTTGGTCAAAACCGGCAGCAGCGATACAACCAGCAGCAGCAGCGAGTAAACAAGAATCTGCCGACGGGTTGCATCTTCACCACGCGCCACCGGCATCATCGGAACGCCGGCCCGCGCGTAGTCTGCGTTCACCAACAGCGCAAGCGCCCAACTGTGCGGCGGAGTCCAGTAGAACACAATAGCGAAGAGCAGCCAGGCGTCCAGCGTCAGGCCACCGGTGACAGCAGCCCAACCCACCAGCACCGGGATCGCCCCTGCTCCGCCGCCGATTACGATGTTGAGCGACGTGTTGCGCTTCAGCAGCATGGTGTACACGACGACATAGTACACCCCACCAGCAAAAGCCAGCAGCGCTGCCAGGCCGTTGACGAAAACGGCTAGAATAACGACCGAGGCAGCGAGATGTGTTACACCCACGGCCAGCGCGTGCAGCGGCGAGATACGGCCTGATGGAATAGGCCGGCGCGCTGTCCGCGCCATCTTGGCGTCCATGTCACGGTCCAGATACTGGTTGATCGTGCTCGAGCCAGCGGCAGCCAGCGCGCCGCCAAGCAGCGTTGGCAGCAGCACAGCCACCGGTGGAATGCCGCCGGATGCGATAACCATTGCGGTGAGCGTGGTAAACAGCAGCAGCAGAACGATGCGCAGCTTGGCCAGCTCTAGGTAGGCGCGCAGCGTCGCCTTCAGTTCGACATTGCTTCGGATTGCGGATTCCATGCGTCCCGTTCGCTGTGCGTCTCGCGGCTCTCCATAAACTCAACTGCGCTCAGCGCCACCAGCAGCGCCCAGGTCGCCGCGGCCAGCCCAACATGCGTTGCGCCCCACAGCGGAGCAGCGCTCGTCAGCACAAAGAGGGCACCGACACCCGCCTGTGCCAGGTAGAACACCAGCGCCAGCGCTGCCAGCCGCCGCGGCCACGCTTCCGGGCGGCTCCGGTATATCTGCCATACCAACAGCGCCAGGCCAACGCCTAACGCCACAACCGCCAGCCGGTGAAACATGTGAATAATGGCAAGCTGCCCCTGTCCAAACGGAAACAGCGTCCCATTACACAGCGGCCAGTCCACACAAGCCAGCGTCGCGCCGCTGCCCCGCACCAGCGCTCCCGTGAGGATAATCACCAATGACAGCGCCGCGGTGATGTAAGTCAGCAGCGTGATCTGATCGCTGGCTCGCCGGACGCGGGGCCTGTACATCCCAATCACACCCGCCAACAGCAGCGCTGCCAGCAGCAGCATGGCAGTGCCCAGGTGCAGCGCCACCATTGTCGGCGGCAAATCGAGGATGACAACCAGCGCCCCAAGGGCGCTTTGCAGGGCAAAGAGCAGCGCAGCAGCGACAATCGCCGCAAACGCTGCCTGATGTTCGCGGCGCACCCGCCACCCTGCTGCCAATGTCACCAGTCCCACCACGCCAATCAGAGCGGCAAACAAACGGTGCAGCCATTCAACCCACGCCGTCAGGTTATCCAGCGGCGGGAAGATCGTGCCATCACACAGCGGCCAGCTGTTGCCGCACCCCAGTCCAGAGTCTGTTACCCGCACCACTGCGCCGAAGACAATCAATCCGATTGTCAGCAGCGCAGTAAACAAGGCCAATCGCGCAAACCCGCGCGCTGCCTTCAGTTCACCTACATCAGCGCTCACAACCCTTACTCCACTAAAACCTGTGAAAGATCACGTTTCTGCCGCTGCCTGCCGGCGTTCTTCCACCACAGCGGTTTCTCTTGAGGCCGTTGGCTCAGCCTCAGCTTCAACGCTCTTGACGCCCCGATGAAGCAGCCAGAAAACAACACCGAGCGTTACTGCGATGCCAATGACATTGAACAGGATGAAACCGATAAATATCACCAGCGCCTGCGCCTGCGACGGCGTCACCATCAACACCGACCCCTCAGGGCTGGAGACCTGCTTCAAGAATGGCAGGAAGTCCGGTGTGCCACCGCTTGAGATCAGCGCTGCCGTCAAGCCGCCGCCGGCCCCCAGTATCGCGAGGATTACAAAGATCACAAACAATCGTTTCACGGCAAACCTCCATCATAACGTGCGCTTCGTGTCCTGCACGCGGTATTACACCGTTCACCTAACGCAGTATGAGAAGCGGTCATCAGCCACAGGGGGACAATTGTACAGTTTCTCACAAGGCTCAGCAAGCGGCTTAGACGAGGTCGCTGCTTGAATCGGTGTGAACAGCGCTCGCTGATTCCTGAAGGTCGTCGTCAACACCATCTGGTGTTTCTGTTGGTGTCTCGGTCAGCGGCTCCGGCACAGTGCTGCCGCGTTCGCTGCCGGCGCGCGAATCGCGCAGACCGCCAGCACGGGGCAGTCGAAAGCTGAAGGTGCTGCCTTCCCCATAAGCGCTCTCAGCCCAGATATCGCCGCCATGCCGAATAACAATCATGCGCGCAATTGCCAGGCCTAGACCTATGCCTTGAGTGCGCTGCCGCTGCCGTCCGCGGTACAGGCGATCAAAAACATGCGGCAGGTCATCCGGGTGGATGCCCTCGCCGGTGTCGCGCACACTGACGCGCACCGCCTCCGGCTCTAGCGCCGCTTCGATCCAAACTGCCCCACTGTCACGGTTGTACTTAACAGCATTGTCCAGCAGATTGCTTACCACCTGCCCCAGGCGAATCGGATCACCGCGCACTGGTTCTAACCCGGCGGGGACATTCACATGCAGGCTGATACCGCGCGCCATGGCGGCATGTTCAACGAGTTCTACAGCCCCGGCGATAATACTTTGCAGGTCACAATCCACGAGCTGGCCCGGCCCCTCGCTGCTCTCAATCCTAGAAAGTTCGAGCCAGGTATCAATTATTCCCGTGATTCTCTCGATCGCAAGCAGCGCCCGCTCAGCGTATTTAGCCTGCGCAGGGTTGAGATCGCCCATCTTCTGTACAAGTTCAACGTTGAGCTTGACGACGCCAAGAGGCACTATGAGATCATGAGCGATCACGCTTACGGGGTCTTTCGGCAGCATATCATCAAAGCTCATCATTACAACTCCATAAGAGGCATCAGCAGCGCTGGCAGCGTGTTGAGCGCATGAGCCAGACGAGTGCCATGCCACGTAAGCAGCGATCCGTCTATCAGGTGGATGCGGCTGTTACGGGCAGCGGGCACATCCAGGCCTGAGAATAACTGGATATGCTCAGCGCCAAAAGCAAACGGCTCGCTGGGCAGCAGAATCACCTCTGGCTGAGCCGCCTCCACCTCCGCCAGCGTCACACGCGGATAGCGTGTATCGCGACTAGCAGCGCGGGGGTCATCGGAAGCAAACGGCACAGCAGAGCCTATGTCAGCAGCCAACGGGTAGCGCCTCTCACGATCCGCAAAAACGTTGTCCCCGCCGCAAACGCGCAGCAGATCATGAATGTATGTGTGAGCGTTGAACGTCATCAATGGGTCCCACCAGATTGGGACAAATACTCGCGGCCGCTGTTCTAACGCACGGCTGACGCCCTGCACCCAGTCCAGCGTCTGTTCGATCAAACGCACACGCGGGACCATCGCTGGCTCGTCAAAGACGTGCATGATGTTCCACAGCAGATTGATTGCGTCAGCTACCGTGCGCGGATGCGTCACCCAAACAGCGATGTTTGCAGCTTGCAGCGCTTCGGCGTCCTCGCGCCGGTTCTCCTCCTGATTGACAATCACCAGGTCGGGGCGCAGCGCGATAATTCGCGCCACATCCGGATTCTTTGTGCCCCCC
>DAOTWC010000132.1:0-5588 GCA_034435995.1 Anaerolineae bacterium | reverse complement strand
CACGACACGGCCGGCTCAGCGCGCGATCTTGCCGCAGATCCGGTGCCACACACCGCTGTTATCGCGAGTGAGTTGGCAGGCAAGCTCTACGAGCTGGAAGTGCTGGACACTAACATCGAGGACGTGCCCTACAATTTCACGCGCTTTTTCGTGCTCGGACATGAAGACCCGCCGAGAGGTGAGTACAACAAGACTTCACTCGTTTTTGCAACGCGCAATCGTCCAGCAGCGCTGTACGACTGTCTTGGCGAGTTTGCCACACGCGGCATTAACCTCACGAAAATCGAGTCGCGACCGCGCAGGAATCGTCCCTGGGAACCGGTATTCTACCTGGATTTCGAGGGACACTGGCAGGACAAAGAATGCCAAGAAGCGCTAGCACGCCTAGTTCAACGCGCCTCGTTCGTTAAAATGCTCGGTTCATATCCCGCCGTGAAAACAGGACGCGACTCGGTGGGCATTTAGCAGCACTGGTTAGGTTCGTCCTTGCTATGCACCAGAAACTTATCATATGAAAGTGCAAGAAAAGTTAAGCGTAGCCGTATTGGGGGCTACTGGAGCCGTTGGGCAGCGCTTCGTACAACTGCTTGAGAATCACCCGTGGTTTGCAGTCTGCGAAGTTGTCGGTTCAGCGCGCACTGCTGGCCGCTCTTATGGCGAGGTGGTAAACTGGGTTCTGGATGGCGCACCGCCTGCTGCTGCCGCTGTCCTGACAGTGAAAGGCACAGATGAGCCTCTAGAGTCACCGCTGGTGTTTTCTGCGCTCCCGAAAGAGGCCGCTGATCCACTGGAAATGGAACTGGCTGCTGCAGGTTACGTAGTGTGCACCAATGCATCCGTTAACCGGATGATTGACGATGTGCCACTTCTGCTGCCAGAAGTAAATGCTGACCATATTCAGCTTGTGAACGTTCAGCGCAGCCACCGCGGCTGGAAGACTGGCGCGCTTGTTGCCAACTCGAACTGCACCGCAATGCCGGTAGTGATGGCGCTGGCGCCGCTGCGGTGCTTCGGAGTCAAAAAAATTCATATGGTAAGCGCGCAGGCGATCAGCGGAGCCGGCTATCCAGGTATTGCGTCGCTGGATATTGTTGACAACGTGATCCCATATGTGAGCGGTGACGAAGAGAAATTAGAGACAGAAACACTGCGCATGCTCGGTGAACTGCGCGGTGAGCAAGTTCACTGGCTAGATGCCTGCGCCAGTGCGGCATGCAACCGCGTTCCTGTTGTGGATGGCCATCTTGTCAATGTCTCTGTTGAGCTTGGAGAGAAGCCGCCATTTGAGGATGTTATAGCCGCGTGGGACTCTTTCCAGGCCCCTGATCCTGTGCCAGCGCTGCCTAGTGCGCCGGCACGACCTGTCCAGTATCTGCGCGATATTAACCGTCCGCAGCCTCGACGGGATCGAGACGCAGGCAATGGCATGACAACATCTATAGGAAGACTGCGTGAATGCCGCCTTCTGGGGTATAAGTTCGTCACGCTTGCGCACAACACCATTCGCGGCGCTGCTGGATGCAGCATTCTCAACGCTGAGCTGCTGGCGGTGAAGGGCTACCTGGCTGATTTCCGGCTGACGCTGTAGGGCACAGAGCGACGTGCGCATTCTGATCGCTGGGGTAGACGGGTATCTGGGTTGGCCGCTGGCACAGCATCTGGCAACCCGTGGGCACTTTGTTGGCGGTGTGGACGTTTTGCTGCGCCGCGAGTGCGTTGCTGAGGTAGGAGGGCAGAGCGCGATTCCGATAAGCCCAATTGACGAGCGCTTGGAGGCCTATAGTGAGCATTTCGGCCAACCAATGCCCTTCTGGCAGGTTAACCTGCTGGACTATACCGCCCTGTTTAAAGTCTTATCCGAGTTCAAGCCAGAAGCGGTGGTTCACCTGGCAGAGATACCCTCAGCGCCTTATTCTATGATTGACGCGGAACACGCAGCTTTCACGCAGCATAATAACGTTATCGGCAGTCTGAACCTGCTGTGGGCCATCAAAGAGGTGTGTCCAGACGCGCATCTGGTGAAGCTCGGCACAATGGGCGAGTATGGCACGCCCAACGTTGACATACCCGAGGGGTTTTTCGAAATCGAGTATCGCGGCCGGCGGGATGTTCTACCGTTTCCCAAACAAGCAGGAAGTTTTTATCATTGGAGCAAAGTGCACGACTCCAATAACACCATGTTTGCGTGCCGCGTCTGGGGTCTGCGGGCGTCAGATATTATGCAAGGCGTGGTGTTCGGCACGCAGATTGAAGCGGGGGCAACAGAACCTCGCTTCCGTACACGCCTCGACTTCGATCAATGTTTCGGAACGGTTGTCAACCGCTTCTGCGCGCAGGCAGTTATCGGCCACCCGCTGACTGTTTTCGGGACTGGCGGGCAGAAACGGGCGTTTTTACCGCTAAGGGACTCGATCTCTTGTTTGACTCTCGTGATCGAGAACCCGCCCGCCTGCGGCGAGTACCGCGTGATCAATCAGTTTGATGAGTGCTTCACTGTTTTCCAAATTGCTGAGCTGGTTCGCGATGCTGGTGAGCGGCTGGGCTTGAAGGTCACAGTGGACTACTATGACAACCCACGCGAAGAATTAGAGCATCATCATTACAGCCCAGAGCGCAAGAAATTAGACGCCCTGGGTTATGTGCCTTCTGGGCAAATCAGGGACGAACTTGTCTTGATGCTGAAAGACCTGCTGCCATTCCAGCATAGGATTGCAACGAAGCAGGAACTGCTCGTCCCAGATATACGCTGGAATGGCACGCGCCGGCGTTCTGCAGTGATGAATACCATAGGAGATCAACTTTCATGATACAGTTCTGGGAATACGAGCGACTCTCTTCAGAAGAGCTGGCTCGTATCATGCGCCGTGCCGAGCTAGACATCACCGATTTACTACCCACAGCACAGGAAATCATCGAGCGAGTCCGTGTATCCGGGGACGAGGCGCTTGTTGAATACACCCGCAGGTTCGACGCCGCCAACTTCGAAGCGTCCATGCTGCGCGTTGCCCCCGATCAGTTCGCAGCAGCGCGCAAGGCGCTTGACCCAGCAGTCATCGAGGCCATCCAGCAGGCTCACGCGAATATTCGCGCTTTCCACCAGGAACAGATGCCAGAACCCATGTGGTTTGCCGAGGTTGCGCCGGGCGTTATGGCAGGTGAGAAGGTAAGCCCAGTAGCTAGCGCTGGTCTGTACGTGCCGCGTGGCAAGGGCGCTTTTCCATCGGTGATGTTAATGCTGGCCGTGCCCGCAGTCGTGGCTGGTGTGCCACGGGTCGTGGTCGTTACCCCACCCACTCCAGACGGCACAGCGGACGCTGCTTCACTGGTTGCAGCACAGATGTGCGGCGTGACAGAAATGTATGTGGTGGGCGGTATTCAGGCGGTAGCGGCCCTGGCCTTTGGTACGGAGACAGTGCCGAAAGTATCGAAGATTATTGGGCCAGGCAGCAGTTATGTGTCGGCAGCCAAGCGCCTGTTGTACGGTACAGTGGATGTTGGACTGCCGGCTGGCCCCAGCGAGTCGATCATCCTTGCAGACGAACACGCTGATGCTCGCTTGGCCGCGCTTGATTTGCTTGTCGAAGCTGAACACGGCCCCGACTCTGCGGCCATTCTTGTTACCCACAGCCGACAGTTGGCCGAACAAGCGCTGGCAATTCTCCCCAGCTATATCGCTGAGCTGCCTGAGTGGCGCCGCCAGTTCGTTGAGACGGTGCTCAGCAACTACGGCGGCATTCTGCTCACGTCCAGTCTAGACCAGTCCATTCAGTTCGTGAACGATTATGGCCCGGAGCATCTTGAAGTGATGACGGCTGATCCATTTGCCACACTTAACAAAATTAAGAATGCTGGGGAGATTCTGCTGGGTCACCTTACGCCCATTCCCACAGCCAACTACTGCCTGGGGCTAAACGCAATCCTGCCAACAGGCGGCTTCGCACGCAGTTTCTCGTCTGTAAGCGTTCAGGACTTCTTGAAGCGCAGTGGCGTGGGGTATCTCTCATTGGAAGGGTATCGCCGGCTGGAGGGAATTACAGCCACTTTGGCCGATTATGAGGATTTTCCGGCTCACGCAATGGCAATACGCAAGCGCAACGCGATTGTAGGGTTGTGACATTTTGGCAGATACGGACACACTGCAGCGTGTTCAGGCACTGCAGTTTACCGATAAGAACCAGGCTGAACACCTGCTGCGCGCGTTTATAGCTGACACTTTTGAACTTGACGTGCGGCGAGTGGAGCTGCGACCACTCGCCGTTTCGCTCAATTCTTTTAACGGCTTTCTGTGGCTTGCCAACGGTGAACGCTTGTTCTTCAAGACACACACCGAGCCTGACAGTGTTGTGGGTGAGTATTACAATGCGGCTGCCCTTGCTGCAGCAGGCTACCCGGTCATTCAGCCCGTGTATGCGTCCACAGAAGCTGGCCGTCAACTGTTAGTTTACCAAGCTGTCGAGTGGCCGTCTGTTTTTGATGTCGCCTGGAACATAGAATGCGGCGACCATACACAGGAAGACAACCTGATCAGCGCGCAGCAAAAGGCCGACGAGGAACTGCTGCAAATCTATCTAAAGACATTAGAATGGCAGGAAGCGGATGCAGCCGCAAAGGCCCCTGTACATCAACTGTTCCATCACCGCCTGACTGGTGGGCGGTTTGAGCGCTTTTACGGCCCGCTTCCTGGGCAGACAAGGCAAGTAGACCAGACGCTCCTGCTTCCTGGCGGGCCCAGACACATGCGGGAGATGCGCCAAGCGGTGTGGGAGATTAACGGTCAACGATATGATACAACGCTCGATGCACTGGTCTCTCAGGCGTTGCTGATTCTAACTCCCAAACAAGCAGGGCCATCAATCATTGGACACGGTGACGCACATAACGGCAATTTGTTTTTTGACACTTCAACCCAACACCTGATCTATTTCGATCCGGCGTTTGCTGGCCGCCACGATCCGTTCCTTGATCTCGCCAAGCCGTTGTTTCACAACGTATTCGGCATGTGGATGTACTTCCCATTAGAGAAAAGCCGGCACACCGTGGTTAATTTGTCGGTCGAAGATAACAAATGGCGCGTCAAACACAACTACGCGCCGCATCCGATCCGCCGCGCATTCCTCAACAGCAAGGTACAAAACGTCCTCATTCCGCTGCTGCGCGAGCTGAAGCGCCGCGGCTGGCTGCGATCCGACTGGCGGCAGTATCTTAAGGCAGCGCTGTTTTGCTGTCCGCTGCTGACCATGAACCTGGCGGACAGCGGGCGGTTTCCACCGGAGATCAGCTTGCTGGGCTTGGCTATGGCTGTCGAAATGGGTGGGGAGAGCACGGGTCAAAGCAGTCTTATTGATACCGTGCTGTCTGAAGTGCAGCATGAATTGACGCTTGACGTGACATAAGTCATACGCAAATTGCTTCACTTTTGTTTTCGCTCTATACTTGCGTTTATGGTTTTATTCAGCGTACAGTGTGTACTGTCTGCCGGCAGACCATGGGGAAGGGCGAACTTCTTCAGGAGGGACACATGAAATCTTCGAAAGCTATCGCACTCCTTCTTTTTGCAGCGATCCTTGCGGCTCACATTGCACCCGGAG
>DAOTWC010000131.1:0-24013 GCA_034435995.1 Anaerolineae bacterium | reverse complement strand
GCGCTGAGCCGGCCGTGTCGTGCCAGGGAACAGGTTCGAAGCCGTGACGCTTGATGTACTGCTCACACTGCGCAAGCGCTTGGGGATGTGAGCGTACATGCTTGATGTCCGCCAGCGCAAGGCCGCGCGGGGCTAGGAGCGCATGGTGGACGTGGTGGATGACATCTGCCTGAATACGCAGGTCTGAGTCCATAAGAAGCTCATAGGCTTTACTGACCGCGCCTGCAAAGGCATTCTCTACAGGCAGCAGCCCGTAGCGCGCTTTGCCTTCGTATATTGCCTCGAACACGTCCGCAAGTGTGTGGCATGGCAGAACATCCACCGTGTCGCCGAAGTGCTGTCTGATCGCAAGTTCAGAATTTGCGCCGTGGACGCCTTGGAAAGCGACTACTTCACGGACAGGCACAGTCAGCTCCTCTACAGGGATGTGTGTGGGTTGGTTTAGCGTTGTGTTGTGGGTCATTGGTCAGGCTCGTGTCAGGCGGCCAACATAGTAGCACAGCCGCAGACAGCGCGCCAGTACTTGGTATGCGTAATTTGACAATAACCAGCGAGCAATGTTAAACTTTTTTCAGATGCAAACAAGAAATATTTTCGAGGGAACATGCAGCAAACCCGACGACAGATTATTGAAATCTTGCGTGAGCGCGGCGAGGCCACAGTAGATGATATTGTTGCAGAACTTCAGCGGCGGCGCGGTAAGGAAATTACAGCGGTCACTGTGCGCCACCACCTCACGCGTCTTCAGGAAGACAATCTTATTGCCTCGCCGCAGCTGCGTCATCGCAATACGCCTGGACGACCTCAGCATGTGTATGCGCTGACCGAACAGGCTTACGCCCAGTTTCCGAACAACTACCAGCGGCTGGCCACGAGTCTGCTGCAAGGCATGCGCCGCCACCTGCCAGCCGATCACATAAACGTTATTCTGGAGGATGTTGCCGGTTCAATGGTTGTAGACGCGAATATTCCGCCAGTGCCCATTGAACAGCGACTGGATATGACTGTTGACTATCTTACCCGACAGGGCTACGAAGCAAGCTGGGAACCTTCTGATGGCGGTTTTTTGCTCTGCACTAGTAACTGCCCATATCACCAAGTTGCCCGCAGTGAGCACGCGCTCTGTGAAATGGACATGCGGCTGGTTGCTGGCTTGCTCGGTGTTGTGCCCCGTCGCATATCGCATGTGATGTCTGGCGACAACACATGTATGTATTTCATTCCGGCCCAGTAAGGCCAAGTGCGGCTAATATTTACAGTTTTTTTCTTTTTAATTGACTGGGTCTGCGGATTGTGCTAGACTGAACTGGTAGTTTGATGAAGTACTGCGAGGAGAAACCGGTATGGCTGCGAGCGATGCATATGGCGCTCAGATAGACACCCCAACTCTGACTGTGACCCCTGCCGCCATTGGCGTAATTAAGCAGCTGCTGGAGCAGCGTCAGATTCCCAACTATGCGCTCCGCGTTTTTGTTTCCGGCGGTGGATGCTCAGGTATGCAGTATGGCATGGCGTTTGAAGAGCACCCCAAGGACTTTGATACAGTTGTTGCAGTTGATGGTGTCCGGTTAATTGTTGACCCCACCAGCTTGATCTATCTGCAAGGCTCCACCATTGACTTCGTTGACAGCCTCATGGGAGGCGGCTTCCGTATTGATAACCCCAATGCTGTGGCGTCGTGCGGGTGTGGACACTCCTTCCGTACGGCCCAGGACAGCCAGACATCAAGCGGTGGATGCAGCAGTTGCAGCTATTAAACTAAACAGGGCTAACGGCGCAGCGAGCTGACAGCTAGTCCGAGCAGACCCATTGCGCCAAGCAGGATGATTGGTCCGATTGGCGGCAAGCCATCCGGCGAATCCACCGGCCTTGATCTGGCTGCTGTATCGTTCACACGATCAAGGCTCGCTGCGTTTGGCGCGGAGACGGCCAAATCCGCCGGGTATGTAAAAGTTGGCAAGGGCTGAACAGCGCTTTCTTCACCAGCGGCGCGCGCGGCAGATTGCTGCGCCCCTGACGACGAAAGTTCTGCGCCGGGTAGTGTAAGAATGCGAACACTCGCTGTCGCTGTAAGCGCGCCGCCGGGTGTGAGCGCAAGCGCTTCTTCTGGCGCGATATTTGCCGCCGGCGGAGCTGATTCGTCTGGTTGCAAGTTGGGAATTGCGTTTGGGTCGCCAATGATATCGACAAGTTCATCAAAAACCCAACCACGAACTGGCCCAGCAGGCGCGTCGTCATACTGGAACTGGAGCCAGCGGAAGTAGCGGCCGAACACCTGATAGGTTCTGCCGGCCCGAATTGACCCCAATCGCTCAGCGCTGATATCGGGTTCCGCCCGAACGTTCACATCCCCAGCATCAGCTTTTGCTTCCAACAGCACCTGACCTTCAGGCGTGGGCGTTCGTGAGGGGGTTGCGGTTACTGCAGCCTCGATGACTGGCGGCGCGAGTGTAGGCAGTTCAGCGCGGACCGGCGTTGATGTGACCGGCTCCTGAGCGAGCACTAGCCCCAGCCCGTCCCCTACGAGCCAAATGAAGAGGGCAACAAGTATTAGTCGCGCCATGCGCACAATGAGAATGAACCTGCTCAATACGTCCTCCTACCAGGAAACCAGATTATCTTTTGACAGTCGCCCTTGCTCAGCAATGCGACGTTCACCATCCCGCAGTAGATAACCCTGGTATTCCTGTCCTATCAAACCGTAAACAGTCCACCCACTTAACACGAACTGGGGGGTATTTGAATCTGACGGACAGCCGCTGCAATCAGCGGGTATCCATTCGCCATTGTAGCGACGAGCTAGATGAACGTGTGTGCCGCTGGACACACCGCCCTCGCAGGATGCGTAGCCGATGACGTCACCTGTTTTCACTCGCGAACCCGCTTCTACTCGTCCCTCTGAGTCGATGTGCAAGTAGAGTATGCTCCATCCAGTGGTATCGTCGCCATCACCATCCAGGTCCAGAATCACCACGCCCTCGGCGCTGCGGGTGATGATACCAGACGCAACCGCAGTGACCGCGTGAGCAGACCGATAACACGCCGAAGAAACTTGGGTAATGTCATCAGGTGGCGCGAAATCTATCGCTGACCACGCGCTGCCGCTTCCCCAGCCGCCGTGTGGGCCTCCAGTGAAGAACCACTGCTCCCCAGCCTGAAATGGCAGGGTCAGCACTGGCTGCTCAAGACCAGGGGGAACCAATACATCGAGCGTAGCGGCAAACGGATCACCAAAAAAAGCTGCATAAACGGCGTAAAGCCCGTTCGGTCCGATTTCTGTCAGCCAGCGCTCCTTTGTATTATGCAGGCTGAGCATGTACTGCACGCCGATTGTTCCAGCGTTCAGCCCGGGGCCAAAACGCAGCCGCTCACCGCTCTCGAACGCAAACGTGTCAAGGTTCCTGTATTTCCAACCGTAGTAACCCATATTCATACGGTCAGCCGCCCAAGCAAGCTGCCGGTAAAGCCCGTTGCGGTCAAAGCCAAGCGGGGACGCAGGCGCGCCCAGCGGGTAAATACGCAGTGTTTCTGGCGGGTTTGCGTCAGTTAGCCAGTTGGCACGCAATTCGAGAAGCGCCAGCAGCAGGCGAGGGTCTACGCTGAATTCAAGTGAGACTTGCTCGATAACCTGCGAGGCTGTAAGCGTTTTTCCGTTGACTACGTCAACAGCAGTCCGGATGAAACCGTCGTGCCGCTTCACAAACTCATCAACCTCGAACACGGCCGCACCTGGCCCGCGAACCAATCGGCTGTCAGGGATAATCTTCAGTGTGGGAGTTGTGTCCGAAGCGACAGATGGAATACGAACCACCTGCCCCACAATAAGCAAGTCTGGGTTAGCGAGAGCATTCGCCTCGATGAGCGTTGCCAGAGACACGTTGTAGGCAGAGGCAATACTTGAAAGCGTATCACCAGGTCGAACAATGTACTCTCGCGTATCAGCTGTGCGTTCGAGTCTCGTAGGGTTCGGCGTTGGCGTGACCTTTGCGACTTCAGGCGTAAAACCTGCAGGAGTTCTTGGCTGTTCGTGAAGCGCTGGCGTCGGCGACAACACGGCCAGAGGTGTGCTGGTGGCAGTTACCACGATGTAAACTGGACGCGTCGGCACACACGCCGAAAGCACATTCCAGGCCAGCAGACATCCGGCGCAAGAAAGCAGCAAACGCAGTGAAATCATCCCAGGCAGGCCGCTTTGTGTCTTGATCTAATCGTAGCTCCAGATGCCAAGCATGCCCTCTTTGATTGAAACCGTAACGCTGTCAGGTCGCGACGTGTCCAAGACGCTAATTACTGGGCCGCCTCGTCCGATTTCGCTGTAGATTAGATGCCGGCTGTCTGGGGACCAAACACGGTGGCTTTGCGCGAATTGGTCGAAGTATGTCAGCAGATAGGCCATCGCCTCGGTTGGGAAAAAGCCGCCAAAGCGATTGGTTACACCATCGCGAATGCCCATCACGGACCAGGCTAGACTGAATTCCGGCTGTGCCAGTCTGCTGGCGACAAGTGCAGCTGCTGCGCTGGCGTTGAATGAACCGGGTGGGTTCGCCAGCGTGATGTACGCGATCTTTTCACTGTCTGGTGACCAGAAAAACGCAATTACGCCCGATCCAGGGCTGCGCAGCAGATTTTCACCAGTCTGGGCGTCCACAACAAACAGCGGGCCATAGCTGCGCTGCGAAGCCATACGGTAAGCCACCATTGTGCCGTCTGGTGACCAGGCAAATGAAACAAGACCATCCAAATCCTTAGCCAGCGGCATTGCTTCACCGCCCTGCACTATGACGAGATCGGTCTGCGCGTGGTTTTGGCTGCGCGCGCCTACCAGCAGGCGATCGTCCACTGGTGACCAGCTAGGGGCATTCATCACTCCCGGCACAATGCTGAGTGTGTTGTCTATGCCGTTCGAGATCGCGTCAAAGATGTCAAAACGCTGGCGATTAGCTACCCGCCTGTGCCACAACATGCGATCCCCGTTCGGACTCCAGCTAAAGTAAAAAGGCGGCCCTCCGGGAATCGTTTGTGACAAGACGTTTTCGCCCGGAGTCACGCGGACAAGCTCAACAAACATTCCCTGGTTTAGGCTGCTGAGAAGAAGCGCAAGATCGCGACAGCCCTTTCTGACACTGCAGTCTTTAGGCGCCCAATAGGCATAGTTGAAAACCTGACCTACGCCTTCATATACTTTTACTACTTCAGGCTGGTCGCTCCCAAGGTCAGCGACATACGCCTCAAACACCGGTGTGCGCCCGTCCTCACTGGTGCGAGATGCGAATAGGGCAAGGCGGCCGTCAGTTGCCCACGTTGGCCACTCATAACGTTTGTTGGCGCTTGCGTCATCTGTCAGCTGAATATCGACTCCAGTATGCGGATTGAAAACGTAGATGTTCTGATTAATGCCTACATACGCAATGTGGCCGTGGAGGTCAGCCATCGTATCCTTAGCCAGCGAAACGATGGAACTTGATAGAAAAAAGGCCAACAGTGTCAGAAAAAACGTCTCACGGCCTCCTCGCATCGGAGTTCCTCCAGAGCACCTATTGGGTGATCGCGGAATTGATTGTATACTACCAAACCAGTTGATGGTATAACAAAGCCACCTAAATTAGTGAGACAAGGAGCAGTTGCTAAATGGCCAGCAGCCAGGAAATTGCCGCGATTTTTGACAAGATGGTTGAGAAGTTTGACCCCGACAAGGCCTCAGGCGTTACCGCAACCATTCAGTTCGACCTTAGCGGGGACAATGGTGGCCAATACTGGGTCAAGATTGCTGATGGGCAGGCTCAAGCTGGAGCCGGGACAGCGGACAACCCCACAATGACTCTGCGAGCTGCCGCTGATGACTGGGCCTCAGTCGTAAACGGCCAGCTTAACCCTATGCAGGCATTTATGAGCGGTAAACTCAAAATCCAGGGTGATATGGCTTTGGCCCTAAAGCTGCAGCCGATGTTTCTCAGCTGAGCATCAAACTTAAGCGAACCGAAAACCAGAATTCTAAGATGCAGGCATGATGCTGTGCAAGATCAGCCATGCCTGCTGCGTTTTAGATCATCCGGCAAGTGACGGTTCAAGCCGGCTCAACACCAGTATCAACAGAGACAGTGTCACCGGGCTGATCAGCGTCGAGGCCAGGATCATACTCAGTGAAAGTTGCCGGTTAAGCTCAAATTCTGTGGCGAGAATTATGGTAACAACGGCTACTGGCATACTCGCTTGCATAATGATAGCGATTGCTGCCGGCGCATCGAGACCCAACAGCAGAACCAAAGCCGTGGACACAAGCGGAGACAATAGCAAACGCAGCCCGACGCCTACCCCCACCAGTTCGGGTTGAGTCACGCGCGGCGTCTGCGCAAGCTGGAGACCGAGCAGAATCAGCATCAAAGGTATAGTAGCCTGAGAAAGCAGCAGCACTGGACGTTCAATAAATGGTGGCAGCGCAATGCCCGCAAAGTTAACGAAGATGCCGAACATTGCTGCATACAGCACCGGCACGCGCGCAACCACGGCGAGCGACTCGCGAAGCGTATGCTGTCCCCTTGACGCTACAAAGACACCCAGCGTGTAGTTAAGCAGTGTGGTCGCAACAAAGATAACCACCGCGCGAGCTAGCACAGATGGCCCAAACGCGAAACTGATCACCGGCAGGCCGTAGTTGCCGTTGTTTGGACAGATAGCTGCCAGAACCACTGAAGCGCGGCTTACGCGATTGTCAGTACGCCAGCCTGCCGCCAAAAAGCCGACGGCGGCCATAATAGTAACAAACAGCACCATCACCAGGATTAACTTGACTAGCTCGGCAAATACAATCTCGCTGGTAGAAAGTGACTGGAAAATCAGCGCCGGCGACAGGAGATAGAAAATGATCCGGCCAAGTGGCGCTGGATCCACACGCAGCCGGCGGCCGCTGAAATAGCCAACACCAGCGATAAGTAGGATGGGCGCGATGTTATTAGCGAAAATCTGCAGCAGCTCACCGACCAAGGTTCCCCCTAACTGACGACTGTGATTGCTCAACGGAGTCGTTCAGAAAAAGCGGCCAGACTCTCTGGCCGCCTGTCACTTTTCGCTACAGGTCATCTGTCTCGTCTGGCTCGAAATTCACCCCCATGTTCCCCAGCGCCGCGCTGCCAATGGCATCCTCAACAGCTTCCAGAAGACTTTCGTCACCCTGTTCCTCAGCCTCCTGAGCCAGCGAACTCAAAGCGCTCATTGCACGTTCGCCGCCGATTTCACCCAGCGACCAGATAGCCGCCTCTTTGATCTCGCGGTCGTTTTCACGCGTAAGGGCGATGAGATACGGAACAGCTTCACCCAGTTCCAGCTCACCGCTGGCGCGAGCAGCCTCATAGCGCATTCCTGGGTCTGCACTTCGCAGCTCGCGTAGAACAAAGTCTTTCCAGCGCAAATCACAGGTTCTCCCCATGGCAAACACCGCGCTCATTCGCATTGGCTGGTCATCGCTTTGATAAGCCTCACGAATAGCTTCTTCGACGAATTCATGGCTGGAATTCGCGATGGCTTCGAGCGCGCGCCTGCGCACTTCTATGTCTTCAGCCTCGTTGGAGTAGACGCTGATCGCTGTATCCTGAACTCGGTCCATATCGGCAGGCGTGAGGTTTCCTAGTTCACCCGCAAGTATGAAACTGCCTAACGCGCCAACAGCTGCCGCTCGAACTGCCGCTGCCTCGTCCCACTGAGCCATTTCGATGAGATGAGCCATCAGTTCTGGTGTTTCGTCGTCCCACAGCAGGTTAATCGCATTCTCGCGGACTTCAGCGTCATCATCCTGCAGGCTGAGCAGGCCAATCTGTCTGTAATCAAGATCGAAGTTGGTTTCGCTTAGATCAGCAAGACGCTGAATCAGCGTTCGCCGAAATTCAACATCAAGATCGCTCCAGATTGGCTGTATGACTGCAATGTCGTCGCGTGTCAAACCAGACAGGCCGTAGCATAGTGCAGCGCTGATACTGTCTTGGTAACCTGCTCTCAGAAGCGCGATCGTAGCAGGAAGATCAGGCTGCTCGACTAAATGATCGTCTTGCAAGTCATTATCGTAACCATTGCCTGTGTCATCAAATGTCAAATCATCGTCTGTGTTGTTCATGGCTCTCTGCACTCCTACGGCAGCAAGCTGGTAATCGGATTAAGGATGTCGTTCACAAACGCCACCACGAATATAGACAACAGCAGCGCCATACCAATGAGATGAACAAGGCCTTCCCGTTCCGGTGCCACAGGCCGCCCACGCACGATTTCGATCAGCACAAACATGATGCGCCCACCGTCGAGTGCCGGCAGCGGCAGCAGGTTGGTGATGCCAAGCGCAATACTGATGATTGCCACAAAGTTCAAGATCACGACAGGTTGGTTCTGCTCAATGCTCTGCTGCAAAAACACTGCACCAACCTGACTGATGGCAAGAGGACTCAGGAACCGAGCTTCGTCTGAGCTAACAGCGCCGCTGATAATCTCACCCGGCAGCCGCAGCAGGGTGGTCACGTAGAAGCCAATGCGATCAAAGCTGTACGCTATTGATTCCCCGAACGTAAGCGGCACGACAGCCTGCTGCAAACCGCTGTCAACGTAGATGACCCCAAGCTCATCCAGAGAGAATGCCGGTTGAATCGTGATGCCCATTGCGCCCTGCCCCTGAGGCGGGTTGGCGCGCGGAGTCAGTGTCGCATCGAACAGCTTATCCTGGCGCAGCAGTGTGAGCGTCACACTCTGGCCAACGTTCTGCTGAGTCCAGTCTGGCAGATCGCTGAACACAGAGAACGACTGATCGTTGAACGCTGTGATCGTATCGCCAGGAAGGATACCTGCCCGCGCTGCAGGTGAGCCTTCTGCGACACCAGTTACGTACACCAACGGCGAACGGTCCGAACTCTCAAGCGCTGGAACAGCAAGCGCGATGTTAACTTCAGTGTCCCCGCGCTGAACAGTAAAGACCGCTGTTTCACCGCTGCGGGCTTCCAGAGCAGCGAACAGACCAGCCGAGTCGGCAAAATACTCGCCATCTAGTTTGAGAATCACATCGCCTGGTTGGAACCCAGCATCCGCTAGAGACGACTCGGGCTGTATGGCAACCAACCCAGTACTGCCACCAACAACTGTCGGCAAACCGATCATTCCGATAATGACAAACAGCGCAATGGCTGTCAGAAGGTTCATAGCAGAGCCAGCCACAAGGAAGAATATACGGGCCAGAGGTTTCGCTTCATTCACAGTCATCGTTTTCATGATGCCGCGCGCCTGCAGGCGCTCACGATCGCTAAGGTGAGCGCTCTGTTTGGCCATCCGCTCGCTCACGGCTTTGCGATCCCTCTCAGCCGCTTCATCGCTAACGGGACGCACAAAGTCTTCACCTAGTGGGCGTACAAACCCGCCAATCGGAAGCCAATTGAGGGTGTATTCCGTCTCGCCGCGCGTAAACAGCGTCAGCATTCGTGGTGGAAAACCTATGCCGAACTCCAGGATAGTAATTCCAATGGCCTTGCCAGCGAGGAAATGGCCCAGCTCATGAATGATGATCGCCGGGATCAGAACCAACCCGAAGGCAACAACTGCCGACAGCGCATCGTTTCCCAGTAGAAAGTCTAACATTACAGCTCACCTCAGACTCTGATCGCGCGCGAGGATTGTGGTTTCCGAAGTTTAACAACCGTCCTTGGATTATAGTCGTCTTACTGGGAGATGGACAGTCTGGCATCGAACAACGTTAATTGTCTACTGATCTCAGCACACCCAATGGCCCTGGGATTGTGCGTGTTTGCCGGTCAGTTATAATCAGCTCTAGAGTCTCGAATTAGGAAACACTGTGTGAGCGCGTTTAGAGGTCTCATTCGGGCCATGCGGCCCAAGCAGTGGACCAAGAACGTCTTGATTTACGCGGGCCTAGTCTTTGACGGCCAGCTTTTTGTTCCTAACGCGCTGCTGAAGGTGACTGTCAGTTTTCTGCTGCTTTCTTTTGTTGCCAGCAGCATTTACCTGATCAATGACATCATTGATATTGACCGTGACCGAAAGCACCCTGTCAAACGACACCGACCGCTGCCCTCAGGACAGCTGCGTGTCTCGACCGCTTTAACGGCTGCCATCACCCTCCCCTTCTTTGCTATGTTAGCAGCTTTGACTTACAGCCCACAGTTCACAGTTGTGCTGTTAGTCTATTTCGTTCTTCACGTTCTATATTCGTTCTGGCTGAAACACATCGTCATTATTGACATCATGACCATAACAGCCGGTTTTGTCCTGCGGGTAGCTGCCGGTGTTGTAGTTGTGCAGGTGCAAAACTTCTCGCCATGGTTGTATGCCTGCACCGCGCTCCTGGCGCTTTTCCTGGCTATTGGCAAAAGAAGACAGGAGCTGGTTCTTCTTGAGCAGCGGGCGCAGAGCGTTCGCTCCACCTATCGCGCTTACAGCCTGCCGCTGCTAGACGATATGCTGCGCATGGTTACGACCAGCACATTCCTGGCGTATTTGCTGTACACAATTGAGGCGCCTACGATCAAAGTTGCTGACACCAATCTGGCTTTGATCACCGTCCCGTTCGTTCTATATGCGCTGTTCAGGTATTTGTATCTTATTCACGTGCGTGGCGAAGGCGGTGCACCAGATGAAGTTCTTCTGCGCGATTACCCTCTATTGGCGTCTATTGTCTTGTGGGGACTGACGTTTGTGGCTATTTTGTATCTTCCGCATCTGGCATGAACGGTAACGTTAGAGCAGCGCGAGCAAGTGCACCTGCGAAGGTCATACTCCTTGGTGAGCATGCAGTTGTGTATGGGTTCCCTGCGATCGCGGTTCCCGTATCAAGCCTGCGCGTTTTCGCTGAGGTAAAGCCTAACTCCCTCCCTGACCGAGAACTCAGAATTACCGGAGCTGGATTAGAGCTGTACTCTGTCCCTTCCAGCGTGTCTGAGCAGGCCGACGATGCGCTAGCCTATACAGTACGGCTTTTTACCCAGATGATGAGCGTTCCCCCGCCCAATGTCACGATTACAATAGACTCTCACATACCGATTGCCGGAGGCCTAGGCAGCGGCGCGGCTGTAACTGCCGCTCTTGGGCGCGCCCTAGCCTTGGCGTCTGATATATCGCTGCCAGATCATTTACTGAATGATCTTGTCTATGAAGTTGAAAAAATGCATCACGGCACGCCCAGCGGAATAGACAATACGGTCATCGTATATGAACGGCCCATCTACTTTACCCGCAGCGCGGGATATGACCTGCTGACGATCGGAACTCCCTTTCTTCTGCTAATAGCTGACACCGGCGAGAAATCGCTGACACGTACTGCTGTAGCTGATGTGCGGCGGTTGCGTGAAGCATCGCCCAACCGGACTGAAAAGGTTCTGAGCGCCATTGGTGACCTTGTGACACAAGCTCGACAGGCGATTGAAAGTGGCGATCCGCAGAAATTGGGATCGCTCATGACCGAGAATCATGAGCTTCTGTGCGAGCTTACAGTCTCCTCGCGGCAGCTTGACATATTAGTCAAAGCCGCCAGGCAGGCGGGAGCTTGGGGCGCTAAGCTCTCGGGTGGTGGTCGGGGCGGCAACATGATTGCGCTTGTGCCGTTTGATCTGGAGGACGCTGTGCGTCAGGCCCTATACGACGCTGGCGCTGTGCGCGTTTTCCGAACAGTGATTGAGTCCGGCCTGAACTGACGATTTAGGCTGTCGGCAAGGTTGTTAACCGCCCACACAATCACTGTAATGGTCAGCCCGGGGGCAATGCTAATCCACGGCGCACTGCGGAAGACGGCTCTGCCCTCTGCTAGCATGACCCCCCAATCAGGTGTGCCAGGGGCTGCCCCAACTCCCAGGAAAGTCAGCGCTGCACCGTTTAGCAAAGCATACCCGAAGACAGCACTGCCGTAAGCCGCTAACGTTGGCAGAATGTTGGGCAGAATGTGCGCAAACAAGATGTAATTATTAGATGCGCCTAACGCATAGGCTGCTTCAACATACAGTTGTGCCCGAATTGTCAACACTGCTGCCTGGATAACCACAGCTGTAGGCGCAGTTTGTGACAGACCGATAGCAAGGCTCAGTGGTATTACGCCCCGCCCAAGAGCGGCAAGCACAACCAGCGCAATCACAACTCCTGGCAGGGCCAGCAGCCCAGTCAAGACAGCCTTGAGCAGCGAGACCGCAATGCCCATGCCTGTGCCAGCCGCTATACCGAGACATGTTCCAGCCCCCAGAGCAAAGACTGTAGCTCCAAAAGCTGACAGAAGCGTATGTCGCCCACCATGAAGATAGCGGCTCAGCACGTCTCTGCCTAACAGATCGGTTCCCAATATGTGAGATAGTGCCGGGGGCTTTAACTGGTTGGCTGGGTCTGCGGCTAATGGATCGTGGTTGATGAGCACCGGGCCGAACACAACAAAGGCAAGCAGCAGCGCTACGACAGCGGCAGAGTAACGCATAATCACAAACTGATGCGAGGGTCAAGATGTGCGTTCAATACATTAGCTATAGCTATTACTAGCGCATAAGCTGAAGCCGAAATTAGCACCACACCCTGAACAACCGGGTAATCTTGTTTTATGACCGCATCGAGCAGCAGGCGGCCAATCCCAGGCCTTACAAACATGCTTTCAGTTACAACAGCACCGCTGAACAGGAAGCCGAATTGCAGCGCCGCAGTGCTGACAACTGGCAGCAGACCAACACGCAAGACATGGTGAGCGATTATTTGCTTTTCGCGCAAGCCTTTTGCGCGGGCAGTGCGCGCAAAATCCGCCTGTGCAGCGGTGCTAATGCTGGCCTGAGCAACTCGCGCAATAGAACCTGCAGTGTGAAACGCCAGCAGACTGACTGGTAGGATGAGGTGCACCACGCTTCCTGTTCCACTGGCTGGCAGCCATGACAACTGCACGCTAAACAAGAAGATCGCCACAATACCGCTCCAGTATATAGGCACACTCAGAGATAGCGCAGTGAGCGCGCGCGTTGTGGCGGATAGGCGGCCACAACCAGAGGCGCTCACAATTCCCAGCACAATACCCAGCACCCCTGCGGCCGTCCCAGCGCTGAGCGCAAGGGTGATGGTTGGCGGCAGGTTGCGCAGAAGCGCGTCCGTCACACGCTCTCCGCTAACCAGTGAAACGCCAAGATCGCCCTGAGTCAGCTGTTGAAGATAACGTATGTATTGGGTAAGTGAAGACGCTTCTAATCCCAAGGCGGCGCGTCTGGTCGCAATCACCGCTTGGCTTGCGCCACTCATCGAGAGCTGCGCTTGCAGCGCGTCTCCGGGCAGTATCCTCAATGCAAAAAACGCGATAGTTGTAGCTAACCAAACGCTGAACGCGCTTGAGATTAGGGTGCGAGTGACGCGTATCAAGACCCCGTTCCTGAAAACACCGCGTTATTTAAGAGCGGGAACCAGCCGTACGGATCGAATGCAAGCTGCTGAACCTGTGCACGACTGGCGTTGAGATTGACGTAATCCCGGATCGGCAGCAGAAGCGCTTCTTCCATGATAATCTGTTGGGCGCGATTGTACAGCACTTGGCGGGTTGATTCATCTGCCGCCGAGGCAGCTTGGGTCAGCACTGTATCTAGTTCTTGGCTAGTGAAACCGGTCCAGTTCAAGCTTCCTGTGCTCAGGAAGAAATCGTTGAGAAACACAGGATCCAAACCTGCTGTATCGAATGCGACAAGATTATACGCCCCACTCTGCACAACCTGCTGCAGCGCCGGGAAAGTTGGCACGGGCGTTAGCACAGCGCGCACGCCGATTATGCGCCACTGATCCTGCAGCAGCTCCGCAATCTGAGGTATCAAACCCCAGGGTGGCACAACGACATTCACCTCCAGATCAACGCCGTTGATATCCAATATCCCGTCAGCATTGCTGTCTGCGAATCCGACTGAGGCCAGCAGCGCTTGTGCTTGTGCAATGTCATAGGAATAGGCCCCATTAAGCGCTGGATTGTAATACAATGTGTTGGCGGCAAGTGGCCCCCAAGCCACCGGAGAAAAGCGCTGGAAGATTGCGTCAATGATCGCATTACGATTCGTGCCAAACAGCAAGGCTTGACGCACAGCGCGATTATCGGTTGGAAACCGCGTTGTGTTGATCAGAAACTGCGTCGGCTGTCCTGGCACATTAACAGGCAGTAGCTGGATTGCGCTGTTGCCAGCCAACAAACGAGCGTCGGTCGGCAGAATCTCACCCATAACGTGCACTTCTCCGCTTTCCAAAGCCAGAACTCTGGTAGAAGGATCGGTGTAGAAACGAAATTCGATCTCCTCGATGCTGTTATCTCCGGCTGGCTTGTAGAAAGGCGGCCCCCACGTGTAAGCGTTGTTGCGCCGCAGGAGGATACGCTGTCCGGGTATAAGTTCGACAAAAGTAAACGGCCCAGTGCCCACCTGGTGAAATTGGTAACGCGCTGTTGAGTAAGCGTTCAGCGCAGAGGGACTGGCAATGCCTAAATAAACCTGTGACAGCGTATCAAGCAGCGCAGCATATGGCCTCTCGAGAACGATACGAATGGTGTAATCATCAACGACTTCACATCCAGCATAGGGGCCTAGCATAAACACTGCACGCTGTGAGCCTGTTGCGGGATCAACAATCCGATCCAAGTTGGCGGCAACAGCTTGCGCATTGAATGCAGTGCCATCATGAAATGTGACATCTTCGCGCAGCTTAAATGTATATACCAGACCGTCTCCAGAAACACTCCACTCAGTGGCTAGACCTGGCACAAAGGCCTTGGTGTTCGGATCGCGATAAACAAGCGTGTCATAAACCTGGCGGAGTGGAATGCCAAGCTCAGATGATCGGTGAATGTGCGGATCGAAACCGCTCGGTTCGAGGGTCAGCCCATAGATAAGCCGGTTCTGAGAGGAAGCGCCGCGAAAAGCGCTGTTCTCTGGGAGACATGCGTTCAGCGCAGTCACAGCGAATACAACAAGCAGCGTTTTCACTGCTTTTTGGATTGACATTTTGATCTTTCCAGCCTGGTTGCTATACGATACGATGTTGGCAGTTGCAATCAAGTCAGCGACGCTGCAGGCATGAGAGTTTGGGCACTTACGATCCTCGATTGCTAATAACACCTCCACGTGAGGAAGAAGAAGTATATCCCTATCGCCGGGTTTGGCCTAGCGTCCTGTTTGAGATGGCCGGCGCTTTCAGCCTGGGATTGATGATGCTTTTGGCTGTTCGGTTTGTGACGTTTCCGTCGGCGCTCAAACAGCCCACTGCTCTGTTTGTCGCGCTTTTCCCCGCTGTGCTGTGGCTGCGTTTCTCATGGCTTAGAGAACGAACTGTTCCGGAGCCTCGCCAGGGACTCTTGCTGGTTGCTGTAATTGCGGCGCTGGCGGCCAATGCGGTTGGTGTGCCGTTTGTCAACAATGTGTTACGGCCGGATGAATGGCTGCCGCTTTCGGGAGCAGTCAGCAGAATTGTTGGTTATGCATTTACAGTAGGCGTGATTCACGAGTTCATCCGTTATCTGGTTGTACGCTTTACTGTGTGGCCATCTCAATATCGCACACGCCTCGACGCAGTTGCCTATGGTGCGGCTGCCGCGGTTGGATATGCCACTGTTCTCAACCTGCATTTTGTCTTGTCTGCCGATCCTACACCAGAAGTTGCAGCATTGCGCGTATTTGACGAGCTGGTTCGGCAGGTAGCAGGTGGCATTATCGTGGGGTACGGTTTGGCAGAAGTGCGTTTTAACACACGCCCGTTTCCATTCTTGCTAGCTGCCACGATTGCGTTTGCTACACTCATTACCGGTATCGCTATCCCTGTAGCGTCTGGTTTGGCCAACGTTACATTATCGGTAAATTCCCCTGTGACTGCTGCCAACCCACTGCGCGGTTTTCTGTTTTCAGCGCTGCTTATAGTCGGTGTAGCAGCGATGCTGGTATTTTTGTACAACACCGCGATTCGGCAGGATCAAGAAGCTGCCGCCGGTGAGGTTTGATGTGGCCAGCCGGGACTTGCTTGGAGCCGCAGCGCGGCCTGAGAGTCTGACGTTTCGTCAGCGGTGGAGCCATTACATCGCTGTGCTGTACTGTCTTGTGGCGACACTGATAGGACTCAACCTGCGAGATGCTGCGCTGACAGCCACCATCTCTTACACAAACAGCCAGGCTGGAATCCGCGCACAGTATCCGGCCAATTGGCTTATTGATGAGTCAGGGAACTATGTGTTCCGCGTTCGGGATCTCTCCAGACCCGGTTTCAAGACAACAATACAGGTCGCAACTCGTCCGGTTAGCCCTCTGACATCAACTCGGAATGTGCTTGACGCGCTAAACCTGAGCCGCGCCCAGACGCTGGCCGCGTATGAAGTGCTGTCTGAGGAGTTCTACGCGCTGCCAGATGATGTGGCCGCAACGGCCATGACGTATACTTTCGTCGATACTCAGGATAATCCGTTTCTTCAAAGTATTCCGGTGGTAGTCCAGGGCTTAGACATCCTGACCATCCGCGGTGGCCAGGCGCTGGTAATAACGTTTCTTGCAGATGCGTCAGCCTTTGATCGTCTCAGGCCAGTGTTCGATCAGTTTCTGGATAATCTGGAATTCTAGAACGTGAGAACCGCGCTGTATCTGGCTGTTGGGGTTGTACTGGCTGTTATAGTTTCCTCAGCTGTCGAAGGGCAAGGCCAGACCATTGATCTGGAGCGCATACGGCGCGCCACAGTGTTCATTATGCAGGCTCGCAGCGTCAGCAGTGACCTCATTGTGACATGTGTCGGCTCAGGAACTATAGTTAGTCGCGATGGGTTAGTCCTTACCAGCGCACATGCTACTTTCCCCAGTCGGTTATGTGATGGCGAGACATTGATCGTCGCTTTCTCTGTGCGTGCTGACGAGCCGCCTATCCCCAAATACCGCGCTGAAATTGTTCAGGCTGATATTGGTCTTGACCTGGCTCTGCTGCGGATTACGCGGCAGTTTGACGGCAGACTTGTCGAGCCTGGGTCGCTTGCCCTGCCCTTTGTCGAGCTGGCAGACTCGAATACCGTCCAATTAGATCAAACCATCACAGTCGTTGGTTATCCTGGCATAGGCCACGACCCTGTAGATATTCGCCGTGGCACGGTTGGCGGTTTTGTGGCTGAGCCTCGCGGTGGTGACCGAGCCTGGATAAAGACGCTGGCAGAAATTCCTGGCACTATGTCAGGCGGAGGCGCTTACAATCAAGATGGACAGCTCATCGGTGTGCCTACGACTGCTCCAATTATAAGTTCATTACAGGGCGCCGCCTGTATCCCCGTTCAGGACACGAATGGGGATGGTCTCGTGAACGCTAGCGATGTGTGCATACCTGTCGGAGGTTTCATCAACTCCATAAGGCCCTCAAACTTTGCCAGGCCGCTGCTGCGTGCGGCCACCCTGGGCATTTCTGTCGAGCTGCCGCTTGCACTTGGCACCAGTTTCGCTTCTATCCCAGAAAGACAACCTGCTTTCAGACGTTTGTTCTTCGCTCCGTCGGTCAATGAAGCTGGTATGCCGACCAGCGTTATCCGCAGCTTGCCGGCTGGGGCCACCAGCCTTTACCTATTTTTCGATTACGAGAACATGACACCAGAGACGGTGTATGAACTGCGCGTTACAGTAGACGGGATACCGAATCGCACTTTTAGTCTCGCACCAGTTCGCTGGAGCGGTGGCGAGCGCGGCCTTTGGTACATTGGCAGCGTTAATCAGCCGTGGCCCAATGGTGTTTATGACTTTACATTGTTTGCAAACGGCGTGACAAGCGGAACCGCGCGCCTCCTTGTGGGGGGCGCTGCAGAACCTGCGCCCACTTTCAGTGACATTGTTTTTGGTTTACAGGACAGCCGCGGCACTCCACTCGGAAACGGCTTTGTGCTCCCCACGGGTGACATTGCCAATGCCCGCTTCATTTACCGCAACATGCAGCCAGACCTGCCGTGGACTGTTATTTGGTACTACGAGGGAATTGAAGTACGGCGCGACGAACAGGTCTGGACCGACGGATTGAGCGGGGCTAAAACTGTCGGTCTGGCGGGAGAAGGCGGTCTGTTCCCAGGAGCTTACCGGTTGGAATTGTATATTGAAAACCGCTTGGCTGCTACCAGCGACTTCACAATTGCCGGCGCTCAGGAGGGCGTTTTCCCGCGGGTGTTTACCAATGTTCGGTTTGCGTCAGCACCAACTACGGCTGAGACAGGTCGAACGGCCTCTGCCAGCGCTTTTCCTACGGGTGTCAGGGCCATCTATGGCCTATTTGACTGGCAGCAGATTCGCACGGGCACGCTGTGGACCTTAAGGTTGTCGGTGGACAGCAACCCGTTCTATGAACGCACTGCGCCTT
This sequence comes from Anaerolineae bacterium, assembly GCA_034435995.1. GTDB lineage: Bacteria > Chloroflexota > Anaerolineae > Aggregatilineales > Phototrophicaceae > DAOTWC01. Next base: position 5,692 of record DAOTWC010000131.1, on the reverse strand, counting down.
GGTCAGGCCAGGAAAGTGGCGCGGATTTCTCAGTTCGCTTGGTTGGTGAAATGGGAATCCCGGATGGCACTTACCGAATGGAACTGCTGGTAAACAATGTGCCTCTCCAGCTCGCTCAGGCTCAGGTTGGCATTGGGCAGCTGCCCATTGACCGTTTCGCGAGCGCCAGCGGCCTTCAGCTGCGAGGGCAAATTCTAGACGCAGAAACCAACAGAGGTATACCGGGAGTGTCAGTTATTCTGCTCACCGCAGAATACTCGGTCAGCGACTTCGAGTGGCGTGAGGATCAGTTATTTGCGCTGGCCGTGACTGACAGAAACGGGCGTTTTCAGATTGATCGTCCTCTTGAGCTACTCGTACCTTACAGCGTAATCGTTGCGGCTGCGGGTTATTTGCCAGTCACAGCCGATGGTTTCAGGATCGGGCCTGAGACTCCAAACCCACTTGATCTGACGATATACCTCACAAGGGGGTAGTCATGCCCCCAAAACAAATACTTGATCTCAGCCTCGTCGAGCGTGGTTTTGTCCAGAGCCGAGAAAAAGCGCGCGCGCTCGTTATGGCGGGTGAAGTGACTGTCAATGGAATCGTGGTTGATAAACCGGGTGCGCGCGTCTCTGTGAGCGATCGCCTTCATGTGAAGGAGCGACCGCGTTTTGTTAGCCGCGGTGGCGAGAAACTAAACGCAGCATTGGACGCCTTTGCTATTTCCGTTGCAGAGCGCCTATGTGCTGATGTCGGTGCAAGCACTGGTGGTTTTACCGACTGTCTGCTGCAGCGTGGCGCGCGCCGAGTATATGCGATTGACGTAGGCTACGGCCAGTTGGATTATCGTCTGCGCAAGGACGAGCGGGTCGTAGTGATGGAGCGGACTAATGCGCGTTATCTCGAAAGTTTACCTGAACAGGTTGGGTTGGTCGTTGTTGATGCTTCGTTCATATCCCTGCAGACGCTTCTGCCGGTGATTCGCGGCTGGCTGGACTCCGCTGCAGATGTGGTCACGCTAATTAAGCCGCAGTTTGAGGCAGGGCGCGATCAAGTTGGCAAAGGAGGGGTGGTGCGCGACAGCGCGGTTCACCGACAGGTGCTGCTCACCACTCTCGGTTTTGCTGTCGAGTTAGGCTACAGCGCGCGGGGGCTGATTGTGTCACCTCTGCGGGGGCCAGCCGGCAACGTCGAGTTTCTCGCCTGGCTGGCTTACAACACGGATGTGGATTCTCCTGAACGCGCCATTCCTATTTGCAATCTGGTGGATGGCGCACTTTCCCACGGCTGATGCGCTTCACTTTGTGTGCAGCGGCGCTTATAATGCGTTCGATGCAGTCCAGAGAACGGGCAGAAAATGAGTCTTAACATTCGCAATTTCTCGATAATTGCCCACGTCGATCACGGCAAGAGCACACTTGCAGACCGCTTGCTGCAGCTCACTAATACTGTGAGCGAGCGAGAAATGCAGGAACAAGTGCTTGACTCAATGGACCTGGAGCGCGAGCGCGGCGTGACAATCAAGGCCTCTGCTGTTCGCATGCGCTATCTTTCACGGGACGGTCAGGAATACATAATCAATCTCATTGATACGCCGGGGCACGTAGATTTCACGTATGAAGTGAGCCGCGCGCTGCAAGCGTGTGAAGGCGCGCTGCTGGTGGTTGATGCGAGCCAGGGCATCGAAGCGCAGACGCTGACCAATGTCTATCTCGCGCTGGAGCAGGACCTGGAGATTGTCCCCGTCATCAACAAGATAGATCTGCCGGCTGCACGGCCCGATGAAGTCGCCAATGAAGTGGCAGATTTGCTCGGCACAGATCCAAATGACATCCTGCGGATATCAGCCAAGAGCGGTGTAGGTGTGCAGGATGTGCTGGAGACGGTGATTGAGCACGTGCCTCCACCATCTGGCGATCCCGCCGCACCATTGCGGGCGCTGGTTTTCGACTCGCATTACGATGCATACAAAGGCGTAGTGGCCTACGTTCGAGTCGTGGATGGCCAGCTTGACCGACGGACTCCCCTGTCTTTGATGGCGACAGGCGTGCGGTTCGACCCGGTTGAAATCGGGGTGTTCACGCCAGGAATGCAACCAGTCGAATCGCTCAGCGTCGGCGAAGTAGGTTATGTCGCTACGGGCCTGAAAACTGTGCGGGAGTGCAGAGTTGGTGACACGATTACTCTAGCGCTGCGCGGCGCTGAGACGCCTTTACCCGGCTATAAACAAGTTAAGCCGATGGTCTTTGCGGGGATTTATCCAACCGATAATGATGATTACCCGGCGTTGCGAGATGCGCTGGAGAAACTGCAGCTCAATGACGCATCGCTAGTCTACGAGCCAGAGACATCTCAAGCGCTTAACTTCGGTTTCAGGGTTGGTTTCCTGGGCCTCTTCCACATGGAGATCGTACAGGAACGGCTTGAGCGGGAGTACGATCTCGACATACTGGCAACTGCTCCCAGCGTCGAATACCAGGTGATTACGCGCAGCGGCGAACTGCTTACGATTGACAGCCCGGCCCAGCTTCCTGACGAAAGCGTTATCGCGGAGATTCGCGAACCGTGGATGCGCATTCAGATATACACGCCTCAGGAATACATTGGCGCCATAATGGACCTTGTGGTGAAGAAGCACGGGCAGTACGAAAACACCGAGTACCTGGACGCCTCGCGAGTTGTGCTGCATTATCGCATTCCTCTGGCTGAAATCATTGTTGATTTCTACGATCGGCTGAAAAGTGTTTCCCGCGGATACGCCAGCCTGGACTATCAATTTGACGAGTACCGCCCCGGCGATCTGGTCAAGCTAGAAGTGCTCGTCAACAACGAGCCAGTGGATGCACTCGCGATGATCGTACACCGCGACGACGCCTATCATAAGGGACAGAAGCTCGTCAGCAAGCTCAAGGACCTCATACCGCGCCAGCTTTTCGTCGTTCCTATCCAGGCTGCCGTTGGGAAACGTGTGATTTCACGCGCCAATGTCAAAGCTCTGCGCAAGGACGTTTTGGCAAAGTGCTACGGCGGAGACATCACCCGCAAGAAAAAGCTGCTCGAAAAACAGAAAAAGGGCAAGAAGCGCATGAAGATGATAGGCGCCGTCGAAGTGCCGCAGGAAGCTTTCATGGCGCTTCTCAGCCTTGATGAGGAATAGTTTACGCGCCTCGGTGTAACCATGCCAGAACTGCCTGGGCATGGTGAGGCGGAAGTTCACCACTCTCAGCCATTGTCATGGTGAGATTCTCTAGGCTGACAATCCCAGACACAGGCAGCTCATGAACGCTGTTTGGCGCCCGACAAATCATCAACGCGACAACGCCCTTTATCTCCAGACCAACCTGCCGAGCTGATCGCGCCAGGCCAACGATCGTGTCCCAATGACTAAGGTCGTTCGCGATCAGCACGGCGGGGTGACCGATGTCGTAGGCCCCAACGAAAGCATGCGCCGCGCTGGAGCCATGCTGGCTGTAAACCAAAGGGATCCGTGTGCGCAGACTGATCGCAACTCCTAAGGGGATTGAATCTGCTGCTGCCAAAAGGCGATCTGCACCACGAACAGCCTGTGCCATCTGCGCCGCTGCCTGGCGCAGAATACCCGGATAGCTGGGCAGCATTGACAGGTGAAGGCGATAGGGCTGGTTGTTTGGCGTGTACCATCCGAACTGAACCAGACCAGCTCGCACCAGATCATCGCCTAGATTAGTTGTTGGCTTCACGAACCAGCACCTGCACAGCGCTTAGGAAACGCGCTTTGTCTTCTCCCTTTTCTTGAACACGAAGCGGATTAAGGCGATAGAGGCACAGCGTATGGCCGCTGTCTGCAATGGGCAGTTGAAATATCCCTGTGTCCGGGCTGAAGAGTCCGCAGTTGGGAGCTTGATGCACTTGATCAGTCTGCACCACAAACACCCCAATGTGAGGTTGCTGAGTGTAGGCCGCACATACACTGTTATCGTTGACCGTGTAGGCATCGAATCTGAGCGGTCCGTCTAGCAGGCGCGCGTAATCGGGAATTGCGAAAGCACCGTGCAGGATTGTAATGCCCTGCCCTGTGGCCAGCGCCAGCGTGCGTTCCAACGCAATAACCCCTGCCGCTCCGTAAGCGAGATAAGCCGCCAGATCGAAAGCCCATCCACACACGCTTCCGGCAGTCGCCGAAATCAGATCGCGGCCATAAGGTAACGCGGGTTCGTCAAAGCGTAGGTAGGCAAGTGGCAGCTCTGAAGCTACTGGAGCAAGCCACACCACCGTTCTCGATCTGCTTGAGATTTGATGATTGATCACTTGCTGCGCAAAGCTACTGTGCACTACGATGCTCCCGGAGCATACGCCAAGCTGTGGCCAGTCCCCAAGTGCTGGTCCAGGGACCTGTCAGGTCAACTTGGCCGCCAAAGCCGTAGACGCGCGAGTGTGTCTTCTCGCCGACGCACACGGCTACCGCTGTGCTGGCGTCAGCGTCGGCATGGTCTTTGATCTGATCAGGGTTGCTTATAATGACTAAGCCAGCTAGAGCGCCGTGCTGAGTGCAGATTTGTTCGGCTATTGCAACGGCCTGATCGCGGATCGACAAACCAGCTAGTTTCGGAAAAGCCTCACCGAGATTGCCGAGAGAGTCGTGCAGGCCGACATAGCTAAGGACAGCGCTGCCACCCTCTACATCACGGATAAGCTGCGCGACCACACCGCCAGTTCCGCATTCGCTCACTGCCAAGGTAGCGCTGCGAGCGAGAAGCTCTTGTACTAAGGCGCTCTGTATGGTGTCCTTGTTCGTTCCAAAGATGTACATTCCGACACGAGACCGCACCTCTCGTTCAATGTCGGCAATCATGCTGTCAGCCTGTTCAGGCGTATCGGCTTTAGCGGTGATGCGCACGTCAATAACACCGCTGTGCGCTCCCAACCCCACTGTGGGGTTGCTGCCCTCCAAAAGGTCTTTTCCGATGAGATCATCGAGGGCGCTTTCACCGATTCCAGCCGTGCGGAGAACGCGCGTTCGAATAATACCTAGATTGTAACGCTGTCGCAGGAAAGGTATTACCTTCTCCGATAACAGATACTTCATTTCGCGGGGGACACCCGGCAGGCTGATCACCAATTTGTCCCCGTGCTCTACAATAAATCCCGGCGCTGTGCCAACAGGATTGTCTATTGGGATGGATGCGTCAGGCAGGTAGGCCTGCTGTTTGTTATTCTCAGTCATTTTCACACGGAAACTGGAGAAACGCTCCGCAATTCTTTCAAGCAAGTCTTCATGAAACGTCAGCCCGCGCCCAGTAGCTGCTGCCACAGCCTGACGCGTCATATCGTCAACAGTAGGCCCCAGGCCGCCAGTGGTTATCACGATATTAGCACGGTCTAAAGCTGTTCTAATAGCTTCAGTGATGCGTGCCTGATTGTCGCCGACTGACACCATAAAGTACACGCTGACACCGATATCGCGCAGCGTGCGGGCAATGTGCACAGAATTGGTGTCGGTGATCTCGCCCAGCAGAATCTCAGTGCCGATGCTGATGATCTCTGCATTCACTGACTGAGCAGCCATAGCGCTTTGTTATCCGTTCGCACAATATCTGTTAACGGGTATAATTCTAGCAGCGTGTGAGCGGAAGCGTCAGAGTGCGGCGGAAACAGTCAACGAGTTTTTGCAAAATTCCGAGTTTAAACTATAATTCAATCACCATTCAGGCAGAGAGCGATCTGGCAA
>DAOTWC010000130.1:0-6030 GCA_034435995.1 Anaerolineae bacterium | reverse complement strand
ATCGGCTCTTCGCGGTTGAGCAGCGCCTGGCCGGTTTCCATCAAACGCTGTTCCTCGGCGAAGAACTGCTGGGCCAGCTCCCCAGGAAACAGATCAATATCGGTCTTGTGGGCTACCGCGTCAAACGAATCGACCTGCAGGAAGCGCAGGTGAGCCGCGTTGTTCATGATCAGCCGCCCCTGCCGATCCTTGATGTAGATATAGTCTGGCAGGTGGTCAATCAGTGTGCGCAGCAGCACTCCCTGCTCCGGCGCGGCCCGCCCATCAGCCGCCAACTGCGCTTCCAACGCCGCCCGTCTGGCCCGTTCGTCCTTAAGCTGCGCTTTGACCTCAGCCAGCTCATCCCGCAGCCGCTCCAGCTCAAGCCGCTGCGCCTGGGTGTCGTTGTGTGTTGGTCTCATCTATGCAAATCTCCAATGCCGGCTTCATTCAGTTTTCTTATCGTAACACGGGCTGTTAGTTCCATTCGACAAAGTTTTCCGCGCGGGCTACAGTAGTGGCTGCGGCACATCATAGTCTGCGCTTCCAGGGGTAACCAGTATGAAACTGTCCGCTTTCCGCTTGTTCGCCGCCTTCTGCGGCGCGCTGCTGCTGGCAGCGCTGCCAGCGGCAGGGCAGGACGCGCCTGCCGCGCCGGTCAGCAGCGTACTGCGCCTGAACATCCCCAACGACGCCAGCCCGCGCGTCTTCCCAGCGCCCGACGGCCGGGCCGTGGCCTACGAGCGCGCCGTGCGCCTCAACGGCCACCGCGATTTCTACGTCTGTGCCCTGTCTGCCAGCGCCGGGGCTGAGGCGCTGTGCACCCTCCCGCCGCAGGCCAGCGCGCGCGGCTTCGAGCCGGACCCCAGTTCGGTCTGGCTGCCGTTAAGCTGGTCGCCCGACGGCGGGCGGCTGGCGCTGGTCGGCCAGCCCTGGGTCACGCAGGAGGACATCGACCTGCTGGTTTTCGACATCGCCGCCCAAGCGTGGCGCGTCCTGGCTGACGACGGTTACGACGGCCCGCTGGCCGACGCGCCCGCCGGCGTCACCGTCACGACGCAGCCGGCTTGGTCGCCCGACGGCGGATCAATCGCCGCGGAGCAGACCGTCGTGCAGCCAGGCGGCGCGTTCGCGCCGTCAGCGCTGGTGCTGCTGGACGCGGCCAGCGGGGCAGCGCGTGAGATTGCGCCCGTACCCGGCGCAGACGCCGCGGGGGCTGTGCCCGGCGCGGTGAGCGGGCTGGCTTGGTCGCCGGACGGGGCACGGCTGGCCGTCAGCGTGCGCCACCGTCAGCCCAACCCCGCTGACGGCCTGTGGCTGGTGGACGCGGCGACAGGCGCAGCCGAAAACCTGCTGCCGCTGGCGGCGCTGCAAGAAGCGCTCAACACCGTTTACGCTGGCTTGGCGCTGGCGCGCCTGGGGCCGCTGGCGTGGTCGCCAGACGGGACGCGCCTGCTGGTGTGGGCTGGCGACCCCGGCAAGACGCCGGCCCAGGTGTGGCCGTTCGTGGTCGCGGTTGAGAGCGGGGCGGTCGCAGCCGTGCCGCTGCCGGCCCACCCCAATGACACGCCGGAACGCCGGTCGGTGCGGCCGCTGCAGGCGGCCTGGTCGCCAGACGGCGCGCGCCTGCTGCTGCTGGCGTTTGGCCGCCCGCCGGATGAGCCGGCCGTCTCGCTCGACCCCGCCGACGGCAGCGCCCGGCTCGGCGTCCGGGTGGTAGACGCGGCCAGCGGCGCGGACAGCCTGCTGGGTTACCTGCCGCTCGGCCCGTCGGTGGCGCTTTACTTGGCGGCCTGGGGCGCGGACGGCCGGGTCATCACCAACGGCTACGCGCTCACGCTGGCCGAAGGGTAAAGGCCTGCTGCGGCGCGGGGCAGGGCACAGGCTGGCTTACAGCCGGTTGATGAACGCCTGGTAGTCCTGGAACACGCGCATGTTGTTGTCCGGCGCGATGCCCGGCACGTTGGGCGAGACGAAAATACGCTCCGGTAGGCAGCCCATCCGCGCCAGCTCGGCCGTTGTCTCGGCCATCAGCGCCTGCGTAATGATCATCGCGGCAATCGTCGAGCTGCCGCCGACGCGCTCCGGCCGCCCTTCGACGACCACCAGCGCGTCCTCCGGCGGGCAGCAGTTGTCAATCACGATGTCGGCCAAGTCGTGCAGCGCCTTGCCGGACGAGTGCGTGGGCCGGTTGAGGGCGCGGTTGGGCACGCACGTCACGCCCACAACCGTCATGCCTACCTCTTTGGCCGCCAGCGCCATGTCCACCGGCGCAGCGTTCAGGCCGCCGTGCGAGTAGATAATCATCGTGTCGCGGGCGTCCAGGTTGTACGACAGCAGCACCTGCCGCACATAGCCCTCGGTGCGTTCCAGCCACAGCAGCTCACGCGCGCCGCCCGGCCCGGTCACGTTGAACCACATCAGCCGCGGGTCCATGATGGGATGCCAGCCGGGGTACGAACCGTAGCGCGGGAACAAATCCATTACCGGGATCACCGAGTGGCCAGAGCCGAAGGCGTGCGCCGCCCGGCCGGCGGCGATCGAAGCGGCGCAGGCGCGCGCCGCCGCTTGGATGGCGGCGCTCTGCGTCGTCTGGATGCGCCCGACGATGCTGGCAAATTGAAACAGGTAGCTGTTAGCAGTCATGTGATGAGTTCTCCTGAGGTGAGAGTCGTAAAAGCGGTGTAGGCCGCGCCCAAAAGATTGGCGTCGGCCCCCAGCGTCGAGCTGACGATTGGCACATCGCGGCCGGAGATCGGCTGTGCCCAGCGGCTGACAGCCGCCCGCACCCCCGGCAGCAGCAGGTCGCCCTGCTGGCCCACGCTGCCGCCCAGCACCACAATGTGTGGGTTTACGAAGCTGATGAGGCTGGCCACGCCCAGGCCAATGAGCGCAGCGGTCTCGTCCACCACCTGCCGCGCCAGCGCGTCGTCGGCGCGGGCGGCGGCGAACACCTCACGCGCTGTCACAGTGTTCGCGTCCAACGCCGTGACGCCGCCTTGGGCGATCAGGCGCTGCGCGCGCCGCGCGATCCCCGGCCCGGCGGCCAGGTTCTCCCAGTGGTCGAGGCCGTCTGGCCCGGCAGCCGGGAACCAGCCTACTGCCCCCGCCAGCCGGTCGCGGCCGCGCCACAGCCGGTTCTCGACGATCACGCCGCCGCCGATGCCCGTGCCGATAATGACCGATACCACGCTGGCGCAGCCTTTGGCCGCGCCGGCCCACCACTCGCCCAGCACCGCTGCGTGCCCGTCGTACTCTACGAACACAGGGCAGCCCAAACGCTCGCGCAGCAGCTCGCGCAGCGGCACGCTGCGCCAGCCGGGCAGGTTGGGTGCCCACAGCACGCGGTCAGTGCCCGGCTCCAGCACCGCCGGCACGCTGACAGCCACGGCCTCCAGCGCGCGCCCGGCGGCGAACGCCGCGATCTGCTCCAGCACCGCCTGCGGCCCAGCGTGATCCGTTGGCCGTTCCTGGCGCGCGCCAATCTCGCCGCTGCGCGTCACCAGCGCCTGGGCGACTTTCGTGCCGCCGATGTCAACCGCTAACAGGGCCATCGGGGCGCGTCAGTCCAGCAGCAGGCCGGGCTGGCGGCCAAAACTGAGCAGGCTGCGCGGGCGCATCAGCGTAACGGCTTTGCCATAGCCGCCCAGCGCGCCGCGCATCTGGCCGAGCGCCTCGTAATAATCGTAATAGCGGAAGCTGGCGTAGCGCTCGCGCATCAGCGCGTGCGTCTTGAGCAGCTTCAGGTAGTCGTCGAACACGACGGTTACGTCCAGGTACACGTCCGCCGAGTAGCCTTCCATGTCCTCCCAGTTCTCGGCGTAGAACACGGCGCGGGGGGAATGGGCGGGGTGCTGGCGCTGGAAAGCCGGCAGGCCGGCCTTGAACAGCGCGTTCTTGACGATGTCATGCGTGTAGTTGTGATCCTGGTGGAAGCTGCCGCGCCAGTGCGTGATGAGCACCGTCGGCTTGTACTGGCGGATCAGATCGGCCACGCGCCAGCAGACGTCCTCGGTCACCTGCAGCTCGCCGTCCTTGTACGGCAGAATCTCGACGTTGGCCCCGATAAACGCCGCCGACGCTGCCGCGTCAGCGCGGCGCATCTCGATGTATTCCTCGGGCGGCAGGGTGGGGTGGCCCTTCTCGCCGGCGGTCACGTGGACGATGGTCACGTCCCAGCCGGCGCGCTTGTGCTTGAGCATGGCCGCGCCGGCCATGTTCTCGGCGTCGGAAATGTGCGCGCCCACCACCATCAAATGCGACATGCAGTCGAACTCCTCTCATAATTCCTTGCGCAGCACCGCAAAGGCGCGCCGCCGCCGGAAGCCAGCCAGTGAATACAGGCGGGCGGCGTCCTCGCCGGTCCACAGAAAATAAGCGTAAAAGACGTGGCGCGCGCTCATTGCCTCTAAGCAGCGGAACAGCAGCACGCGCCCCACGCCCAGGTTGCGCCGCTCCGGGATTGACGCCAAACGGCCCGAAGCGCTCGCGCCGCTGCTGGCAGTAGCCGATCATCTCGCCGCGCTGCCGCGCCACCAGGAAACAAGTGTTGTTAGGCGTATCGCCGAACATCTCCAGCAGGTAGTCCTGGGCGTGGCGATACCAGTCCCAGCCGAAGTGCCGCACGATGAACGGCATGAGATCGGGCAGGTCGGCGGGCGCGACCGGGCGCACCGTGACGCCGTGTTCAGCCTCCAGCCGGGCCTCCAGCGCCGCGATCTCCGGCGGGACTTGAAAGCCGGTGAGATCGGCCCCCATGCTGATCGCCTGGTAGAGCGTGCGAAAGCCCAGCGCGTTTTCCAGAAAGGCGAGCGTGCCGGGGTAGGCGTCGCCGTCCACGCCGGGGACGAAGTAGTTGGGCACATACGGCGAGATGTCGAGCTGCCGGCGGCCCTCGGCGCGCAGCTTGTCGAACAGATAGTTGAACAGCGCCCGCCCGACGCCCCGGCGGCGGCAATCCGGGCGCACGCCGAAGGCTGTCACCCAGGCCTTCTCCGGCTCCAGCCCCTGCAGGAACAGCGGAACCTGGCGCGTCAGCGCCAGCGCAAAGCCGGCCACCTGCCCGTCCACGATGGCCAGCGGCAGGTTGTCCGGCTGGAAATTTGGGTCCAGCAGCACGCGGGTGCGGAACAAATCCGCGCTCAAGCGGTCGTGCGTCATAGCCGCGTCCCAGACGGCCAGCAGGGCGGCCTCGTCGCCGCCGCGGTAGGGTCTGATCTCGATCTCCACGCCAGCCTTATCCCTTCAAGCCGGTGAGGGCAATGCCCCGGATAAAATAGCGCTGCAGGAACACAAACAGGATCAAGGTGGGCAGCACCGACATCGTCGTGCCCACCATCAGCAGGTCGAGGTTGCGCGCCTCGGCGGCGAACGTGCGCAGCGTGTTCAGGCCCAGCGGGACGGTCATCAGGCTGCGGTCGGTGATGATCAGCAGCGGCCACAAGAAGGCGTTCCACGAGCCGATGAACGTGAACGTCCCCAGCGTGGCCAGCGCCGGCATGATCAGCGGGACGACGATGCGGAAGTAGATCAGCGGCTCTGACGCGCCGTCAATGCGGGCCGCGTCCAGCAGCTCGTCGGGGATGGTCAGGATGAACTGGCGCATCAGGAAGATGCCGTAGGCCGACGTCAGGCTGGGCACGATCAGCCCCTGATAGGTGTTGATCCAGCCGAGCTGGCGCACGATGTAGAACACCGGGATGAGCGTGACGAAGAACGGGATCATCATCGTGGCCAGGATGCAGTAGAACAGGATTTCCCTGCCGGGGAAGCGGTACTTGGCGAAAGCAAAACCGGCCAGCGAGCTGGTGAAGAGCACGCCGGCCACCGTGAACGACGTGACGATCAGGCTGTTGAGGTAAAGCTGGCCCATGGGCACGGCTTCCAGCAGGCGCGGGTAGTTGTGGAACTGCGGGTTGGCCGGCAGCCACACGGGCGGCTGCGCTTGAATCTCGCCCGCTGTCATCAGCGAGGCGTTGACCATCCAGAAGAACGGCAGCACCATCACGACAGCGCCGAAGATCAGCAGGGCGTATTTAGCGCCCGTGCCGG
>DAOTWC010000129.1:0-19853 GCA_034435995.1 Anaerolineae bacterium | reverse complement strand
CGCTGCGCAGCTCGCGCGTTTACGGGCTGGCCGGCGAGGCCATGCTCAACTTTACCCCGCTGGCCGTTCCGCTGGCTTTCATTCCGTTTGGCCTGGTCGTCGGTTGGGTGCGGACGCGCTTTGCCGCTTGGAAGCCTGATGACGCCCGCCGCCTGCTGCTGCCGCTGCTCGTGCTGGCGTCTTTCATCATTTTGACCTCAGACTCCGATCTGGTTACCGTGTTCCTGGTGCAGCAGGGACTCGTCACTTTTCTCGTCATCTGGCTCAGTTCGCCCCGGCGCAGACCAGTGACCGTTCCATGAACCTCACCGTCACGCTCGAACAGCGCTTCGCCCGTACGCCTGACGGCGCGGTCTGGACGCAGGCCGCCTTCGCCTACCCCTTCTGGACCCGCTATCTCGATGTCTTCGACGCCGTCCGCCCCTGTGCCCGCGTCCAGGACGTGCCCGCCGTCCCGCCGGACTGGCTGCGCGCCGACGGCCCGGGCGTGCTTTTTGCCCCTGTCCCGTACTACCTCGGCCCGCTGGAATACGCCCGTAAACGGGGCGCGGTGCGTGCCGCTGTCCGCGCCGCCATCGCCCTTCCTGGCGCGGTCATCCTGCGCGTGCCCTCGCAGCTCGCCGTCCACGCCCGCGCCGCCCTCCGGGGCCGCCCCTACGCCGTCGAGGTCGTCGGCGATCCCTACGACGTGTTCGCCCCCGGCGCAGTGCGCCATCCCCTGCGCCCGTACTTCCGCTGGTCGTTCGTCCGCCAGCTTCGCGCCCAGTGCGCCGGGGCCTGCGCCGCCGCCTATGTCACCCGCGAAACCCTCCAGCGCCGCTACCCGTCTGCGCCCGGCGCGTTTGCCACCCACTTTTCCAGCGTCGAACTGCCGGAAAAAGCGTTTGTGACCTATTATTACGATGTCGAACTGCCGGATGCGGCCTTCACGCCCGCCCCGCGCCCGCCCCGCGCCGCCGGGCCGTTCACCGTCGTCACCGTCGGCTCGCTCGCCCAGCTTTACAAAGCGCCGGACGTGCTCATCGAAGCCGCCGCGCTCTGCCTTCGGGCTGGCCTGGACCTGCGCCTGGTGCTGGTGGGCGACGGCAAGCACCGCCCAGAACTCGAAGCGCTGGCCGCCGCGCGCGGCCTGGCCGGCCGCGTCACCTTTACTGGCCAGCTTACAGCGGGTGATGCCGTGCGCGCTCAGTTGGATCAAGCCGATCTGTTCGCCCTGCCCTCGCGCACCGAAGGCCTGCCCCGCGCCATGATCGAAGCGATGGCGCGCGCCCTCCCCTGCGTCGGCTCCACCGCCGGCGGCATCCCGGAGCTGCTCCCGCCGGAGGACATGGTCCCGCCCGGCGACGCGCCCGCGTTGGCCGCGCTCATCGCCGCCGTCCTGCGCGATCCGGCCCGCCGCGCCCGCATGGCCGCCCGCAGCCTGGAAACCGCCCGCGCCTATCACGAGGACATCCTGCGCCAGCGCCGCGTCGCCTTCTACCGCGAAGTCAAAGCGCGCACTGCTGCTCAAGTCCCCTCTCCACGCAGAGAGGGGATTTAGGGGTGAGGTCTGATGCGCGTCCTGCACCTGCTCAAGACCGCTGTCGGGGCTGCCTGGGCGCTGCGCCAGATGCGCCTGCTCGTCGAATATGGCCTAGAGGTTCACGCTGCCCTGCCGGACGGCCCGCTCGTCCCGCACTACCGTGCCGCTGGCGTCACCGTCCACCTCGCCCAGTTCGACCTGCCCATCCGCCGCCCGCAGTCCTGGCCGGCGCTGTTCGCCCGCCTGCGCGCCCTGGTAGACGCTGTTCAGCCGGACATCGTTCACAGCCATTTCGTCGGCACGACGCTTGCCATGCGGCTGGCCCTGGGCCGTTCGCATCCGGTCCCACGTCTGTTTCAGGTTCCCGGCCCACTCCACCTGGAACACCCGTTTTTCCGCCGTGCCGAGATCGCTTCCGCTGGCCCCGCCGATGCGTGGATCGGTTCCTGCCGCTGGACCTGCGACCGCTATCTCCAATCCGGCATCGCGCCGCAGCGCGTCTTCTTGTCCTACTACGGCATTGACACCGATTCGTTCGTCCCCGCCGTGCCCGGCGCGCTCCGCGCCGAACTCGGCCTCGCGCCCGAACAGCGCATCGTCGGCATGGTCGCTTACATGTACGCCCCCAAACGCTACCTCGGCCAGTCGCGCGGCCTCAAAGGCCATGAAGATTTAATAGACGCGCTGGCGCTTGTTCGCCAGCAGCGCCCCGAAGTCATCGGCGTGTTCGCTGGCGGCGCGTGGAACAACGTCACCGCCTACGAACAGCAGGTGCGCGCCTACGGCCGTCAGCGCCTCGGCGATGCCGCTGTTTTCCTTGGCACGCGCGGCGATATCGCCGCTCTCTACGCCGATTTCGATGTCGTGGTTCATCCATCGCATTCGGAGAATGTCGGCGGCGCAGCCGAGTCGCTGCTGCTGGCTGTGCCGACCATCAGCACCAACGTCGGCGGCTTTCCCGACGTCGTTATCCCTGGAGAAACCGGCTGGCTTGTGCCGCCGCGCAGCCCGTCGCGCCTGGCCGCCGCCATCCACCAGGCCCTCGACAACCCGGCCCGCGCCCGCGAGCTGGCCGCCAGCGGCCAGCGGCATGTGCGCCGCCTGTTCGATGTCCGCCGCACTGCCGCCGAGGTGCGCGATATCTATCACACTGTGCTCGCGGCCATGCATTTGTAGCTTTTGTCCATTGATGCGCGAGGAACGACGATTTTAACGCGAGCGCAACCTCGCGCTGGCCTGCCCTATGACACAGCCCCAGGCGGCGGCCCCCGCCGTCTGCGTGTATAATCAACCCCAGCGCGTGGGCGCGCTGGCTGGCCAGCCGCCCCACGCCTGCGCCGGTTCGATTTCGCGCAAAAAAGGCCGCCAAAGTGCCCCCAAACGCCGCACACAGCCAGAACCAGGGCCACATGACCCTCCTCATCCTGGGCGGGACGGGAATGCTGGGCCACCGCCTGCTGCTCGATCTCAGCCCGCACTACCCCACTTGGGCCGCCGCCCGCGGCCGAATTGACGCCCTGGCCGCCCTGCCCGGCGTCAACCCGGCCCGCCTGATCGGCGGCGTGGACGCCCTGCGCTTCGAGAGCGTGGTGCGCGCCTTTGCCGCCGCCCGCCCCGACGTCGTGATCAACTGCGTCGGCCTGATCAAGCAGCGCAAGGAAGCCGACGACACGCTGCTCGCCATAGACATCAACGCCCGCTTCCCGCACCAGCTCGCCGCGCTGTGCGCCGCTGCCGGCGCGCGCCTGATCCACATCAGCACCGACTGCGTCTTCGACGGCCAGCGGGGCATGTACCGCGAAAGCGACCCGGTCACGGCGCAGGACCTCTACGGGCGCACGAAGGCGCTGGGCGAAGTAACCGACCAGCCGCACGCGCTCACGCTGCGCACGTCGCTGGTAGGGCGCGAGCTGGGCACGCGCTACGGCCTGCTGGAGTGGTTTCTGGCGCAGCCGGGGCCGGTGAAGGGCTACACGCGCGCGGTGTTCAGCGGCTTCCCCACCGGCGAAATCGCCGCCATCCTGCGCGACTGCGTGCTGCCGCGCCCAGAGCTGCGCGGCCTGTATCACCTGGCGTCGCAGCCGATCAGCAAGTACGATCTGCTGTGCCTGTTCAACGCCGCCTACGGGCGCGGCGTCCAGATCATCCCTGACGCGCAGGTGGCCGTTGACCGCAGCCTGGACGGCAGCCGCTTCTGCGCCGCCACCGGTTTCGCGCCCAAACCCTGGGATGAGATGGCCGCGGCGATGGCGCACCTCGCCCCCTAACCCCCTCTCAAGACGGAGCGGGTTTTGACGCATCACCCCCCTGTAATGACTGACGATTGGAGACTGACGACTAACCATGTCCAACACACTGCCGCTCGAAAACAAGCGCGTGCTTGTCACCGGCGGGACTGGCTCGCTGGGGCAGGTGCTGGTGCGCCGCCTGCTGGCCGCCGAGCTGGGCCGGCCGCAGCAGATCGTCGTGCTCTCGCGCGACGAAGCCAAACAGCACGAGATGCGCCAGCAGTACCTGCGCCGCGGCGTCACCACTGATGAGGTGATCTACCGCAGCTTCCGCGAGACGCTGTCTTTCCGCATCGGCGACGTGCGCGATTTCCACAGTGTCAGCTCCGCCCTGCGCGGCATTGACGTGGTGTTCAACGCTGCCGCGCTCAAGCAGGTTCCCACCTGCGAGTACTTCCCCTACGAGGCCGTGCAGACCAACATCGGCGGGGCCGAGAACATCGTCCGCGCGGTTCGCGAACTCGACCTGCCGGTCGAGACGGTGATCGGCATCTCGACGGACAAGGCCTGCAAGCCGGTCAACGTGATGGGCATGACAAAGGCCATTCAGGAGCGCGTGTTTGTCAAGGCCAACATTGACTGCCCCGCCACGCGCTTTGTCTGCGTGCGCTACGGCAACGTGCTGGCCTCGCGCGGGTCGGTGATCCCACTGTTCCACCAGCAGATCCGCAGCGGCGGGCCGGTCACGCTGACGACGCCGGAGATGACGCGCTTCCTGCTCAGCCTAGACGACGCGGTGGACACGGTGTTCGCCGCGCTGCGCGAGGCGCTCCCCGGCGAGACGTACATCCCGCGCGCGCCCACTGCTCGCATCGTTGACTTGGCCGCCGTGTTGATCGGCGACCGGCCTATCGCCACGACTTACATCGGCATCCGCCCCGGCGAGAAAACGCACGAGATACTCATCTCGGAGGAGGAGGCCCACCGCACCGTGCAGCGCGGCGCGTACTACGTCATCCGCCCGATGCTGCCCGAACTGCGCGACGACAGCGGCACCGAGCCGGCGCTGGCCGGCGAGTACAGCTCCGCCGAAGGCGTGATGAGCCGCGCGGCGCTGGCGGCGCTGCTGCGCGCCCGCCGTCTGCTGGTGGAAGACGTCGAGGCGCAGGCCGGCGCGGAGCTGCTGCGATGAAGCTGATGACGGTGCTGGGCACGCGCCCGGAGATCATCCGCCTCAGCCGCGCCATCCCCGCGCTGGACGCGCTGTGCGATCACGTGCTGGTGCACACTGGCCAGAACTTCGACCCCAGCCTGAGCGACGTGTTCTTCGCCGAGCTGGGCGTGCGCCCGCCCGATCACTATCTGGGCGTGCGGGCGGAGTCGTTCGGGGCGCAGGTCGGGCGCATCCTCAGCGAGAGCGAGCGCGTCATGCGCGCCGAACAACCCGACCGCCTGCTGATCCTGGGCGACACCAACAGCGGCCTGTCCGCCATCGTCGCTAAGCGGCTGGGCATTCCGGTCTACCACATGGAAGCGGGCAACCGCTGCTTTGACGACCGCGTGCCGGAGGAAGTCAACCGGCGGGTGATTGATCACAGCAGCGACGTGCTGCTGCCTTATACCGAGCGCAGCCGCGCCAACCTGCTGCGCGAGGGCATCGCCGGCGAGCGCATCTTCGTCACCGGCAACCCGATCAAAGAAGTGCTCGATCACTACGCGCCGCAGATCGCCGCCAGCCGCGCCCTGGACAAGCTGGGGCTGGCGGCAGGCCGGTATTTTCTAGTGACGCTGCACCGCGCCGAAAACGTAGACCAGCCGGCGCGGCTGGCGCAGTTCATCGCGGCGCTGGGCCGCCTGCACCAGGCCTACAGCCTGCCGGTGGTGTGCAGCCTGCACCCGCGCACGCGCAGCCAGCTCGAAAAACAGGGCCAGACGCTGGACAGCGGCGGCGTGCGCGCCTTCGAGCCGGTGGGCTTCTTCGATTTCGTGCGCCTGGAACAAGACGCCCTGTGTGTCTTGACTGACAGCGGCACGGTGCAGGAGGAGTGCTGCATCTTGCGCGTGCCCGCTGTCACGCTGCGCGACACCACCGAGCGCCCCGAGACGGTCGAGGTGGGCAGCAACATGCTCAGCGGCGCGGACGCCGAGACGATCCTGGCGTGTGTCCGCGCCGTGCTGGCCGCGCCGCCAGCTTGGAACCCGCCGCCGGAATACCTCGCGCCTGACGTGAGCCGGGCTGTCGCCAAGATCGTGCTGGGCTACCGGCACGCCCCCCGCTGACTCAGCCCACGGGAACGGTGTGCGCCAGCACGTCGGACAGAGGGGCCTCGGCCAGCGCCACGCAGGCGTCGGCGGCGCCGTAGTAGACGCGCAGCACGTCGCCCTCCAGCAGCGCCCCACAGGTAAAGACCACGTTGCCGAAGAAGCCGTGCGCCTCGTAGGACGCCTGCGGCCAGAGGACAGGGCGCGCGCTGCGCCGGATGACGCGCTCCGGCGCGTCGGGCGGGGTGAGAAACGCGCCCAGGCAGTAGCGGTGCTGGCGGTCGGCGGCGTGGTAGATCGAAAGCCAGCCCTCAGGGGTGAGGATCGGCGGCGCGCCGCCCCCGACTCGCCCGCTCTCCCAACCATCCGGAGCGGTTTGCAGCACGAGCTGGTGATCGCCCCACCGACGCAGATCGGAGGAGCGAGCCAGCCAGATGTTGAGGCTGCCAAACGGGCTGGGCATGGGGCGGTGGTAGCACACGTAGCAGCCGTCAATGCGCGCCGGAAAGATCGTAACGTCGCGGTTAGACGGCGGGAAGATCACGCCGTGGCGCGCCGGCGGCTCGAAAGCCTGGGTCGAGGCCAGCGCAGTGGCAATGCCCAGCGGGCTGACGGCGCTGTAGTTGACGTAGAAGCGGCCGTCCAGCGGGGTGATGCGGGCGTCCTCCACGCCGAACGACTCGTAGGGCGGCTGCGGCAGCAGCCAGGGCTGGCTGTCTACAGTGAAGTGGACGCCGTCAGCGCTGCGGGCCAGGCGCAGGTGGCTGATGCTGGTGAGGAAGGTGTCGCCGGTGTGTGTGTCCACCACGACGCGCTCGTCGCTGAGGTCGTAGCGGCCGCCGGCGCGATCGGTGGTGTGCACAGTCAGCTGGCCGTCGGGCTGTAGGTAGGGAAAGGCCACGCGGTCGGCGTCGGTTTGGCGCGGGCGCTCGGCCACGCGCAGCAGCAGGATCACGTCGCTGCCACAGCGGGCGACGCCGGCGTTGAACACGCCGATGACCTCGAAATCCGGGCGCGAGGGGGCGACGTCAGCGGGCGAGAGCAGCGGGTTGGCAGGATGGCGGGTGAAGACCATCAGGACTCCTTATTCAGGCAGGCTGCACAAATCAGCTTGACAGCGGCGCTTGTTTAACGCTATGCTTAACGTAAGCGCTTACGCAAAAATAACGCTAAGACACTTATGCCGTCTATTATTGAACAGATTGCTGCAGACCTCAATATCTCTAGCGCGTCGGTGTCGCGGGCGCTCAACGACCGCCCCGGCGTAAGCGCCCAGCTGCGCGCCCGCATTCTGCAGCGCGCCCGCGAACTGAACTACAGCCCCAGCCTGAATGCGCGCGGCCTGGCGACCGCGCAGACCTTCACGCTGGGGTTTTTCGTGCGCGAGAAGCCCGGTCTGCCGACGCAGGCCGACCCGTTCTACGGCGAAATCCTGCACGGCGTGGAGCAGACCTGCGCCCAGACCGCCTACCACGTGACGATCGGCACGCTGACGGACGACATCTTGGCCGCGCCGCAGGGCTTCCGCTTCACCAAAGAGCGGCGCATTGACGGCATGATCTTGGCCGGGCCGGATATTCCGACGGAATTCATCATGGCGATGCTGCAAACCGGCCTGCCAGTGGTGCTGGTGGACAACCGGCTGGAGTACTGGCCGGCCAACTGCGTCAACAGCGACGACGAAGCCGGGGCCTACCGCGCGGCGCAGCACCTGCTGGACGGCGGCCACCGCGCTATCGGCGTGATCGCCGGCCCGGCCCACTGGCCGAGCAATGCGCGGCGCGTAGGCGGCTACCGGCGCGCGCTGCAGCGGGCCGGCCTGCCGCTCTACAGCGCCCACGTGGATCGCACGACGATTGACTCCGGCGCAGAGGCTTACGACCAGCTCATGCGCCAGCACCCCGAGGTGACGGCCATCTGCGCCGTCAACGACGCCATGGCCATCGGCGCGATCCGCACGGCGCAAAAGGCCGGGCGCAGCGTGCCGGGCGACCTCTCGGTGGTGGGCTTTGACGACATTGACTGGGCGGCGCTGAACAACCCGCCGCTGACAACTGTGAACATTCCCAAGCGGCAGATGGGCCGGGAGGCCGCCAGCCGGCTGCTGGCGCTGCTGCAAGACCCAGAGGCGGCCCCTGCCGAGGTAATCGTGGCTGTGCAGTTGGTGGCGCGCGAATCGAGCGCGCCGCGAAAGGAGGCGTGACGCCATCTACACAAGGTTGAGTTTAGCTGGTCAGTCAAAAACACATGAAACGCTCATATGAAACAGGAGGCGATTTGCTTATGAAACGCACACTACTGCCAGTCATGCTTGCCCTGCTGGTGGCAGCGCTGGCCCTGCCGGCGCTGGCCCAGGAACCGGTCGTGATCCGCATGTCCACTTGGGCCGGCGTGGATGAGGCCGCCGAGCTGCAGGTGATCCTGGATGAGATCAACGCCAGCCAGAGCGAGTACCGCATCATCCACGAGCCGATCCCCAGCGACTACTATACGCAGGTTAAGACGCAGCTGGCCGGCAACACCGGTGCTGACCTGTTCTGGATTGACCAGAACAACATGGCGCTCAAATCGGAAGGGGTGTTTATGGACCTGACCGAGTGCCTGGCCGACGCTGAGCCGGGCACAGCGGGCGACCTGAGCGACTACTACCCCGGCATCCTGGCGGTCAACGAGTATGAGGGCGGCATCTACGGCCTGCCGTGGATCGCGCAGCCGGTGGTGACCTACTACAACAAGGCGCTGTTCGACGCCGCCGGGCTGGACTACCCCACCCCAGACTGGACGTGGGACGACTTCATCGAGATGGCCAAGGCGCTGACGCTGGACACCAACGGCGATGGCACGGTTGACCAGTGGGGCTTCATCAACAACGGCTGGCCGCCGCCGTTCATCTTCGTGTGGCAGGCCGGCGGCGAGCTGATCTCGCCGGACTTCACCAGCGCGCCGATTGACAGCCCGGAGTTCCTGGAGGGGTTCGAGTTCTACCTGAGCACGGCTTTCAACCCAGAGCTGTCGCCCAGCCGCGAGATCATCAGCGAGCAGGGCTTCGGCGAGATGTTCAAGGCCGGTAAGATCGCCATGTTCATGGGCGGCGCGGCCGACGACCTGGACCGCGTGCCCGGCCTGGACGTGGGCGTCGTGCGCGTGCCCGGCCACCCCAAGACCGGCAGCCACACGACGTTCGCCTGGAACGCCAGCACCGTGATCAACGCGCAGACGGCGTACCCTGAGCTGGCGTGCAAGGCGCTGGTGGCGGTGACAGAGGGCATCCACTCGTGGAAGATCGTGTCGCCGCGCATCTCGCAGGGCACGGTTGAGCACTTGGTGGCGTCCGAGCCGCGCAAGGCGGCCAGCGCCGAGGCGATTATCGAGGCGGCGGCGGACATGCGCGCCCTGCCCATCTTCGGCAACTACGCCCAGTTCGACAGCGTGTTCTGGTCGCAGTTCTGGGGGCCGCTGCTCAACAACGAGACCGACCTGACGCCGGCCGAGCTGGCGGCGGAAGTGCGGCCTGACCTAGAGGACACCCTGCCCTAACGCAGGATGACAAACAGGACGGGGAGGCGCGGGCTGGCCTCCCCGTCCGTATTTCTCACACGTCAAAGACGCAGTTGAGAAGGGAGAGCCGCCGCTCATGGACCCCGGTGCGCTGGCAACTTACACCCCGACGCTGATGCGCTATATCGGCGTCGCTGTTGGGCTGGGTGTGATTATCTACCTGGTCTACCGGGTGCAGCTCGTGTTGGGCGTCAACCGCGAGGCAGCGACAGGGCGGGCGTTGGTCACGCCGTGGGTGATCGGGTTCGTGCTGTTTTCGCTGTTTCCAATCGGCGCGTCGCTGTACCTCAGTTTTACCGAATACAACCTGTTCCGGCCGCCGCAGTGGGTGGGCGGGCAAAACTACGTCGAGCTGTTCGACGTGAAGCTGGCGGCGCTGGAGAGCGCGAACCAGCGCAGCGCCGAGGCGCTGGGGCGCGGCTACCGCGAGGTCATGCGCGTGCAGATCGGCGACGGCGGTTTTGTGTTCGGCGCGCGCGAGGAGGGGTTCTGGCGGGCCGTGCGGCTGACGCTGCCCTACGCCTTTTTGAGCGTGCCGCTGGGCTTGGTCGGCGCCCTGGGGGTGGCGCTGCTGCTCAACCAGAAGGTCAAGTTCCTGGGCATGTGGCGCGTGCTGTTCTACATGCCCGCTATCCTGCCGGCGGTGGCCACAGCGCTGCTGTGGCGCTGGATTTTCGCGCCGCAGTCCGGCCTGCTCAACAACCTGCTGGCCCCGCTGTACAGCCTGCTGGGGATCGAAACGCCGCGCTGGTTTACCGATCCCGCGCTGGCGATGCCGGCCTTCATCATTATCAGCCTGTGGGGCGTGTTCGGCGCGAACTCGGTGATTCTGCTCGCCGGGCTGAAGGGCATTCCGCAGGACCTGTACGAGGCGGCCGACATTGACGGGGCCGGGAGCTGGGCCAAGTTCCGCCACGTGACGATCCCCATGCTCAGCCCGGCGCTGTTCTACAACCTGGTCGTCTCGACCATCGGGGCGCTGCAGGTGTTCGAGGTGGCGGCCTTTATCCAGACGCCGGACGCAGTGGGGACATTCCTCAACTGGCTGATCTACCAGGAAGCGTTCAACTTCCGGCGCATGGGGATGGCGTCGGCGATGGGCTGGATCATGCTGCTGCTGATCCTGGCGCTGACGGCGCTCATCTTCCGGTCGTCCGAGGCTTGGGTGTTCTACCAGGGCGCGCGCGAGGAGAAACGAGCATGACAACGCGGAGCATGACACAGGTCGAGCTGGCGCCGGCGCAGCCGGTGCAGCCAGGCTACCGCCTGCGCCAGATCGTTATCTACGCGCTGCTGGTGTTGTGCGCCGTGCTGGTGCTGATTCCGTTTTTGTGGATGGTCTCCACGTCGCTCAAGACGCCGGAGCAGCTCTTTCTACCAGGGATCAACTTCATCCCGAACCCTGCCGCGCCGCAGAACTACATCGAGGTGTGGGAGAAGCTGGCCTCGATCGCGCCGGGCATGACGTTTGCGCGCATCATCGGCAACACGCTGTTCATCACGCTGCTGGCCATGTTCGGCGAGATCTTCAGCGCGTCGCTGGTGGCCTACGGCTTCGCCCGCTTCCGCTGGCGCGGGCGCGACATCGTGTTCACGATCATGCTGGCGACGGTGATGATACCGGGCATTATCACGCGCGTGCCCACCTTCCTTATCTGGAAAGAGCTGGGGCTGCTGAACACGTATGACCCGCTGACGTGGCCGTCGCTGTTCGCCTGGGGGCCGCTCTTTGTGTTCCTGATGCGCCAGTTCTTCCTCACTGTGCCGCGCGAGATCGAAGAGGCGGCCATCATGGACGGGGCCAACGTGGCCCAGATTTACTGGCACATCATGCTGCCGCTGATCCGGCCGATCCTGCTGGCGATCGCCGTGCTGTCGTTCCAGGGCAACTGGAACAACTTCCAGGGGCCGCTGATCTACCTGAGCACGCCGCAGTTCTTCCCCCTCTCGGTGGCAATGCGCTTCTTCGAGCGCTCGCTCTCAATTGACGTGCCGCAGTGGCAGTACATGATGGCCATGTCCACGATGATGGCGCTGCCGGTGCTGGTGATCTACTTCCTGGCGCAGAAGCAGTTCCTAGACGGCATCAACATTGGCGCAGTGAAAGGATGAGCGATGTGTGGGCTGATAGCGGCGGCTGCGCTGCTGCTGGCGCTGCTGGGCGTCACTGCCGGCGCGCAGGTTGAGGCTGACGTGGTGAACCTAGATCACCTGCGCTTTCTGACCGAGAAAGTGGAAATAGCCGGCGAGGAAATGGCGCTGGTGCACATCTATTCCGAGTACCCAGACTACAGGTGGGTAGACGCCGCCGGCGAGGGCCTGAGCGCGGTGGACGACGTGGCGCGGGCGGCGCTGGTCTATTTGTGGCAGTACGAGCGAACAGGCGACCCAGAGCTGCTGGAGCTGGCGCGGCTGTGCCTTAACTTCGTGCTGTACATGCAGGCCGAGGACGGCGCGTTCTACAACTTCGTGACCGACCGCGCCGGCACGATCAACCGCTTCGGCGGGACGAGCTACAAGAGCCTGGGCTGGTGGGCGATGCGCGCCCTGTGGGCGCTGGGCGAGGGTGTGCGCGTCTTCGACCAGGTCAGCGCCGGCTACGCTGACCAGCTGGCGGCAGCTTACCTGAAAACCGAGCGCGCCGTGCGCGCCGGCCTGACCAACTACGGCCAGTTCACGGCGGTGCACGGCTTCGACGTGCCGGCCTGGATTCCGGGCGGCGAGCCGGCGGTGGCCAGCATCGGCCTGCTGGGGATGGCCGCCTACTACCGAGCGCGGCCCAACCCAGCGACGGCGGAGACGATCGCCATGATCGCGGACGGCATCGCGCAGTACCGCCTGGGCGATCACCTGACCTACCCCTTTGGCCTGCACCCGGTGCGCGCCAACGCGCCCGGCTTCTGGCACGATTGGGGCGCGCACATGCCCCACGCGCTGGTCGAGGCCGGCGTGGCGCTGGAGCGGCAGGACTGGATCGACTCGGCAGCGGCTGCCGCTGAGTCGTTCCTGCTGCGCCACCTGGCGCTGGAGCGCTTCCGCCACATCGGCGTCGTGCCGGACCGGCTCAACCAGATCGCCTACGGCACGAACATGCTGGTGCAGGCCTACATGGCGCTTTACCGCGCCACCGGCGACGCGCGCTATGCCCGCTGGGGCGGGCTGACCGCGAGCTGGTACTTCGGCAGCAACATGGCCGGCGTGCCGATGTACGACCCGGCCACTGGCCGCGTGCTGGACGGCATAGACGGGCCGGTCCCCTGGCGCGTCAACCGCAACGCCGGCGCGGAGTCCACCATTGAGGGGCTGATGAGCCTTATCGCGGTGGCGGACGTGCCCGAGGCCGCCGACCTGCTGCAGGCGCGGCCGCTGCCGTTCACCAGCTACCGCGTGCTGCAGGCTGAAGACGGTCAGCGCGTGGTGGGCACGCCGGTGTACTACACGCTGGGCTGGACTGGCGAGGGCTACGTGAGCGGCGGGCGCTATGTCGGGCTGGGCGAGGGGCAGCGCATGCGCCTGCGCTTCACCGTGGAGCGCGAAGACGACTACCTGCTCTATGCCGCCCACATGCGCCAGGCGGCAGCCGGCGGCGCGGCGCACGTGCCGCGCGCCCCTGCCCCGCTCGTGATAGACGGCAGCGGCGACGACTGGCCGGCGGGCTGGCCTGCGCTCGAATCCAACACGCAGCGCCAGTTCCTGCGCGGGGCCGGCCTGTGGCAGGGGCCGGACGTGGACAGCCACGCCGTGCGGCTGGCCTGGGACGACGACTACCTCTATCTGCTGGCCGAGGTGCGCGACCCCCAGCACGAGCAGCCGTTCACGCTCAGCGCGGCTTGGCAGGGCGATGCGTTGTGGCTGTACTTCACCGCCGCGCCGGACGCGCAGCGGCTTTCCGCCAAGGTTACGCTGGCGCAGACGCCGGACGGCCCGCAGGTGTGGGATTGGATCGGCACAGGCTTCCTGCGCGGGGCGGCGCTGGCTTGGCAGCCGGCGGACGGCGGCTACACCTACGAAGCGGCTCTGCCCTGGGCGGCGCTGCGCATCAGCGCGCCGCAGGCCGGGCTGCAGTTCGGCTTCGAGGCGGGGCGCGGCATCGGCGGCAGCTCGTTTATGAACCTGACCGGCCGCGATCCGGATGTGGCCGCCAACCTGCTCAAGCTTCAGTTGGTCGCACCGGGGATGGCGGCCGCGCCAGCCCCCGCGCCAGATGTGGCGCTGGAGGTGCGCCTCGACGACGGTCCGCCTGTGCTGCTGCCGCAGACCGTCTCGCCCGATTCAGATTACTTCTGGCTCGACCTGGTGACCGCCGAACCGGTGCGGCTGGCGGCGGGCGAGCACACACTGCGCTACGGCCACGCCGGCAGCGCCCAGGACAACCCAACGCTGGCCAAAGTGGACGCTTTCTACCTGCAGCCAGCGGTGGCCCGGCGGACGTTCGAGCTGCCCGACGGCCGGCGCTTTACGCTAACCTACAACATGTTCACCGGCGCATCCACCTGGGAGGAACACCCGTGATCCTGAAACTGGCGCGGCATCCCGCCAACCCGCTGCTTTACCCCAACCCGCTGCGCCGCTGGGAGGCGCAGAACGTGTTCAACTGCGCCGTGCTGCCGCACAACGGCCTGTTCCACATGCTCTACCGCGCCCAGGGCGTGGATTTCGTGTCGTCCATCGGTTACGCTGTCAGCGCCGACGGGCTGGTTTGGAACCGGCTTGAAAACCCGGTGTTCACGCCGCACCAGGGGCGCGACGACTACCGCGGCGTGGAAGACCCGCGCGTGACGCCGCTCGACGGGGTGTTCTACATGACGTACACAGCCTTCGGCGCGAACGGCTTCTTCCCGATGATCGCGCGCTCGGCGAACCTGATCGTCTGGGAGGACATTGGCCCGCTGGAACGCGCCCCCAACAAAGACCACGTGCTGTTCCCGGAGAAGATCGGCGGGCGCTACTGCATCCTGCACCGGCGCAGCCCCAACATTTGGATCGCGTTCAGCGACGACCTGATCCACTGGACCGACCACACGGTGATCATGACGCCGCGCCCCGCCGGCACAACGCCGGACGACTGGGACAGCAAGAGCATCGGCGCGAACGGCGTGCCGATCAAGACGGCGCACGGCTGGCTGCTGTTCTATCACGGCTACGGGCCGGCCCACGTCTACCGCTCCAGCGTGGCCCTGCTCGACCTGCACGACCCCACCAAGGTGCTGCACCGCCCCACGACCTACATCATCCAACCAGAAGAGACCTGGGAGCTGCGCGGTGACGTGCCCAACGTAATCTTCAGCTGCGCCAACATCGTCGTTGGCGGTGAGGTGTGGGTCTACTACGCTGGCGCGGACCGGCTGATCGGCCTGGCGACTGCGCCGCTCGCTGACGCAGAGGCGTTCGCGCGCGGCGGCGCGTAGCGGGGCGGGCCTTCAACGCCGCCCCTCCTCTCGATAGAGAGGGAATCTAATTTAAAGAGAATGTTGGGCGGCCTAGTTGACAGCGCTGCAAAGCGCGCTACACTAGATTTAACGTTCAAGTGAACGTTCAACCCAAGGCGAGCGCGGGGAGAGACAGCGCCTGTGAAAACGCCCACCATGCGCGAAGTGGCTCAGCTGGCCAGCGTGTCGGTCCAGACGGTGTCGTGCGTGGTGAATGGCACGGGCAGCATCTCGGCAGAGACGCGCGAGCGGGTGCTGCAGGCTATCGAGCAGCTCAACTACCGGCGCGACCCGATCGCGCGCAGCATGCGCACCGGCCGCACCCAGCTCATCGGGCTGCTGGTGCTGGATATCACCAACCCGGTGCTGTCGCTGATCGCCAGCGCGGTGGAGGCCGAGGCCTACGCGCGCGGCTACAGTGTGCTGTTGTACAACGTGGGCCAGGACAAACGGCGCGAACGCGCTTACCTGGAGGCCGTAGCCGAGCGCCTGGTGGACGGCCTGGTGATCGTCAACGCGGTAGACCGCGACAAGACCTTCGCTGAAATTCAGCGCGGCCGCATCCCGACGGTGCTGGTGGACTGTCTGGCTACGCCGCTGATTCCGTCGGTCTCGGTGGACAACCGGCAGGGGGCTTACCTGGCGACCCGCCACCTGATTGAGCTGGGCCACCGGCGCATCGCGCATCTCTCCGGCGCGCCCACGCTGGAGGTGGCGCGCCAGCGCGTCGAGGGCTACCGGCAGGCGCTGGCCGACTACGGCCTGGACTGCGTTCAGATCGCCAACCCGGTGAACAACCGCTGGGACTACCGTTCCGGCTACCTGGCGGCCCAATCCCTGCTGCAGAGCGCGCCGCCCCCCACCGCCATCTTCGCCGCTGGCGACCAGATGGCTATCGGCGCGTACCGGGCGCTGGCCGAGGCCGGCGTGCGCGTGCCGGACGACGTGTCGGTGGTGGGCTTCGACGACATCGAAGCGGCGGCGTACATCACGCCGCCGCTGACCACCATCCGCCAGCCGTTTGAAGAGATCGGCCAGCGGGCGCTGGGCCTGCTGTTCGAGCTGCTGGGCGACCAGCGGCCGGAGACGACGCAGATCGTCCTGCCGCCAGAGCTGGTGCTGCGCCAATCCACCGGAGGCGCGCCGTGACCGTGCGGATCGGTTTGGAGGCGCTGCTGACCGACCGGACAGAGCTGGTGGCCGGGCGGCGGGTTGGCCTAGTGGCCTCGGCCAGCAGCGTGGACGCGGCGCTGGTGAGCAGCGTGGAGCGGCTGCGCCAGCACCGGGCGGTCAACCTGCGCGCCCTGTTTGGGCCGGAGCACGGCCTGCGCGGCGACGCCCAGGCCGGCGAACACGTGAGCGCCTACACCGACCGGCTGACCGGCCTGCCGGTCTACAGCCTGTACGGCGAGACGCGCAAGCCGACGCCCGAGATGCTGGCCGGGCTGGACGCCCTGCTGTTCGACCTGCAGGACGGCGGCGTGCGCTTCTACACCTACCTGGCTACGCTGGCCTACACCATGCAGGCTGCCGCCGAGAACGACCTGCCGCTGATCGTGCTGGACCGGCCGGCGCCGCTCAACGGCGTGACGGTTGAAGGCCCCACGCTTGACCCGCGCTTTGCCTCGTTTGTCGGCCCCTACCCCATTCCGCTGCGCTACGGCCTGACGGCGGGCGAGATCGCGCGCCTGTTTAACGCGGTGTTCAACATCAACTGTGATCTGACAGTTGTCCCCCTGGACGGCTGGCGGCGCGGCATGTGGTTCGACGACACCGGCCTGCTGTTTGTGCCGCCCTCCCCCAACCTGCCAACGCTCGACTCGCTGACCGTTTACCCCGGCACGTGCCTGGTGGAGGGCACGACGCTGTCCGAGGGGCGCGGGACAACGCGGCCGTTCGAGTACATCGGCGCGCCCTGGGTGAACGGCGAGGCGCTGGCAGGGGCGCTCAACGCGCTGAACCTGCCGGGCGTCCGTTTCCGCCCGGTGTATTTCGTCCCCACGTTCAGCAAGCACGCGGGCCAGGTGTGCGCCGGCGTACACCTGTGCGTAACCGACCGCAGCGCTTTTCGCCCCGTGGAGACGGCGCTGCACCTGCTGGCGCAGGTCAAGCAGGCGCACCCGGCGCACTTCGCCTGGCGCGAGCCGTGGACGCCGGGCGGCCATTACCCGATTGACCTGCTGAGCGGCGGCGATCAGGTGCGGCTGCGCCTGGACGCCGGCAGTCCTGTCGCCGAGTTAGTGGACACGTGGAAGGAGGGTGTAGAAGCATTCAAACAACTGCGCGCCGCCTACCTGCTCTACCCGGCTTGACCGGAGGAGCGCCGCCTGTAAAGTTCGCAAAGTAAGTTTGTCTGGGAGGAACAAAAATGAAAAACAAACGCCTGCTGACTGTGCTGCTGACCCTGGCGCTGGCGCTGAGCGCGCTGGGCGCGGTGGCGGCCCAGGAAAACATCACCCTCACTGTGCTGACGCACTGGGGCGAGGAGCGGCTGTTGGTGGCCCAGCAGGCCATGTTCGATGAGTACATGGCCAACAACCCCGGCGTCACCATCGAGCTGCAAACCGTGCCGTTCAACGACCTGCTGACGCGCATCATCACTGGGCGCACAGCCGGCACAAACCCGGACATCTACCACCTGTACAACCTGTGGCTGCCGGATTTCGTCGGAGAGAACGGCCTGATCGCTGTGCCGCCGCAGGACATCGTAGACGAGGTGATCGCCAACTCGCCGCAGGCGGTGATTGACGGCATCACCGTGAACGGCCAGGTGTGGGGCTACCCCACTGAGATCAACACCTACCTGCTGCTGTACAACAAGCGCCTGCTGGCCGAGGCCGGTTACGACGCGCCGCCGGCCACCTGGGATGAGCTGGTGGAGATCGCTGCCGCCATCACCAAGACCGACAGCACCGGCGCGATCACCCAGGTCGGCTTCGGCGTGCTGCCCGGCTGGGACTCTGGCATTGTGCACCCCTTCAACGCGCTGCTGTTCTCCAACGGCGGCGACTACCTGACGCCCGATCTCAGCGCCACCGCCTTCAACAGCCCGCAGGGTCTAGAGACGCTGCAGCTTTACGTAGACCTGCTGGAGAGCGGCGGCATGGACATGAGCGTGTCCGGCTGGCAGTACCCCAACGGTTTGGTTGGCATGGTGATCATGGCCAACTGGTGGCGCGCCACCTTGATGGCCTCCGAGCGAATTGACTACGACACCGAGGTCGGTGTGGCGCCGGTTCCAGTGGGGCCGAGCGGCACCGAGACCGCGACGCTGTCGTACAACTGGCTGTGGTCGGTGGACGCCAGCTCGCCGCATCAGGAAGCGGCCTGGGACTTGATCCGCTGGATGAACACGCCGCGCGCCGACGGCAGCGGCTCGCCGATGGGCAACTTCCTGGTCAACGAGCTGGGCGCTATCCCCAGCCTGATACCGGATCAGGAGGCCTTTGCCGAGGACCTGGGCGACTTCTTCCTGTCAGCCTACGTCGAATCCACACGCTACGCCCGGCCCGAGCCGGTGGTGGCCGGCGGCCAGGAGATCAAGACCAAGCTGCAGACCGAGATTGAGGCCGTGCTGAGCGGCCTGCAAGACCCAGCCACAGCGCTGGAGACCGCCGCCATGGAGGGCGACGCCGTCCTGGCGGAGATGGCAGCTCAGTAGCGCGTGTCGCTGCGCCCCCTCAGCCTGCCGCGGCAGGCTGAGGGGGACGGCCCAACCGTTCGGCTGTCCCCGCCGCCTGCTGCGCGCGGCAGGCGGGCGGCGGAGCGCGGCCAGCAAGGCGCAGGCAATGAACCTTTCCAACGCACTTCCATTTACCCGCCGCCGGGCCACGCAGGCCAGCCTGATGCGCCAGCGGACGCTGTGGGCCTACGTGTTCATCTCGGCCCCGCTGGTCGGGCTGTTCGTGTTCTTCCTGGGGCCGATTCTGTTCAGCGGGTGGGTGAGCCTGCACGACTGGAACATGATCGCGCCGGTGAACCAGATGCAGTGGCGCGGCCTGGACAACTACGTGTATCTGCTGACGCAGGACAACGTCTTCCCGCGGGCGCTGCTCAACACCTTCTTGTTCGCTGTCGGCGGCGTGGCCAGCAACGTGGCGCTGGGGCTGGGGTTTGCCCTGCTGCTCAACAGCCGCATCCGGTTTCGCACGTTCTGGCGCGTGATCTATTTCCTGCCGGTGATGACCGCGCCGCTGGCGCTGGGGGTGCTGTTCGGTTTCTTGTTCAACCGCAACTACGGCCTGATCAACAACCTGCTGGCGGCGCTGGGCCTGCCGCGCCAATCCTTCTTGGCAGACCCCAACCAGGCGCTGCTGGTGATCATCTTCATCGCCATCTACCAGTACGTCGGCTACTACATCGTGATCTACCTGGCCGGCTTGCAGGGCATCCCGCAGGATTACTACGACGCGGCGGCGGTAGACGGGGCCAGCCGCTGGCAGAGCTTCTGGCGCATTACGCTGCCGCTGCTGCGGCCGGTCACGCTGTTCGTGGTGGTGACCAACACCATCGGCGCGCTGCAGGTGTTCGACCTGGTGTTCGCCACGACCAACGGCGGGCCAGCTAACCGCACAATGACGGTGGTGCTGTACATGTACAACACCGCCTTCAAGTTCTCGCGCATGGGGCGCGCTTCGGCTATGGCTTTCATTCTGTTCGCCGTGCACCAGCTCGGCTGGATCAACACCTATCAGGGGCTGATCGTGCCCAGCCTGACCAGGTCGATTCGTTTGACGCGGTAGCCCACAAGACCGATATTGATCTGTTTCCTGGGGAGCTGGCCCAGCAGTTCTTCGCCGAGGAACAGCGTTTGATGGAAACCGGCCAGGCGCTGCTCAACCGCGAAGAGCCGAT
>DAOTWC010000128.1:0-49660 GCA_034435995.1 Anaerolineae bacterium | reverse complement strand
ATTATGCCAGGGGCGGAATTGGATCAGATTGCGCGCGCGATGGAGCTTGCCGACCGCGTCTCAATCAACCTTGAAGCGCCCACAAGCGAGCGATTGCAGGCCCTGGCTCCCCTCAAGGATTTCAGCGACGACCTGCTGGCGCGGCTGCTGTGGGCCGGCCGGCTCAAGCGCGAAACAAACCGCCGCTTGGCAAGCCTAGCGACGCAGTTCGTGGTCGGTGCGGTGGGCGATACCGATGTGGAGCTGCTGTCTCTCAGCGCCCGGCTCTATCGCCAGGCCGGGCTTGGGCGCGCCTACTATTCGGCGTTCAGCCCGGTAGCACACACCCCGTTCGAAAACCTGCCGCCAGCGCTGCCGCTGCGTGAGCACCGGTTGTATCAGGCAAGCTTCCTGCTGCGCGACTACGGCTGGGAACTGGAAGATTTGCCGTTCGAGGCGGACGGCAACCTCACACTGGCTGCCGATCCTAAACGGGCCTGGGCCGATCTCCATCTGCGTCACGCCCCGGTTGACTTGATGCGCGCTGAACGCCACACGCTGCTGCGCGTGCCTGGCATCGGCCCAAAAGGCGCTGACGCCATTCTCAGGGCCAGGCAGAAGGGCCGTCTTACAGACCTGGCACACCTGCGCGCCATCGGCATCCGCGCTCCGGAACAGGCCGCGCCGTTCATTCTGCTTGATGGCCGCCGGCCGCCGCAGCAGCTTCCCCTGTTCTAGAGCTGGTGTAGTTCTTCAAGTTGGATATCGCCGCGTTTGAGCGCCTCCAGCGCGGCGCCAATCCGGTCTTTGGCCCCCAGTTTGTTCATCGCGCTTGCCAGCGTCTCGATGACAATCGGAATGCCTAACCTGAGCTGGCGGGCAATCACGTCGTTCTCTTGGCCGGCAGCCACGTGCAGCAGAATTGTGCGCTCTAGATCGCTCAGCGCAGTCGGCTGCCCTTCGTGATCGGCCAGCAGCCCGCTAACAATTCGTTCGGCCACGCCGCTCCCCAGCACAAGGTGTCCCTGCACCACCTTCTTGATCGCGTCAATCAGCTCGTTCTCATCGGTGGATTTGAGAATGTAGCCGTGAGCGCCGGCGCGCAGCGCCTGGACGATATACCGCTCCTCTTCTCGGCCAGTCAGCACCAGCACCTTGACCTCAGGAGCCTTCTGCCGGATCACGGGCAGAACGTCCAAGCCACTTTTGCCGGGCATGTTGAGGTCGAGCAGCAGTACATCGGGCAGCAGCGTCAGCGTCTGGCGCAGCGCCGTTTCCCCATCCGCTGCCTCGCCGATCACAGCAAACTCGGGCCTGTCCTCTAGAAAGCCGACCAGCGTGCGCCGCATAATCGTGTGATCGTCGGCCAGCACCAACCGCAGCGAGGGCCGCTGCAGCGCGCTCAGTCTCTCAGGGCGGCTGCGCGCCGTCGGCGCATCAGACGGCAGCGGCGCTTTTAATGCATCCTGCAGCGCCTCTGCCATGCTGCGACACGACTGAAAACGCCGCGCCGGGCTTTTCTCCAGCGCCTTCAGAATGACGCTCTCAAGGTTAACCGGCAGCGATGGCAGGATCAGGCGCGGCGGCGGCGGGGGCTGACGCACCTGCTGGAGCAGCAGCGCTGAAATGTCATCGGCATCAAACGGAAGCTGGCCGGTGGCCATTTCGTACAGCACCACGCCCAGCGAATAGATGTCGGTGCGAAAATCGAGCACCGCCCCTTGAGCCTGTTCCGGTGAAAGATAGGCTGGCGTGCCGATAACCATGCCGTCTGCGGTCACACGGGTTGCTTCTCGTGGGAGCGCCAGCCCCAGGTCCATGATTTTAATGGTGCGCTCCGGCGTAACTTTGATGTTTGCCGGCTTGATGTCGCGATGAATGATGCCGCGCTCATGGGCATAGGACAGCGCCTGCGCGATTTGCGCGCCCAGCTCCACCACGCTTTCTGGCGGTGACGGAATAAAATCAGACAGCGGCCGGCCCTCGACATACTCCACCACAAGAAA
Organism: Anaerolineae bacterium; assembly: GCA_034435995.1. GTDB lineage: Bacteria > Chloroflexota > Anaerolineae > Aggregatilineales > Phototrophicaceae > DAOTWC01. Next base: position 47,675 of record DAOTWC010000128.1, on the reverse strand, counting down.
CGGCTGTTCGTGGTTTTCCTCGATATTGTAGATAGCCATAATGCCTGGGTGGTTGAGCTGGGCAGCGGCGGTCGCCTCCTGGAAGAAACGCCTGCGCGTCGTGTCACGCACGTGTGGCAGCAGTATCTTCAGCGCGACATCGCGGCTCAGACGCAGGTCACGCGCTTTGTATACCGTTGCCGTTGAGCCGTCGCCCAGGTGCGCCGTGATCTCGTAGCGGTTTAGCAGCTTGCGTCCAATCATTCCGTTCGCCTGTAAAACAGTGTTCACCGGACACATGGTTAGAATACCACAACCTCTATATCTCAGCATGCAAACAATGATGCGGTCTGCACGGCCTGACGGCCGTTAGAGTACTCTAACCCTTGAGCACCCGACACCCTGCCCCGTGCTATAGTTAAGATATGCGGGACGCGGCTGTCCGCTGCAGCCAGCGCCAATCGTGAAGGAACGCTATGGATGACGAAGCGCTAAAGGAGTCACGCCGGATTCTGCGGCGCGTGCAGGACCATCTACTGGCAGCGCATGCCCAGTTAGGCGCTCAGCGCGAGGCTGTTGGGCTGGTAGATGTCGTCTATCACCCATCGAGCGCCTTTGCCAACCTGAACTATGTCACCCCGCGTCGTAATACGGCCTGGGTCCCGTCCGAGATGGTGCAGCAGGGAATTGCCCATCTGCAGCAGCGCGGCCGTGCCGCTCGCGTCAGGTACATTGAAGGCCTCTACCCGCCGCTGTTCGGCGCTGCGCTGCGCGAGCTGGGCCTGGTTGTCGAACACGAAACGCCGCTAATGGTATACTTAGCCGGCGGATTGGCCAGCAGCCCTTCTTCTCCAGTAACGGCTGCGCCGCTGCCGGATGGTGTGAGCGTGACCACCTGCGCCGATCAACGCGGTATCGAGCTGTGGTGGTACGTATGGCGCAACGCGCACTTCGATGTGCTCACACTGGGCGCGGAACCGGTGCTTGTGGGCCGTGACCTGGCCGCTGTCACCGCCGGCCAGCAGCTCGATTTGCTGCTTTATCGAGATAGTTTCCCTGTAGGTGTGGCGCGCCTCAGCGTGCAGGGCCAGGGCGCCCATTTGGTGGGAATGGCGCTAATGAAAGAGGCACGCACGTCAAGTCTGCTGCGTGCGCTAGCAGCCGCTGCCGCGCGCGCCGCGCTCGACCGCGGCTGTAACCTAATCTGCGCACCCGGTGAGACAGAAGCAGACCGTCTCACCCTGCGCGCTTTGGGCTTTCGCGATTTCGGCAGCCTGGTCTGTTACGCCTCTGCCAAAGCAGCCAGCGCCAGCGCTAACGAGGCACGCTATGACTGCATCCTGGGACAGCCTGTTCTTTCCCTCCGCTGAGTCTGATGCTGTGGCCGCCGCGCTGCGCCAGGCGCTCTTGGCCCTTGGCTACATCGCGTTCGACCCTTTCGCCCCCCTTCCAGGCAGATCGTATTTGCGGGCTGTGCGCTTGTTTGTTGCCCCGCAGACCGGCGGGTGGGTGCGTGTGATCGGCGCTGTTGACCGGCGTGCGCTGGCCGCACTGTCTGCAGATTTTCTCTGTTTGGAAGTGGGGCTGGCCGGCGATCAAGCGCGCGTATCCGTCTGGGCTGGCGGGAGTGAAGTTGACCCAATAAATGCGCTCCAACTCCACGTCAGGCCAGGCAGCAGCCTGTCTGCTGCTCTGGCAGACAACACGCCGCAGACAGACAGAGCACCGATTGTTTCGGATACGCCGCTGCCGGCGCTGCCCGCCGACGTGCGCCCGCTGGCAGCTCAAGTTGACCTAAGCCAAGCACAGGGCATGCTCAGCCGTTTCAGCAGCAGGCTCTTGAAGCGCGCTGGCGCAGATGACAGCGCCGCAGCCGCCGCGCGCGCGCTGGTCGCAGAATCTGCCCCTGACTGGAACAGCCCAGGTGGGCAGCGCATCTGCGCTCTCATGTCTGTCTTAACAGTGTCAGACGGTTGGCGCGAGCCTGATTTTGTAACCCTGCGCGATGCCTATCAGCTTCACCTGCGCCGCCAGCGCAGCCCGGCAGCCCGTCTGTACCCTGGCGATGCCGAAGCGCTCGCGCGCGTGCCCGACGCACTGGCGTACACGCCGATCTACGCCGGCCTGGAAACTGACATCTAAAGCCAAGAGGTGTTATGTCGCACGAAGACCGGATTCGCTGGGATGCCGTTTATCGCCAGCGCAGCCAGCAGCCTTTTCCAGAGCCGGATCCATTCCTGTTCGACTACACGCCGCCAGCCAATCCGCTTGAGGGCCGCCGCGCCCTCGATCTCGCTGGTGGACAGGGCCAAAACGGGCTGTGGCTGGCGCAGCAGGGCTACACAGTTGATGTTATGGATATCAGCCGCCTGGCGCTGGCGCGCGGCCGCCAAGAGATGATCGCGCGCGGCCTGCGCAACCTGAATTTCTTGCCGGTGGACTTGGACACTGTTGACCTAGAGCCAGATCGCTATGACCTGGTCTGCGTGTTCCGCTATCTCAAGCGCGAGCTGTTTCCAGCACTGCGCGCCTGCGTTCGCCCTGGTGGGCGCGTCATTTATGAAACCTTCAACTCCCGTTATCAACAGATCGTGCCCGCTTTCAACCCCACGTTCTTATTGATCCCCGGTGAGCTGCCTGCCTTCTTTGACGGCTGGAAACTGCTTCATGCCAGCGACACACAGCACATCTCGCGGCTGGTAGCGCTCAAACCGGAATGCTGAAACGGTGACTCACCTGCTGGCTGTGTGGAATGCGCGCATTGTGCTGGCTGCCTGGCTGCTGTTAGGTGCAGAAGTCTTGCAGTGGACAGCGCCGACTCGTGCGTTGGCAGACTGGCCACCGCTGGTTGCGGGTTATCTGGCGCTGGCAGCGCTGGCGCTCGATCTTGCCCAGCGCTGGCGCGCCCGCGATATCTTCGGCCTGCTGCTGCTGTCCGGCCTGACGGCCGCGGCCGGGTCAGCAGTGCTCTTTCCGCAGCGCGCGCTGGCCGATTTTCCGCTGACGCTGGTGACGCGGACGATGGGCGCGTATGCCCTGACCCTCGCTCTCGTTCTGGCCCTGGCGCTGGCGCTGTCAGGCACGCCGCGTCGCTCCATTTTGGGGGCTTCCGCCGCCGCAGGGCTGACCTGGGGTGTGTGGGCCGGCGGGCTAAGCGGCCTGGTGTCTGATGCGCCTTCAGCGTCGCTTTCGCTGCTCCTGCTGACAGGCGCTGCTGCTCTGGCTGTAATCGGCACCAGCCGCTGGTTAGCAACCCGCACTTGGGCGGGCATATCCACAGATAACCTGCGCCTGAGTTGGGCCAGCGGCGCGTTCGCGCTGGGCGCCTTTGTCTGGAACCTGACGCGCGCTGTCGACTCCGCTGCGCTGCCGCCGCTGCCGCTGGCAGTGTGCGCCGTGCTGGCGGCCTACTGTGCACTGCTGCTGTGGTTCCAACGGCGGGGTCGCGCGCCCACCCCCCTTGATAGGGCGCTGCCGCCGGTCGCTGTTCGCTGGCCGCATCTAGCAGGTGTGGCAGCCCTTTTCCTCGCTGGCGGCACAGCGGGCTTCCTGCTCAGCCAGACTCCGGCCAGCTCTGCCCTGTCTGGACTTCTGGCGCTGGCTTACGCAGCCTATGGGCTTGTGTGGCTTCCCACAGTTTCGCTTGTGCTGGGGGTTCAGGGCTGGCGTCGGCTCACGCGCCAGCGCCGCCTTTGAGTGTGTCTCGTTTTCTTTGTGGCGCGTGCGCGCCAGCGCAAATCTGATATATAGTGAGTGATGATGACGCCTGCAATCAGCATAAGGGTGTTTGTAGAGTGAAGTAATCAGGAGGTTGTTTTTGGGTCAGCTAGTGGAAGGGCTTGTCGTTCGTGAACAAAGCGGGTTTTTCTGGGTAGAAGCGCAGGATGGCCAGGTTTATACCTGCCGACTGCGCGGCCGTTTGCTTGAAGAGGCGCGATCAACCGATATCGCCGCTATCGGTGACCGTGTCGAGATCGAGGTGCTGCCCGATGGCGCTGGCGTAATTGAAGCGGTGGCTGAGCGCACCAGCGTGCTGTCACGGGCTGTCCGCACTGAGGGCAGCCGCGGCGCGGGCGCGCCAGAGCGCGAGCAGGTACTCATCGCCAACGCCGATCAAGCGTTGTTTGTGTTTGCTGCCGCCAGCCCAGAACCCAGCTTCAGGATGCTTGATCGCTTTCTAGTGGCGGGTGAAAAGGCGAACATCGGCCGTTTGGTCGTCGTTGTCAACAAGCTGGATTTAACTGACCCAAACGAGATTCACCGGCGTTTTTCCCCCTACGAACAGATGGGCTACCCTGTACTGCACACCTGCGCGCTTGACGGCACAGGCGTGGCGGAGCTGCGTGACATGCTGCGGGGGCGCATTTCGGTTTTTGCCGGTCCATCCGGCGTGGGCAAGACTAGTCTGCTGAACGCTGTCCAGCCTGGCCTAGGGCGCGCTGTAAAGGCTGTGAGCGCCTACCGCGAAGAGGGTATGCACACCACGCGCGACAGCGCGCTTATCAAGCTAGACATTGGCGGCTATGTGGCAGACACGCCTGGCCTGCGCACGCTCAACTTCTGGGACATCGAGCCGGAAGAGCTGGACGCCTACTTCGTGGATATCGCGCCGTATGTGGCGCGCTGCCGCTTTGGGGACTGCGCACACGTAGACGAACCTGGCTGCGCTGTGCGCCAGGCAGTGGAGTCGGGCGCGATTCAGCTCAGCCGCTACCGCAGCTATTTGGCCTTCCGCGAGGAGCTGGAGGCCGCCTACGCCCACGATTAAGATTAGCGTGAGCCTGCTGCCTGTGCCATAATTTCCTGAGGCGGGGTAGCCATGGCTGGAACGGGAGCGTGAAAATGTCCATACCTGCTATAATCGGGCGCACGCTCGGTGGAAAATACGAGATCAAACAGCTAATCGGCAAAGGTGGCATGGCCACCGTGTACCGCGGTTATCAGGCTGATGTTGACCGCGATGTCGCCGTCAAAGTTCTGCCGCCGAATCCCGCCCTGGGCGATGAGTTTGCGGAGCGGTTCCGGCTGGAAGCGCGCACCATCGCCCGGCTCCAGCACCCGCACATCCTGCCGCTGTACGACTACGGCGTTGAGGATGGCATTCTGTACCTGGTAACAGCCTACGTCAGCGGCGGCACGCTCAGCGATCGCATCGTGCGCGGGCCGCTGCCAGTAGACGAGGTGGATACCCTGCTGCGCCAGATCGCCCCTGCCCTTGACTACGCCCACCGTCAAGGCATTATCCATCGCGACATTAAGCCGGCCAATATCCTCATTACGGCCGAGGGTTACCCGCTGCTGGCGGATTTCGGCATAGCCAAGCTGGCCGAGGGCGACGCGCGTTTGACGGCGACTGGCGGGCTGATCGGCACACCGGCCTACATGGCGCCAGAACAGGTTCAGGGCCTGCAGGTAGGGCCGTCTGCCGACATCTACTCGCTGGGCGTCGTAGTTTTTGAGATGCTGTCCGGCCGCCAGCCATACACAGCGGAAACACCTATGCAGGTGCTGGTCAAGCACATGGCTGAGCCAGTTCCGGCGCTTAGCACAGCGGTAGCGGGGCTTCCTCCGGCCCTTGATGCTGTCCTGGCGCGCGCGCTGGCCAAAAGCACTGAGCAGCGTTACCCTTCGGCAGCTGCCTTCGCCGCTGATTACAGCCGCGCTGTTTACGGCGCCGCGAACACTGTTGGCACGCCCCTGCCGGCCGCTGTGGACACATCTCACACCATCAACCTTCTGGATACACCAGCGCCAGGCACAGCAGCAGCTGCCCCACCCACATCGCCTCCAACCACGCCGCCTCCAACTCAACCGCAGACGATCATCGCCGCCGGCGGCCAACCAGTGCTGCTGGCCGGACTCGGTGTGATCGCTGTCTTGGTGCTGGTCATCGCCGTATTGGTTTTGGCTACTATCAACCGCGACAACCCCGTTATTGTCGCCGGCAGCCCAACCGCCACTGCCAGCCCGCTCACACCCACAGCTGAAGTAGGCCAGCTTGTCCAGCCAGCGCCAGTGGCTGCGCGCCCGTTGGGCCGTCTTACCTTCAGCACGGCAAACCGTATAGGCGACACTGCTAACCTGCGTCTGGAGCGGCTGGCCCCCACCGAACCCGGTATGAGCTATGCCGTCTGGTTGCTCAACACCGAAACTGGTGACCGGCTGGGGCTGGGCGCGCTCACAGTAGATCCGCTTGGCAACGGTGTGCTCAGCTATACCGACCCGGAAGGCCGCCCACTGCCCACCCTGTTCAACACAGTTGCTATCACGCGCGAGACGTTCATGGAGGACGCGCCAACGACCGCTCCAAGATATGGCGGGCGCGTGCCAGCTGCCCTCACCCGCGCCCTGCACGAGATCCTCATCGGTTCAGAAGCCGGCGCAGGCGGGGAGAGCCTGCTGAACAGCGCGCTGGAGGAGGCCGAATTCGCCGCCCTGCACGCTGGCTTAGCCGCCGAGGCAGGCAGCGTTGCCGGTATGCACGCCCACGCCGAACACACCATCAACATCCTGTTGGGCACTGAGGACGACCTGGACGGCAACGGGCGCGGCGAGAACCCTGGCCGCAGCAAACGCGGCGTTCCCTATTTCCTTGATCTGATTCTGGCGCGACTAGACGCTGCCATCGAGGGCAGCGAGCCGGAAATGCTGACCGATTCTGATCCTAATCTGGCTGCTCTGCTGGCGCTTGAGCCGGACACCCGCCGCCTGCACAGCGACGCGGAGCTGATCCGCGTCTGTGTCAACAACACCCATGGGCGCACCCGACAGCTAGTCGAGCTGGAACGCGCTCTGCTGGCCGCTGCCAGCACCGATGCCGTCACGCCGCAGGTTGCCGAGGCGCTCCGTGTTGCCGACCAGCTCATTAACGGTTTCGACCTCAACCGCAACAGCCAGATCGAAGCGTTCGAGGGCGAATGCGGCCTGCGCCAGATACCTATCTTCGGTGTGATTGTGGGCAGCGTTGATGTTCTGCCGCTTGAAACAAATACTCCGTAATCTAGGGCGCGGTCTGCTGCTCGCCCTGCTGTTCACAGCAGCCTGCGCGCCGCAGGCGCCAGCTGACCCGCGCATTGTTCCCACAGTGCCCCCGCCTGCCTGGACCGAGTCCGCTGCGCCCATCACGCTCGACAATGTGGCCATCATCCGGTATCTTGGCCGCCTGGACAGTCTAGACGAACCGAGTACGGTTTTCGCGCATGCCCTTGCGCCCGACGGCACGCGCCTCGCGGGTCTAGACAACAGCCAGCTTCTTGTGTGGGACCTGCTTTCAGGTGAGGTTGTCTACGGCACAGCGCGCGGCGAGGCAGTGCGTGTGTTTTACGCCCCGGACAAGACCGAGGTGTTCACGCTGGACACAGAAGGCCGAGTGCGCGCCTTCGATGTCGTGCGCGGTTTAGACCAGGGCGGTTTTGCCGGCCACCCGGCCTACAATGCCGTGGCTGCTTACTACCCGCGCGACGGTTGGCTGGCGCTGGGCGGTCTGGACGGATCGGTCAAAGTATGGGATCCGCTGGAGCGCCAGTCTCTGGTGACGCTGGCAGCGCACCGGCTGCAGGTGCGCGCCCTGGCTTTCTCAGACGATGGGCGTCTGCTGGCCACTGCCGGCGAAGAAGGCGTCGTGCGCGTCTGGGATTGGGAAACGCGCATGGAACTGGCCGCGTTCGAGGACGACCAGATCGCGGACACGTTGTGCTTCGCTCCGGATTCGAGCCAGCTTGCCGCCGGCGCGCGCGAGGTCGTTCGCCTCTATCCGCTGAACGCGGGTCAAACGCTGACGCTCAACGCGGGACGCGGTGGCACATCGGTGCTGCTGTATGCCCCCGGCGGCGCGTACCTGCTCAGCGGCGGCGGTGAAGATGATTTCTCTGTCTGGAATCCACAGTCCGGTGCGCTGGTGGCGCGCCTGACCGGCTCTGGTGGGCAGCGAGCGGCCGCTGCGTTCGCGCCGGATGGCTCTATGCTGCTCACCAGCGCGATGGGCGGCCTGGTGGCGCTGTGGAACATGACCACCATAACATCCCAAACGGTCAACAGCGCGCCGATCAACACCGGCGGCGCGTCTATCTTCACGGTTGATTGGACGGGGGATCAGCGCCTGCTTATGCTGTTCGGCGCGCGCGGCTCTGTGCAGGTGTGGGGCATTGGGCCGGAAAGCGGTGGATAAACCTCCGCCTCTATTCGGCCAGTGGCTGTTCTTCGTCTGCCGCATCCGGGCGCGCTTCCCACACCTCTTTTGCAATATCTATATAGAGTCGTCCGTCGAGGTGGTCAATCTCGTGCTGGAAGACGCGCGCCAGCCAGCCGCTCGCCTTAATGCGCAGCGCTTTACCCTTCAGGTCCTGCCCCCGGATCACTACGCTTTCGTGGCGATCCACCGTGCCGAAGTAGCCAGGGATTGAAAGGCACGCTTCCACGCCCTCGACCATCTCCTTGCTGGCTTTGACGATTTCGGGATTGACCACTGTGTACAGCACACCAGCTTGGTCGCCATATTCCTTGCGGCTCTCGTCGTCATCGGGCAGGCGCACCACGATTAAACGCTGGCTGACTGCCACCTGCGGCGCTGCCAGCCCAACTCCTGGCGCGGCCAGCATCGTTTCCACCATGTCCTCGGCCAGCTTTTGCAGTTTGCCGTCAAACGTGGTGACACGATGCGCCTTTTTTCGCAGAATCGGATTGTCGGGGTAGATGATGGTGAGCAGGGCCATGCCACAGTATTCCGGTACAGATCAGATCGCTCGTGGAAATACTAGCCAGCCGGCCCCAGCGCGTCAAGCCTGACCGGACAAGGACGGCTGAGCACCACCGCTCAGGGCTTCCCGCAGGAAAGCCCGAGCTTCATCCAGGCTGTTAAACACTTCGGCTCCCATCGGCCAAACGAACGCCTGCGCGGCCAGCCACGCCATCATGCTGTAGACGACGCATGCACAGGCATTTACATTCGGGTGATCCAGCAGCGCACGGTAGTCTGGGCTGTGAAAGAGCCAGCTCAGCACATCCGGCGACAGCGCTTCTGCGGCAAAATCCACCAGTATGCCTACAGAGTGCCGGTCAGCGGCTGCCAGGCAGCTCTGCAGCGTGTTTTCGATGTCTGCCGCGCTTATCGTGCCGCTAAACCGCGCCCAACAAATGCCGATGTCTCTCGTCAGATCAATGACGACGGTCATGTTCTGCCTCTAGGCTTCGCGAGCAGTGCCCATAGCATACCGCATCCTGCCAGGAAAAAACTCTTGACGCGCGCCAACTACTGCCCGCGCGCGCGGGGAATACCCGGCGGCCGGTCGCCGCTGGGCGTATTGGGCAGCACGGATGGCGGCGACTCGAATGGAGACTGCTGAATGGGCGGCGGCTGAACCGGCGTAGCCGGCGGCGTGCCGCCCGCATTGGGCTGGATGCGCTTGTGATAAGCGGCCAGATAATCCAGGATAGTCTGCTGCTGACTCTCTGTCTCACGGGCGCGCGCGCGCTCCAGCGCCGCTGTCCGCAGCTGCGAAATCTCTGCCTGAACGTGCTCAGGGCGGTGGACATGCCGCAGAACTTTCCCCTGTCCCTGGTCGTCGCCAATCAGCATCACGCGCACATCGCCCCGGTTGAGCAGCGAATCGGTCAGCCCGACTTTCTTCGAGATCACGTTGTCAATCTGTGTGATGAGAATTTCGTCTCTCTCGTCCCGCATCCACAGCGGCCGCTTGTGGATAATGCTGATGGTGTCGCTGCCGAGGACGTAGTAATCGTTGCGCCAGTCCCAATCCGCCAAGTAAAACCAGACGGCGCCCACCACCAGCATGAACACGCCGGCCGCCAGCTCAAGCAGCCCCAGCGCGCCGCGCCCCAGAAAGAAAAGGCTCACGAACATTAGGCCCAGCGCGCCGACGATCGCCAGCGTTGGCCAGATGATGTGCAGCGCCCACACTGACAGGTGCTTGCGGTAGATGATCTCACCGTTCGGCCCGACCATGCGCGTGGCTAACCAGCCATTGCGCTGCCTGGCAGGCGGCGCGGCTGCAGTAGGCTGCTGCCCGCTGGTTGTGCCGCCCGCAATTGTGGGCGGCGCGCTGGCGCGGGTATCGCCCGTGCCAAACACCTGGTCCAACCGGGCGTCAATGGCGCTTCTGGTCTGCTGCTGCGCGCTCTCGGTTCCCACTCTGCGTGTAGCGATCACCACCTGCTGCATCTCGCGCGGGTTAGGCACAAAATCGAGCACAACGCGCCCAGCTCCACCGGCTGTGCTGATGTTCAGCCGGCCATAATTGAACAGGCGCGCGAATGGGTCAGCCGGAATCTCGTAGTTTACTTCCTGAATGCTGCGCACTGGTGTGTCACGGACATGGGTTTGGAAGCGCAGCAGCATAACCTCAACAAATACAATGCGCTGGTCGGTCACGATGACATAGTCGTTGCGCCAGTCCAGGTACATGAAAACCAACCAAGCTGCCAGCAGCACCAAGCTGCCGCCCCAGATCACCAGCTCCAGGCCCGTCCCCAGCACCAGCAGGCCCACGAACCACAGCGCAATTGCGATAACAGTTGGGATCACGCTGCGCGCAACGATCACCCACCAGTGCCGGTGCACCATCTGTACCACACGCTCGTCGGGCCGCTGATCTCGAAACAGCTTGGCGCCTGGCGCAGCCACAGCACCCGCCGGCGCTGCAAGGCTTAGTCTCAGCTCAGGATGTTGGGCGAGCAGGGCGCTGAAGCGCTCGCGCGCCAGGAACAGCACCAGCGCTGTCTCCACCACTTTGAGCGAGAGCTTCTCTGTGCCGGCGGCGAACAGCGCCGCATCGCCTACGTACTGGTGCGCGTGCATCTCAGCAGCGACGCGCTCAGAGCCGTCTGGCATAAACTGAGTCAGAACTGCACGCCCCTCAACCAGCACATACATGCCGCGCGACGGCTGGCCCTGGCGAAAGATATACTCGTTTGGATATAGGCGGAACGTTTCCACCAGTGGCGCAACCAACGCTAGCTCGGCTGGCGTGCATCGCTGAAACAGCGGCAGGTTTTTGAGGTGCATGAGCACAAACGAATCAGCGGTCATAGCCGCGCGCCTTGTACTAAAGCCGGTCGTTCATTCCCCATTCTACCCGATGTGCTGCAACTAACGGTCAGAATTAGCGCTCTGCACTGGAAACAGGTGTGGGACCAAATGAACGTAGCGTTCCAAGAAATGAATGAGCTGCTTGCGATCATCGGCGCTGAGCAAGGCCAGCGCTGCCCGCAGCTGCTCGATCACATCGGCTTGCACGGCCAGGAAGCGTTCCAAGCCGGCCTGCGTTAGCCGAACCTCGACCGAGCGCCGGTCAGTGCTGCTGCGCTCGCGCGTCACCAACGGCGGGTTAGCCATTTCCAGTCGTTTGATGAGACCGGTCATGGTGGCATTGGTTAGGTGGTGCTGGCGAGCGATCTGACCAATTGCACAGGCTCCACCGTGCTCGCTCAGCGTCTTGAGGACGTAAAACTGCGGCGGCGTTAGCTCGTGTGAGGATATATTGGCCGCCAAACGCTTCTCGCCGTCCAGCACTATTGTAAACAACAGGCTCCAGAAGGTTGCGATGTCTTGCTCAAACTCAGGATCCAATTGGCCCACTCGACTTGTACTTGTATCATCCGACAGCGCCTTTTCAGTGTAACGCACATTACAGGTCGGCGCGAGCGTTTGCGCGTGTCGTGTGTCTGCACGGCTGCGGTATAATGCGAACGCTGTTTCAGAAAGGCCGGTCTGCGATGCCACTTTTGCCTGTCAGCCAGCAGATTACATTTCTCTACACCCACGATCTAGAGGCAAGCGCCCGCTTTTACGGAAGCGCGCTTGGCTTGGCGCTGTGGCGTGATCAGGTAAGCTGCCGCATCTATCATGTCTGCGCTGAGGCGTATCTAGGCATCTGCCAGCGCGCTGATGTCCGCCCCGATCCGACGCGGCGCGACGTGATTTTCACGCTGGTCACGCCTGACGTTGACGGTTGGTATGAACGGCTGTCCGCTCAGGGTGTGGCCTTCGAAAAAGCGCCGCAGATTAACCCGCAGTACAACATCTACCACTGCTTCCTGCGCGATCCAGACGGCTATCTGATCGAGATTCAGCGTTTCCTCGATTGAGGAAGACTTCGCGTGGCGGCCGTGCTATGATCCAGCGCGCCGCACCTCTACACTGATCTCGCTGCTGGCCTGGTTGCCGATCGCGTCAAACGCCACGGCAGTGAAGCGCTCGACGCCAGTTCGCTGAATCGTCCACTCAAAGCCATATGGCCATTCAGTGTCCGTGCCGATGAATGTGCCGTCGTAGTAGAACTCAACCCGATCTACCGCTAGGTTGTCTGTCACCTCGGCTGCCAGCGGAATCACGCGGTCGTCGGGCCAGAGGAATATCTGCCCCGGCTCGCCAGCCGTTAGCGTAATTTGCGGCGGGATATTGTCCACTGAGACCTGGCGCACATCGCTTTCAATGCTGTTGTCGTTCAGCACAACGGTCAGTCGCAAGCTGTAAAGACCGTCGAGTCCGGTGGTGTCCCACTGACCCAAGCTCGCGCCGCGCGTGTAGCTGGTCTGACGCGGGCCGATCTGCACCCACTCCGCAGGATTGAGGCCGCGGCCATATGCAAGCTGGTAGAACTGCATGTTAGTGGGGTCAAGGCTGCCGCGTATATCCACAACACCGCCCACGTAGGCGTAGGGCGCGGGTTGAAGGATAGCGGCTGATCCCAGCAGCTCGGGGCGGCTGACCGTGTCGAACTCTGTCGGCGGCAGCGGCAGGTTGTTGGCCTCCCACCAATCGAGCGCCTCAGGCGGCGGCACGAAATACACGCGGGCGCTCACCAGGCCGGCAGGGGTGCTGCTTGTCGCAAGCTGTCCGGTCTGGTTATTGACCTCCACAGTCTGCCAGAAGGTATCTAGCTGACGCGGCTGAATGTTCTCAATGAAAATCTCGCGGCGAACTGGACAGCTGTCGTTGGGCAGCAAACCGCTGCGCTCGCACACCACGCCTTCAACAATGTTATCTGGACGGGGCCAATCGGCTGGCTGCAAAGCCTCGCGATCGTGGGCGTAGCGCATTACCGCATGCCACACTGGCGCAGCCCCCGTCAGACCGTAGTTGTCGAGCGTCAGCGCATCCCGGTCGCTGCGACCCAGATGCACACCGACGGCAAGCTGCGGCGAATACCCAACCGCCCAAGAGTCGCGCCTGTCGCCGGTTAGCCCGGCGACTACCGCCGCGCGCCGCGAGACGTTCAGCATCTCTGCTGCGCCGCCCAACACACGCGCCCTTGCAAGCTGGTCTGCTAGGATGTCGTTGACCAGATAGGCCAGCTCGCTCTGAAAGACCGGCGTGCAGTTCGGGGCAACGGCGCAGTCCGGTTCGTAGATGTCGCCCGCGTATTCCCAGAGCGCCTCGCCAGATGGGTCCTCTATGCGCAGCACGGCCACCGGGTCGCGGCCGCGGTAATTGCGCCCCAACGGCTGCACCGGCACGCCGCGCATATTGCCCATGCCGGCAAAGACAGAGTAGGCATAGACAACATCCAGCAGCGCGACCTCGCCGCCGCGTTCTAACAGGGAAAGATCGTAACGCGCATTTTCGTCCAGGCTGTTAATGCCGATCAAGTGCGCCCCGCGCAGGATGTTCTCGATGCGCTGCCGGTTCGCCACCCACACCGCTGGCGGCAGCAAACCGCTGCTCATTGCGTCGCGCAGGTTCAAAGGCCCGCGGAACTGGCCATCAGGATTGGCAGGCGTGTAGATCAGCCCCTCAACTGCGCCCGGAAACGGACGCGGAATGTCGAGCACCATTGCTGCTGGGTGTAGGCCGCCAACCCGAAGGCCTTCGAAGTACACAAAGGGCTGCAGTGTCGGGCCGGGCTGGTAAGCTGCCGCCGTCACCGGCCCGATCATGCTCTTGATCTCGCCAGTGAGCACGTCAATCACGACCAGCGCGCCGCTGTCAGGCGGGATCATCCCGGCAAGCTGGCTGATCGGCGGCAGCAGTGCGGCGCTGGCGCACGGGCCGCCGTCAAGCGCCGTCCGCAGCACAGGCTGGCCGTTCAGGCGCGCCAGGTGCGCCCGCAGCGCGCATTCCGTCTCGTAGTACAGGTCCAGGTCAAGCGTTGTCACGATGCGCAGTCCGCCGCGCGTAACCAGCCGCGCGCCATCGTAGCCCAGCGAGTCGAGGATGGTCTGCGCCTGGCGGCGCGCGTAGAGGGCAAAATCCGGGGCAAGCTCCGGAGTCTGCCCAGCGTCCGCTTGAATGCGGGTGAACGTGGTTGCGGCAATGTCAAACTCCAGCGGCGTAATCACCCCGGCCTGCGCCAACGCTCGCAACAGATCGTCCTGTCGCCCGCGCGCGGCGGTCTCGTTGTCAAACGGATTGTATTGTGGGGCCGGCGGTATGGCCGCCAGCAGCGCCGCTTCATCCAGCGTCAGGTCAGCCGCGCGCTTGCCTAGATAAACCCGCGCCGCGGCCTCGATGCCGTAAGCCTCGCTGCCGTAGTACGCTGTATTCAGATACCACTCCAGAATCTGTTCGCGGCTGTAGCGCCGATTGATTTCGGCCACCAGCGCAATCTCGCGCTCGCGGTCGGCAGCGGCTGCCGCCGCGCCGGGCGGCGCGATGATATTGCGCACCAGCCGCGCAGTCAGCGACGGATCAGGAGGCAGCGGGCCGTAGAGCGCATTGGCCCACAGCCGGCCGGCGGTTTGCAGCAAGCTTGGCGACGATGCGGAGAAAAAACGAGGGTCCTCAGCGGCCAGCGTAGCGTGAATGACGTAATCCGGCAGCATGTCCAGCGTGATCCAGGTTCGGGTATCCCCCAGCGGGTCGGCTACTGTGAACAGCCGGGTACCGCCGCTGCGATCGTACAGTTCAGTCGCGCCTACAGCAGGGTCCACGTAGATCGTGGCCTGCGGCTCAGGCAGGTGCTGCACAGCCTGTCCGTACATCACCGCAGCGCCCGCTGCCATCACCCCAGTTGGCAGCACAAACAGCACCAACGCCAGCCCTAAGACAATACCGCCCCACAGCCGGCGACGCTGGTCGCGTGCCTCGCGCCGTGCGCGCCGGCGCTTGCGGCGCTGGATGATCTCAACTGCTGAAGCCATGCGCGTTTACCCAGATTCCAACCGGACCGCTGTTATTATACCGGCGCGCCAGCGCAGCCCAACGCCGGCATCTAACCGAACAACGGCTTAGAAACGCCGCGACAGGCGGCGTCTTAAACACTGGGGCTACGGCGTCCGCAGCGAGGCCAGCGCTTCGCAGGCCGGGCAGGAGCCATCGGGTCGAATGATGGCGTACCCGCCCTGCGGGTCGTCCTCAGTGTACACTTCGAAATCCACATTCCAGACAATAATCAGCTCCACCCGCGCGCCAGAGAACTGCGACGCCACTAAAACAGCGTCGCGCAGCCATGCCGCCTGTTCGGCGACCGTCGTGCCGCTGGCCCAGGCAAAACCGGGCGGCAGCGGGCCATAGCCTTCGGGCGATAGGTAACCCAACTCCGAGAAGCACAGCGGCACCCCGCTGTCGCGGAAGGGGAAGGCAGCGCGCTGGATCATCAGCGGCAGGTAGCGCGTAGGATAGCTGTCACGCGGGTCGCCGCCCTGCTGCTGCGGCGGAATGATACCCTCGTTGTAGTGCACGCCAATGCAGTCCGCGTACTGAGCCGCGCCTGCGTTTGCCATGCCCTGGTAATACCGATCATCGTTCCACACGCGCGATGGGCCAAACACGCCCTCTGCGCCTGTTGGCGCCGGCGCGCCAGTTACGACCATGATCGTCGGATCAACCGCCTTAATGGCAGCGTGGGCCTGGCGCAGCATCTCAACATAGGCGCGGGGGTCAATGCGGCCCGTCGGCCATTCGCGGTCAATGTTCTGCTCGTTCCACACTTGGATCGCCTCAGGGCCAAGCGCAGCGATCTTAGCCAGCGCCTCGGCAAAGAGCGGGTAATAATCTTCGCCCAGTTCAGCCAGCTCGTCTTTATCGCCTTTCACGCTGATAAACGCGCGGAAGCCGTTGGCGTGAGCGAAGTTGATGCGATCCAGTGCCACCTGCTCAAGCATGTCGTTTCCCACGTAAAACGGAATCTGCCACTTCATCCAGGTCATACCGGCCCTTTGCATGGCAGCGACGGTCGCAGGGTTGAACGTAACCACGTGCCCGCCCACCGGCAGAGGCAGCGTGCTGCGCGGGTTCGGGCGCGGAACGGGTGTGGGCGGCGGCGCTGGCGTAGGCGGCAGCGCGTCAGCGTCAACATTAGGCGCTGTGAGCAGGTTGGCGACGCGAAGCGGTGTGACTGTGTAGGTGAGCGTCTCGCCTGACGTCAGAATGGCGCGCAGGCGCAAGCTGTAAAGACCATCGTCAAGCAGCGTCGTGTCCCAGACTGCTAACACGCCGAAGACGACAGGCGCTGTGCTGGGCATACTGACTGGCAGCCAGAACGGTTCGCCGCCCTCTGGTTCAAGCGCGGCAGCCTCCAAGAAGTAGCTGCGCAGGCCTGGCGGATTGACTGTGCCAATGACCTCGAATGGGCCTGCCAGTTGAAACACCGGTGGCGGCCAGTCAATACGCACCGCGCCATCTCCGTCTTGTGCAGCCGCCACCCCAGCGACCGCAGTAACGCACAGAAAAAGCACAAATAAACGGGTTGTCAGCCGCATAAACAGCCCTCAGCTATCTACTTGCAGCCCCGGCCTTTGCTTTGCTGCCGAGCAAAGGCCAGGGCATGACTCGCGCTATCAGTGCGCTGACAGCCGCCTAAGGCGCCAGCAGCGGCGTCGTGATGTTGAAGAAGTTGTTGGCCCGGGTAAGCTCCTGCACGATGCCGTTGGGGTCAATCGCACACTCCAGCGTAACGTTGCCGCCGCCGCCGGTGTCCAACCGCGCCGTGATGGCGATATCGCGCGATTCGAAACCGTTTAGCTGCCCTAGACTGGCGCTAAACTCCACGCCCATCGGGCGGAAGGTGCACAGCACCGGCACATCCGGCATAGGCACGCCGGTCAGGTTGGTCGCGCTCACGATAATCTGGAATGCCTCGCCCTGACGGATCGTGCCCCGATCGTAGCGCAAACCAACGAAGGCAACGTCAGGCAGCGGCGGCGTGGGCGATGCAGTCGGTGTTGGCGTGATCGGCGGTGGGAACACCGGCACGTTGCGCAGATCGCCGGACACGCGCACGACACCGCCAGCGACCCAACCGCGCGTGCCGTTCGGCAGCTCAACGCGATACCAGCGCCCGTCGAACGTGTCGGTCAGCCCAATGATCGGCGCAGATTCGCCCAACTGCAAGCTGCCAACAATGGGGAAAATAGTGCCAGCCTGCTGGCGCACGTTCACCGGCAGGTTGTTCGGCGTAGCGCGCGGTGTTGGATCAAAGGGCGTCGGCGTTGGGGCCAGCGTGGACAGGGATGGCGCCTGCGTTATAACCGGCGGCACCGCGGTAAGGGTAGCAAAGAAGGCTGTAGCTGTCGCGGCAGCCGGGTTGACACGTTCGGCGTCCAGGAACGGTGGGATTTCGTTTTCCACGCGCAGCGGGCTGACCACCACCAACACCGGCGCGCCGGTGCGCGGCAGGATCGTCAGACGCAGCTCGTACAAACCGTCCTGGGCCAGCGTAGTGTCCCACTCGCCGAGCAGATCATCCAGCACGCGCGTCTGGCTGACAACAGTGGCCGGCGTCCAGGGAATCTCATCCGGCTGTGATGTCAGGTCCTCATTGAGCGCGCGGTACTCCAGAAAATAGCCGCGCATGTCCGCCAGGTTGGCGGACCCGCGCACCGGGAACAGGCCGCGCAGCGTGTACACCGGCGGCGGAAAGCTGATGTTGGCGTTGGGGTCTACAGGCTGTGTGGGCTGCGCCGGCTGAGCTGAGACATTCAGCACTGCCGCCAGCAGGAATATGAGAACCAGCACAACGCGGGCAGTAAACCGGGACATACAGGGCCTCCTCATAATGATTAGTAGAAGCTTCACCGCGGCGTAACGCCTAAAGACATCATATAAAGATGCCGTGAGTTTTGCACACCGCCAATGGTACGCGCAGCCTACGGCCAGCCCGCCGCGATTCTGACATACAGATCAGCGGCGACTGTGATCAGCCGCGCTGAAACGCGCCCGCAGGGCGTTGGCATGCTGCGCAGTCTCGAGGAGCTGTTCGTCTACCAGCATCGCATCAACACCCAGGCTGGCAACGACATCTACCTGATCCAGCGAGTGCAGCTTCTCCATCACCATGACGCGGATATGGCTGGGGATCAGATCGCGCAGGCGGCGGGTGGCCTCTAAGTCCAGCTCAGGCTCCGGCGTGAATGGGTCATCGCTGCTCAGGCCGATCACATGCGGGCTGAGGCTCAGGGCGTAGTCGAGCTGTTCGCGGTTGTGCACTTGAACGATGGCTGTCATGCGGTTGCGCTGCGTGTCAGAGATAAGCGCGCGCAGTGTCGGTCGGTCAAGCACAGCAGCCGACAGCACCAGCGCAGACGCGCCGGCCGCCCGCGCCTCGATAACCTCATACTCATCCAGGATGTAGTCCTGGCAGATGACCGGCATGTGCACCGCGTTCGAAACCAGCACCAAGTCGTCCACCCCGTTTTCGTAGATGATCTCATCCGTAAACAACGAGATGGAATCCACCCCACGGTGCGCATAGCGCAGCGCCGTGCCGACCGGATCGTAGACGATCTGGCCCTGTTGAGACAGCGTGTGTTTAATCTGGCCGATAATAACGACAGGTTCGTTGGGATCAGGAACAGTTGAGAGAATGGGACTGGGTCGGTTCTGCATGCTCGCCAGAGCGCGGACTGCTTCAAGCGGGGTCTTTTTGCGGCGCTCTTTCAGCGCATACCGCTTAGTAGCGATAATCACATCTAACCGTGGCGAGAGTTTGTTGGTAGTCATGCAGCCTCCTGCCCTCATTATAGCCACATCCACCGTTGCAGACTGTCAAGAAGGCACAACAATCTGAATGCCACTGGTCACCAGACATGGGGATTTGCTACACTGAGCACATGGCGAAATCGAAACATCTCACACAGCTCGACCTCGACACACATCGCGCCGTTCTGCTTCCACTGCTGCAAGCGGTCACCGCCTGCCCAGACCTGACGCCAAATCGGCTCAACGCGCTGCTCCGGCGCTATCCGCGCCCAGACGGGGGTCTGTACGGTCGCAGCGAACTCATCTACGCCTACCGTGCCCTGGCTGGCAGCGCCGAACTGCCCCCTCACGATCCAGCCGTAATCGAGCGGCTGCGCCGCAAGCCGACTCGCACAGCCTCGGGCGTCACCGTGGTGACGATCCTCACCAAGCCTTTCCCTTGCCCTGGCACGTGCATATTCTGCCCGGCAGACGTGCGCATGCCAAAAAGTTATCTGGCAGATGAACCCGGCGCGCAGCGCGCTGCGCAGAACAGCTTTGATCCCTATCTGCAAACCTACACACGCCTGTTGGCCTATCGGAACAACGGCCACCCCACCGACAAGATCGAGCTGATCATTCTAGGCGGAACCTGGTCGTTCTATCCGGAAACATATCAAATCTGGTTTGTAAAACGCGCTTTCGACGCCCTGCACGATTTCGGCGCTGGCATAGATCGGCGAGCCGAGGTTGAGGCGGCACTGCTGACCGAATCGCAGCTTCACCCACAGCGCCTGTCTATCACCGAGACAGTCAGCGGCGCTGAAGCTGGCCGCACTTACAATCAGGTGGTGCAGGACATCTACCGCGATGAACTCCGGCGCGCCGCCGTGCGTGCCGAGGAAGCGGCAAGCGGCAAACGCACTCCTTCTGTTGTTGACGAATACGCCACATGGGACGAGCTGGAAGAGGCGCACCGCGTCAACGAAACAGCGGCCTGCCGCTGCGTGGGCCTGGTGGTAGAGACGCGGCCCGACCACATTAGCCCGGCAGAAGTCCTGCGCGTGCGCCGCTTGGGCTGCACCAAAGTGCAGATCGGCGTCCAGAGTCTCGACGACAGCGTGCTGCAACTGAACCAGCGCGGCCATGATGTGGCCGCTACACGCCGCGCTTTCGCGCTGCTGCGCCAGGCCGGCTTCAAGATTCACGCGCACTGGATGCCCAACCTGTACGGCGCTTCGCCCCAGGCCGACGTTGAGGACTTTCGCCGCCTGTTCGACGATCCAGCCTTCCGGCCCGATGAACTCAAAATCTACCCGTGTTCGCTCATCGAGAGCGCGGAGCTGATGCAGCGCTACAACGACGGGTCGTGGCGACCATACACCTACGATGAACTGCTGGACGTGCTCAAGGCGTGCCTGCGGCACACGCCTGAGTACTGCCGCCTAACGCGGGTGGTGCGCGATATTCCATCCACCGACATCGTGGACGGCAACCGCCTCACCAACTTTCGCGAGATCACTGAGGCCGCGCTGCGCGCCGAGGGCTGCCGCAGCGCTGACATCCGCGCCCGCGAAATCCGCGGCCGCCAAGTGAGCGTGGACGAGCTGCGCCTCGATGAGCTGCGGTACGACACGGCTTCCAGCCGAGAGGTATTTCTGCAGTACATTACGCCCGCGCGCGACATCGCCGCGTTCCTGCGTCTGTCACTGCCCACTGTCCCGCCGCTGACCGATGAACTGGTGGACGCGGCTGTCATACGTGAGGTGCACGTCTATGGGCAGTCAGTCGAGATCGGCGCGGCGGCGGCAGGCCGGGCGCAGCACGCCGGGTTGGGAACGCGTCTGCTCGAGCGCGCCGCAGAGATCGCCCGCGCGCAGGGTTTCGGCAGGCTGGCAGTCATCTCAGCAGTGGGAACGCGCGTTTACTACCGCGCGCGCGGCTTCACCGATGGCGCGCTGTACCAGCGCCGTGCGCTTTGAACAGACGACGACGCTCAGGCTGACACCTTCTCGCCCCGGCGGTACGGCATGTAGGCGCGCAGCCACGCCTGATCGTATTCGCGGATGAACTCCTCCGCCTTCTCCACCAGGTCGCGGTTGCCGACAAACAGGGGCACGCGCTGGTGCAGGCTGTGCGGCTGCAGGTCTAGGATGCTGCCCACGCCGTCAGAAGCGTAGCCGCCGGCCTGGCTGGCAATGAACGCCAGCGCCTGCGCCTCGAACATCAGGCGCATCTTGCCCTGAGGAGCGTCTGGCTCTTTGAGATCGCCTGGATAGAGAAAGACGCCGCCGCGCAGCAGGTTGCGGTGGAAATCTGACACCAGAGATCCGATATAGCGGTGTCCCAGCGGCTCGTGGCCCTCGCCGTACATTCCCTGCAGCCACTTGACATACGCGCGCACGCCCGGCGTCCAATATTTCTCGTAGCCGTGATTGGCGCTGTAGTACTTTGCCTTGTGCGGAATCTGTATGTTCTCGTGGCTCAGCAGAAACTCGCCCACTCCAGGATCGAGCGTGAAGCCGTGCACACCCTGGCCAGTGCTGTACACCATCATCGTGCTGGAGCCGTAAATCACGTAACCGGCGGCCAGCAGTTTGCTGGCAGGCTGAAGCACGTCCTCCAGCGTGCCGCGCTCGCCCAGCGACACCTTGCGATGAATGGCAAAGATCGTCCCGATAGACACGTTCACATCAATGTTGCTGGAGCCGTCCAGCGGGTCGTACAGCAGCACGTACTGGCCGGGTTTGAAACGCTCAGGGATAGGAACCAGTTCCTCGCTCTCTTCCGAGGCCATCACGCACAAGCGCTCGGTGTGGTCGTTCATCTTGTAGATGATCTGGTTGGCGAAAACGTCCAGCTTCTGCTGCTGTTCGCCATACACGTTGTGATCGTCCAGCGCGCCCAAGATGCCGGCCAGCCCAGCGCGGGTTGTTTCGCGGGCGATAATCTTGGCGGCCAGCGCGATGTCGTAAAGCAGCCCAGTAAACGCGCCTGTCGCGTGAGGGTAAAGCTTCTGCTGTTCTAGAATATGCCGTTCAATGGTTACGAGTTTTGACATGCTAACCCTTCCACCAGCCTTCACAGCCAGCAGCGATTGCGCTGTATCACAATTGTATTCCAGCGGCTCTTAGGCGCGAGCGGTTCGCTGTTTATCAGCAGTTACTGCGGCAGCGAGTCGAAGTGCGCCTGAAACGCCCGGCACAGATCAGACGCGCTGGCCCCATAGACGTAATGGATGGTCTCGCCGCGCACCGTGCGCGACCCCGCGCCGCCGCACGGCTGAAGCTGGTCGCCCTGCGCCGAAAAAGCCTGCGGCTGGTTGCCCAACGCGCAGTTCAGGAAATTGCGCGCCAGGCGATCCTGGTTTACGACAGCCACTGCGCCCACCCGTGGAACCTGACCGCCCAGCACCGATCCGATGTCGGCCTGGGTGTAGACCTGTGCAGCCACCGCACCCACCCCCTGATAGCACTGCATCATGCGATCCAACTGCGCGATCAGCGCGGCAACCGCTGGGTTGCCGCTAATCAGCGCCGCCCCACCGCCGGCAGCGACGATTGCGTCGGTGATGTTGGCTGTATCGGTGCGGGCGTAACCCGGCACATTAGGCAGCAGCGCGCGCGCTGAGGACGGATCGCTGGCTCGGTCGCCAGTAGGCGCTGTTCCCCCAATGGAAATGTTACAGGCTAACAGAGCCAACGCAATGCCAGCCAACCAAAGCAGCTTGCTCATCGTCAGATCACCCTTTCATCAGATGGCTTAATTGTAATACGAGGCTCTGTCTTAATATGTTGCGCGCTCAAGTTTCACCGGCGTCGGCATCCGCGGGCATCGCTGTCTTTTCCGTGCGGCGGCGTGCGCGGTCCCCTCGCCATCCATCAACCAGCACCAGCAGCACGCCGAACACAATCGCGTGATCGGCCAGGTTCGATACGTTCGAGATCAGGCCCGGAATCTGGTAGTGGATAAAATCAATGACCGGCCCGTGCTGCAGGCGGTCAAGTGCGTTGCCGAGCGCGCCGCCGCAGATCAAACTGATCCCAACCCGCGTCAAGTGGCCATCGGCCGGGATGCGCGGGTAGAATACGAACATGGCTGTCACCACAACCAGCGCGATGATGAGAAATAGATCGCCTGCGTTGGGCAGGAAACCGAACGCCGAGCCGGTGTTCTCACTGCGCGTGAGCTGAAAAAACGGGACTAAGGCTGGCACTGGCTGGCGCGTCTCGCCCAGCGCCATCGTGCTCAGCACAGCGTGCTTGGTAAGCTGATCCAGCGCGACCACCGCGGCAACAATCATCACCAGCAGCAGCCAGTTGCGGCGCATAGTCTTCTCCACTGTTGCGGACCGACACGACATTCTAACCGCCGCTGGCAGCGAACACCAGCATCAACCCGTCGAAAACTCTCAACCCAAACCACTCGTTTCTCAATTTGCACAAAACTCGCTTGACAGCGCTCGAACAGCAAGAAAGCCAGACGGGTTTTACCGAACATGCTATAATTACGAATGTGCCTGTCTTTGACAGATGGCAAACAAGTGGCAGCAGGGGGGAGAAGGCGATGGAATACATTACAATTGTGCGGGTGCTGGTGGACGGCACACGCGAGCCGCTGAACGGTGTCAACGTGGAGCTTTACGACCGCGATGAACGCTCTCAGGATGACCGCGTCGGCCGCGGCACGACCAACCAATTCGGCGAGGTAACCTTTCGTTATCACACCCGCGATTTCTCTGATGGCCCAACCGGCCTGGACGACAGCGGCTTCCGGCTGCGCAACCGCGACACCGTGCCCGACCTTTACGCCGTAGTTTACGATGCGCAGGGCAACGTTGTGCTGTCCACCCGCGCCCAAGCTACTGTCAACAACGCGCCAGAACACATCCTGGTGCTGGTCAGTCCGGAAGCCGCCGCCAGCCACAACCTGCGCGACGGGCACGCCTAGCGCAGCGCATATTCAGGATGTTCCGCCTGCAGATCGCCAAAGAAACTTATTTAGCCCCCCTTGCTGACAGCGACGCCGAGACACTGCTGGCGCTCATCAACGCTAACCGAGCACACCTGCGGCCGTGGATTCCCTGGGTTGACGACACGCTCACGGCGGCTGACGCTCTGCGATTCATTGCCAACGGCCAGCGCCAGCTCGCGGAAGGCGAGGCGCTCTACGCGGCGGTGTGGCATCAGGGCGAGCTGGCCGGCGTTGCAGCGCTTAACTACATTGATCGCCTGCGCGGACAAACCGAAATCGGCTACTGGTTGGGCACAGCTTATCAAGGCCAGGGCCTTATGACTGCCGCCTGCCAGGCGCTGGTAGACTACGCATTCACATACTTGGGCCTACGCCGCGTGGAAATTCGCTGCGCGCTGGAGAACCACCGCAGCCGCGCTGTGCCGCTGCGCCTGGGATTCATCGAAGAGGGTGTGCAGCCACAGATGGCGTGGCAGCGCGGCTGTTTCACCCAAACCGTTGTCTACGCAGTGGACTCGGAAACCTGGCAGCGAGTGAAGGGTGAGCTGCTAACGGGCGGCCGCCGTTAGGAAATCCCCTACCAGCGCGCTGAACGTCTCCCACCGCTCTTTGTGAATCGCGTGGCCGCAGTCGGCGACCATTTGCAGACGGCCGTTGGGAGCCACAGCAACAAAGCGCTGCCCGTAGACCTGTGGGTTGAGCTGGTCTCTGTCGCCCAACAACAGCAGCAGCGGACACGCGATGTTAGCCGCCAGGCTTAGGCTGACGTCTCCGCCGGCTGTGACCATTGCCTGCACGGCGTCCACCCACTGGCGCATCACTGCGTCAATATCCGTGATACCGTGCAGCGTCCTGTCAGCTGCTGGAATCCAATCGCCTGGGTAGGCGCGGGCCGCCGCCTCGTACATATCTGGGCCGAAATACCCCACAGCGCCCCACACGACCACAGAGCGAAAAAGCTGAGGCTGCAAGCCTGCTGCGATCAGCGCCACCTCGCCGCCATCGGAAAAACCAAGCAGGTGA
The DNA here is from genome assembly GCA_034435995.1 of Anaerolineae bacterium. GTDB lineage: Bacteria > Chloroflexota > Anaerolineae > Aggregatilineales > Phototrophicaceae > DAOTWC01. Next base: position 22,846 of record DAOTWC010000128.1, on the reverse strand, counting down.
GCCGGTTCCAGCTTAAGCGCCTCCAAGAACGCAAGCACATCCTCTGCGTCGCGGCGGTAGAAGCCGAGCGGAAAATCGCGCGGCTTTGGTGTGGAAAGATAGTAGCCGCGCAGCGAGGGCGCAATCACGCGGTAGCTGGCGCTCAGCCAGCCGATTACCTGCTCATAGTGGACGTGCGGCACGTCCATCAGGCCGTGTATGAGCACCAGCGGCTGGCCCGCGCCTGCCTCGTGGTAGTACAGCTCAGCGCCAGTGCGCGTGCTTACAACGGGCATGTCGTCACTGCGCCCCGACGGCCTCAGGCTCTGGGGCCGGTTCGGCTGTGCTGCTCTGTGCCTGCCGCATCACATCGCCCAACGAGACACCCGTCACAACCAGGCTGATGCCCCCCATCAAAGCGTAGCCGAAGATGTTCACGCCGTGGATGAGGAACCCCAGCGCTGCCGAGAGCGTTGGGGCCATGCGCACAGCCTCGCCAGCGACGCGCACCGCGCCCTGATACGGGCCGATCGCGGCCACACTCACCGGAATAGCGATGCTGAACGCGGCCAGAGTCATCGAGAGGATGGCCATCAGCAGCACGTTTTCGCGCACGTCCAGCGCGAACATGTAGCAGATGAACGTCCCGGTCGAGAACCCCCACGACACAATCGTCCAGAACACGGCGTGGGCCGCGCTGCGCCAGCGCGTGAGCGGCTGCAGGCCGTCCAGCACGTGATCGAGCAGGCGCGCCAGCCGGAGCCGTTTAATAAACGGCAGCAGCCGCTCCACGAAAACCAGAACTGCGTGCGGAATGCCGGGAAACCGCGCGAAGAAGATAAGCACAATGAACGCCGCCACGGTCGCCGCGCCAAACGCCGCCGCAAGCTGCGTGACGCTGGCTGGCGCATCGGGCAGCTGCGTCAGCGCAGCGGCCAGCAGCACCACCACCAGCAGTGTGTCCAGCAGGCGCTCAACGACAATGCTGGTCGCGGCCGTCATGACGGGCACGCCGCTGCGCGTCGCCAGCAAGCTGCGCGCCACCTCGCCCGCCCGCAGCGGAATCAGATTGAGGAGCATGGTAATGTTAAGAAGATGGAAAGCCTGCACGCGCGCAATGCGGAAGCCAACCAAGCCGCGCCAGCGAAGCGCTCGCGTCCACAAACCCAGGACGATCAGCACCAGCGCGACCAGCAGCCACCACACGTTTGCCGTGCGAATTGTCTCGATCACGTCCTGCAGCGGCACATCGCGCAGGGCCAGCCACAGAAACACGCCGCTGACAATCACACTAGCTACCAGAAACACAACTCGGCGCATATTTCCTGTCTCTGTTCAATGCTGGAGGCCAACAGATGCAAGCAAGCATAGCGTGATGAGTTTGCGGCCGCCTAAAGGCTGTCCTCAGCCGCTCCCAATTGAAAGCCATGCTGCTTTACGCCTGCCGCTCAAGCAGCGCCACCGCTTCAACGTAATACGTCTGTGGCGCCAGGTCAATCGGCTGGACGTAACGCAGCGCGTAGCCGTGCCGCGCCAAGCGCTGCGCATCGCGCGCCAGCGTCGCCGGATCAGCGCTAACGTACACCAGTCGCGGCATATTCAGCGCTGCCAGCGCGTCCACTGCGGCCAGGCTCAAGCCGTCGCTGGGCGGGTCTACTATCGCTGCGTCATAAGCGGTCTCAAGCGCGGGAAGCACGTCCTCAACTGCCCCTTCGATGATGTCAACGTTATCAGCAGCGGCCAGGTTGATTTCTGCGTCGGTGGCTGCCGGGGGGAAACGCTCGACGGCAGTCACAAGCCCGACATGCGGAGCCACAAACGCGCTGAACACCCCCACGCCAGCGTACAGATCGAGCACAGCCGCGCCGCCGTACGGATTCAACGCGGCCAGCACATGGTCTACCAGCGCCGCCACCTGCGGCACGTTAGGGCGAAAAGCGCTGCCAGCTGTAGCGCGAAAGACCTGATCTTTCACTATCCAGCGCGTGTGTGTCTCGCCAATTAAATTGACCGGTTCGCCGTCGCTTAGCAGCATGTTAACGCTGGCCGGCAGGTCGGTTTGCAGTTCGGGCGCTTCGTCGTCGGCCAGTGTGACGATCAGCATTAGCGCTCCATCACTGCCGCGCCGCAGCGTGAGGCGGCGCAGTCCGTCGAATCGCAAATCGAGGGCCTCGTAAAGCGCCAACAGATCGGGGTGCAGAATGTGGCATTCGTCTATCTGCACCACGCCAGCGCCGTCGGCGGCCGGGAATCCGGGCACGCCGTCCTCGCCGGCCGTCATCGTCATGTGGCAGTTATACCCCCATTGAAGCGGCGCGGGCGTCACAGGGCGCACGTCAGCGTTGTCAAAACCGCCAATGCGCGCCAATTGGTCGGCCAGAACGTCCTGCTTCAGCAGCAGTTGGGCGGCGTAGTCAATGTGCTGCCATTGGCAGCGCCCGCAGCGCCTCGGCCCGAAATGCCGGCACGTTGGATAAACGCGATCAGTGGAGGCCTCCAACAGCTTAACGCCCTCTGCGAACACGGCACGTCCCCGTATTTCCACAGGCCGAGCCAGCACGCGCTCGCCCGGAATCGCGTAGGGCACAAACACAGTGCGCCCGTTATGTTTACCTAAGGCGCTGCCACCGTGTGCCATCCCTGTCAGCTCGATTTCGAAGACGTCCATGTTGGCCATGTGACTGACAACTTCCTCTTAAACCAGCGCCCATTATACACGTGCGGCGGCGATCAGCTGCCCCCGCACAGCCATTTCCGTTTCTGGTACAATCGGACGCGATGCCGCTGTTGGCCCAGGGCCTGTCCATGTACGTTCAGCACCTTTCGCTCACCAACTTCCGCAACTACGCCCGCCTCGAACTGGGACTCGCGCCGGGCGCGACGCTGCTCTACGGGGCGAATGCCCAAGGAAAGACCAACCTGCTCGAAGCGCTCTACTACCTGGCGACGTCGCGCTCGCCCTACACCACCAGCGACCGCCAGCTCATCCACTGGCGCGCCGAAAACGAGCCGATTCCCTTCGCCCGCCTTGCCGTCGAGGTTCATGGGCAGCGGCGCAGCGCACCGGAACGCATCGAGGTGACGCTGATGTTGGAGCGCACACCGGACGGCGCTCAGCGCTTTAAGAAGACAATCCGCCTCAATGGGGCGGATAAGCGCGTGATGGACATGGTAGGTGTGTTAAGCGTCGTGCTGTTCCTCCCGCGCGACCTCGCCCTCGTAGAAGGGTCACCGGCCGAGCGCCGCCGCTTCATGGATGAAACATTGTCCCAAGTAGACCGCGACTACCTGCAGGCGCTCACTACTTACGAAAAGGTGCTGCCACAGCGCAACGCGCTGCTGCGCCGCCTGGCCGACGGCCAGGGCAGCCCGCGCGAGCTTGAATACTGGGACGCTCAGCTGGTCAGCAGCGGCAGCGTGATTATCGCTGGCCGACAGCGCTTTCTGCGCGAGCTTGAGGTAGATGCCCGCCGCGCCCACCACGATCTTACCGGCCGCCGCGAAACGCTCACGCTCGTCTACCAGCCCAGCTTCACGCCCACGGCCACCAGCAGCGGCCAGCTTTCGTTTAACACGCCGGGCCTTGACCTGCACCGCGAACTCAGCCCAGACCAGATCGCTCCCCAGTTTGCTGACTGCCTCAAAGCCGAGCAGAGTCTGTCTATCCGGCGCGGCATGACGCTCAGCGGCCCGCACCGCGACGAGCTGCGTCTGCGCATCAACGACCACGATGCCGGCCTCTACGGCAGCCGCGGCCAGGCGCGCACGGCGGTGATGGCGCTCAAGCTGGCCGAGCTAAACTGGATGACAGACTGTGTGGGAGAGCCGCCGCTGCTTCTGCTTGACGAAGTCATCGCTGAGCTGGACGCTGACCGGCGCGCTTATCTGCTGGAGCGCCTCACCAGTGTGACACAGACGCTGCTGACCACAACCGAACGCGAGATTTTCACGCCAGCGTTCCTGGCTCGGTCGAAGCTGCTGCACATTGCCGATGGACAAATCCTGCCCGTCGAAGCGTGAGCATTTACACCAGCGCGAACAGCGCCAGCGGCACCAGCACGCCCACTGCTGCGCCAGCCAGAACCTGGGGCACGGTGTGCCGTTTCAGCCGCAGCCGGGCTGCGCTCACCAGCAGGATCAGCGGCAGCATCACCAAAGCAGGCGCTGCGCCGAAGAAAGCCCCGGCTGCCACAGCTGCACCACTAATGCTCATTGCATGCATACTGATCTGCCACACCAGCGTGATGCCCGCCATAACAGCGATCTGCACCAGGCTGCACAGCGCAAACAGCGGCACAATCGGCGGAGCATCCATCGCGACCAGCGCCCACCACGCCGTCAGCGTGCACATCAGCGACACAGTGAACGGCCGCAGCCGCTCACGGCGCACGCGCATGTGCAGGTCAGTGATGCTGCCGCGGTGCACCATCCACGCCACGTAGAGCATGGGCAGCAGGCACACCAGCAGGCCGTATACAAAAGCCCATCCGAACGCCTGCTGCGGCGTTCGCGCGTCGCGGAATGCAATGGGCAGCACCATCACCGCCCACACCAGAGGCGGGCTGAGCACGTTAGACACAATCTGTGCCCACAGCACGCGCTCAGTGTCAACATTTGCTTCCAGCGCCTGCCATTTGCTTGCAGTCAATGCGCTTTTTCCTCATCACGGCCCAGCCGCTGTGTTTGCCGCTGACCATATCATCATAATTGTTCAAGGTTAAGCCTTAAAGCGAGTTGGGTTAACATGCCTTCAAAACGGAACAAGCTGGCGCAGCGCCAGCTTGTCGGTCACAAAACGACTGTGGTAGGCTAACAGCGCGGCGTGTTTCAGGCTTCAACCGCCGACGCCGTCTCACTGCGATACAGATCGGTGAGCGCCGCTTCCGCTTCCGGGAATTGGAATGTATAGCCCATCTCCAGCAGCCGCTTTGGCAGGGCACGCTGACCCGTGAGCAGAATGTCCGCTACCTCGCCAAAAGCCGCCTTGAAGGCAAAACCCGGCACTGGAATTAAGGATGGGCGGCTCATTACACGGCCGAGCACACGGCTGAACTCGGCATTGGTGAGCGGATTAGGGGCAGTGAGGTTGAATGGCCCGGACGCATCGCCACTGCGAATGAGAAAACGGATCGCACCGATCTCGTCAGCCGGGTGAATCCAAGGAAACTGCTGTTTGCCGCTGCCAAACGGGCCGCCGGCAAACAGCCTGAACGGCAGCGCCATGCGCTGGAGCGCCCCCTCCTTAAAGCTGAGCACAACGCCCGTTCGGATAATCACGTGGCGCACACCCATCTCTACCACCGGCTGCGTGGACGCCTCCCAGTCAATACACACCCTCGCGGGGAAATCGCTGCCCGGCGGCGTGTCCTCCGTCACGTCTTCGCTGCCGCGCGGCCCGTAATAGCCCACCGCCGACGCCTGAACGACAACAGCAGGCTTCTTGGCAGCCTGCGCAACCGCCTCGACAACCGCCTGCCCCGCGTGCAGCCGGCTGTCCAGCAGCAGTTTTTTGCGCTCGTCAGACCAGCGCGTGGGCAGGAAACCCTCGCCAGCCAGGTTTGCCCCAGCCAAGTTGACAACAGCATCGGCTCCGTCCGCCAGCGGCCCCCACCCCTTTGCAGTCTTGGCATCCCAGCCCTCGACGCGCACGGCAGCGTCAAGTCCTTCAGCCAGCTTGGGGCTGCGGCTGAGAACAAAGACTTCGTGACCGTCGCGCGCCAGGTCGTTAGCCAGACGCCGACCAATCATGCCTGTTCCACCCGTGATGATTACTCGCATGGAGCGCTCCTCCTTTCCCTGCTGCGCCTGCATCAGCGCACGGTGATCTGCGCAATTTCCAAGTGATCGCGGCTGTCCGTCAACAGCCTTATTTGAGGGTCATTAATATCATATAGACCTATTATGAGCGCATACTGAGCAGGCGTTAAGCTGTCGGGAATAATCAGCGCGTGCCGATCGCTGATCGTCTCGCCAGGTCGCCAGGTGGTGGTTAGCGCCAGCCCGCCGCCTGGTTCGCTGTCGCGCTGTGCGGCCAGCGCGCCGTCGTCGTTGATCAGCTGCACGGTCACTTTGTAGCGCGTGTCTAAAGGCGCGTCGGTGATCCAGTCCAGGCGCACCTGGAGCGCGCCGCCGCGCGAGACCGCTGTGCCGCTTAGCGCATAGCTAACCAAAGTAATGTGATCGCCAAAACGCACATTGGCTGCTTGTGAGATTGGCAGCTCGGTCAGCGCGATGTAACGCACCAGCCGCACATCGCCATACCAGCGGCTGTCAGCTTCATAAGCCTGTGCGCTGAGCGTGGCCTCGACCACTCGGTTCGGGTCGCGCTCGGCTTCCCCCCAGAACACGGCGAAAATCTGCGCATGGGTGTTTGTCACCTGCTGCACTGCCTGGCGGGTGGCCTCGTCGTCTCCGCCCAGCCCGGCAGGCAGCGGATACACGGGCAGGCCGCCCTTGTAGTAATAGCGAAAGACCTCTTCCTGGTTCGGCGCGTCCAGGATGACAGCATCGTCAGGCCCGCCAGCGGCGGCAATGGCGGCAGCGATAGCTCGGTAGTCTGCGCGGTGAAAGGCAGGGCTGTCGTACAGAGGACGAAGCGCAGTCCACATGATCGCTCCCAAACCGAGCACTGCGAGCGCTGCAGCTGCCCGCGGCAGAGCGCGCGCCAGCGGCAGCGTTGAGCCGGTCTCCAGCGCCCACAGCACGGCTGCGCCGCGCGCCATCCACAGCGCACAGCCGATCTGGGCTGGCAGCAGGAACTTGAGGTTGGCCTCGCGGTACAGCCCCAGCGCCAGCAGCGCTGCAGCTGGCAGCGCCGTCCAGATCACAACTACCAGCACCGCACCTGTCTCTGTCGAACGCCCCTGAACAGCGCGCAAACCAAGCGCCATCATAATCAGCGCGACTGCTACCCAGCTGGAGTCAGCGGCAGTATATGCGCTGCCCAGCGTGAGCCAGCCGACGATTGTGCCCAACGCTTCAACAAATGGCACTGGCTGGCCAGTGCTGGGCCATGTTGTGATTTGTCCCCAAGCTGTAGGCAGCCAGGGCAGGAACAGCCCGATCGTCAGCAGGTTGGCCGCGATAAAGACCCGCCAGCGGCCCGCCAGCCGTTCAGCCGGTGTGTCAGCCGCTGACGCTGTTCGATACAGGCCGAACAGGCTCATTAGCACAAACGCGCCGCCCTGTGCCAACATGACAAACGGATATGCGTAGTGGGTCCACAGCCCGGCTGCGTTAAACACGGCGAGGATCAGGCCCCACCGCCAGACAGGCGCGCGCAGAAAGCCAGCAAAGCTCCACAGGGCAGCCGCTGCCCACAGCGCAAGCAGCGCGTACATCCGCGTTTCCTGCGCGTAGTACACGCTGAAGCTGTTGAGCGCTACAAAAAGCCCTGCTGCCGCTGCCGTTCCTCGGTTGAACAACCGCCGCCCCGCCGCCGCAGCGAACGCGACAGTCAGCGCGCCGGCGAAGACCGAGAGCGCGCGCAGCGCGAATTCAGTGGTGCCCGCCAGCCCTGTCCACACCTTGAGCAGCCAGTAATACAGCGGTGGGTGAATATCACGGGCAGCGTGCGCGGCGATTTCGTCGAACGCGCGGCCGGCCTGCACATAGCTGCTGCCTTCGTCGTTCCACAGCGACTGCGCACCCAGTTGATGAATGCGCACGCCGAAAGCTAGCAGAACAACCAGCACCAGTACGGTCACATCGAGGCGGGGCAGCTTTTCTAAACCGCTCACAGCACCGCCTGCGCACCCAACACCACAGCCAGCGTGATCAGGACGCTCCACGCCAGCGCACCCCAAAACATCCACATGAACAGCGGCCGCGTACCCGCGTTCAGCGCCAATCCCAGCGCAGCGCCCGCCTGCGCGCCCACGGTCATCGGCCCAAGCAGCCCCAAACCCATCACGCCCCAGCGCGCCCAAGCGTGGCGGAGCACGCCCGGCGGCCCTTGCGCAGCACGCCGTTCGAGACGGGTTAGGATTATTCGGCGCACACGCTCTCCTGGAAGCAGAACCAGAGCAGCGCCGCAGATATAGCTCAGCGTTGTTGTGGCGATCACGACCGCCGGAGCTAGTCCCAGCGCCAGCCCGGCCGGGATCGCTGGCCAGAACGAAAAGAACGCCAGCGCGAAAACGCTCACAATCTTGGGCAGGTCAGTTTCGAGCGACATGTGCAGGCCAGAACACAGTAATCGAAGTGTCAGACGAGGAGCGGCAGCGCGTTGAGGTCGTCCAGCAGGTAATCCGGGTTGGCCGCTGCCAGTTCGTCATGGCTGGCAAAGCCGGTTGCAACAGCCACCGCGCGCGCCCCAATCGCCCGCGCGCAGGCGATGTCAGCGGGCGTATCGCCAACGATTACGGCCTGTGACGGATAAAGCCGCCGCCCAGACACCTGTGCCGCGCGCTGCAGCGCCAGCGCCGCCACCTCCCCCCGGTCGGGCGACTCGCTGCCGTAAGCCCCAACAGCAAACCACTCTGGGTCATACCCTGCGGCGCGCAGCTTCAGAGCAGCTGTGTCGCGAACGTTGCCCGTCACGAGTCCAAGCAGCGTAGCCGGACGGTCGCGCAGGGTGTTCACGGCTGCCAGCGCGCCTGGCAGAGGCCAGATGCGGTAATGTTCCAGAGCGCGCGCTAAATGGCGCGCAAGCGCTGCGCTGTAGGCAGGTATCAGCCGCGCAATGTCATCTGCGGCGTAGGCGCTGCCTGCCACCACTTCGCTGACAATAAACCAATCGGTCTTGCCGCCGAAATGCAGGGTATCCACACCCTCCGCTGTGCCGAAAACCTCCAGCAGCGCGGCGCGCGTTGCAGCGCGCCCCGCCCCATCCGAGCGCAGCAGCGTGCCATCAATGTCAAACAGCACTACTGTGAACGTGTCAGGCGTGCGCATGGACGCTAGTGTAACAGGAGTTCAGCGCATCTGCGATGCTTGATTGTGTTGTTGGAAAGCGATGTCAGCAAACTCAGGGCTTAGCCCGCTCCTCGCCGTTTCTGTGCTTGTCTCACACCAGTTTTCACTGATGCTTAACTTGAGGGCGACGTTTGCTCTAACCTAACCTCCCAGCGCTCTTAATCTGCAATAGTTAGCGTTAGCGATGAGAGGTGTGGGCCACACCTCTCTAACCCTGTTTTATCAGATGAGGAGGTTCCCCAAGCTATGCTGCGGCAAATCCTTATTCGCGCCCTGTTGGTTATTCTTGTGCTAACGCTGGGTCTGGCGCCAACCCTCGCTCAGGATACTTTCACACTAACCATCATGCACACCAACGACACACACACATATCACGAGCCAGACGCCGACGGCAACGGCGGCGTGGCGATCATGAAGACAGTCGTTGATCAGATTCGCACTGAAGCCCCTAATTCGCTGCTGCTTGACGCCGGCGACCGTTTCACCGGGACGCTCTTCCATGCGCTGCACCTGGGAATGGACAACAGCGCCGTGATGCGCCTGCTCGGTTTTGATGCCATGACCCTAGGCAACCACGAGTTTGACAACGGCGATCAAGTGCTGGCGGACTTCATTGACACGCTTAACTTTCCCGTTGTCTCTGCCAACATCCGCATCTCCGAGGCGTCGCCACTGGCAGGCAAGATTGTGCCGTATGTCATTGCTGATGTGAACGGGCAGTCGGTTGGCATCATCGGCTTGACCACGCCGGAAACTCGTTTCCTAGCCAAAGTGAGCGAGAATGTCACGTTCGAGGACGATCTGTCTGCTGTCGTCCAGCAGTACGTTGACGAGCTGACTGCGCAGGGCGTGAACAAGATCATCCTGCTGGCGCACCTGGCCTACAACCTGCAGCAGGAACTGGCCGCCCAGATCAGCGGCGTTGACGTTTTCATCGGCGCGGACAGCGAGACCCTGCTGAGCAACACCTTCGCCGCGGCCGGCGGGCGCTACACTGCCCGCACTGACGGGCCGTATCCCACTGTTGTGCGCAGCGCCAGCGGCGAACCCGTTCTGATCGTGCAGGCCTTCCGCCACAACCGCTTTCTGGGACGCTTGGATGTAACATTCAACGCTGATGGCGTGCCAACCCGCTGGGGCGGCGACGCGATCCTAATGTCGCGCTACATTCCCGCCAACCCCGAAATGCTGGCGCTGATCGCCGAGCTGGCCAAACCGCTCGACGAGCTTCGGGCGCAAGTGATTGGGCAGACAGCTGTATACCTGGACGGTGACCGCGATGAATGCCGTTCAGCCGAGTGCAACATGGGCAACTTGGTCGCGGACGCTATCCGCTTCGACACCGGTGTGCAGATCGCCATCATGAACGGCGGCGGCATCCGCGCGAGCATCCCCGTCGCTACCGATCGCCCCAGCGATCTGACTCTGCCTGAGCCATATTCGATCACCGTAGGCGATATCCTGACCGTGCTGCCCTTCCGCAACCGCGTCTCCACTTTCCAACTCACTGGCGCCGACGTAATTGCCGCGCTGGAAAACGGCGTCTCGCGTGTGGGCGCAGACAGCGGCACAGGGCGTTTTGCCCAGGTTTCTGGGCTGCGCTACAGCTGGGATGGCAGCAAGCCAGTCGGCGAGCGCATCGTTAGCGTTGACGTGCTGAACCCTGACGGCACATATAGCCCCATTGATCCTGAAACGCTTTACACTGTGGCCGCCAATGACTTCTTGCGGAATGGCGGCGATGAATACACCATGTTCCGTGACCGCGCCATTGGCCCGCGCGACGACGGCAAAGAGCTAGATGTTATCGTCATCGACTTCATCAAGGCCAACAGCCCGGTCGCGCCAGTTATCGAAGGGCGCATTATCCGTGTTGACAATCGGTAACCTTTAGCACAGTGGTTATTCTGCCAAGGTGAAGCTAACGGGGGCGGTCACTCGAACCGCCCCATACGTTTTTCAACAACTTTGCCTTTCTCTAGACCCAACGGTGCACGTTACAACCGGTCGCACGCTCAAGGGGGCGGCAAATTGGCAGTGCCATGCCGAAATACTCCTTTGCCTAACAGCACAGGCTTTAGGAGGTTGTTAGGGGACTGTCCTAGCGTGTAACGTGAACACAACGCATAATTGTGCGCTGTGTTTTCATTCTTGAAACTGCGAGGAACCCGATGCAGGAAGAACTCACAGCCATTATCATGAACACATTGCGCGAGATGAGCGAGAGCAGCGGGTTCATCTTCGACGAAATAACACCAGACACACCTTTGTTCGGCAAAAACGGCATTCTGGACTCAATCGGTTTGGTCACGCTGATTGTGGCCGTTGAGCAGGCGATTGAGGACCGCTATCAGATTTCCGTCGCGCTTGCTGATGAAAGGGCGTTCTCGCAGAAGCGCAGCCCGTTCCGCTCGGTCGCCGCCCTGGCTGATTACGCTGCACAGGTGGCCGGCGTTGAGGCATCATGAGCGCGCCAATCACACTGATTACTGGCACGCGGAAAGGGATTGGCCGTTTCCTGGCGGAACACTACCTGCAGGCCGGACACCAAGTCATCGGGTGCAGCCGATCCCAGCCGGACTGGCAGGCGGACAACTACACGCACTACAACCTTGATGTAACCGATGAGCAGGCAGTCAAGCGGATGTTCAGCGATGTGCGCCGCCGCTTTGGTTACGTTGACAATCTCGTAAACAATGCTGGCATCGCCGCTATGAACCACGCTTTGCTGACGCCCGTCGCAGCCGTAAGACAGGTGCTCGAAACCAACGTCGTCGGGACCTTCCTTTTTTGCCGTGAGGGCGCCAAACTGATGCAGGCACGGCGTGCCGGTCGCATCGTCAACCTCTCCACAGTTGCAGTGCCCCTCAACCTCGAGGGCGAATCCGTCTACGTAGCGTCCAAAGCGGCTGTGGAGGCGTTCACGCGCGTCCTAGCCAGCGAGCTGAGCGCTTTTGGCATTACCGTCAATGTTGTCGGTCCAGTCCCTATCGAGACAGACTTAATCCGGGGAATCTCTGCTGATAAGATTGACAGCATCGTAGCGCGACAGCCCATTCATCGCCTGGGCACGCCGCAAGATGTCGCGCACGTGATTGACTTTTTCCTCAACCCCGCCAGCAGTTTCATCACTGGACAGACTATTTATCTGGGAGGCGTGAATTGAGCACCAGATACATCGGTTTCCTGCTTGAGCGATTTGCTGCCCACGCTGAGCAGGACGCCATCGTGTGGAATGACAAGACGTTCTCCTACGGTTGGATGCTGGAAGCGGTCAACCGGTGGATGCGGTCGCTTGAACAACAGGGAATCAGGCGCAGCGCTGTCGTGAGCCTGGAAGCAGACTTCTCGCCTAACGCGGTCGCCCTCATGCTGGCCCTGATCGAATGGGGATGCATTCTTGTTCCGATTACGTCGTCCGTAGAGGCGAAGAAGCCGGAGTTTCGTGCCATCGCCGAAGTGGAGTCGATTCTGGAGATAACTCCAGATGACGAAGTCGGGCAGCAAATTACCGGAGTCGAAGCCAAACATGAATTGATCCGCCAGCTCAAGGACGCTGGCCGCCCCGGTCTCGTGCTGTTTTCCTCCGGCTCGACGGGCAAAAACAAAGCCGCCCTCCACGATTTCGTGCCCCTGCTCGAGAAGTTCAAAGTGCCCCGGCACACGCTCCGCACAATGACTTTCCTGCTCTTCGATCACATTGGCGGGGTCAACACGCTGCTCTACGCACTGTCCAACACCGGCTGTGTCATCACAGTGGCAGACCGCTCGCCCGAGGCGGTGTGCGCCGCAGTTCAGAATCATCGTGTTGAACTGCTGCCAGCATCGCCCACCTTTCTTAATCTGCTGCTGCTCAGCCGGGCTTACGAGCATTACGACCTGTCGTCACTGCGCATGATTACCTACGGAACAGAAGTGATGCCGGAAAGCACCTTGCAGCGCATTCACAGCCTGTTCCCTAACGTAAACCTGCTACAGACTTACGGCCTGTCTGAAGTCGGCATTCTGCGCTCAAAGTCAAAGGCTTCGGACTCGCTGTGGATGAAAGTGGGGGGCGAGGGGTTCGAAATCCGCGTGGTTGATGGGCTACTGGAGATTAAGGCGGCGTCCGCTATGCTTGGCTATCTGAACCACCCCAGCCCGTTTACCGAGGACGGCTGGTTTCGCACGGGTGACGTTGTAGAGGTTGACGGGGAGTACATCCGCGTGCTGGGCCGCAAATCCGAACTGATTAACATCGGCGGCGAGAAGGTGTACCCTGTCGAAGTCGAGAGCGTGCTGCTTCAGATGGAAGGCGTTGAAGACGTCATGGTGATTGGCGTGCCCAATCCGATTACCGGCCATATGGTCGAAGCTCATGTGAAGCTGTCTACCGGCGAAACCTTGCCGGAGTTTCGCAGCCGTATGCAGGCCTTCTGCCGCGAGCGTCTTGCCCGGTTCAAAGTTCCGCAGAAGGTCGTGCTGGTCGAGAACGATCTGCACAGCGGCCGTTTCAAAAAACTTCGGGGAAACGTCAATGGCTAAGACTAACTCAAGTCATGCAGCGGTTCCAACGCCTGCGAGCCTCAGCGCAGCGTTTCGCATCCGGCAGGTTCAGCCGACTGACAACGAAAGCATTGACCTCACGACCGAACTGCACATGGAGCTGCTCAGTTTTGGCCCCATGGCGCAGTTCGGCGATAAAGTCATCCGCGAGACGATTTACGCGCCAGCCGTCGCGGCCAACCTTCTCGAAGTTGCCATCGCAGAGGTTGACGGCCGCGCGGCTGGTTTCGTCGCCTACACAACCAAACCGCACGATTTTCACACCAAGCTGCTCCGCAAGAGCTTCTTGAAAGCGGCCTGGGCGTTGAGTCTCTCGCTGCTCACGCATCCAGGGCGCGCGCGCCACCTGCCGCGGGCTTTCAAGGTGATCTTCTCGCGCAGTGCGCTGCCCAACACTGTGGCCAAGGCCAACACCGAGGTAGTCTGTTTCGGCGTGCGGCCGGAGTACTTGACACCGGCGTTTGTTCGCCAGACTGGTCTGCGGGTTGGTGTGCTGCTGCTTGAACACGCATTCGACTACTTCCGGCAAAATGGCTTTCACGACACGCGGATGATCGTTGACGCCGACAACCCTCGTGCGCTCTTGTTCTATCAGTCGCTCGGCGCTGAGCTTACAGCCTGCACATTCAGCGGAGTGCCTTCCTATGTGGTTCACTTCACGTTCTAGCTTCGGCGCTGGTGTAACGGCCAGCGTCGCAGAACAACTCGCACAAACCCTGCTCTCTGCTGGGATTGTCGTGCTAACCGCGGCAGCCGGTTTGGCCGCTCAGGCCATTGATGAAAGCAGCAGCGGCTTTTCGCTGCGCTTCTACGGCAACGGCAGCGGCGGAATTGACCGCTTGACCATCCCACTGGAAGGGCCTGTCAACGTTGGCTCAGATTTCACAATCGAGTTCTTCCTGCGTGCAGAGCCGGGGGAAAACGGCAGCGGCGATTGTGTCACGGGCGAATCCGGCTGGATAAACGGCAATATCATTGTTGATCGGGATGTATTCGGCGCAGGCGACCACGGCGACTACGGCATCGCTCTCTTTGGCCAGCAGGGTGTGATCGCTTTCGGCGTCAGCCGCGGCAGCGCTGGCGAAACGCTGTGCGGCAGCACCGATGTTGCTGATGGGGAGTGGCATCACGTGGCCGTAACCCGCAGCAGCACGGGTCTGCTTGAGCTGTATGTGGACGGCGTCCTTGATGGCTCCGCCCAGGGGCCAACTGGTGATGTGAGCTACCGAGGTGGGCGGGCAACAGACTGGCCTAACGATCGCTTTCTGGTAATTGGCGCCGAGAAACACGACTACGACCGCGACACCTACCCGTCTTTCAGCGGTTGGATAGACGAGCTGCGTATTTCAAGAGTTGTGCGCTACGCCACCGACTTCACCCCCCCAACAGCGCCGTTCGCCCCTGACGATGACACGGTTGGCCTGTACCACTTCGATGAGGGAGATGGCACACACATTAGCGACGCCTCAGGCGCAGACAGTCACGGTGTGCGTCACTTTGGCGGGTCTCCAGCCGGACCGGAGTGGTCCGACGATACGCCGTTCACCAAGCGCGCTCAACCGCGCAGCTGAACACCGCTGGCATTCGGTGTGCCCTGTTTCTTTCAATCAGTGGTAACACCGAACCAGCGGTTGTAAAGCTGTTGGTAAACCCCCTCTTCTTCTAGTTTGAGCAGTGCCCGGTTGATCGGCTCGCGGTACGCGCTGTCGGTTGGCACAGCGATGCCGTAGCGCTCAATTGCAAACACGCCCCCAACCAGCGCCAGGTTAGGATTGCCGCTCGTCTTAATGTAATACTGCATAACGGGGCCATCGTACACGACAGCGTCGGCGCGACCTTCGAGCAGTCGCGCGTAGGCGTCTTCAGCGCTTTCAACAGCGCTGAAGACAATTCCATTGCTGCCCAGATAGTTGGCGGACGTTGTGCCGGCCACAGTGACAACGCGCTGTCCGCGCAGATCGCCTATGTCGCGAATAGACGTGCGCAGCTCTCGCACTGTGGCGGCGGCGCTGAGCGAAGCGATCAGATTGGCGACCACGAAAATCGCAACAAACATCCACACGATGGCCAGCAAACGCCCGATCACAGTCACTGGCGGTCGGTCGTCGTAGCCGATTGCCGTAATCGTTGACCACCACAGTGCCTGCCCGATACCGCGGAAGTAGCCACGCGGAAAGTGGGGGTTGCGCCGCCGCTCAATCAGCCAAAGCCCGTGTGACATCACCATTATCAGGACAGCAAAGACGACGAGAAACTGGAGCATATCCGGCGACAACACGGCGCGCAGCGCATTGGCAAGAGGCGATGCGCTCTCCTGCCGCACCATGATTTGCAGTCCGGAGTCAAAATAGGGGAAGCTGAAGTCCAGCACCTCTTCGCGCTGCTCCGTGATCGTTATGCCAGCGATGGCAGCGTCGGCCTCTCCATGCTGAATCGCGGCCAGCAGCTCACCCACTGTATCGAGCTTATGCCATTCGTACTCGACACCGATCCGTTGGGCGATCAAGTCCCACAGCTCAATGCTGAATCCGGTCAGCTCATCCCCTTCTACAATGACAAAAGGAGGCAGCGATTTGGTGACCACACGCAGCGGTTCGCCCTGCTGCAGCGGCGGGCCGGCAGCAGCGAACGCTGTTGGCCAAATTGCGAACAGGGCTAAAACGACGCGGAGAATCAGACCACGCTTGAACATTGGTTTGGACGCTTTCTGCGAACAGAACTTAGCCAAGCAACTATAACCCCGGCGAGGTGGGGCGGCAAAAAACGTGCTGGCAACACTTTGATTGCCACATGGCCTTAAACCCTCAAAAACGCTATAGTTGTGCGGGCATTTCTGGCTGAGGGGGACATCCCCGGCAACGAAAAGAGGATGACATGACACAGATGGCTGGCCGTGTCGCGTTGGTTACAGGCGCAAGCCGGGGCATCGGGCGCGGGATCGCTCTTGAGCTGGCACGCCGTGGTGCGAAGGTGGTTGTGAATTACATCGGCGACCCCACTCAGGCAAACGAAGTCGTCAGCGCCGTACAGGCTCTGGGCAGTGAAGCGGTCGCCATCGCGGCAGATGTCACCAGCGAGGACGAAGTGACTGCGTTGTTCAAAGGCGCGCTCGACGCTTTTGGAACGCTGGATATCCTGGTGAACAACGCAGGCATAACGCGCGATAACGTCATCATGATGATGAAAGCAGAAGACTTTGACGCTGTGATAAACACCAACCTGCGCAGCGCTTGGCTGTGCTCGCGGGCCGCGGTGCGCACCATGATGCGCAAGCGCTACGGCCGCATCGTTAACATCTCCAGCATCAGCGGAATGCACGGCCAGGGTGGACAAACGAACTACAGCGCCAGCAAAGCTGGCTTGATCGGCCTGACCAAAGCGCTGGCCAAAGAAGTCGGCCCGCGCAATATCACCGTCAATGCGGTAGCGCCTGGTTTCGTGCTCACTGACCTAACCAAGGACCTGCCCAAAGAGCTGACCGATCAGATGATGCCGCTTATTCCGCTGGGGCGATGGGCAACAATCGAGGAAATTGCATACGCAGTGGCGTTCTTCGCGTCAGACGATGCCGCCTGCATCACGGGTCAAGTGCTTGCTGTGGACGGCGGCATGGGCATGTAAAGCAGTGGAGCGCAAATGATGACCACCATATTCAGCAAGATCATAGCCGGCGAGATCCCGGCGGCCATCGTATACAAAGACGACCGCGTGACCGCCTTCAAAGACATTAATCCGCAGGCTCCGGTGCACATCTTGATCGTGCCCAATAAGGAGATTCCCACTGTCAACGACGTAACGCCGGAGGACGAGGGCTTGCTAGGTCACATGTTGGTGGTGGCCAAACAGATCGCCCGCGATCAGGGAATCGCCGAGAGCGGCTATCGGCTCATTATCAACTGCCGCGACGACGCCGGGCAGGAAATCTACCATCTACACATGCACCTGGTCGGCGGACGGCGGTTGGGGCCAATGCTCACGCGGCGTGAGTAGTACTACACTGTGTCCGAACTGATGCCAGCAGCACCGGCGCAGCGCAGCGCCGGTCTGCCTCAACAGGCAAAGCCTACCAAAGCCGCCTCAGCTGCCCGCCGCGTCAGCAGCCTCTGGTGTGGTTTCCTCGCCCACGGCTGGCGCGGTTGTCTGGCCGCCGCTGATCACCCCGGCGCTCGCCAGGGCCTGATCTATCGCTGCATTGATTTGGCTGAGCGTGTTGGGAATGTTGGCGCCGTTTACCGTCACGCTGGGCGTGCCGCCGAAGCCGGGCACAGCCGAAGCCGCCGCAAACGCTGCGGCCGTTACAGAATCTGGCAGGTCGCCCGTGATACACGCTTCCCACTCGCCGCGGTTCAGGCCCAAGGCGTCAACTGCTGCGCCCAGTCGGTTGCCCTGAAATGCAGTGTTGGCGTAAAGCGACTGCCAGGCGAAGAGTGTGGAATGGTACGGCCAGAACGCGCCCTGTTCGCCAGCGCAAATTGCTGCCCGGGCTGCTCCTTGGCCGTTTTGAATGCCGCCAGTGCCGTAGAGCGGAACAAAGATGAAGGCGATGTCCCCCGCGCGCACGCGCTCTACCAGTGCCGGAACAGTATCCCTGTGAAATGTCGCGCAGTGCGGGCAGTCAAAGCTGGAGTACTCCACGACTTGTACAGGGGCGTTCGGATCGCCGAGTCCAGGGAACCCCTCTGGGGTGGTGAACTGAGGCAGCCCCTCATACAGCGCGACTGCGTCTTCCGGTATTTCAGCCTCAACCGGCTGGTTGGCAATCAAAAACAGGACAAAACCCAGCACAGCTAACCCGACAACAACAACAGCAGCAATCATCAACCGCTGACGACGCTGTTCTTGTTCGCGCTGGCGGCGGCGCTCTACAGTGCGGGAACGGCTCATGATATCCTCTCTCAGCAAATCAGTCTGTAGCGATAATAATGCGCTGCAAGTTTACATTGCAGGTGCAGAATCGCAATATCAGCTCACGCTTTGCCCGCCCGCACCACATAGCCAAACCACTTGAATTGCTGTACACTTGCTTGCGAGTGTTTTGGGAGAGTAGCGCGCGGTGACCGATCTACCTATCCTCGATCCTGACAGCGAGTACGACGTCGAGGAGATCGAACACGACCCGCCGGTAACTGTTCGCAGCCTGGCGCGGCGCGTCGCCTTGCAGGTGCTCTACGAACTGGACTGCACTAATCATCCACCTGAGCAGGTGATCGAAGCGCGTCTGAACGCGCAGAATCCGGAAGACGAAAAACCGGAGCGCAGCTCCAGCCGCTATGTGCGCCTGATTGTCTATGGCGTGCTCAACAACCGCGCGCGCATTGATCGCGCAATTCAATATTTTGCGCCAGAGTGGCCGCTTGAGCAGGTGGCTATCATTGACCGCAATATCCTGCGCATCGCCCTTTTTGAGTTCGCTGTCAGCCGCGGCGTGCCAGTAAATGTAGCCATTGATGAGGCAGTTGCGCTGGCGCAGATGTTCGGCGCTGATGGCTCGACAAGCTTTGTTAACGGCGTGCTGGGCCAAGCTGCGCTGCGTGACGGCGAACTGCAGTCTATTCTCAACCAACCAGTCGGCGGAGACATCAGCGCATGAATATTCTTGGAATCGGCGGCCCAGAGCTAATCCTCATACTCCTCATTATGCTCATCGTGGCTGGGCCGAAGCGGATGATCGCCTGGGCATACACGCTGGGCAAGTACATTGCCAGATTCCGGCGGATGTGGGAGGAAACGGTGGACGTGCTCCAGAAAGAATTCGACGAGGCTGGGGTTGATATCAAAGTCCCGCGGGAACTGCCCACCCGCGCCAACCTCAACCGACAGGCTGGCAAAGCGCTCAGCAGTTTGACTCAGCCGGTGCAGGACGTGCTGGATGAGGTGCGCGGCGAACTTGCGGAGACCAAAGAGGCAGCGTCCGCCACCGCGCGCAAGGCTGCCGAAACCACTTCCGGCAACGGCAGCGCAGCCGCGTCGCGCACGGTTTCCCCCCCGCCCCCCACTGCCCCATCTGGCGGGCCAAGGCCGCGCACTGACAGCTTCGGCACGTGGTCGCGCTCGGATGATGAAAACGGCTTTGGGACGTGGTCCGCTGGTGGTCGAGACCCGCAGTAGAAATGATGTGAGGACGACATGCCCCGGCTGAAACTGCCCCGCCCTCTGCGCCGGAATTTCACCCCTCCGGAACCAGACATTGACTCATCGCAGGTGGCCGAAGAAGAAGATGACGGACATGGCGCGCGAATGGGGTTGTTCGAACACCTGGACGAGCTGCGCCGCCGGCTCACACGGGCCGGCATTGCCCTGGTGATCGGCACGCTGATCGGCCTCGGCTTGTCGGGCGCGGCGCTGGATTACCTGCGGGGGCCTTACTGCCGGATTGTTGAGGAAAACGCCGTCAGGGCCGCCAAGGACGCCGGCGTTGACCCAGCCAGCGTGATTATCCCCGACAGCGAGTGCAAGCTGGTAACCCTGGGTCCCACGGGCGGCGTGGTGGCATATTTCCGCGTCGGCCTGATGATCGGCGGCATTATCGCCATTCCTATGATCACGTACCAGCTTCTGATGTTCATTTTCCCTGGTCTTACCCGCAAAGAGAAGCGCGTCGTCCTCATGGCGCTGCCAGCTATCTTCACGCTGTTCTTAGTGGGCACAGCGTTTTCCTGGTTTATCTTGATGCCGCCGGCGCTCGGCTTCCTTGAGGGATTCCAGCCCAATCTCTTTCGCGCAGAGTGGACGGCTGACCTGTATCTCAGTTTCATCACTGCCCTCATCTTCTGGATGGGCGTTGCCTTTCAAACGCCGCTGGTGTTCTTCGTGCTCGGCCTGCTGGGATTAGTCACCACTGGCGCGCTGATCCGCAACTGGCGGCTGGCTGTTGTGGGCGCCGCGGTGGCGGCAGCGCTCATTACACCCACCATTGATCCAGTGAACATGTTTCTGGTAATGGGGCCGCTGCTGGTGCTGTACGCGCTGAGCGTTATACTGGTTTTCGCTGCCCGCCGCATCGCCCGCCTGGACGCGCCGCAGCCCTACGAGACCTCGCGGGCATGAAGCCAGACGGCGCCATCCGCATTTACGGCGTGCCAATGGACCTGGGACAGAACCGGCGCGGCGTTGATATGGGCCCCAGCGCTATTCGGTATGCAGGTTTGCAGACTCGCCTGGAGCGGATCGGCTGGACAGTGTGCGATGGGGGCAACATCAGCGTGCCCGGCCTTGAGGAAATCCCCGGCCTGGAAACCGTGGAAGGCCGTCCCGCCCATCACTTGTCTGCTGTGGTTCGGGTGGCGCGCCAGGTCTACGAACGCGCCTGCCGCTGCATCGAGATGGGCGAGCGGGCTGTGTTTCTGGGCGGAGACCACAGCATTTCGCTCGGCACAGTCGCCGGCGCGCTGCAGCAGCCGGGACGCGTTGGCGTGCTGTGGATTGACGCCCACGGCGATTTCAACACGCCTGCCATATCGCCGTCTGGCAACATTCATGGCATGGTGGTCAGCGGGCTGATGGGATTGGGACCGGCAGCGTTTATGGTAGGCCAGCGCCCCCTGCGCACAGATCAGATCGCTATGATCGGCGTGCGCGACCTCGATCCGGACGAGCGGACTGCCCTGCGCGCCAGCGGCATCAAGGTGCTGACGATGCGCAGCATTGACGAAAACGGCATGGCAAACGTCGTCCACGCCGCCCTTAACACGCTGGGCAACGTAGATGCCATTCACGTTAGCTTCGACCTCGACTCGATTGACCCTGAATACGCGCCGGGTGTGGGCACGCCAGTTCCTGGCGGGTTAAGCTACCGCGAGGCGCATCTGCTGATGGAGATGTTGGCTGACGACGGCCGCGTGCGCTCGCTGGATTTGGTCGAGGTCAATCCTATACTTGACATCGGCAACCGCACCGCTGAGGTGGCGGTTGGCATGGCGGCCAGCGTGTTCGGCCAGCGCATTCTCTGAAGACAATGACCTGGCTGATACGGCACATCCCGCGACGACGTGTGCTCGCTCTCGGCTGGGACTGCGCCGGGCCTGACCTGGTCTTCAATCAACTGCGCGCCGAGCTGCCCGTCACAAGCCGCCTGATGGCTGGCGGCACGTGGGGCCTGCTGGATTCGTGCATCCCCTGCATTACAGTTCCCGCGTGGACCAGCATGCTCAGCAGCCGCGACCCAGGCGTGCTGGGCATTTACGGCTTCCGCAACCGCGCTGACCACTCCTACGACGCAATGACTACAGCCACCAGCGCGGCGGTTCGTCTGCCTCGCGTGTGGGATTATTTGAGCGCAGCTGGCCGCGCCTCCATCGTGCTCGGCGTGCCGCAGACATACCCTGTCACCCCCCTCGCCGGCCACATGGTGAGCTGTTTTCTCACGCCAAGCGCAGACAGCGTTTTTACCTTTCCAGCGGTCTTTCGAGAAGACGTGCTGCGCGCTGTGCCCGACTACCGCTTCGACGTAAAGGACTTTCGCACCGCCGACAAAGACTGGCTGCTGCGCCAGCTTTTCGACCTGGCTGAGGTGCAGCACCGGCTGGCGCTGCGCTGCATCGAGACGCTGGATTGGGATTTCTTCATTCAGGTTCACATCGGCCTCGACCGCCTCCATCACGGCTTCTGGCGCTACCATGACCCGCGTCACCGTTTGCACGAGCCGGGCAGCCGTTTCGCCGACGCTGTTGCCAGCTACTACCGAATGCTCGATGAGATGGCCGGGGAGTTGATCGAGCGCAGCGGAGATGGCACAATTGTGCTGGTCGTCAGCGATCACGGCGTGAAACGAATGGACGGCGGCATCTGTGTGAACGAGTGGCTGTGGCGGGCAGGATGGCTGTCGTTCAACGCGCCGCCGCCAGACGGGCAGCTCACTCGTTTTGAAGACCTCGATGTCAACTGGGCCGGCACGCGCGCTTGGGCCAGCGGCGGCTACTACGCGCGCATCTTCCTCAACGTCGCGGGTCGTGAGCCGCAGGGCGTTGTGTCGCCAGCCGCATACAGCGAAACCAGAGCTGAGCTGGCGTGCCTGCTGGCCAGCCTGCCCGATCCTACCGGCGCGCCGCTGCGCACGCTGGTTTTTGTGCCAGAGGACATCTACAGCGCGGTGAACGGCGTCGCGCCGGACCTGCTGGTGTACTTTGGCGATCTTCACTGGCGCGCTGTGGGCAGCCTGGGCCACGGCCGTCACTACACACTCGAAAATGACACCGGCCCCGACGACGCCAACCACGCGCAGCAGGGCCTTTTCATCCTCTACGACCCGCGTCAAACTGGCGCGGGCCGCAGAGAGAGCGCTCATAATATCATGGACATCGCGCCTACGGTGCTCCAGCGGCTGGGCGTCCGCGTTCCCCGTGAACTACAGGGGCGCGCGCACACGTGACCGCGCGCCAACTGCTGCCGGTACGCCCCGGCTGCCGCC
>DAOTWC010000127.1:0-13873 GCA_034435995.1 Anaerolineae bacterium | reverse complement strand
CTCGCCAGTGTGTCAGCTAGCTCAAGCGAGAAAGCACTAGTTTAGTCGAGTATTGTTAAGGAGTCTATAAGGTAATATCTGAGTCAGCGTTAACACGCGGTAAGTTTTGAACATCGCGGCAGGAACACCGTAGTAAGAAGTGAACAGGAGGGACGCGCATCTTGACAGCGTCGGAGCCGGAGCGCACCGCCCCGCTGGCAGCTCAGGATTTAATCCACCTGGGTGAGAATGACCTGCTCATTCGCGCTCAGAGCGGTGATGACCTGGCTTACGGCGCGCTCGTCCTCAAACTGGAGCCGCCGGTGCGCCGTTTCGTGCGCCGCCTTATTGGCCCAAGTTGGGCCGAGGACGACATCGTACAGGATGTGTTCATGTCGCTGCTGCAGCACCTCGGCCGAGTGGATTCATCTCATGGTGTTCGGCCTTATGTATTCCGTATCGCGCGCAACCGCTGCTACGACGAACTCCGCCGCCAGGGGCGCTATGAGACGGTCTCGATTGAGGATGAGCCATCAGATGAGGGCGGCACAGTGGCTTCGTTGGAGGCGCCAGGCAGCCAGCCAGACGACGCAGCCCACTGGCTGATGCTTCATCTAGAGGTGCGCGAGGCGATGGATCGCCTGCCCGAGCCGCAGCGCCAGGCCCTGATCCTCTTCGCGGACGAGGAACTGTCTTACGCTGAGATCGCGGAGGTGCTGGGAACGAATATCGGGACTGTGAAATCCCGCCTGTTTCACGCCAAGCGAACGCTGCGCCGGCTGCTGCGGCCCGAAACTGTCAGCGCCATCGAGACCGGCCTGCGCGACGGGGTGTGAGGTGATTGTGACGCTTCCGGCACAGCCGGCATACACAGAACGGAGTGAGACAACATCATGATGGACGAACAAGCTGCCAACCAGATTCGACGTCTGCTGCCAGCGCTGGAGTCGCTGGCCCGCTCGGCGCGAGAGGCGCTCAGCAGCGGCACGTATCAGGGCACCGCTGAGATGACCGTCCGCAGCTACCGCACGCTGCACGCGAAGGTGGCCGAAGTGCTGCCCGATGACGTCTATATCACTGAAGCGCTGGCGCTCGACTATCCTGAAACAGCCGGTGAGCAGGAGCGGGTTGCTGCTGTGCGGCTGGCAGCCACCCAGCTTATCGAGTACCTGAAAGGCCAGATGCGCGGCGCGACGAGCAGCGGCGCTGGCTGGGCCGCTGAGATTGAGCAGCTCAAAGACGTCACGCGTTCGCTCAGCGACCGCATCTTGGCGCAGACACGCGAATCGCTGCGCCGCGCCCTGGCAGACATTGACGTAGAGATCAAGGTTGACGAGGAGCGCCGGCGGCACGGCGGCGGCAAAGTCAAACGCCGTGTGGTCATCAGCGACGAAGAGGACCTCGCCGGCGCCGATTTTTCCGGCCAGGACTTGTCTGGCCGCCGCTTCGAGGATCAGGACCTCACAGGCGCGAATTTCAGCGGCGCAGTGCTGCGCGACGCCGACTTCACCGACTGCCAGATGTCTGACGTCAACCTGAGCGGCGCTAACCTGGAGCGCGCCGACTTCAACAGCGCCGACTTGTCCGGCGCCAACCTGTCCGGCGCTAACCTGCGCGACGCCAACCTAGAGGATGCGGTGCTGGTGGACGCCAACCTAAGCGGCGCCAACTTGGCGCGCGCCAACCTAGAGGACACTGACCTGTCTGGCGCTAACCTGAGCGGCGCGGTGCTGCGCGACGCCAACCTAGAGGATGCGCAGCTGGCAGGCGCTAACCTGGATGCCGTTAACCTGGAGCAGGCTAACCTGCGCGATGCTGACCTGACTGGCGCGCGGCTGCGCGGCGCTAACCTGCGCAACGCTTCGCTGCGCGATGCTGACCTGACCGACGCCGATCTGCGCGACGCGAACCTGCGCGGGACAAACCTGCGCGATGCCGATCTCTCTGGCGCCATTCTGCCGGACGGCTCATCCTATTATCCGGGCGCTGATGTCTACCGGTTCGGCGTGAGCAAGGCCCCTGGCCGAGAGCACGGCCACCGTCCACCTGCGCCGCCTATCCCGTCAGCAGCGCCTGAACCTCCAGAGCCGCCAGCCCCACCAGCTCCGCCAGTGATCTGAACTAATTTGAGGGAGCAGTAGTGGTATTTGCCTGCGCCTCCGCCGTTGCGCATTACCGCGCGGCGGAGGCGCTTTCCAGCCGCCCTGTGTCCGGCAGTTAAACTGTGCGCCGCGCCGGAGCGTAGTAGAACAGCAGGAACTGCTTGTCAGGCGGCACGTTGTACGGGCTTGGCTGGCCGACCGCCAGCCCCAGCTCAAAATGCAGCCGGTCGCGGCTGGCGCTGTCGTCCATCTGGACAAAAAAGGCGTGGTCAGCCCCGCGCCACAAGCCGCCCAGATCGGGCAGCGCAGCGAACTCTTCGGGCGTCAGAACGCGCAAGTCGGCCTCACGATCCACACCCCAGAATCGGCTCAGGTAGATCAGCAGCGGCGGCCACACGATTTCATCGTCGGTGATCAGGTAGATTTGCGTGCCTGGCGGAAAATCGCGGGCGCGAAACATAGCATCCTGGTGATCGTGCTCCGGCCTGATCTGCTGGTTGTAGCGTACCAGGTGCGGCCCGAAGTAATACGCCACCTGCGCCGCGCACAGCGCCGCCACCAGCAGCGCCGGCGCTGTCGGGCACTGCCGCCAGGCCGGCAAACGGTCAAGGGCGCTCAGCGCTGCGGCCAGCCCTACGCCCATCAAGAGCGCCAGCGGCGGGAAAATGACAACGTAGCGGGCCGTCCACACATTGTCGCGCAGCAGGCTGTTGCCCAGAAGAGCCAGTGCGATCCACAGCGCTAGCAGCAGCGCAGCCGCCCCTTTCTGCCGCAGCGCGGCCAGCGTGCCCAACGCCAACAGCGGCAGCATGAACGGGAGCACCAGAGCTGTATCGCCGCCATAGTAAAACGCGCTTTGATCGGGCAGGCTGACAATGTGCAGCAGCGGCGGCAGCAGTTGACCGCGCAGGAAAGCCGCCATCAATCCGGTGTCGCTGCCCGACAGCAGCAGGGCGGCCCAGTACTCTGGCGGCAGCGCCTGCCGGCCCAGCCGCGACGCCAGCGGGATATCCCAGCTGGCCAGCGTAATGTACACCGGTGCGGCCACGGCCAGTGCGGCCAGCGCAGTCACTGGCAGCCAGCGAGCGCGCGGTTTCCACGCTATCAAGCCGACACCGGCCCATGCCAGCGCCAGCGCCGGAAACAGCAGCCGCCCGCCCTCGTAGAAGTACTGTGTCAGCCCCAGGAAAACCCCGGCCAGCGCAAAATCGCGCCGTGTGCCGCCTTTCAGGCCGCGCGTGAGGAAAGCCAGCGCCAGCGTCCCCAACAGGGGGTCGGCGATGTTGTTCAGGCCCAGCCGGCTGAAATGAATGTGCGGGGGGAACACCACTAGCAGCAGGGCAGCCAGCAGCGCCGTTTGCCGGTCAAACAGCGCTCGCCCCAGCAGATAGACCGCCGGAGTCGTCAGTGTGCCCAATGCCGCGCTCACGAAGCGCAGCGCCAGCAGGTTTGGGCCAAACACACCTACTGACAGGTGCTGCATGTAGGGGTACACCCAGGTAAAGGCCGCAATCCAGTTAAATGGCCCCAGCAGCTTGACGTGCAGCTCGGTCTGCAGCTTGAGCACCCCCTCAACAAAGCTGCCTTCGTCTACGTAGAAGTGCACAGCGCTCTCCAGGCTGACTGTGCGCAGCGTGAACGCCGCCAGCGTGAGGATGGCCAGCGGCCACAGATCGGGGCCGGGCAGCCGCTGCTGGACGCGCTGCCCTCCGCCCAGCCCCCAAGTCAGCAGGCCAGTTCCAGCCATCAGCAGGCCCATCTGGACGGCGTTAGGCGCGCCGTGCAGGAAGATCAGCCCCAGCGCTTCAGCGTTGATCTCCGCCAGCGCCAGCAGGCAGAGCGCACCTGCTGCGGCCGCCAATCCATGTGAGCGCGCAAGCGCCATCACCGGCCTTCCGGCGGACTGGCAAGCGGGCAGCCCCGCAGTTCCGGCGCTGGCGGCAGCAGCGTCTCGGAATAGCCAGGCAGATACGGCGCGTAATACAGTGTGAACTGGTCGCTGGCGCGCAGATCAGCGTAAGGGCTGGCCTGCGGCGGGCGCAGGTAGAAATGGCGCTGCAAACAAGCCAGCACCGCGTCCAGCCCAGGCTCGACAAAAAAGGCGTGGTCTACGCCCCGAGTCAGCCGCGCAACGTAGTCGCTGTCGAAATTCTCTGCCGCCAGCACGTGCACCGTCAAATCGTCTCGGAAAAAGCCAGCAAAGCCCAGCGTGTAACCGGCGTCAGCCTCAACACGGCTGATGATGTGCACCTGCGTGCCGGGCGGGAACTTGAGCGAGCGCAGCACAGCGTCCTGCGGATCGCGGTGCGGCTTGCTGTCGCGCAGCTGGCGATTGTAAACCGGTATGTGGCGGTTGAAGTAATAGTCTGCCTGATACACACCCAGAGCCAGGGCAGCGACGATCATGGCGATCCACTGTGGGCGCGCCAGGCTCTGCCATCTCGTTTGCGCCGCGCTTGTCTCAGGCACAATCAGCGCCAGCGCGTGCCGCAGCCCAACGGCCGCCAGCAGCATCAGCGCGGGAAACACAGCGACGTAGCGCGGCGAGTGCATGTTCTCCACCATCAGGCTGTTGCCCAGGGATACGGCTAGAACCCACAGGAGCAGCAGCAGGCTGCCCGGCGCACGCGGGCGGTACAGCGCTGCAAACACTCCCAGCAGGGCAAACGGTGAGACCAGCGTCAGCAGCAGCGGTGTGTTGCCTCGGTAGAACAGGCTGCGTTCCGTAAGCTGCACATAGATTAGGAACGGCTCAACCACACGGTCGCGCACGTGCTTGAGAATGCCATCCGCGCCGCGGCTGAAAACGCCGCGCCAGTAATCCAGGCTGAGGGCCGTGTCGTTCTCGGTGGCGCGCGCCGCCAGCGGGCGTTCGGCGCTCAGCAGAGTTGTGTAAATTGGCGCGGCCACGATCAGCGCCGCCAGCAGCGCCGCCGCCAGATGCGACAAGCGCAGCCGCGGCCGCCACAGCAGCGCCAGCCCAGCCGCCCACAGCACGGCCAACGGCCAGAACAGCAGCCGGCCGCCTTCGTAGAAATAGTGCGTTAGGCCCAGCAGCGCGCCTCCCGCTGCACAGCCAGCGCGCCGGCCCAGCGCAATTCCGCGCGCCAGAAACGCGAAGCCCAACGTGGCAAACAGTGGATCGGCGATGTTGTTCAGCCCGATGCGGCTGAAGTGCAGGTGCGGCGGAAACGCGGCCAGCAGCACCGCCGCAGCCAGCGCCGTTTTGCGGTCAAACAGCGCGCGCCCCAGCAGGTACAGCGCCGGAACGGTCAGCGCGCCCACGACAGCGCTGGCGCCGCGCAAACCGGTGAACGTGTGCCCGAACCATTCGACTGTAACAGACTGCCAGTAGGGATAGATAAACGGAAACGCCGCCACGCCGCTGAACGGCACCAGCAGCGCGATGTTGTGAATATCCTGGAACGCGCGCACCGGCGTGGCGAAGTTGAGTTCGTCCACAAAGAGGCGTACTGACGTTTCCAGCTCCCAGAAGCGCAGCGCCAGCGCCGCCAGCGTCACCAGCGCCAATACCGCCCACTCCCCCCACCTGACGCGGCGCAGGCGCGGCAGCAGCGGCCCACCGCCCAAGCCCAACGCGAGACTGACAACGCCGGCGCACAACATACCGAATTGAAGGTGCGACGACAGCGGCGCCTGGTAGCCGCCCTGCACGAGCGGGCCGTTCGCCAGCGCCATCAGCGCCAACAGCGCCGCGCCGCCGCCAAATAACACGCGATGCGTCAGCGTCATGGCTGCCCGCTGTACAGTTTCCGCTGGCAGCACCAGCGGCGGTACACGGGCTGTTCCCTGCGCCAGCCGCAGGCCAGCCCACAGCATCAGCCCACTGGCAAGCAGCAGGAACAGCCCTGCCTCTGGCAGCGGCGCCAGACCCACGGGCCGCAGAACTTGAACTGCCAGGTACATCAGCGTGATTGAGCCTGCGCCCAGCACGTGCGCCAGCGGGCCGCTGCGAGCCGCCAGCGCGCCCGCCAGCGGACTGTGCCGCAGCGCGCGCTGCGTCCGTCGCAGGCCGGCCAGCGCCGCCATCCCTACTGGGATAAAGACTGCTAAGGCTAACAACAAACTGGCCAGCGGGCGCTCTATTGTCAGCAGCAGCCACACAACTAGCGCTGCGCTGCCGGCAAACAGGGCCAATCGGGCCGCCGGGCGCGCCATGGGGCGCTCTGCAGCAGCGCGCAGGGCGCGCACGTCGCGTTGGAATGGTGTCAGCGGCGCTGCCTCAGCCAGCATAACCGGAGCGCTGTGCTGAGTATCCTGAACTGCCGGCAAGGCAGGCGGGTGGGCAGGAATGTGCCTATTTGGAGCCGCAGCGCTGGCCGCCGGCGCGCGCAGACGGGCCAGCACCAGCGCAGCGCTGGCCAGCGCCGCCGTCAGGATCAGCCAGCGCATCAGGCGCGCTGCAGGGCGGGGGGAAGCCGTTGTCGTCTCCATCACATCCCCATGATAGCCCAGCGCGCCTGAACTGAGAATAAACAATCACAGTCTCGGCAGGCGGTCTGCGCCGGCGCAGCGCTTCACAAAACTTTCATACAACCGCCAATCATCCCAATGCGTATAGGATAGTGCGACTTTTTGTTCGCATTTTGTCCATCTCAGTAGGTCATTAATCAGACAGAAAGGGATACGCATGAAACGATCGGTTCTGGCGCTCATTGTGGCACTCCTTGTTCTGCTGAGCGCGCTGCCAGCAGCGGCCCAGACTGCCCCTGATCTCAGCGCGCTGGCCCGCTTCTTCCCGGCTGACATACCTATTTTCATCAGTTTCCGCACAGACGACGGCTTCATTGCCACCCTTAATAATCTTGCCGAGCGCATCACCGCTCGCGTCTCTAACGGGGTAATGGATCAATCGCTGCAGGAGGCCCTTGACGAATTGGTGCAGTCGCTCTACCCCGGCGGCAGCTTCCAGGAAAACGTGCGGCCCTGGTTGGGAGACACGGCGGCTGTGGGTTTTCTCTCGCTGACGCAGCAGATGACCTTCAGCGCCGACCTCGACAGCGACGAGCAGCCGGTTCTGATTGCCATCAGCATCAAGAACCCCGCTGCTGCGCTGGACTTTGTGGTGAACCTGCTCAATCAGAACAGAGCGCCCTTTTTCCAGACCACCGGCGACAGTTACACACTGCTGGTCATCGGTCAAACGACCATGCCCTCGTCGCTAGACAACAGCACGTTTGTCGTCGTGCGCGATGAGGCGCTGCTCATCAGCGCCAGCTCCGACACAAGCTTGTTCGCACCGGATACCCTGCCCAGCCCCAGCCTGGCGGACACGCCTCGGTTCACCACGGCCCTCGGCTGGCTGCCTGCCCAAAGCTACAACGCGATCGTCTACAACGATGCGTTCGCCGGTGTGCTCAACTCCCTGCCAGCAGATGACCTCACGGCAGGATTTTTGACGCAAATCCTGGGGCAGGTAGGCCTTACTACCGACATCGTCACCCCGCAAATCTTCGGCTTCACCCTTCTTGACGGCACGACCTTCACGATTGATGGCGCCAGCTACGCTGACCCGTCCGCCAGCCCGCTG
The DNA here is from genome assembly GCA_034435995.1 of Anaerolineae bacterium. Lineage (GTDB taxonomy): Bacteria > Chloroflexota > Anaerolineae > Aggregatilineales > Phototrophicaceae > DAOTWC01. The sequence continues at coordinate 6,241 of DAOTWC010000127.1, read as the reverse complement.
ACGTCGGCCGCCCTTCGGCCAGTAGACCCAGCGTTTGCGGCGCGCATCCCAGCCAATGTTCCGCTAGCTGTGCACGCCAGCGACTTAAAACTGCAGATTGAGGCTGCTGCGCTCGGTATCAACACCCTCCTCGAGACCCTCTCAACTGAGCTTGCAGACACTCAGGATATCGAGGAAGCGCGGATGGAACTGCGCAAGCAGCTCGCGCGGGCGAATAACCTGTTCACATCGCTCACCAAGCTCGATTTTGTCGAAGACGTGCTCTCATGGCTGGACGGCGATTACATCGCCTTCCTGGGTCTCAACCCAGCGCTGGACACCACCAGCATGATGGGCATTATGACAGCTTTCCCGCTTGAGCTGGGCATCGGCATTGAAGTCACCGACACAGCCAAAGCCCAGGCAACGTTCGAGGGCCTGACGCTGGGGCTGAGACAGCTGGTGCAGATGGCGAATGCCTCAGCGTCTACCAGCGAACCGGAACCGCAGCTTGCTGTAACCACCAACGAGCTGGCGGGCGCAGCGGTGACGGTGCTGACGATCACGTCGCGCGATCTGCCGTGGCCAATCGAGCTGCTGATGGGCACAAACGACCGCGTGTTCGCCATCGGCACGCGCAGCGCTGTCGCAGCGATGTTTAGCGCTGACGGCGGGCTGACCACTAACGAGGCCTTCCGCGCTGCCCAGGCCTATATGCTGCCGAATGCCAACTCGATTGCCTGGCTGAATCCTGCTGGGCTGCTGCCGCTGGCTGACCTGGTCGAGGCGCTGGACAGCGGGCCGTCTGCTGAAGCCGATGCGCGTGCTGTGCGCGCTTTCCTGAACCTCATCACCAGCGGCACGATCACCGCCTCTAACGACTTGACTAAAAACCTCACGCTGGTGCGCATGACCTTGACTTTGAACGCAGAGTAACCCAGCCTGCGCCGCGCACAGGGGGGGTTTTTTTCTGAGCCGCCCCTGTGCGCGACCGGAACTGGTCAGCCGACGGGGAAGCGATCTGGCCAACTGACGTGTGCCTTTGGTCATTTGTGTATTATAATAAATGGTGAACACAGCGCACCAGCCGGTGAGTCGTGTTCCTGTCCACAGTTCAAGGAGGGCGCTCGGCCGATCGTTGTGCGCTGCGCATAAATGCAATGGCTAAAATACTGGTCATCGAGGACGACAGCACAATGCTGCTCAACCTCGTGGAAATGCTGGAATTCGAGAACTACACGGCGCTGGGCGCACGCAGTGGGCAGGAAGGCTTGGCGCTGGTCGAAGCTGACCCGCCCGATCTGATCCTGTGCGATGTCATGCTGCCCGACATTGACGGCTTCGAGGTCGTCCAGACGCTGCGCGCCGATCCATCTCACGCCCGTATCCCGGTGATCTTTGTCAGCGCGCGCGCCAGAAGCGTCAGCGGCGATCGAGTTCCTCAAGCGGGTGTTATCAGCTACGTCATGAAGCCGTTTGACGTGCAAGACCTGCTGAACACCATCCGCGGCGTGCTGGACAGCGACCACCAGGACGTCGGGCACAACGCGTGAACAGCGTGCCAGTTTTCGACATCGCTGCGCCGCAGCTTTACCGCTGTCAGGTCCACCGCTATTTCAGTGGCCTGTCGCGTCTCTACGTAAGCGCCTTCAAGCCCTATCAAACGACGCCGGCTTTCTTCCTGCTGTTCTCCGATGTGGCGTATTTCGAAGGGCCAATGGGCTGGGAAAGCGCCGACTTCCGGCTGGCCCCGCACGACGAGTGTGTCGCGCTGCTGCTTGAAGCCGGCATCATCGGCGAGGCTGTGCGCCAGTTTCCTGAAGCCTACGCCGCCGTGACCGAGACCGCCAACCTCTATAAAGTCCACACCCCGCGCACCTGCGTGCGGCTCATCGCAGGCAGCGCCGCTCTGCTGCCAGAGATTCCCGCCAGCCTGTAAGCAGGTGGCAGCACAAGACGCTGTCTGCTACGTCAGCGGCACCATGTGGATAATCGTCACGCCGCCGCCGCCCTCGTTAGGCATGGCTTCCGTGACCTTGCTCACCAGCGGGTGACCCTCCACGCGCTCGCGCACCGCTTTCTTGAGCGCGCCGGTTCCCTTACCGTGAATGATACGCGCGAATGGTAGACCCGATGTATACGCCGCGTCCAGGTAGGCTTCCAGCCGGGCCAGCGCGTCCTCCACGCGCTCGCCGCGCAGGTCCAGCTCCAGCCCCGGCGACTTGCCTTTGGGCACTACCGGGTCTGGCGACTTCTCATACTCGCGTTTGCGGCCGCGCTTCATCTCGCGCTTCTCGCTGCGGGTGCGGCGCTGCAGCTCATCCAGACCAGCGCGGACGCGCAGCGACCCCACCTGCACCAGCGCGTCGTTCTGGTCCAGCTCGGTGATGACGCCCTCGGCGTTGAGCGTGCGCAGCCACACCGTGTCGCCCAGGCGGGGCGTCCAGCTGCTGCCCTCAGGCATTTCGACAGCGTTTTCGACCGGCGACTGCACCGCGTTGTTCAGCAGCGAGGCTGCGTTCTCAACTTCGCGCAGGGCATCCAGCGGCAGCGATGCCAAGCGCATCTCGCTGCGCAGCCGTTTGACCTCGCGCTGGAACGCCGCCAGCTCGCCCTCGGCCTGGCGGCGGGCGCTGGCAATGATGTCGCGCCGTTCGTCCTCAATCTTGTCCAGGCGGGCCTCCAGCTCGGCGCGCTGGGCCTCCAGGTCCGCCTGCAGCGCGCTGACGGCTGCCTGACGGCGGCGGATGTCCTCGCGCGTGCGCTGAATTTCATCCAGCAGATCGTCAGCGACCAGGTCCTCAGTCGCCACCATGCTGCGCGCTTCCTCGATGATGTCCGGGTCCAGACCCAGGCGAGCGGCAATCGCCAGCGCGTTGGAGCGCCCGGGCAGACCGACAATCAGCCGGTAGGTGGGCCGCAGCGTTTCCAAGTCAAACTCCACGCTGGCGTTGCGCACGCCAGGCGTTTCAACGCCGTACACTTTCAGCTCCGGATGATGCGTCGTGACAATGGTCGTCACGCCGCGGCGCAGCAGGTGGGACAGCAGCGCCCGCGCCAGCGCCGATCCCTCTGCCGGGTCAGTGCCCGCGCCCACTTCATCCAGCAGCACCAGCGACCGGTTGTTCGCCTCGCGCAAAATCTGGATAGTGTTCGTCATGTGTGACGAGAACGTGCTCAGCGACTGTTCGATGCTCTGCTCGTCGCCGATGTCGGCGTAAACCCCCTGAAATACCGAGAGCGTGGCAGCCTCAGCCGGCACGTGCAGGCCGCACTGCGCCATCAGGCACATCAGGCCCACCGTCTTGAGCGAGACCGTCTTGCCGCCTGTGTTGGGGCCAGTGATGACCAGAACCCACGTGTCGGCGTCCAGCTCCACATCAATCGGGACGACATTGCCGGTGAGCAGGGGGTGGCGCGCGCCGCGAATATTGATAGTGCTGCCGGGGTGCATCGGTTTGTCAGGGCGCGGCTGGAACGGAACCAGCTTCGGTTGAACCGCCTTGCTGTCATCCGCATAACGGGCTTTTGCCAGGATCAGATCAAGATGCGCCAGCACCTCGACCGTGCGGACGATGTACTCGCTCTCCTGGCCCACGCGGTCGGTCAGCGCCTGGAGAATGCGGCGAATCTCTTTTTCTTCCTCAAGCTGCAGCTCGCGCCACTCGTTGTTGATCTCCACTGTTGCCAGCGGCTCGATGAAGATCGTCGCGCCGCTGGAGGACATATCGTGCACGATGCCGGGAATGCGCCCTTTGAACTCGGCTTTCAGCGGGATCACATAGCGTCCGTTGCGCGTGGTGATGAGCATCTCCTGCAGGTAAGGCGCGTTGGATGGGCTGCTGATGATGCGGTTGAGCCGCGTCATCAGCTTGTCGTAGCTGACCTTTAGATCACGCCGAATAACGGCCAGGCGCGGGCTGGCGTTGTCGAGAATCTCGCCGTTCTCGTTCAGCACCCTGCCGATTTCGTCCTGCAGCGCCGTGCACTCCTCAGCCTCGTCAATCAGCTCTGCCAGCAGCGGGTACAGGTTGCTCATACGGCCCAGCGTCCGGCGCAGGCTGGTGGCGCGGCGCAGTGTCTGGCGGATGTCCAGCAGCGTCTGCGGCTCGATGATAATGCCGCGCGTCGCCTGAATGGCGGCCTCGCGCACGTCGCGCGCGCCGCCCAGCGTCAGGTTCTGTTTGTTCTCGAACAACAGGCGCGCTTCTGCTGTCTCGCGCTGCCAGATGCGCGCCTCTTCCAGATCGGTTGTAGGAAACAGCTCGCGCGCCAGGTCTGCCCCAGCCGAGAACGAGCAGTATTCCGCCAGCCGTTCGAGGACTTTGTTCAGTTCAAGCGTGTGAAGTGTTTTCTCGTTCACGTGCCGGGCCAGTTTGTAAGCCTCATCGGGCAGCAGTATAGACCAGGCAGCGCTGATTTTCAATGAGGAATGGTTGAGAATGGTTCAGAAAAGACCATTACGGGCGCAGCAAACGCCCGGTCAGTTGAGCTGAAGTCGTTCTTTAACCTCAGTTCGGAATAACAGTCTCCAGTTGTGGAAGGTCGAGCGCCAGGCTCGGTTTCGTGAGCTGGTGACAATAGGCGATGAGAACCACGTTGCCGGCTGTCAGACGACACGCCAACAACTCGCCCCGGTCATTGACCACCAAATGCAGCTTGAAGCCAAAGAACCAGCCTACTGAGTTCTTGCCGCGCTGGGCGATGTTGGCAAACACCCGATGCCGCCTAATGCGCCGGTTGTGACACACCATAATCGGGGTGGAGTCAATGAAACTGATGCCAGTGCAATCGCCGTAACAGCTTTGCAGATAAGCACACAGCGGCACCAGTAGCGAGGGCATCAGTTCCACAAACCGGTTGTAGCTGACCAGTTGGGGAAACTCCGCCGGCAGATACACCTGCACAAACTGGGTGTGGTCTTGTCAACCGGAGAGCTCAGCGCTTCTCTTCTCGAAAGGCATCTCCTTATCCTGAACTCAGGTGATCTTATGCTCCTTAGTTTGCTTATCCGGTATGCGCCACACGCACATCCGCAGGCGGCGGCTCCAGCCACGTCGTCCACTGACCCACATCCGGCACAGCGTACAAGCCCTCACCCCCTAAATCCCCCTCTCCCTCAGGGCGAGGGGGACTTGTAAGCCCTTCTCCCTGAGGGAGAAGGGTTTGGGGTGAGGGCTGTTTCGGCGCGGGGACGAGCATGACGGGCAGCGCCGCCATCTGGTCGTACATGGTCAGGATGACGCGCTTGGTGCGGTATTCACCCTCACCCCCTAAATCCCCCTCTCCCTCGTGGCGAGGGGGACTTTGAAGCCCTTCTCCCTGAGGGAGAAGGGTTGGGGATGAGGGTCTTGTCCGCGCCATGTCCTTGCGCTTGACAATCGGGAACGTCTCCATGATGTAATCCACATCGTCGCGGCTGATCTGGTAGAGGTGGAAGTAGAGCGCGTCCAGCTCGCAGCGCAGCAGGAAGCGGCGTTCTTCATCCCAGACGAAGGGCGGGCCGTCATAGCCCAGGTCGCGCGCGAAGGGCTGCATGTCCCAGGCGGTGTAGGTGAGTTCCAGCACGCGGGGGACGATGAAGTCCAGCAGCACGGGTGTGTACGTGTGCGGCGGAATAACCGTTATCTGTTTGAACACATGGTACTTCATGTTCGCACCACCCACTTTTTGCCGCGCTACAAAATCACTGACAAAACTATCCAAACCAGCAACTAATCCCGCAACAGAACTCAACTTTTGAGGAAACATGAGCAGGAAGGAGTCTCCGCAACCAACAATTGGAGCTACACCTGATATTGTAGTTCTCTCATTGGTTGTGTTGGTAATGCTGCGCCAACCAAGCAGCCAGCCCCGATCCCAGTCGGCTAGGCGCGCCTCGACCTCCCGCTCAGCCACCCAGTAGCGGGGCAGGGGCAGGGCGTGGGGGTCGCGCAGCTCGTCGGGGGTCATGTCGCGGGTAGAGCCGTCTGGCGTGTACGTCGCCCAGCGGTGGGTGAACTGGTGCATCATCTTGGCCTCGTACAGCGGCAGATAGCGTGTACCCTCACCCCCTAAATCCCCCTCTCCCTCAGGGCGAGGGGGACTTGCTGCGGGCGCGGCGGGTCGGTCAAGCCCTTCTCCCTGAGGGAGAAGGGTTGGGGATGAGGGTTTCACAAAGTGATTGCCCGCCAGCACAAATCCCGCGCTTTCCAGTTCCTCGCGGGTGCGGAACAGGTGCGAGTCGCTAGTCATATTGAACAATCCCTGCTTGAACGAGATA
>DAOTWC010000126.1:0-2069 GCA_034435995.1 Anaerolineae bacterium | reverse complement strand
CTGCTCGAACAGTGCAGTTTCCGGGAGAGACGGCGCCTCGACCATTTACATTGGATGATGTTGCTTACACGCTGGGAGCCGGGCGCGGTTTGCAAGCTTATCTCTATGCGCGTGACACTGGCGATTACGTCGTGTTCCCAGCTGAGTGGGACGTTGTCAATCAGCAGTGGGTTGAATTGGAACTGGCCGAGACCTGGCCTGACGCCGCGTATGAGTTTGGCCCCAAGTGCGCAGGCTGTCATACAGTTGGCTTGAGTATACAGACTTATGAGTGGCAAGAAGCCGGTGTTCAATGCGAAACGTGTCATGGCCCTGGCAGCGCACATGTAGACGCTGCTGACGCCGCCAGCCGCAGACCATCCGATGAAGAACTAGCGGGTATTCGCCGTGCGATAGCCAGCGGCCTCGATCCTCAGTCCTGCGGGCAATGTCATAATCGCGGTATGGCACCAGATGGAGTGCACCCCTACCCTATTGGGTATTTACCAGGTATGGATCTGCTTGATCCATCTGTGTTCAATCTGGTTTCTGCCGAAGACGCAGCCCACTGGTGGCCTACGGGCCACGCGCGCCAGCCTAACATGCAGTTCAATGAGTGGCATGTTTCGGCACATGCCCGCGCGCTGCAAGCCGTGCAGCAAGCAGACGGTGCTGACGACTCATGCCTGTCCTGTCATAGTGGTGATTACATCTTCACTGCTAAGCGTATCGCGCAAGCGGATGCAGGTGAGTGGCGTGGCGCGGCACCTGAACCAGTGACGCTTGCTACAGCGCAGCATGGGCTAACATGTGCAACCTGTCACAATCCTCATAGCGATGCGGGCTATGATTTCCAGCTCGTTAGTGAGTCCTACACGCTGTGCTCAACATGTCACATGCAGACAGAGACACTTGAGTTTATTCATCATCCTGCACGCGAAATGTTCGAAGGAACCGCATTGATACCGCAGGTTGAAGGTGTTATTGGCGCCCATTTTGTGGCCGCGGATGGGCCTGACTGCCAGACGTGTCATATGCCCTCGGTCCCGGTTGGCAAACAACAGCGAATCAGCCACACTCTCGGTGTTATACTGCCTAACGACGTAGTCGGTGTTGAAGGCTTATACGACGGCTGCACGACGTGCCATACAGAGCATTTGGACGGCGCAGGGATTCAGCACCTTGTGGATGATATACAGGCTGATGTTCAGGCACGGCTGCAAGCCGCTCAGGCTGCGGCGTTGACTGGCAGCGCCCAGTGGGTGCGCGATGCTCTGGACTTCATCGAGGGGGACGGTAGCCTAGGGATACACAATTATGCTTACACGCTGGCACTGCTGAGCGCTACTGAGAAAGAGCTGGGGCTTGTGCCGGTTGACACAACTGGCCGCGCTCAGATTCTGTCTACGCGCGAGGTACTGGAGCGCACACGTGAAGCCGTGCGCAGTGATACTGTGATCCTCGGTCTAACCTGGCCTGAGCTTCTTGGTTTCAGTGCAGCCGGTTTGATCCTGTTCATTAGCCTTGTGTTTGTTGTGCGCGGTATGCGCTTACCTGGCGTATTGAGTCTGATCGTGTCGGTTGCAGTGGCTGCTGGCGTTCTCATTCTACGTGAACCTGTGCAGGCTGTTGAAATCACCGGCGCTAACTCAAACTGTCTGTTTTGCCACGCTGGCGCGCCCTACGACTTTGTGTTCGCGGACGGCACTGCGCTCAACTTGCGCGTTGATGTTGAGCGAATGGCGGCCTCTGTACACACAAAGCAGGGAGTGGGGCCGTTTGGCTGTCTGGACTGCCACAGCGAAACCATCTTTCCTCATCAGAGTGTTTCCTTTGCCAGTCGCGGTACTTACCGGGTAGAGATGTCCTCAGTGTGCATTAACTGCCACCTGACAGATACAGAACACTACGAGGCGGTTCTTGCGCGAAACATCCTTGTCGGATGTTCTGATTGTCATACTTCGCACTACGTAGAACCAGCAAGCCAGCTGCGGCTGGCAACAGTCTTCAGACCGTGATCACAGGGGATCAACCGATCATTCATAGAAGAGGTGTTACCGGCTCGGATTCCTGTGGACTGGATTGCGGCG
>DAOTWC010000125.1:0-22849 GCA_034435995.1 Anaerolineae bacterium | reverse complement strand
AGTCTGTAAGCCCCAGCGCAGCGAACGCGGCATTGTGCATAGCCGGGCTGAGGCTGTGTGTCACCGGCCAGCCAATCACGCCAACGCGGTAGAGACTCATGCTCGCTCCTGGCGCTGCTCAGCTATTATAGTGACTGACATTTCTCTCGCTCCCGCAGCCCACCCAATCGGAGCATCATACCATATAAACGCATGGCTGCGCCGGTGATTAACGCTCCGGCTCAACCTCGCGCGCTGGCCCGCCCAGGGCAGCCAACACCGCTGCAAAGCCAGGGAACGAGTCGCTGGCACACGCGCCCTCAGCAATTACCGTCTGCCCGGCTGCACAAAGACCGGCAACTGCCAAGCTCATGGCCACGCGGTGATCGTCGTGGCTGTCAACCAGCGCTCCGGTAAGCTTCTGCGGCCCTTCGATGACAAAGCCATCCGCCGTTTCCGCAACCTGTGCGCCCATTTTGCGCAGCTCAGCGGCCATGACAGCGATTCGATCTGTCTCTTTGACGCGCAGTTCGTGCGCGTCGCGCACCACTGTTCTGCCTTCCGCACACAGCGCAGCCACCATGAAGGCCGGGAACTCGTCAATCATGCGCACCACCATGTCGCCGCCGATTTCGATGGCACGCAGCTCGCTGTGCCGCACATGCAGCGTGCCGCAGGGTTCACCGGCCTCCAGCCCGCTTTCTGTCACAGCGATGTCCGCGCCCATCGTCAGCAGCGCATCAAGCAGGCCGGTGCGCGTTGGATTGAGGTTAACGCCTGTGATTGAGACCGCGCTGCCCGGCACAACACAAGCAGCCACAATCAGGAACGCAGCCGACGAGAAATCTCCCGGCACAGTGAAGTTAACAGGCCGCAGCGTCCGCCCTGACCGCAGTCGAACAGTGTTGCCGTCGGTCGTGATATCCGCTCCCATTGCGGCCAGCATACGCTCGGTGTGATCACGGGCTGGCCCAGGCTGGACAACAACCGTTTCCCCCTCGGCGAACAAGCCAGCCAGCAGCAGGGCGCTCTTGACCTGCGCGCTGGCGACCGACATTGTATAGCGAACACCGCGCAGCAGGGCTGGCCGTATCGTCAGCGGCGCACGGTCGTCTGTGGCGCTGATGTCCGCCCCCATCAGACGCAGCGGTTCAACAATTCGCCGCATCGGACGGCGGCGCAGCTGCTCGCTGCCATCAAGCACAGAAGGAAACGGCTGCCCCACCATGATACCTGCCAGCAAACGAATGCCTGTTCCTGCGTTAACCAAGTTCAAAGGGCCATCGGGCTGGCGCAGCGAGCCACCGTGTATCGTCAGATCATCGGTGTTATGGCGCTCTATCTGAACGCCCAGTGCCTGGGCGCTGCGCAGTGAAGCCTCAGTGTCGCCAGCAGCCAGCCATTTGTGCGCATAGGTCGTTCCCGGCGCCAGCATGCCGAGCAGCACAGCCCGGTGTGAGATGGATTTATCGCCCGGCACGCTGATACTGCCGCGCAGCCCGGCGGCTGGCATCACAACAATGTCACTGCGTTTACTTCCCGCTGCCATTCTGCGCTCCGTTTTGTATGCCTCCGCCATACCGCTCCATCCAGGCGATGCGAGCTGCGCGGGTCGGCTCCAGCGCCTCTGCCAAATGCTGATCATCGCGTGCGATGAGTTTAGCTTCCAGCAGCGCCAGCTGAACGCGAAACAGCGCCAACAGCGTCGCCACAGCCTGCGTATTCGTGCTGATGATATCGCCCATCATCCGCACGTCGCTGGCGGCCAGCCGCGACATATCGCGAAAGCCGCCAGCCGCGAGCTGCCAAACCGCCTCATCCGCCTGCCCCTCCTGAGCCACCGTGGCCACCAGCGCTGCGCTCAGCAAATACGGCAGGTGGCTGATAGCCGCCACAACATGGTCGTGACGCGCCGCGTCCATCTCGATTGGCACTGCCCCCAAAGCTTCTACCAGCGCCAACGCGCGCAGGCGGGCCGCCGGCGTCGTGCGCCGCGTCGGGCACAACACAAATGGCCGTCCCTGATACAGCGCTGCGTCGCTGGCGCGAATACCGCTGTTCTCCTTGCCAGTCATTGGATGGCCGCCCACTGCCTGGATACCGATAGGCAGCTCGCCCATAGCAGCGCAGATGTCCTGCTTCGTGCTGCCCAGGTCAATCAGCAAGGTGTTAGAACGCAGATATGAGCCAATGCGCCGGCGCAGCATCTCGACAATTGCGCGTACCGGTGAAGCCAGAATCACAACATCCGCGTCTTTGACGCCAGCGCGCAGGTCGTCAGTTGCGGTGTCTACAACGCGGTGAGCCAGCGCGTAATCGCGCGCCTCCGCGCTTACGTCAACACCCGTAATGGCGTCTGCTGCGCGGCGCAGCGCCAGCGCCGCTGATCCACCCATCAAGCCCAGGCCAACAACCGCAAGATGACGACAGCGAAAACCAGCAGTTGACACCCTATGCCGTCCTTCCCACTGCTTCGGCAACGCGCCGCACCTGTTCCATCAGTTTCGCGAACGCCGCTGGCGTCAGGCTCTGACGCCCATCAGACACAGCCCGATCCGGGTCGAGGTGCACTTCAACAAGCAAGCCATCCGCACCCGCTGCCACTGCCGCCAGCGCCACAGCCGGCACGTATTCGCGCATGCCAACAGCGTGACTTGGATCGGCCAGCACTGGCAGGTGCGTCAGGTTCTTCAACACTGGCACGGCGTTGAGATCGAACGTGTTGCGTGTAGCTCGTTCGAACGTGCGAATGCCGCGCTCGCAGAGCATCACGCGCGTATTGCCGTGCGCCAGGATGTACTCTGCTGCCATCAGCAGGTCCTCAATGGTGCTGCTCATGCCGCGTTTCAGCAGCACCGTGTGCTGGCTCAGCCCAACAGCGTTGAGCAGCGTGAAGTTCTGCATATTGCGCGCCCCAATCTGAAGCACATCGGCGTACTGGCACACAAGCGGAACCAGCGCTGGGTCCATCACCTCGGTCACGACAGGCAGGCCAGTCTTCTCGCGCGCCTCCGCCAGCCACTGCAAGCCCTTCTCACCGTGTCCCTGGAAGCTGTAGGGTGACGTGCGCGGTTTGAACGCGCCGCCCCGCAGCGCCGCCGCGCCGGCTTCCTTGACAGCGCACGCCGTCTCGATGATCTCGCTGCGGCCCTCCACCGAACACGGCCCGGCAATCACCAGCACCTTTTGCCCGCCCACGCGCGCGCCGTTGAGCGGCACAAGCGAGTTCTGCGGATGCGCCGCCCGGCTTGCGAGCATATACGGCGGAGACGAGCTGTCTATTCTTTCCACACCAGGCATTGCGGCGTAGGCAGCAGCGTCGAGCGGCACCGCGCTTTCGCCGACCACAGCGATAAACGTGCGCCCTTCGAACTCGGACAAGTGGGCATCATATCCCGCAGCAGTGATATGGGCAATCACATCCGAAATTGCCCTCGCTTTTGCCTGGGGCTGCATTACAACTATCATGGCTCATCTCTCCCGTTCGCTGTTTCCGGCTGCGCGCTTAAGTCAGGCCGCAGCGCCACCGCACCGCGCAGAAAGACGTGCCGCACATCAGCCTGGCTGAGCGTCGTGTTCCAGTGAATCAGCACACGAATGCAGCGCGGCAGGCTGCCCGGCACGTCCATCTCCTGCATCCCCATCAGCGCTGTGTGGTTCCAGCCCAGGTCGCGGGCTGCACGAGCCGGGTGCGCAGCCCGCAGGTCCGGTGTGGTGGTAAAAAGCACGCTGGCTACATCCTCCTCTTGAATGTCATTCGCAGCGATCAGCGCCGCCAGCAGCTCGCGCGCCGCCGCCCAGATTGCCTCAGCGCTGTCCTCCTCAACCGTGGTTGCCCCGCGCACCCCGCGAATTGTCGTCATACCTTGTGCAGCCCCCTACTCTATTCAACAAAAAAGGCGCGGGGCCTGTGCCCTGCGCCTCTGCGCCTCTCCTGACTTGTTCGTCTAACCGACAGGATGCGCCCGCACAACCGGCAGTGCCCGACTGCTCAACGTACCACTCGTAAAGTAACGGTAATAAAAGCGCGGGCAAAAGCGGCTTGAACCTAGCACAACGCTCACCTGTTCAGCAGATAACTACCAAAACAGCATAGCGCTGATCAGCCGGGCTGTCAACGCGCTCGGCGCCGCCTGTCTGGATTCCGTCCGAGTTATACAACATCTCCTGTGAAACTTGCACGAGCCGCTACAGCGCCGCCCGCAGCCGACGCGCCAACTCGACCGCCGCCTCTGGGCCGCGTTCCGCTGCCCGTACCAGGGCGCTGCCCACAATGAAGCCGTCGGTGAGCCTATTCATCATCCGTGCCTGATCTGGTGTGCTGATGCCAAAGCCCATCACCAGCTTGTGATCGGTCTGCGCCCGCACCCGCGCCACAAACTCCGGCACATCTGGTGGCAGTTCAGCCCGCGCGCCCGTGATGCCGGTCACAGAAACCAAGTAGACGAATCCTGTTGCGCGCGCCGCCGCCAAAGCAATGCGCGTATCGCTGCTGTTGGGCGCAACCAGAAAGACCAGCGCAAGCCCTGCGTCGCGGCACAAACCAATGAGCAAATCGGCTTCATCAGGCGGCATGTCTGGCACGATCAGCCCGTCCGCGCCGGCTGCTCTGGCGTCTGACACAAAACGTTCCAGGCCATAAGCCAGCAGCGGATTCAGATAACCCATCAGCAGCATCGGCTGTATCACACCGCGCTGGCGCAGTTCACGCACTGCTCGCAAACAGTCGGACGTTGTAACACCGTTCTCCAGCGCTTTTTGGGCCGCTGCCTGGATCGTAGGCCCATCGGCCAGCGGATCGCTGAATGGGATTCCGATCTCGAAGCCGTCCGCGCCTGCGGCTGCCATTCCGCCAATCGCATCCAGCGAGTCCGTATACGTCGGGTAACCGACCGGATAGTAAGGCAAGAAAGCCGCACGTCCGGCGGTATTCGCCTGCTCAAACATCGCCCCGATTGCTTCCAACCCCACGCGCGCCCTAACCAGCATTTTCCTGTCAATCTCCTTATTCAAGTGACGGCGTCACAGCTAACGGCCGCCGAAGGGCGTCCAGCCCGGCCTCAATCACCTCAATCGTCGTCTGAACGCGATGCGCCCAATGTGCGGCGTCGGCATCGTAAGCCGCCGCCATCTGGCGCTGCCGTTCAGCGCTCGCTGGAGCGCCCTGATGCTGGTCGGGAATCTCCCAATCGAGGCCATCCACCAACATACCTTCTACGTGAAAACCGCCTCGGTGTGCAAGCACAGGCCACTCGGCGTCCGTGCCGATTGCCCGCCCTGGCTGGCTGTTAGCGATAATGAAGCTCGCTGCATCACGGCTGAACCCTTTCGACCCCGCGCCGAAATCTAACATCTGGGCTAACACATCGGAAAAAACCCGGTTGATAATGTGTTCTACTTGAATCATCACACGGGGATGTGTAGACCAAGCGGACTCAGTGCGCCCGATCACCAGACAATCGCACTGCTGAACACGCTCAACCGCAGCGCGCCACTCAGCGGGGCGAGTCTCGGCCCACCGAATGAGCCGATCCATGTCGACGTAGTGGATATAGGCCGAGCCGCTCTCCAGCGCTGTCTTGAGCGCCGCGTAGCGTCCGTGACTCCAATCGGGATTGACAAACACCTGCGCTCCACCGAGTCGCTGAAGCCGCGCCACATCGTCCGGCGCAGCTGTCGGCGGCAGCGAGATGATGATATCGCTGTAGACCGCCCGCAGCGCAGGATACAGCTTTTCCAGCCGGTCAACCTCGCCTCGCGGGTGATAAGTGGTGGCCAGGGTCACACTCATTGTGCGCCCCCGCCGTTGACTGGCTTGACCATCGTAACGATGCGGTCCGGCCCGCGCGGGTGGTCAGCAACAGCGACTGTCTGATACCCCAAGCGCTCGTAGAACGCTAGATTGCCTGGAAGCTGCATGCGCACAGCCACGCGCACGGCAGTGCGGCGCTGTTCCCTGGCAATCGTCTCCATATAGGCCATGATTGCCGCGCCGATGCTGCGCCGCCGAAAAGGCGGCAGAACAGCCACACGACTCACGTGCAGCGCGTCCGAGTCCAGGCGATAGCGCGCCGATCCCACTGGCGTGTCGCCCAACCACGCCAGCACTGCGCCTCCTTGCTGCATAGCCGCGATCACATCCTCAACTTTCTCACGGGACGCGCCTGAAGTGGGATTGAGAGCGCCTTGGTGCTCCGCAAACGCCTCGCGCATCGTGTGATGCACCAGCGCGGCATCGGCCAGTGCGGCCCGCGTCAGCCGCAGCCCCAGCTGATCTGGGCGTGTGGCCAAAAAAGCCTCAAACACGGGCCGAAAGCCGAAGGCGACCGGCAAAGCGTAGAGATCGCTGCGGCTGAAGAAACCCAGCGCCTGACCCTCGTGCAGCGCAATCCGATCAGCCTCTAGCGCGATCGCACCGTAGTACATGAACTGCTCAACAATCGTTGGCCTGCCCAGGTAAACATACTCGTGTTCGAAAGTCTGCCACAGCGTGAGCGTGGGTGAGAGTTCGATCTCCTCCAGCAGCTCGCGCCGAACGGCCTCATCTGGCGTCTCGTCCGGCTCCACCGCGCCCCCAAACGTTGACCAGCAGCCAGGGTACAGCAGTTCCGGCTTGTCTTCGCGCTGCTGCAGCAGAATCTGACCGCGGGAATTGACTAGGATCGCCCCCACCGAGCGGGCGCGCACGAACTCAGTCATAGGCTGCCAGCGCCTCCAGAATGTCGCGCCAGGCTTCGAACACTGAGAAGTGCCCGCCGCGCGGCAAAAAGTGCGGCACAGCGCGCGGGATGCGCGCCTGCAGATAGCGGCCCATCTGCACTGAGATTGCCGGATCCGCTTCCCAGTACCACAGGTGTACCTCTGGGCGAATATCCTCCAAGTTAAACCCCCACGGCCGCACCAGTATCTGCGCTTCTGTGACCATACCACGCACTCCCTGGCGCGCCGCCTCCGCCCGGTAATTCATCACCTGCGAGCGAAGGTCAGGCCGCGCCAGCAGTGCCTGATCATCCGGCGAGAGGCGTTCAAGTGCATCGGCAAGCGCCTTTTCCGGGTCGCGCAGCGCGGCCCGCGTCTGGCGATTCAGGGTCAAGCGCAGCAGCCAGCCAGGCCAACGCGCTGCTTTGTAGGCAGCGACATACGGCGCGCTGACACCCTCGTAGGGGTTTTCTCGGTCAAAAGGCGCCGGCCCGCTGACAATCGCTGCAGCCGTAACACGCTCTGGCAGCTTCCAAGCGCACGCCGCAGCATAAGGCCCACCAGCAGATACGCCGAACACAGCAAACCGTGTCAGCCCCAGCGCATCGGCTAACTGCGCAATATCGTCGGGAAAATCAACGAGCCTGCGCCCTGGCTGATAATCGGACAGACCGTAACCAGGCCGGTCCGATGTGACAATGCGCAGACCCAACGAGCGCGCGATGCTCTCATCTGGATGGCGCATTAGACGGGAGCCAGGGTTGCCGTGAACGAAAAACACCGGTTTGCCGGAAAAATCGCCGTGTTCGGTGTAGGCCAGCTTCCGGCCATCGCGCAGTGTGATTGTCTGATCTTGCTGCATCACCCAGCTCCATATCTAGTACGCGCTACAGGCTGTCCCCCAATTCGGACATCACCGTGTTAAGGTCTTTATCGCCTCTACCGGAGAGATTAACCAAAATAACCGAATCGCGCGGCATGGCCGGCGCACGTTTGACAACCTCTGCCACCGCATGCGCGCTCTCTAGCGCCGGAATGATGCCCTCCAACTTGCACAGCAGTTGAAATGCCGCCAGCGCCTCTTCATCCGTCGCCAACGTGTAATAGGCGCGTTCATTCTGGCGCAGGTAAGCGTGCTCTGGCCCCACAGAGGCGTAATCCAGCCCAGCGGAAACACTGTGCGTGTTTATGATCTGCCCGTCTGGCGTCTGCATCACAAACGAACGTGTGCCGTGCAGGACACCGGGCCGTCCTACGGCTGGGTCGTTGAAACGAGCTGCGTGCTCACCGCTGGCGATGCCGTGCCCGCCGGCCTCCACACCGATCAGCTCTACCTGTTCGTCGCTGCGAAAGGCGTGAAAGAGGCCGATAGCGTTGCTGCCGCCGCCAACACAGGCAATACACACATCCGGCAGCCGACCTATTGAGTCCAGCATCTGCTGGCGCGCTTCAAAGCCGATTACGCTTTGGAAGTCGCGCACGATCATGGGATACGGGTGCGGCCCCAACGCCGAGCCAAGCAGGTAAAAGGTCGTGCGCACATTCGTCACCCAGTCGCGAATCGCCTCGTTGATCGCGTCTTTCAGCGTTTTGCTGCCGCTTTCAACCGGGATGACTTCCGCGCCCAACAGCTTCATCCGAAACACGTTTGGCTCTTGGCGAGCAATGTCCACGCTGCCCATGTAGACATGGCACTCCAGGCCCAGCAGCGCCGCTGCCGTCGCGCTGGCAACGCCATGCTGGCCTGCGCCAGTTTCCGCAATCACGCGCCGCTTGCCCATCCGCTGCGCAAGCAGCGCCTGGCCCAGCGCGTTGTTGATCTTGTGTGCGCCGGTGTGCGCCAAGTCCTCGCGCTTGAGGTAGATGCGCGCCCCGCCCAGGTGTTCCGTCAGGCGCGCAGCATATGTCACAGGCGTCGGACGGCCTGTATACGTGCGCTGAAGGTCGGCCAGCCGCGCCTGAAACGCTGGATCAGCTATTGCCTCGTGATACGCAGCAGTTAGTTCGTCCAGCGCCGGGATGAGCGTCTCCGGCACAAAGCGCCCGCCAAACTCTCCATAGTAGCCGCGCTCATCAGGGACGTTGACGATTCTCGTCTTAATATAATCAGCTGTTACCATACGCTCTCTCCCTGCGTAAACACGCTGTTTCCCCGCTTGCTATATCGCCAGCCGTCTTTCGCCGTCCAGGCAGCGCTGAGCCAGCAGCACGATCTTATAGAGATAGTTGTCCACCGTCGGAATCAGATCGTCCCGCGTCACTGTGATCTGTGCCGCCGCCCCGTGTCCTACTGCCTGGGCCACCAGCGGTGTGCCGTGTTCCAGCAGCGCCAGCGCGCCGGTTGTCTCCAGAGCTGCCAAGCCAGCCACTTCGTCGCACCTGTAGCTGTACGCCGACAGCGGACGGCCATCCACCAGAAAGAACACGTCCGCAAATTCGCGGTCAATCAAGCCGCCGCAGCGCGCCACCGATACCCGCACCCCCAGCGGTATCAAGTCGTCGAAACGGGGAGCGATGCCCAACTCCTCAGATAGCTCACGCAGGCCTTCGCGCGCTGTCTCTCCAGCTGCATAATGCCCGGCTGCGCTTACATCGAGTTTGTTTGGGAACGTCTCTTTTATTGGGCTGCGCCGCTGCATCACCACAAAATCACGCCCGGCATCATCGCGATAGATTACCCAGCACTGGAACACGCGGTGCCAGTCGCCGTCGCGGTGCACGGCCGCGCGCTCCTTCGCGCCCAACCAGGTCATGTTCTCGTCGTAGATATCAAGCATCTCAGCCACAACGCGCCGCCTCGATAAACGCCCGCAGCTTAGCATGATCCTTCACACCAGGGTGCTCGGTCAGCTCGACCCCACTAGCCACGTCCACACCCCAAGGCTGCACCGCCCGAATCCGGTCAGCAACGTTATCCGGCGTCAGGCCACCGGCCAGCATCAGCCGGGGCACGCGCTCGCGCACAGCCAGCGCCACGTCTACACTGGCCTGTTCGCCGCTGCCGCCGTAGAGTCGTGGGTGGTGGGCGTCCAGCAGCAGTGCCGGCAGGCGTTCGTCCGTCGGAAAGCAGGCGCTGAAATACTGTACATCGTCCAGCGCCTCGGCCACGCTGGCTGGGCGCACGGCCTTAAAACCAATGCCGCGCAGCTCGCGCAGTATCGCATCGGACTCGTCGCCGCTCAACTGCGCAAAGCTGATCCCCGTTGTTGACAGCGTGACGGATACAGTGCTCACGGGGGCGTTAACAAACACGCCTACCAGCAGTGGGCATTCCGCGCCAAGCTGCGAACGCAGCCCGCTGACAATCGCGCGCGCCGCCGCCGGCTCGATATAACGCAGGCTTTGGCGGTAGAAGTTGAAGCTCAGGAAATCAGCGCCCGCTTCCGCGGCTGCCAGCGCGTCGTCAAATGTTGTCAGGCCGCAGATTTTGACCTTCATTGTGCCCGGTTCACCTCACAGAACGCCGTCGCTGCCTGCATAACGGAACGATGTTACCGATCTTCACGCGCGCTCGCTACCGCGGGCAGCGCGCGGCTGACCGGTCAAAGCGCGCACCGCGCCGGCTGTATCGGCTGCCCGCATAAGCGCCTCCCCCACCAGAACAGCGTCGGCGCCCGCCTGGCCCATACGCCGTACATCCTCAGCCGTGACAATCCCGCTCTCAGCCACCAATGTCACTTCTGGCGGAACGAGGGCCGCCAGCCGCGCCGTCGTTTCCACGTCCACATCGAACGTTTTCAAATCACGGTTGTTCACGCCAATGAGCTGCGCCCCTATGTTGAGAGCGCGCGCCAGTTCGCGCTCGTCATGCACCTCAACCAGCGCGGCCAGCCGCATCTCCCGCGCCAACGCGTGCAGGTCTGCCAGCGCGCCATCCGCCAATGCCGCCACAATGAGCAGCACCGCATCCGCGCCTCCAGCCCGCGCCTCGTATACTTGGTAAGGCGCGACGATGAAATCCTTGCGCAGCAGCGGCACGCCAGCCGCTGTTCTGACAGCTTGCAGATGGGCCAGATTGCCTTGAAAAAAGCGCTCATCTGTCAGCACAGAGATGCAGTCCGCTCCGTTCTGCGCGTAGATCGCGCCGATGGCGGCAGGATCGAAATCAGTCACCAGCAGTCCTTTGCTGGGCGAGGCCCGTTTGACTTCTGCGATCAGCGCCACAGTGTCACGGCGCAGCGCGCCGGCAAAATCGCGCGGCGGCGGCGCTGACTGTGCTTCCAAAACAACAGCTTTCAGCGGCTTGGCGCGCTGCGCCGCTGCGATTTCTTCCAGCTTATGCGCCAGTATCCGGTCGAGAACTGTGCCTGTTTGTACGTAAGCGTCCGTCATGTCTGGCGCCTTTACTGGGCAACGCTGTTGGTGAATTCGATCAGCGCTTCCAGCTTGGCCAGCGCGGCCCCGCTGTCTAGTGTGTCACGGGCCAGCTCAACGCCCGCCGCGAGGCTGTCCACCGCACCGCCGGCAAGCAGCGCCGCTGCCGCATTCAACAGCACTACGTCGCGCTTTGGGCCGTCCACCGTCCCGTCGAGCACGCCCCGCAGGATAGCTGCGTTAGTCGGCGCATCCCCGCCCAGCAGATTGGAAATGTGCGTGCCTTCAAAACCAAGTGTGGTGGGCTCCAGCTCATAGGTTGTCACCGCGCCATTGTGGTAGTGGCTTACCCGGTTGGGGCCGGTCGTGGTCAGTTCGTCGAGGCCGCCATAACCGCTCACAACAAGCGCCGATTTAGCCCCCAAAGCCCCCAAGACATGTGCCAATGTGTCAGTCAGGTCTGGCGCAAACACGCCCATGAGCTGGCGTTGAGCGCCAGCCGGGTTGGTCAGCGGCCCTAGGATGTTGAAAATCGTGCGCACGGCGATCTCGCGCCGTGGGCCGATGGCGTTTTTCATAGCTGGGTGCAGCTTCAGAGCAAACAGGAAGCCGATGCCGATCTCATCTACACAGCGGCCCACCTGTTCTGGAGTCAGGTCTAGGTTGACGCCCAGCTCAGCCAGCACGTCGGCACTGCCGCATTTGCTGCTGGCTGCGCGATTGCCGTGTTTTGCCACTGGCACACCAGCGCCCGCTGCTACAAACGCTACCGTCGTGCTGATGTTGAACGTGCCGGAACGATCGCCGCCTGTGCCGCACGTGTCCAGCAGATCGCCGTTGTACCGGGTTGGCACAAGATAAGCGTTAGCGCGCATCGCCCTGGCGCTGCCGGTGATCTCATCCTGCGTTTCGCCCTTCATACGCAGCCCCATGAGATAAGCGCCAATCTGCGCCTCAGTGGCCTGGCCGGCCATAATCTGGTTCATAACGGCTTCGGCTTCTTCCAGTTGGAGATGGCCAAAGCGGCTGATGATGTCCACAGCGCGCTGTATGTCCATAACTCTCAATCTCCCCCTACTCCACCACCGGCACTTCGATCTCCAGAAAATTGCGCAGAATGCGGGCGCCAAACGCTGTCAGAATGCTTTCCGGATGAAACTGAACGCCGTAAACCGGGTGCAGGCGGTGGCGCAGCGCCATGATTTCCCCTTGATCCGTGAAGGCAGTCACCAGCAAGCAGTCGGGCAGCGAGCTTTCCTCAACAATCAGGCTGTGATAGCGCGTGGCCTCAAACGGGCTGGGCACACCAGTGAACAGATGATCGCCCTTGTGGTAGATCATGCTCGTCTTGCCGTGCATCAGCCGACCAGCGCGCGTCACCACGCCGCCGTAGGCCTGACCAATGCATTGATGCCCCAGGCACACACCCAAAATCGGCGTTTCAGCGCCCAGCGCGCGAATCACATCCAGCGATACGCCGCCGTCGTCTGGCGTGCCCGGCCCCGGCGAGATCACAATCCGCTCTGGGTTCAGCGCGCGCACCTCGTCCAGCGTAATCTGGTCGTTGCGCACAACACGCAGTTCCGCTCCTAACTCGCCCATCAACTGTACAATGTTGTACGTAAAGCTGTCGTAGTTATCTATCACCAGGTTCATCTTTCACTCTCCAGTTCCGCTACCGATGCGCTTGCCAGTCCTTCCAGATGGGCGAGATCATTGGCTGCAACCAGATGCCACACGCTTCCATCTCGGGCCAGCGTCGTTACAGAAGAGTTCCCGATCACAACGCCGCTGAGATTGTGGTTGGGAACAAGCGCGTCCAACAGCGCTCTGATGGCTGTGCTGTGGGTGATAACACCTACCGTCTCTACGCCTTCAAGCGCCAGCGCATCATCCAAAGCGAACAGCACACGCCGCCGCACGTCGGCGCGTGATTCCCCGCCCGGAACGCGAAATTCGTGCGGGTCAGCCTGCAGCGCCTGAAATTGATCTGGATACCAGGCGCGAATTTCAGCGAGGGTCATCCCCTGCCACCGGCCGATGTCGCGCTCGCGCCAGCGGGAGTCCAAAACTGCATTAAAATCGAGTTTAGCCGTTAAATGTTCCGCCGTTTCCACTGCGCGCCTGAGATCGCTGGTGTAGAGCACCCCCATGCCGATGTGGCGAATGTAATTCGCCAGCGCCCGCACCTGCTGCTTGCCGTGGTCATTGAGCGGATTGGCGACCCAGCCCTGCCAGCGCCCCTGCCGGTTCCAGTCAGTCTCCCCAGTGCGAATCAGCACCAACCTGCTGACCGTCATAGCCCTGCCTGCCTCCTCAAAACAGCCCTTCCTCAGCGCGCTGAATAGCGACCGCCAGAGCGCGCGCTTTGTTGATCGTTTCCTCATACTCGCGCGCGGGATCGCTGTCGGCCACGATACCTGCCCCTGACTGAATATACACGCGGTCGCCCTGCATCAGCATAGCGCGTATAGTGATGCAGGTGTCCATAGAGCCATCAAAACTGAAGTAGCCAACGGCCCCGCCGTAAGGGCCGCGCCGCGTCCCTTCAAGCTCTTCGATGATCTCCATGGCCCTCACTTTTGGTGCGCCGCTGAGTGTACCGGCAGGGAACGTGGCGGTCAGCAGATCAAAGGCGTCCATGTCGCTGTTCAGCGTTCCGGTCACTTGGCTGACGATGTGCATCACGTGCGAGTAACGCTCAACGTACATCATGCGCGGCACTTTGACGGTGCCGTAGCGGCACACCCGGCCCAGATCGTTGCGGCCCAGGTCTACCAGCATGACGTGCTCGGCGCGCTCCTTTTCGTCGGCCAGCAGTTCCTGCGCCAGCCGGTCATCTTCTTCAACGCTGGCCCCGCGCGGCCGCGTTCCGGCGATTGGCCGCACCGTCGCGGTGCCGTCCTCCAGCCGCACCATCATCTCCGGAGACGCGCCCATCAGCGTGAATTCTTCGCCAAAGCGCAGGAAAAACATGTAGGGCGAGGGATTAAGCGCCCGCAGCGCGCGGTAGATGGTCAGCGGGGAGGCGCTGGTGCGGCGCGTAAATCGCTGCGACAGCACAATCTGGAACGCATCGCCAGCGGCGATATACGCCTTAGCGCGGCGCACATTCTCCTCAAACTGCTCGCGCGTGTGCGTTGACACCAGTCCAGTCTCAACCACTTGGCCCGGCGTTGGCAGGGGCGGCAGCGGACGGCGCAGCGTTTCCGCCAGCTGGTCAATGCGCTGAAGCGCGTCATCATACGCTTGATCCGGATCGCCCGTGTTGTGCGCGTTTGCCAGCAGGATGAGCTGATGTTTGGCGTGATCAAAAATGACCAGCGTGTCCGGCAGCATGAAGGCAGCATCAGGCACGTCCAGATCAGAACTAGCCGTGGCGGGCAGCCGCTCGAAGTGGCGCACTACATCGTACCCTACAAAGCCTACTGCGCCGCCAATGAAGCGCGGCAGTCCGTCTGTTTTGACTGGCTTCACCCGCTGAAACTCCCGCTTCACAGCCTGCAGCGGGTTTTCGTCTGGCCCCAGCGTCCACGAAGTCGTCTGGCCATGCAGTGTGCGCGTGACCGTGTTGCCCTTTACGGTAATCAGCCCTTTGGGGTTCACGCCCAGAAACGAGTAACGGCCAACCTGCTCGCCCCCTTCTACGCTCTCCAGCAGAAACGAGAGCGCCCCGGCCTGTGCAAGCTTGAGATAAACCGACACCGGCGTGTCGAGGTCAGCCAGCAGCGTTCGGTAGACCGGAACGAGATCGCCGCGATCAAACAAACGGCGAGCCGTCTCGCGGTCCGGCTGCAAATCTGTCCTAATCCCTACGTTTGGCGAAAGCACCATCCTCTCCCTCCATGCAGCACACAAAAAGAATCCCTTCTCCGTTCAAGGACGAGAAGGGACTCCCGCGGTGCCACCTTGCTTCCTGCAGCCGGGCTGCAGGCGCTCTGTCGGGTACAGTCACAATGTGCCGATACCCTGCGCTCTGATAACGGTGCGCCTCCGGCGCGGACTACTGCTTTGTTCGCCCGCGCGGCTCCCTGGCCCATTCCACACCAGCGCCTGTACCGCCTTCACAGCTTCCGGCAGCTCTCTGAACCGCTCTCTGATGCGTACTTTTCCAGCTCAACGCCGTTTCGCGATAGATTACATGCGCTAGCGTACCGATATTCAGCGCCACTGTCAAGCAGTTTAGACGATCAGTTCAGCAGCGGCGTTTCTATCGCCTTACGCTCCACCAAGATACCGCGCAGCTCAGTGATCTGATCGCGCAGCACAGCCGCCTTCTCAAATTCCAGCGCCTGGGCTGCGCCGCGCATCTCCTTTTCCAGCTCTTTGATCATCCGGTTGATCTCTTCAACCGACATGCGCTCCAGTAAAGCAGCATCGCCAACGTCTGCCTTCATCTCATCTGCGACCATCGTGCGCACCCGGTCAGTCAGGTCACGCACCTGCTTGACGATGGCAGTTGGCACAATGCCGTGCGCAGTGTTGTATGCCTCTTGAAGAGCGCGGCGTCGGTTCGTTTCGTCAATCGCGCGGCGCATCGAGTCGGTCACGGTGTTGGCGTACATGATCACGCTGCCCTCGACATGCCGCGCTGCGCGCCCTATGGTTTGGATGAGCGCTTGCTCCGAGCGTAGGAAGCCTTCCTTGTCGGCATCAAGAATAGCCACAAGCGACACTTCAGGTAAGTCAATGCCTTCGCGCAGCAGGTTGATACCCACAATTACGTCGTAGACGCCCAGGCGCAGGTCGCGCAGAATCTCAACACGCTCAATCGTCTCGACTTCTGCGTGCAGGTAGTGCGCGCGCACGCCCATTTCGATCAGATACTCGCTCAAATCCTCGGCCATGCGCTGGGTAAGTGTCGTGATGAGCGCCCGCTGTCCACGCTTCACACGGGCCGCTACCTCGCTCAACAGGTCCTCAATCTGTCCTTCTACTGGCCGCACGCTGATCTGCGGGTCAAGGATGCCGGTAGGCCGCACGATCTGCTGCACGACGGCATCGCTTACCCGGCGTTCGTATGGGCCGGGCGTGGCACTGGTGAACACTGTTTGGCCCATGCGCTGCTCAAACTCCTCAAACTTCAGCGGTCGGTTGTCAAGCGCGCTGGGCAGCCGGAACCCGTAATCAATCAGTGTCTCCTTGCGCTGGCGGTCGCCATTGTACATACCGCGTATCTGCGGGATCGTCATGTGGCTTTCGTCAATTACCAACAGGTAGTCCTGGGGAAAATAGTCCACCAAGGTAAACGGCGGGCTGCCCGCTGGCCGCTGATCTAAATGGCGAGAATAATTCTCAATGCCCGATGTGTAGCCCACTTCACGGATCATCTCCAGATCGTAGCGTGTGCGCTGCTCCAACCGCTGCGCCTCTACCAGCTTGCCCTGGCTGCGCAGGTGCCGAAGCTGCTCGTCCAGCTCGCGCTCAATGTCGGTTAGGGCCTGGCGCAGCTTTTCGTCGTCTGTAACGAACTGGCGCGCCGGATAGATCACCAGCTCGCGGTGATCTGTGTAGATTTCGCCGGTCAACGGATCGAATTCAGTGATGCGCTCAATCTCGTCGCCAAACAGCGCCACCCGGAACGCGCTCTCGGCATACGCCGGCACGATTTCGAGCGTGTCACCGCGCACACGGAACGTGCCGCGCTGAAGTGTCATGTCGTTGCGGCTGTACTGAATGGTGACCAGCTTGCGCAGCAGTGTGTCGCGCCGGATGTGCTCGCCAACCTTGATGTTAACTACCGATTTACCCCACGCGCTGGGATCGCCGATGCCATAGATACAGGACACAGACGCCACAATGATCACATCGCGCCGGTACAGCAGCGCCGCTGTCGCTGAGAGCCGCAGGCGGTCAATGTGCTCATTGATCTCCGTCTGCTTCTCGATGTACAGGTCGTAGCGCGGCACATAGGCCTCCGGCTGGTAGTAGTCGTAGTAGCTGACAAAGTACTCGACGGCGTTGCGGGGAAACAGCTCCTTGAACTCGGCGTAAAGCTGCGCCGCCAGCGTCTTGTTATGCGCCATCACCAGCGTCGGTTTCTGCGTTTGCTGAATGACATGGGCCACCACGAAAGTCTTGCCTGTGCCTGTAGCGCCCAACAGAGTCTGCCGCTGCAAACCCTTCTCAATACCTTCTACCAGGCTGGAAATTGCGCCTGGCTGGTCACCAGTCGGTTGAAATTCGGAGACGATCTCAAACGGGGGCATCGCGGCTCCTCAGGCGAACGTCAGTTCGATAGTTTGGTCAAAATTATAGCGCGGGCGACAGTATCTGCGTAGTGCACGCTGTCGCTGGTCTCGGCTTTGCTGCTACAATGCCATTCAGCGGCCGTGTTGAAGAAGCAGTAAGGAAGATTATTATGTCCATCTCGGCTTCACATAAGCAGTTTGCAACCACCACGCGCGGTCTGCGGCGTGATGCGCCGCCGCTGCGCCTTTACGAAAAGGCCAAGCGGTACGGCGTGTGGAATCCGTCTGACATTGACCTGACACAGGACATTCAGGACTGGCGATCGCTTCAGGAAGATGAGCGCGACATCCTGCTGCGCCTCACGGCGCAGTTCCAGGCCGGCGAGGAGGCTGTCACGCTGGACCTGCTGCCGCTTATCATGACGGTCGCGCAAGAGGGGCGCATTGAAGAAGAGATGTTCCTCACCACCTTCCTGTGGGAAGAAGCAAAGCACACCGATTTTTTCGACCGTGTCCTGCACGAAGTAATGGACAGCCCTGCTGATCTATCGCGCTATCATCTCGACAATTACCGCGCTGTGTTCTACGACGCGCTGCCGGCGGCGCTCAATGCGCTGCGCGCCGACTCGTCACCTGCCGCCCAGGTTCGCGCCTCGGTCACGTACAACATGATCGTCGAGGGCACACTGGCCGAGACCGGCTATCATGCTTACTACACTGTACTGCGCCAGAACAACCTGATGCCCGGCGTGACACGCGGCATTGACTTGCTCAAACAGGACGAATCGCGCCATATCGCCTATGGCATCTTTTTGATCTCGCGCCTGATGGCGGAGAATCCGACGCTGTGGGATGTAGCGGAGATCACCATGAACACACTGATCACCCCAGCCGTAGGTGTCATCGGCGAAGTATTCGCCGCCTACAATCCGGTCCCGTTCGGTCTCAGCGTAGACGAGTTCGCCGCTTACGCCATGATGCAGTTCCAGAAACGCCTGGCGCGCATCGAGCAGGCGCGCGGCGCTTCCCTAGAGGATGTTTACCGCGTAACGCAGGCTGTCATTGACCAAAACGATGCATGAGATGCCTGGGATCAAGACAGATCGAACTAGAAGTTTAAGCCTTGACGCAGCAGCGCCTGGCTGATAAGATGCTGGTGTATTGCGGGGTAGAGCAGAGGTAGCTCGTCGGGCTCATAACCCGGAGGTCATAGGTTCGAATCCTATCCCCGCTATTTTGCGTCACCCGTGGTGATATAGCTCAGCTGGTTAGAGCGGTTCACTCATAATGAACAGGTCGTTGGTTCGAGTCCAACTATCACCACAGACCAAGGCCCCGACACAGGGGCCTTTTGAATCACAACAGGGCTGACCATGGCCGCGCGCGATCGTGCACTTAGACCTTAGCGTAGTTTCTCGCACCGCTGAGTGATAGGAGTCAACCAGTGTGGTGAACCAGCTCAAGCGCGAGTTGGGCGTAACCGGTGCTGTTTTGATGGGGCTAGGCTCAATCATCGGAACCGGCATATTTGTGAGCGTGGGTATCGGCGCAGGGGTCGCTGGACCATCTGTCATTGCAGCGATTGTGCTGGCTGGGCTGCTGGCAGTATGTAATGGCCTGAGCAGCGCTCAACTAGCTGCGAGCCATCCTGTGAGCGGCGGCACATACGAATACGGCTATCGTTACCTGAACAAACGCCTGGGCTTCACGGCTGGATGGCTGTTCCTGCTGGCCAAAAGTGCATCGGCGGCCGCAGCAGCATTGGGCTTTTCTGGTTACTTGCTCAGCGCGCTCAACTTGGACGGGAACCTGCGTGTACCGCTGGCAGTTGGAGCTGTCGCCGCGCTGACGCTGATTATTCTCGGTGGTATCCGCCGCTCCAATCGTCTTAACGCTGCCATCGTCACGCTGACGCTTCTGGGACTGAGTGCGTTTATCGCTGGCGGTGTGCTGAAGGTTGACGCCAGGAACTTCAGCCCGTTTTTCACAGCACAGGCTGATAGCGGCTTTAGCGCACTGCTACAGGCAACAGCGCTGATGTTTGTAGCGTTCACTGGATACGGGCGTATCGCCACCATGGGCGAAGAAGTGCGCGAGCCTCTCCGCACGATCCCACATGCAATTATCATCGCGCTGCTGGCCACCACGGGACTTTACAGCGCAGTTGCCCTCATTAGTATCGGCCTGATTGGCGCTCCGACGCTGGCAGCAGCAGTTGAGAGCAGCGCCGCGCCGTTGCAAGCTGCTGCACATGCTGCCGGCTTGTTTTTCGTTGAACAACTCGTAGCGATTAGCGCAATAACGGCAATGCTCGGCGTGCTGCTCAACCTGATACTGGGGCTTTCGCGGGTGCTGCTAGCTATGGGGCGTCGGGGAGATATGCCCCCAGCTGCGGCCCGTCTAAACAATGCCGGCACAGCCCCGACAATCGCTGTGGTGACTGTGGGCGCAGTCGTTAGCCTGCTCGCGCTTACTAACAGCGTGTGGGCCACCTGGTCTTTCAGCGCGTTCACTGTGCTGCTCTATTACGCCATTACAAACCTGGCAGCCCTGAAACTGCCGCTAGAAAAGCGTCTGTTCCCGCGCGCGATAGCGTGGGCCGGCCTGGGGTCTTGCCTGTTCATCGCCTTCTGGGTGGAACCGATGATCTGGCTGTTGGGGCTGTCGCTGGTTGCTATCGGGCTGTTATGGCAGACGTTCGCTCAACGACGATGGCGCACAGCAGCTACCCCTTGAGTGCACCGGCCGTTAGGCCGCGAATAAACTGCTTGGACATCAGAAGATAAGCCAGCAGCACCGGCACTGCGGCCAGAGACAGAGCGCTCAATGCGCGTGTCCAGTCTGTCTGGTATTGGCCGAAGAGCAGCGTAACCCCCAGCGTCACCGTGCGTGCATCTTGATCGCGGATGAACACCAGCGGAAACCAAAGATCGTTCCATATAGGGATGATGTTAAAGACCACTACTGTGGCTATCGCTGGTCGAATGAGGGGCAGAATGATCGTGCCGTAGATGCGCCATTCGCCTGCCCCGTCAATGCGCGCCGCCTCAATCAGCTCAAACGGCACTGAACGGATGAAAGCCGTGAGCACAAACGTGGCAATCGGCAGCCCCATGGCCACGTAAACTGGTATCAAACCCGCCAGGCTGTTGATCAACCCAAGCTGCTGGACAATCTGGAAGAGGTTAATTGTTCCAAGGCGGATCGGTATCATCAGGCCAGCGATAAAATAGATATAGAGCAAACCAGATATTCTTGACCGCCAGTTGGCCAGAGCATAGGCGGCCAGAGACCCTACCAGCACAATCAGCGCGAGCGAAATGACGCTGACGAAAATGCTGTTGCGAAAGTACAAGTCAAACCGGCCAGCAGTCCAGGCTGTCGTATACCCCTCGAAAGTAAACGCTGACGGCAGGCCAAATGGGCTGCGAAATATCTCTCGGCTCGGCTTCACTGAGTTAATGAGCATCGTCCACAAGGGAATCAGCACCACCAGCGACCAGAACAGCAGCAGTCCATGGCTGAGTGCTGAACGCGCTACCCCGCCTCTGTTCATTCTCCCACCCCCTAGTAAAGTTGCTGTCCCTCACGCCTGCGGCTGAAAATCAGCCAGATTGAGACCCCAGTCAACAGGATCAGAAACATGATAGTCGCTACTGCCGCTCCAACCCCCATATTAGGTTGAGCGACAGGATGTTCACCAGCGATCGCCGTGCGATAAAAGAAGGTTGCGAGAAGGTCAGTAGCGTAACCAGGTTCTCCGCGCGCCCCCGCCATGGCAAAGATGACATCAAAAGCATTGAAGTTGCCCACGAATGTCAGCACAGACACAATGCCGATAACAGGCATTAGCAGTGGCAGCTTGATGCGCCAGAAAACCTGCCACGGCGACGCCCCATCCACCCGCGCAGCTTCGCTCAGCTCATCGGGGATGGTTAGCAGACCAGCCAAAAACATCATTGTGGGCAAACCAACCCACTGCCAGGACGAGACCAGTGAAATGACCGGAAGCGCCAGAACCGGATCGCCCAGCCAGGGCCGCGCCAGTGCCCCCAGTCCAACTGCTTCCAGAAGCTGGTTGAGCATCCCCCAACGCGGGTTGAGAATTAAGCGCCATAAGAAGCCGGTAACCAGCACCGAGAGCGTCGCGGGCAGAAAAATGATCGCGCGGTAGATGCTGCGCCCGCGCAGCGCAGGGTTGCTCAGCAGCACAGCGAAGAGCAGACCGAGCGTGTTCTGCACCAGCATGTGAATGGCAAAGAACACAAACGTGTTACCCAGCGCGTTGAAGAACCGATCACGCCACAGGGGGTTTGTAAAAAGCGCGACGTAGTTGTCGAACCCCACAAACCGATCCGGCGTCAGCCCTTGGCCGGTATACAAGCTCAGTCGCATCGAATTAAACAGCGGAAACGCCATGAACACTGTGTAGATGAGCAGCGCCGGTATCAAAAAGAGCACCCAAGTACGCCGCCGCTGAACCTCCCACCGAAGGCCGCTGCTGGCTCTCACACGTGGAACAGAAAGTACATTGTCGGCCATCGCGTCACTCCCAGGCCCGAACATCATTTGAAAAAAGAGGGCGATCAAGGTGCGATCGCCCTCTTTTTGTGCTAGGTAATGCCGGCGCAGCTTACTGCGCCGCGCAGGTCTGCGCCGGCTCGAACCATTGTGCCAGGCCTGCCTGAAGCGCATCGGCGGCTTCTTGGGGCGTCATTGTGCCAGCAATCACCGCCAGCGCGCCATTCTGCATCAGCGTGTAGCCATCCGGCGAGCCATCCAGCAGCTTCTCCCAGGCCCAGCGCACATCCAGCCCGCGGCCCTCGTTGAGCGCCAGGAATTCGTCAGCATGTACGTTGTCCAGTGCAATCGGCTGATCTATGAGCGGGAAGAAACCGGGCAGATTATTGCCCATCAGCGCCGCAAATTCTGGGGTTGTCATCCATTCCAGGAACTTGCGCGCCGCCGCCTTGTTGGCTTCCGGTGCTGCCGCGTTCAGGCCCATGCCCGCGTCCATGTGGAATGTCACGTAGCCCATTTCCTGGCCTTCTGGCGCGGGAATAGCGAACACGCTCCATTCAAAATCTGGCTGCTGCGACTCGAAGAAGGGAATGTCCCAGGAACCGCCCATCCACATTGCCGCCTCGCCCATCAGGAACAGCTGCTGGCTGTCGTAATACGTCAGCGCTTCCTGGCCATCCGGCAGGAACGGAGCGATATCAGCCACAGCCTGAAACGCAGCCACGGCATGAGGATCGTTGAAGCAGCGCTCGCCGTTGAGATACGCCTGCCGGCCCTCATAGCCTCCAATGAAAGTGGGCGCTAGATTCATGAACACGATTTCAGCAATCGTCCACTCGTCGCCGCTGGCATTGGCAAAGGCGTCATAGCCTGCATCTTTGATGGTTTGGGCGGCGGCCAGCAGTTCTTCCCACGTCTGCGGGATCGACAGACCCAGCTCGCTGAAGATATCCTTGTTGTAGTAAATGCCGTGCGATACGGCGATGAACGGCACGCCATATGGCAAGCCGTCTTCGGTTGCCCACGGCGCACGCGCCTCAGGGGTAAAGTTCTCCATCAAGCCCGGCAAATCGTCCAGCGGTTCTAGAAAACCCTCTTCGAAGAGCTGCCGAGACGTTGCATACGAACGCAGGTAGAACAAATCT
>DAOTWC010000124.1:0-1975 GCA_034435995.1 Anaerolineae bacterium | reverse complement strand
CCATTACGATGTGCCGGACGATCGGCGGCGCAACCGCCTGGCCAGGCTGCTACAGGGCTATGGCGAGCGGGTGCAATACAGCGTCTTCGAGTGCATGTTGGATGATGATCAACACGCGGCGCTGCGCCGGCGGATGGCGCGGCTGGTGAACGCGCAGGAGGATAGCGTGCGTTTTTACCGGCTGGGGCCGGCGCGGCAGGCGGCGGCGGCAGTGGAGGTGCTGGGGCTGGGCCGGCTGACCGAGCGCCCCGTGGTATATTTGTAAACCTCGGCGTCGGTTGCGAGAACCCCCTGCCGTGTGATGCTCTGAAGGGGCTTTTGGGATGGGGATCTCGCGGCGTCGCAGCGGGTGGTGAGCAGTTGGTGTGAACGCAAGCTTCATCCGCTGCGTTCAAGCTGCCGGTGGTGTGTCTGGCCCAATATCGGGCGCGACCGGGCCTGCAGGTGCAGGCCATTCCCTGAGCGCCGGCGAGGGGTTGGAAAGCAGATGATGCTCACAGGGGCATTAAGTTGCATCTTCATCCCGACCGACGTTTTCGATCTCCACTTTGGAAAGCAGATGATGCTCACAGGGGCATTAAGTCGTAATTGCCACCCGGATCCCAGATCATGTAAGCGTTGTTGGAAAGCAGATGATGCTCACAGGGGCATTAAGTAAAAAGCTCGTCTCCTGGCCTTGTTACGTAGTCCAGGTTGGAAAGCAGATGATGCTCACAGGGGCATTAAGACCAGTGGTACTCGTAGTTTGCGATTTCGGACATGTCTCTTGGTTGGAAAGCAGATGATGCTCACAGGGGCATTAAGACGGCTATATGGGCCTCAATGTCCTGCCGCAGGGGATCGTTGGAAAGCAGATGATGCTCACAGGGGCATTAAGACGCCACTGCCTCCACCAGTTTTTGACCCCGGAGCTCAGTTGGAAAGCAGATGATGCCCACAGGGGCATTAAGACAGCAGCGCCTCGAGGGTCTCGGGTGGCAGAGGCGACGTTGGAAAGCAGATGATGCTCACAGGGGCATTCGGATTGGGACGCGGTAGGGCCGAATAATCATTTCCCCCTACCGTCTGTCGCTGGTGGTTGCCGTTGGGAGCATTCATTAGTAATGAGGAGGCGCTTGTATGTCTAGGAAAATTTTGTTTCTCGTTGGCGATTACGTCGAGGATTATGAAGTGATGGTGCCGTTCCAGACCCTCGCTGCTGTGGGCTATACGGTCGAAGCGGCTTGCCCCGGTAAGGCCGCAGGAGATAAGGTGCGCACCGCCGTCCACGACTTCGAGGGCGACCAGACCTACAGTGAGAAGCCCGGCCACAACTTCGAGCTTAACAAGACGTTCAGCGAAGTCAATGAGGCGGAGTACGACGGCCTGGTCATTCCCGGTGGACGCGCGCCCGAATACATTCGCTTGAATCCGCGCGTGCTGGAAATCACCCGCCACTTCTTCGAGACCAACAAGCCGGTGGCAGCCATTTGCCACGGCGCGCAGGTGCTGGCGGCAGCCGGCGTGTTGAAAGGTCGCACGTGCAGCGCCTATCCGGCGGTTGGGCCGGACGTGACCAGCGCGGGAGGGGAATATGCTTCCATCCCGGCCAACCAGGCTGTTACCCAGGGCAACCTGGTTTCGGCGCCGGCCTGGCCCGCGCATCCGGCTTGGCTGTCGCAGTTCATGAAGTTGCTGGGCGCAAAAATCGAACTATAGCCGGAAGATTGAAGCGCGACGAAACCGCCAGGCAGTGTTGTCCTGGCGGTTTTGATTTCCGGCCGCGCCTGTCGCGCAGCAGCGCGAAAGCCGCCTGACCAGCCCCCAACGGTGAGATTTTTCATCACGTTTGGGGATGCGATAGTCTCCCCGTTAAGTGTTGACAGGTGGCACAACGACCCCAAGCAGCTCTTTAACAGTCCAAACATGGTCTGTGAGTCCAGCTACCATCGCAGGTGAGCGTGGTAGCCAACGCTGAGAGGCGTTGCTGTTCTCC
>DAOTWC010000123.1:0-12852 GCA_034435995.1 Anaerolineae bacterium | reverse complement strand
CCGGGGGTTCGAATCCCTCTCGCTCCGCTCACCAACCGCATATCGGGGAGGTGCCAGAGTGGACGATTGGGGCCGCCTGCTAAGTGGTTGTCCGGGTAAAACCGGACCGCAGGTTCGAATCCTGTCCTCCCCGCAGCACAAGACCCAATTCGAACATAGGGGTTTGCAAGAACCGGCAGCACAGCGCTGCTGGTTTTCGTTCTCTGGCTGCTGGCAACCCCTCTTACCTGATCGCTGCGCTCGTGTAATGCCACCGGCAATCAGCAGCTAAACCACCAACTGGTGAGCGAGTGGCGTGCTGCTGCGTAAACAGCGCTGGCCTAGCGCTCAACAGGCCTACCGAGGACGGGCCGTGCCCCGCGCTGAGGAAAGCGCGCCAAGCTCTCAGCTAGGCTGTCAGCCAGAGCGCGCAGTGTTGACGGCGGCGCGTGAAAACGCAGACTGACGATGTTGTTCTTACGGGGCACGAGCACTTTTGTCGGCGGCTGAAATTCGTCCATCAGGTTAACCGTCAGCCCATGCGGCGCGCCATTCTCGCCGCGTATGATGTCTAGACTGACGTCCGGCTCGCTGAACTGCCACGAGTCGGTCGCCACTGCCTCGCCAGAACTGAGCGCGCGCAGCCAGTTTACGCAGTCATCCAGTTCCCATGTAAGCGCACCTGCGTCTTCGACCTGCCAGCGCCAAGCGCTGAATCGGGATTGGAGCGTGACCCGGAAAATCAACCAGTTCGCGTCGAAGATATCCTTTACTGACGCAGGAAACTCATATCCGGCCACATCGATCTCTAGCCGAAAGCGGTCGTTTTCCAATGCGGCAGGCATGCGATTCTCCTTGAACAGCGCCGAGTCGTCATTCATCGTATCATCATTATAGTCCAGCCGTGCCTGGCCCGTCATGGACACCCTTATATTGGGGGGCGAGCGCCGAGGTAGTTACATCAATGCCCTCTTCGTGCTATAGTCTAAGTTAAGGCAAACAGCTCTTCGCAGGGAGTGGAGCATGTCGTCCAGCAACGTTGAGGGTATGATCCGCGCCGGCATTGAGGCAGCGCGCGCCGGAAGACGAGAAGAGGCATACGGCCTGTTGTTAAGGGCAACTGAACTTGACGAAACCAACGAGATCGCTTGGCTGTGGCTAGCCGGCGTAGTGGACTCGCCGGAAGATCAGCAAACGTGCTTAGAAAACGTCTTGACGATCAACCCACACAACGAGCGAGCGCGCCGTGGACTAGAAGCTTTGCGCGCCAAATCGCAGTCTACTTCACAACCACTGTCCTCAGCATCAGCTCCGCCGGCGCCCGCGCCTGCTCCAACCCCTGTCTCATCTGCACCGCCTGGACCGTTCTCAAGCGACGTTCTGGAGGATGACGATGAATTGCCCACCAGCGTCGCCTGGGATATGTTTATTCCATCCAGCAGCCCATCTCAAGTTACTCAGGTTGACGAGCCTACTCCAGCGCAATATGACAATTGGGTGGCTGGTCTGAACCTGAAGCCCACTTCCGACAGCGCGCCTGACGTTCCAACCCCTGTAACGCCGCTCAGCACGATTCCTTTTGTCGCTGACGAGAATCTGTTCGGTTTTGCGGATGAGGATGAGACCTTCGCCGTGCCGCGCGATGAAACTGACATGCTGGCTGCGCTGCGCGCTGACGTCTATGCCGAAGGGCCATTTGATACTGATCTGGAGGACGACGCCCCTCACATCTCAGAGTCAGAAACACAGCGCACAGAAGCTGCGCCGCCAGCTGAGACCCCCCGGTCACGTCTCTCTGCTTCACCGCCGGCCTTCACGTCCGCAATAGACGAAACAGACATCCTACCCGCCCTCGAAGCCGATACGTTCGTCCCTGAGATGCTTGAGAATTACGACGACGCTGAGATTGCTGATCTAGACCCTGAAGAGTACTTCTCTTTCATTCCCCCAGAGATCAAGGCCTCACGCCTGCCTGGCACAGTTGAGCGTCATCACCCTTTGCTCCTGCTTGCGCTGGTCGCCCTGATCGGCCTCAATGTTGGCGCGCTGCTGCTTGTGATCAACACGCTCACCGGCGGCTGAATAACCGGCAGGGGAGCGGTGAAGATCATGGATACGGACGGTGATTCTAAGCGTCGAAGAACCACCTATGTCCGCAAAATTTACCACTCGCACCGGTAGTTCGTGCTGGACAGAGATAGAAGCCGTGTGCTATACTCACCTTGTTATCGTCTCACAGCAGGCATGGACAGTATAAGTAATGGCTAATCACAAATCCGCCATCAAGCGCATTCGGCAGAACGAGAAGCGTCGCATGCACAACCGCATGTACCGCAGCCGTGCGCGGACTTTTGTCAAGCGCGCGCGGGAAACCATGCGCACCGGCACTGTTGAGGAAGCCGCCGCCGCCACACGCCTGGCAATTCGCGACCTGGACATGGCTGCCAGCCGGGGTGTCATCCATCCGCGCAACGCTGCCCGCCGCAAGAGCCGCTTGATGAAACAGCTTCACGCCCTGCAGGCGTCGCAGCAGCGTTGACCGGACGGGTGATTTAGAGCCTCTAGCCAGGGGCTTATGACCTTGCTATACGGTGTCCCGGCCTTCGCGGCCGGTTTTTTTCTTCAAAGCGTCCTACGGCTGTGTCTCTAGAACGGCCGACACCGGCACCTCCAGCCGGTAACCGACGCCGCGCACTGTCTTAAGGTAAGTTGGTTGGTTGGCGTCTACCTCGATCGCCTGCCGTATCCAGCGAATATGCACGTCCAGCGTACGCGTGTCACCCATGTAATCGGTGTTCCACACCTTGCCCATGATCGTCTTGCGATCGAGTGTTTCATAGGGCTGGCGCAGAAACAGCTCCAGCAGTCTGGCTTGCTTGGGCGTTAGCTGCGTCTCCTGACCGTTGGCCGTCAAAGTGCGCCTGGCCATGTTCAGAACCAGCGGCCCGCAAACAATCACCTCCTCATCGCCGTATTTCACAAGGCGTTCGATCGCGTTGATCAGCTTGCGCGGCGAAACCGGCTCGAACAACAGCGCATCCGCTGCGCTCTCGGCGCCCTTCTCAGGGCCGGGGTGGATGTGAACGATCGGGGTTGACCGGAACACGGCGCGCAGGGACCGGCAAATGCGCCCCCCAGGCGTGCGCATGGAGCTGGCATCCAGCACAATCACCTGCGGTAGGCTGTCTTTTCCCACTCTCTCAGCTTCACTGCCATTGACGACCAGCACCAGGTCGTAGCGCTTCTGCAGGGTGCTTATGAGCGAGGTGCGTTTAGCCTGGCTGCGGCCCACAAAAAGGACTCGTGTCGCGCCCAATGAGCACCTCCTGAGACATCCTGACTGCTGTGCGCGTCTGGGACGAAACATTATAACCCGAAGATTCCAAGCTGGTCAAACCTTTTTAACGTGAACAGTCGTCGGCTTTCGTCACCTGTCATATCCGGCGCTGATCGGGCATAATACAGCATAGTGTATCCATGCACCCGATTGACGACCTCAAATGAAGGACCAGGTGGCGCGCATTGACCGCGCTCTCGATTGGAGTTGGCTGCCCAACATCGCCCAGTATGCGCTTGAACAGGCGCTGGCCGTTCAGCAAATCCCAGCGCCAACCTTCTCTGAACAGGCCCGCGCCGCGTACATTTTAGACCTGTTTACGGAACACGGGCTGGCGGCGTGTGAAACCGATGCGGTTCACAACGTCTACGGCCTTCTTCCTGGCACAAACCCTGCTCTGCCCGGACTCATGATTACGGCGCATACGGATACAGTTTTCCCGGCAGACGCCGATCTGAAAACACGCCATGAAGGCAGCCTGATCTACGGCCCTGGCCTGGGCGACAACAGCATCGGCGTTGGCGGCATGCTCGGCCTTTTGGCCGCGCTGCGCCAGCACGACCTGTATCTGCCCCGCGATGTGTGGTTCGTGGCAACGACCGGCGAGGAAGGCCTGGGCGATCTCGGCGGCATTAAAGCTGCCTTCAGCCGCCTCAAAGACCGCATTGCCTATGTTGTCAACCTTGAGGGCCTTGCCTTCGGTCATATCTACCACGCGGGCATCGCTGTCCGGCGGCTGCGCATCACGGCCCGCGCAGAAGGCGGTCACAGCTGGCTGCATTTCGGTCGGGCCAGCGCAGTTCACGGCATCCTGCGCTTAGGCGCGCTGATCACAGACATTGAGCCGCCGCAGACGCCGCGAACGACGTTCAACATCGGCAAGATTGAGGGAGGCCAGGGCATCAACGTCATCGGGCGTGATGCAGGCCTGTGGATTGACCTGCGCTCAGAAGAACCGGCGGCGCTGTCTGCCCTGGAACAGCAGGTACAGGCATTGGTGCGCCAGCTGGAAACGCCTGATCTGCAATTCACTGTGGAAGTTGTGGGCGACCGTCCGGCAGGCCGCATTCCGCCGGATCACCCACTGGTGCAGTGCGCCCTTGCCGTGCTCGACCGCCAGGGCATTCAGGGCACGCTGGAAGTCGGGAGCACAGACGCCAATGTGCCGCTGGCCGCCGGCGTGCCTGCGGTTACCATCGGTATCACGCGGGGCGGTAACGCCCACCGCGCCGACGAATATGTGGAAGTGGCTCCGGTCGAAAACGGCGTGCGCCAGCTTATTCTGCTGGTGCTCGCTGCCGGGGGATACACGGCTGAGTAGACCCGCCGCTGTGGTACAATCAGCGCTTGGGAAAACGGGAGGTAGCCATGAGTTTTATAGATGTGCTTGTCGCCGTTCGCCGCGAAGACGCCAGCAGGTACTACAAGAACATGGCGGCCTACCCGGAGCTGCGGGTTCAGATCGTCTCCAGCACCGCCGACGCCGCCGCTGTTCTAGCCGATCAGAACAAACACGTTGATATTCTAGTTATTGACAACCAGCTTGGCGGCGTCTTCGGCTTCATCAACGAATTACGCCTCACCTACCCTCGCCTGCTCATCGTTCTCGTAGACGAGGCAGCCGATTTCGCCCTGCCTGGAGAAGCGGACGAGATCAGCACCGATCCGTTCACCAACGATGACATACTGCGGCGCATCACGCGCCTCATGTCTGACCGCAAACTCGAAACCCTGCGCGCCGACAGCCTGCCGGCGGTGCGCGAATTCGCCAAACGCCTGCGGCAGGCCGTTGGCGAAAGCGGCAAGCACGAGGCGGCCGTGGCCGCCTGTATGGACTTGGGTTACCAGTATGTGGCGTTCTACCGCTTGGAGGACACAGACCCAACACGCCTTACGCTGCGCGCCCAGCGCGGGCCGGCAGCACTGCAGGCGGCCGCGCCGCGCCAGGCCGCGCCTGACGACTTGATAACCTGGGTAGCGCAAAATGGTCAGAGCCGTATCGCCAGCCCAACAGACGAATCCAACCAGCCTACATTGAAACTGATACAGGATGGCAAAGTTGGCGCGGCGGCCTGTGTGCCTGTTGTCTTCAGCGGAAATCGCTACGGCGCGCTGCTGGCCTGTCGTGACCAAACAGGCTCGATCACCCAGGAAAACGTGTTTATGCTTGAGCTGGTGAGCGCGCAGCTCGCCGCTGCCATCTCCAAGGAAATCATCGGTTAGTCCAACTGGCGCAGGGCAGTCTCCAGACGGTCAATCTCTGTGTGGGTGTTGTAGTGCACCGGCCCAACCCGCACCATGCCGTGCGTCTCGTGTCCCAGCCGCTTCATAATCTCAACCGCGTAGTAGTTCCCATGCCACACGTAAATATGCTGCTGGGCTAGGTGAGCAGCTATGTCGCGTGGCGAGTGGCCCGTCATTGTGAAAGCAACTGTTGGCACGCGCTGGTCCATGCGCGTTAGCTCAGTTATGCCAGCCAGCTCAACCCCCGGCAGCCCTTGCAGCGTCTCGATCAAATGTGCGCCCAGCTCGCGCTCATACTGCCCGATCGCCTCGAACGCGGCCAGGTAATCGCGCCGTTGTGTATCGCCGCCATTGTGCGCGATAGATGGTTCAATCTGGCGGCACAGGCGGCCCAGCCAGACGAAGTAATCCAGCGCCGCGCCAACGCCGGCAATGGTCTCAAAACTGGGCGTTCCGGTCTCCCAGCGATGCGGCGGCCTGTCACCTGCCGGGCGCACCTTATACGCCGGCAGGCTGGCCAGCAGATCGTAGCGCCCCCAAAGCACGCCAATATGCGGGCCAAAAAACTTGTATGCAGAGCACAGCAGAACGTCGCAGCCGATGGCCTGCACGTCAACCGGAATGTGCGGCACGCTCTGCACCGCATCTACGATATACAGCGCGCCGGCCGCGTGGGCTATCTCAGCGATCTGCTGAACTGGGTTAATCGTTCCAACGGCGTTGGAAGCGTGAACGGTGGCCACTACCCGCGTCCGGTCGGTCAGGGCCGCTTCAAGGCTGCTCAGATCCAGCGTGCAGTCATCGTGAATATCGGCCCAGCGCACTATCAGGCCGCGGTCAGCCGCAGCCCGCCGCCAGGGTTCGATGTTGGCGTCGTGGTCCATGCGTGTCAGCACGATCTCGTCGCCAGCTTGAAGCGTTTGCGCCAACGCCCGGCTGAAAGCGAACGTCAGCGTCGTCATGTTCGGCCCGAACACAATTTCCTGAGGCAGCGGGGCATTGAGGAAAGCTGCCATCTTGGCGCGCACACTCTCAACCATCGCGTCGGTGCGCTGGCTGGTGGCAAAGGCTCCGCCAGAGTTAGCGTTGTTGTGAACGTAGTAGTCCCTCACAGCGTCAATAACATGCTGTGGAACCTGTGTGCCAGCAGGATTGTCCAAGAAAACCGGCAGCGTGTTCGCTACCGCTGGCTGGTGAAGAGCCGGAAACTGTTCGCGCACCGCGTCAATTGGAAAGTTCATGTGTGCCCCGTTCCCTCGCGCATCTACTCCGCCCCCAGGTGCTGCTGGAAAAAGAGAATGGTTCGCAGCATGGCCGTCTCAAAATAAGGCGAGGCGATGTTGTGCCCGCCGCCTTCATACTGGTAGAACTCATAGAACTTGTTGTTAGCGCGCAGCACGGCTGTCAAGTCCAGCGAATAGCCGATGTTCACGACATCGTCGTCAAGCGCGTGATGGATTTGCAGCGGCCGCTCTAGATAGGCAATGTTCTCAGTTAGCGAGACTGCCCGCCAGAACGCCACCGCCGAGCTTGGGCGACCGTACGTTTCGAACAGTTCGCGGCTCAGGCGCAGCCCTGGAGTCTCCTCAGAGCGCACGAACGACGTGTCAGTTATCGCGTACTTGATGAAGTCGTCATAGCTGTAAACCGCCCCGGCCCAGATC
Organism: Anaerolineae bacterium; assembly: GCA_034435995.1. Taxonomy (GTDB): domain Bacteria; phylum Chloroflexota; class Anaerolineae; order Aggregatilineales; family Phototrophicaceae; genus DAOTWC01. Next base: position 5,628 of record DAOTWC010000123.1, on the reverse strand, counting down.
ACGCCGGCCTTGACCTGCGGCTCAACCAGCATAGCGCGCAGAACCAAGTTGCCAGCCATGCTGTGCCCCCACATGCCGATACCATCAGGATCAACGAATGGCAGCGTCTGGAGGCTCTTGAGCGCTGATATGGCGTCAATAGTATAGGCGGGGGAGAAATATGTGCCTGTTGGCTCCCCCTCGGAGTCGCCGTGGCCGCGGTAGTCAATCTTAAAGACCACCATGCCGCTGCGGGCCAGCGCATCTACGTAGGCAACATAGCGCTCCGTTGTGCGGTAGACGCTTGGCGGAATATAGCCGTGATTGAACACCACCGCCTTAAATCCCCCATCTGGCACAGGGCCGTTCGGCACAGTCAGCAGCCCGTAGATTTTGTTGCCTTCGGAAATATAGCTGGCAATGTACTGGTCGTAGTTGAAGCCATCCTCCAGTGTCTCTTCTATCGTGATGTCGCTGCCTTCAATGGCGCGTTCGCGCAGGGCGGCGATAGTCAGATCGCGCCCAACAACAAACGCGCCGCTGTCATTCTGCTGTGGCGCAGCGGCTGGCGCGCTCCACAGTATCGCGACAAACAGCAGCAGACGCACAGTTGTGTGTACCATTTTCGGTCAAGGTTCCTCGCTGTAAATTACAGACCACGTGCGCAAGCGGCGCGGCTTTGCTAATGGCCGCGCCGCCGCCTGGCTAGTATATACCATGCTAGTGATCAGGAAAGGGCTGCGTCAGGCTGGCGAAGAATGAGACTGTCGGTTGAGCGCAGCGCGCACACGCTGGGCCGTCTCCGCGAACAACGGGCTGTACTGATCGTTCACGCTGCGCGGGCGCGCCAGCGGAACGCTCACATCGGCCACGATCTGACCTGGCCGGCGGCTCATGACGAGCACACGGTCGGCGAGCAGCACTGCCTCGTTGATGTCATGGGTAACCATCAAAGCCGTTTGCCGTTCCTCGGCCCACATCGTCAGCAGATCCATACCAACCTGTTCGCGGGTCTGCGCATCCAGCGCGCCAAATGGCTCGTCCAGCAGCAGCACTGCCGGCTTTTGCGCCAGCAGACGGCCCAGCGCTGCCCGCTGCGCCATGCCGCCAGACAGCTCTGCCGGATAAGACAGCGAGAAGCCCGCCAGCCCCAGCTTCAGCAGCAGCGCGTCAGCGACGGCGTAGCGCTGTGCGCGCGGCGCACCGGCCAGTTCTAGTGGGAGTGCAATGTTGTCGCGCACTGTCCGCCAGGGCATCAGCGTGGGGTCTTGAAACATGACACCGATGTCTGGCGACGGCTCGCGCAGCGGCGCGCCTTCGAGCAGCACTTCACCGCGCGTCGGGCGCTGCAGGCCGGCCAGCGTCCGAATGAGCGTGCTCTTGCCGCAGCCCGACGGCCCCACCAGGCACACAAATGAACCAGAGGCAATGCTGAAGGTTACCGGGCCGAACGCCGGCAGCGGTTCGCCGTCCGGCCCGGTGTAAACAACGGATAAACCGCGCGCTGCAAGCTGCATCGGCTTACTGCTCGTCTGGCGGCAGGAACGCATTAGTAAAAGCCGCGCTCAGGTCAATCGGCTCCGACATGGTGACGATGTCCGCCGGCATCGCCAGCAGCGTTTCTTGGGTGATCTCCCACGCGGACAGCTCCGTCCTGCCCAGCTGGTCAGAGTCCCACAGCTCAATCGTCTCAAGCAGCACCAAGAACTGCAGCACGTCTTTCGGCTCAAAGCGCGCCTGCAGCTCGGAGCGCAGCGCCTCGCGGCTGGCAGCTACAGCCTCGCGGTCGGGGCTGCCAGCCAAAAACTCAGCCTGCGCGCTGGCAGCTTCTTCCAGCGCCTGCACGAACTCTTCCGACGCCGGCAGCGTCTCGACATATTTCCTAGACAGCAGATAGGCCTCAGCAGGGTTGTTAATCACAGCCCGCAGCCCACGGTCATAGGCCCGCACCACAGCGCGCACCAGCTCTGGCCGCTCGGCGATTGCCATTTCGCTGGTCGTGATTCCGTTAGAGACCATATTCGCTGCTTCAGCCACGGGGAACACCGTCACGCCGGTGATGTCGCCGCACATGCCGGCATCAGCCCGCTGCTGAATCTGGAGCGGTTCGTTGTTGATATAAATCACCGACGCCTCAACGCCACCCAGACACACCACGTCTGGCGCGTTAAAGCCAATCGGCTCAAGCTGAATGTCAGACTCCGTCATGCCGTTGGCGGCTAGCAGCGCCAGCAGGCCGGTGTAACTGGCCCCGAAGCGACCAGGGATACCAACCTTGCGCCCGATCAGATCGCGCACGCTGGAGACACCCAGGTTGTCCGGCACGACGATACCCACGGGGTATTCCTGAAACCAAGCGTAAACATAGACCAACGGCAAACCGCGCGAACGGGCTAAAATCACTTGTTCGCCGCTGATCATACCAAAATCGAGCTGGCCAGCAGCGATTAGGTTTGCGCCGTCTGGCTCATCGCCGTGCTGGATAGTGACGTTCAGGCCCTCCTCAGCAAAGTACCCCTTCTCGATGGCAACATAAATTGGCGAGAATTGAATGTTGGGCACGAACGTCAAAAAGAACGTCAGTTCGGTCAGCACTGCGGGTTGTCCCGCAGCGCCGCTGACACCGCCGACACATGATAAGGCGATGACACATAGTACTGCTGTCATCCATCTGCGATACATTGCGTTGCTCCTTGTCTTCAGTGTCTTCAGTGTTTACTGCAGCAGCGCACTTGCGCTGATTGACGCCTTTTATCTGCTGCGGCCTGCGCGCTGCTGCCAACGCAGCAGGTAGCGCTCCAGCAGAGCCGCCCCACCGTACAGCAGGCGAGCCGCTGCCGCTAGCGTAATTACGGAGACCAGCACCAGCGGCGTGTCGTACTGGCTGCGCGCCAGATTAATCAGGAAACCCAAGCCAGCGTTCGCGTTAACGAACTCACCGACCACCGCGCCAATTACCGACAGCGTCGCACTAATCTTCAGCCCGCCCAGCAGAACCGGCAGCGCCGCCGGCACTTCGAGTTTGGTGAACATCTGCCAGCGTGTGGCCCGCTGGGCGCGCATCAAGTCGTAAAGCGGACGCGGCACGCCGCGAAAGCCAACGACTGTGTTGAGCAGCATGGGGAAGAAAACAACCAGTGAGCTTGTGACGATCTTGCTCGTCAGGCCGCTGCCAAACCAGATCACCAGCAGCGGCGCATACGCCACCACAGGGGTAGACTGAGCAGCAGCGATTAACGGCAAAAGCAAGGCGTCTAGCACACGGCTGCGGGCAATGGCATATCCCAGCCCCAGACCAACGACCACGCCGGCTGCCAGCCCAACCAGCACAGCTGACAGCGTCGCGCCTATGTGTGTCCACAGACGACCATCCGCTATAACTTCTTGGAAGCGCTCAGCCACCGAAAGCGGCGACGGAATAATGAACGGCGGGTACAGTCGCAGCAGAAACACGGCCTGCCACAAACCCAGCACAATCAGCACAACGCTAAGAGGCGCTAGATAGCGCAGCAGTTTGAGGCGCGCGCTGGCAGGCAGGCGGGCCACAGTGGTTAACTTGAGGTAAAGTGCAGTCTCGCGCATACAAAATCCCCGCTGTCGGACGCAGATCAACGGGGACTTGAGGAAGCTGCCATGCATAACACGCCGCCGAACACGGCCGTTAATGGCCACCGCGGCGGGTATGTCATTCGGCACAGCCGACAGCACAACTCACAGGCCGCTGTGCTGCCAGTGTTAACCTTCTCCCATCCGGACTTTTACCGTCGGCTCTGGAGTCTCACCAGATCCACCGGCACAACCAAGAACGGTTGTGCGCGCCAGCCAAATGGCCAGCGACTCGGGTAGCGGGCTTGGCGCTGTGCGCTTTACCGCCGGTCGGGAATTTCACCCTGCCCCGAAGGTCTGCCAGATTGTCATCTAATAGTATAGCAGGAATTCAGAGCTTGTCACGCGCAGCTTAACAAAGCACTTATTTGTCGTGACGTTCGTCAGCTTTTGGCAGTGTAAAATAGAACCTGCCGCCGCGGCCTGTGCTGTTGCCCTGTGCCCAGATACGCCCACCGTGCGCCTCAACAATGTGTTTGCAGATAGCCAGCCCTAGGCCAGTGCCCTCGCTCACCGAGCGCGAGCTGTCCACCTGGTAGAAACGCTCGAATATGCGCTCGGTCTGGTCGTCCGGCACGCCTGGGCCGTTGTCGTAGACGCTGATGCGCACCTCGTCGTCACCACTGACTGCGTGAATAGTGATCGTTTCCCCCGGCGGCGACCATTTCACAGCGTTGTGAATAAGATTGGTCAGCACGCGGCGCACCTTGTCGCGGTCGCAGATAGCCAGCAGATTTTCGGGCACATCGTGAACGACCTCCAACTCCTTGGCTGCGCTCTGATCATAGATGCGCTCAATAGCTTCCTCGACGACTTCATACACCGGCACAGGCACCATGCGCATAATCGCCTGGCCGGACTCGATCATGGAGAGATCAAGCAGCTCCTCTGCCATCCACAGCAGCGAGTCAGTCTCGCGCGCGATGGCGCGCAGCGAATTAATGCTCTGCTTGCGTTTAGGCTTCTCCTGATCATGAAAGAGACCGTCAATAATCAGGCGGATATTGGCAATCGGCGTGCGCAGCTCGTGCGAGATATTCGCCACCATGTCGCGCCGTGCCCGGTTCAAGCGCACCAAGTCAGTGATATCTTGCAGCGCCAAGCAAATTAACGGTGTTTCATCGAGGTAGCTCACGTTGACGCGCACGCGATAGATGCGCCGGTCAAGCGTAAGCTGCTCCTCCAGCATCTGCTCCCGGTTGCGCAGCGAGTCCAACACCATCATTTCCAGCTCTGGCGAACCGGTGATTTCAACCAGCGACAGCCCAGCAGCGGCTTCTACACCGAACAGTGCGCGCGCGCTCTGGTTAAGCGCGATAACCTGGCAGCGGTCGTCAAGTGCCAGCAGCGCGTCGTAGGCGGTGTTGATCAGCGCCGTCAAAACCTGGATTTCCGCGGGGCGTTGCTCCTGTGTGCGGGCGGCAGCGTCCTTAACGTCCATACCTAACCTTCAAACCGATACCCCACGCCGCGCACGGTGACGATACGGCGCGGATTAGAAGGGTCATCCTCGATCTTCTCGCGCAGCCAGCGCACATGGACATCTACAGTGCGCTTGTCTACGAAGTAATCATATCCCCACACTTTCGTGAGGATCAGGTCGCGCGAGAGCACCGCGCCCCGATTGCGCATCAGCTCGGCCAGGAGATCAAACTCTTTGTTGCTCAGCTTGACCTCGTCCTCGCCTTTGAAAAAGCGGCGGCCAGTCAGGCTCAGGCGCAGGTTGTTGGAAACCAGCTCATCCTGGGGCACTGGCCTGCCCGGTGCCCGGCGCATGACAGCTCGCACGCGGGCCAGAAACTCACCAAGACTGAATGGCTTGACAATGTAATCGTCCGCGCCGCTTTCCAGCCCAACGATTTTATCCACCTCTGTGCCGCGCGCAGTTAGCATGATGATGGGGATGTGCGCAGTTGAAGCGTCGTGGCGAATAATCCGGCAGATGCTCAGGCCGTCAAGGCGCGGCAGCATGATGTCCAGAATAATCAGATCGGGATGCTCAGATCGAATTTTGTCCAAGCCATCCTCACCATCTGCAGCGGT
>DAOTWC010000122.1:0-24391 GCA_034435995.1 Anaerolineae bacterium | reverse complement strand
GAAGCTGGCCTGCAGTTTACCACTCTAATTCATCCGAATGTGGAGATGTCGCGCTGGATTGATGTAGGCAGCGGGAGTGTCATCTGTGCTGGCAGCATTCTGACAACCAATATTAAACTCGGTTTGCATGTCCAAATCAATCTTGACTGCACAATCGGCCACGACGTCGTTCTCGGCGACTACACAACGCTGGCGCCAGGCGTTCATGTGTCGGGTTGGGTTCACGCCGGCAGGTGCGTCTACATAGGAACAGGTGCGGTGATTATTAATGGCACTGAAGACGCTCCACTCGTCATCGGTGATGACGCGGTCATCGGTGCGGCAGCATGTGTTGTTAAGTCTGTTCCACCCGGCTTAACCGTTGTCGGTGTGCCTGCCAAGCCGCTGTCAAAGACCTGAACGCATCGCGCAGCCCTGTGTAATTGTTAAGAACGCATAGCCTCATAATCGTTAACTTGCGTTTCTGCCAACTTCGCTTAAGATGGGTTAAGCGATCCTAACTTCATACATGCCGCAGCAATGTAATCTGGCGCAGTTATTGTCGCATCAAAGGGACTCGTCTTTATGCACTCCACACCGGCGCTGCTGGGCGGCAGGCCCGTTTTCGACTCGAAAATCCCGATTACGCGCCCGCTGCTGCCGGCGTTCGACGGCGTGGCAGGCGGCGTGCAGGACATACTGGCCAGCGGCATGGTCACCAAGGGGCGCTGGCTGCGCCAGTTCGAGGACGCTGTGGCGGCGCACCTGGGCGTTAGGCACGCGGTCGCCGTCTCAAGCTGCACAGCCGGCCTCATGCTCACCTACCAGGCGCTGGGGCTGAACGGCGAGGTGATCGTCCCCAGCTTCACGTTCATGGCAACCATCAGCGCGTTGGCCTGGAACGGCGCGCGCCCTGTCTTTGTGGACGTGAACCCAGCCACCACGAACATTGACCCCGCAGCGGCAGCGCGCGCTATTACGCCGCGCACCAGCGCCATCGTCGCCGTGCACAATTTCGGCGCGCCGGCGGACATCGCCGCGCTGGAGGCCCTGGCGGCGCGCCATGGGCTTGCACTGGTTTTCGACGCGGCGCATGGCTTTGGCGCGCTGTACGATGGCAGGCCGGTCGGCGCGCAGGGGCGCGCCCAGGTGTTCAGCCTCAGCCCAACCAAGCTGCTAATCGCCGGCGAAGGCGGGATTGTCGCCACCAATGACGACGCGCTGGCCGAGGCAGTGCGCGTGGGCCGCGAGTACGGCAACGCCGGCGATTACGACAGCCGTTTCGCCGGCATGAACGCGCGCCTGGCCGAGTTTAACGCCTATATGGGCCTGCGCAGCCTGGAGATGCTGGAGGCCGCTGCCCAGCACCGCAACCACATCGCCGCTCTTTTCCGGCGTGAGTTGGGCCGCCTGCCTGGCCTCAGCTTCCAGGCCGTGCGGCCGCAGGATCGCAGCTCGTACAAGGACTTCGCCGTCACGGTTGACCCCCACGCCTTCGGCCTCAGCCGCGACGCGCTGGCGCTGGCGCTGGCCGCTGAGGGCGTGGACACGCGCAAGTACTACGACCCGCCGTGTCACCGGCACACCGCCTACCGGCAGTTCGCCCCGCCGGAAGAAACGCTCTCCAGCACAAATCTGCTGGCCGCCCGCTCGCTCAGCCTGCCCATTTGGTCGCACATGAGCGAGGCGGTGGCGGGCGACATCTGCGCCGCTGTCGAGCGCATCTGGCGGCACGCCGAAGCGGTGGCTGCCGCAGCAGCAGGCGTAGCTGTTTAACCTAACAGAGAGACACACATGTACCTGCCGGCTGTCAACATCGCCATCCCGCGCCACCACGTCAAGCATGTCGCAGCGTGGGCGCTGCTCGATGTGCTGCTGATGGTAGGCGCGTACACCCTGGTCTACTTGGCGCGGCTGCCGGCCGTATCCCCCGCCGATCTGCTGCGGCTCATGCCGGCGGTGCTGGTAGCGGCGCTGGGGATGGTCGCTGCGCTGTACCTGGCCGGCGTCTACCACCAGATGTGGCTGCACACCAGCGGCCACCGCGCCGGTCTGATCGTCAACGCGGCTGCGGCGGCCACCGCCGCTATGCTGCTGGTGGATGTGCTGCTCTACCCGCGCCCGCTGCCGGTCAGCGTGATCCTCATCGGCAACGCGCTGGCCACCAGCGGCTTCATCGCCCTGCGCTACCGCGGCCAATTCGCCCTCGGCACGCTGCGCAATCCGCTGCGCCCGCGTCAGGCGGCCAGCCCCAGCACGCGCGTGCTGATCGTCGGCGCTGGCGAGGCCGGCCAGATGCTGGCCCTCCAGCTTCGCCGGCGCAGCCAGCGCGACCGCTACACAGTCGTCGGCTTCATTGACGATGACCCGCGCAAGCAGGGGCTGTTCATCGAGGGGTGTTCGGTGCTGGGAACGCGCCACGCCATCCCTGCCGTCGTCCATCAGTACGGCGTCAGCCTGATCGTTATGGCCATTCACAACATCTCCGGCCAGGACTTCCGCGCTATACTGGCGCAGTGTGAAAACACAAACGCGCGCATCAAGCTGATTCCCGACATGTTCGGCGTCATGTCCACGCAGCACAGCGCCCCGCTGCTGCGCGATGTGCGGCCAGAGGACCTGATCGGGCGCAGTCTCGTGCGCCCCAACCGGGCAGTTAACCTCACACCGATCATGCGCAAGACGGTGCTGGTAACCGGCGCTGCCGGTTCAATCGGTTCCGAGCTGTGCCGCCAGCTTCCGGCCTACGAGCCGCAGCGCATCGTGCTGCTGGACAACAACGAAAGCGGCCTGCACGACCTGGTTATCGAGATTGGCGCGCGCTTCCCAGAGGTGGAGATCGTGCCCGTGCTGGCCGATATCACCGTGCGCCGCTCGCTGGAGGCGGTCTTCCGGCGTTACGGTGTTCAGGTGCTGTTCCACGCGGCCGCCTATAAGCACGTGCCGCTGCTGCAGTGCTACCCCGACGAGGTGCTGCGTGTGAACGTGGTCGGCACACGCAACCTGGCCGAGCTGGCGCGCGATCACGGCGTGTCGCGCTTTGTGCTGATCTCAACCGACAAGGCGGTAGACCCAGCCAACGTAATGGGAGCCAGCAAGCGCATCTGCGAGCTGATCGTTCAGGCGCTGGGCCGCGAGCCGGGCCACGACACGCGCTTTACAGCAGTGCGCTTCGGCAACGTGCTGGGCAGCCGCGGCAGTGTGCTGCCCACATTCGAGCGCCAGATAGACAGCGGTGGGCCGGTCACGGTGACGCATCCAGAGATGACCCGTTACTTCATGAGCATCCCGGAGGCCGCCAGCCTTGTGATCCAGGCCGCCTGCCTCACCGAGGGCAACGACATTTTCTTGCTCAAGATGGGCGATGAGGTGCGCATCGTGGAGCTGGCGGAGCGCATGATCCGTCTGCGCGGCCTGCGCCCCTACCAGGACGTAGCCATCCGTTTTACCGGCATCCGCCCCGGCGAGAAGCTGCATGAGGTGCTGCACACCGATTCTGAGCAGCCAGTCGAAACGGTGCACCCCGGCATTATCAAGCTGGTGAGCGACACAACCGTCAGCGCCAATGAGCTGTTCGCGCGCCTCGATCACCTGCTGGCGAACGGCATAGACAGCGCCGACGACCCGCTGGCCCAACTGCGCGCCGTCATCTACGGCAGGGCAGAACTCACAGGCCAGCGGGGCCGCTCCAGCGCCGCCGATTGAGGCTTTATCCTCCCGCCGCCGACAGCAAAATGGTGCATACCAGCTCCGGCAGCGCTCCAGCGCTGCACAGGACCCGCGTCAGCGCCAGCGCCTGCTCCGGGCGGTCGAAGACGTAAACCGGGAACGGCTGGCCCACGCCAGAGGCCACGGTCACGCTGGGGATGAAAGCCGGGTAGTTCAGCACGTTCTCTGGCAGCCCTTCCACCGGCTGCAGCGCGTCCAGCTCAGCGCCCTCCACCGGCTCGATTGGCGTGAAGGTGTCTGCAATCAACAGCCTGCCGTCGCGGTCCAGCTCCAGCGGGGCCTGGGCCGCAAAAGCGGGCGGCAGCAGCACCTCGTCGTCCGTGCCAGCGTACAGAGTCGTCAGGCCGCTGGGCACGAAGATGCGCAGCGCAAACCCCGAGGGCGCGCGCCCATCAGGGACCAGCCGCAGGATCGCCGCCCCCTCGACGCGCAGGCTGACGCCGTTCACAGTGATATCCGCCGCTACGTCGTCCGGCGTCTGCACATAGAGCAGCGAGGGCGGCACGGCTGAGCAGGCTGGCGCTTCGATGCCAGTCTGCAGAAAGAACGTCTGCATTGGCCCGCGCGCGCTGGGCGCAATCACTGGCAGACCGCGCACGGCCGTGCCCGGCGCTTCGAGGGATGTCTGCTGCTCCCACACTTTCTCAGCATCCACCCACGCGAACGGACTGCCCCCATTAGGCTGCGCCGTGCGCAGCCACTGGCCATCCGGCGTGACACCGTCTATCTGCAGCACGCTGTTCGCCGGGAACGTGAAGTCCGGCTGTCCGGGTTCGCCCGCGGCTGGCACATCCCAGAAGGCCTCCAGGTCCTGCCCCACTGTGATCGCCAGCGGTTTGGCCAGGGCGCGCAGCAGCAGATCCCGGCCGACGCCGTTCACCAGGCTTACATCGCCCAACATAACAAACACCAAGCCGGGCGGCTCGACTGTGAGCGGGAGATTGCCCTGCACGTTGAGGACCGCGATACCCCAGGTCTTTGCCCCCAGATCGAATACACTAGAGCGCAGCGCCTGGAGGTCGAACAAGCTGGCGCGATCGCCCGGTTTTTCGAACCGGCCGATGCTTACCTGCGCTTCAGGCCCAGCCGTCGCCGTGACCACGCTTGACCCGTAACACACCCGGTTGCTGCCTACATCAACGCAGCTTACTGCGAGCTGCTTGAGAGCCGCTTCAGCCAGCGCTTCGCATGCATCGTCTTGAGCTAACCCGATGCCAGCAGTGATCAGAAGAAGCACGATAATAACCGCTGCGATGAGTCCGTTTTGTTTCAGGTTGAGAGATGCCATGCCCAATCCTTGCAATATCCACACCACCAATGAAAGCTGGGGGGTGCCGCGTTGCTTCTATCTATTTTAAGGCCATAATGTCGCACACGAGTTAGAAATTACAAATCTAAAAGCGAGGTCTGCATTGGGATGCTGTAGGGTACGTTCATCAAGAGTGTGTGATAGACTGATTGTGTGTTGTTAGGAGTTTGAGACAAGATGGAACTCGAGCTGGTTCAGTATGTGTATCGGCTGCGGCGGTGGCTGTGGCTGATCGTGCTCGCCGCGTTTCTGGGCGGCGGATTCGCTTTCGTGGTGGCCAGCACGCGCCCGCCCATGTACCGGGCGGAGGCCACGCTGCTGATCGGCAGCTTCATTCAGGCGCCCAACCCCGATGTCTCTGAGATTCGCACCGGCATCGAGCTGGCCCAGACTTATGTAGAGCTGGTGCAGAGCTACGATGTGCTTCAAGGCACGGTGGCCGCGCTTGACCTGCCAATTCCGCCCCAGGACCTCCTCAAGTTCATTGACGTGAGCGTTATTCGCGGCACTTCGCTGCTGCGGCTGGTAGCCACTTACAGCGATCCGGTTATCGCGGCCGACATCGCCAACACAATTGCCGCTGAGGTGATCAAGAACAGCCCCACCAACCTCACACCGGGGCAGCAGAGCCAGATTGCATTCCTCAACAACCAGATCGAGACGCTGGCTGCCCAGGTTGAAGCGGCGCGCCAGCAGCTCGCAGACCTGAGCAAGCAGATTGAGACCAGCAGCGACCAGGCCGAGATTGACGCGCTGACGGCGCGTTATACCACTGTCATCGATCAGGTCAACCAGGCCACAGCAACCATCGCTCAGTTTTCGTCCACGATCGCCAGCATGCAGCAGCGCACGAACTCAGTAGACCTAGTGAACCGCGCGCGCATTCCAACAGAGCCAAGCGGCACGGGTGTGGGCACGATCACGGCGTTTGGCGCCATTATTGGCGCAGCCCTGGCGGTTGGCGGTGTGCTGCTGCTGGAGTACTTCAACGACAACCTGCGCACATCCGAGGAGGTGGCGCAGACGCTGGCGCTGCCGGTGCTGGCGTCCATCCCGCGGTTTGGCTCCCCGGCCGATACCCACGAGAACCGCCTTATCACACAGCCGGACGTGCCTACGTCAGTGGCAGAGGGCTACCGCAAGCTGCGCACCAACCTGCTGTTTGCTGCCGGTCAGGGCAGGAAAGGGGTCTATGTCATTACCAGCCCTGGCCCGTCGGAGGGGAAAACGGTCACAACCTGTAATCTAGGGGTGGCCCTGGCCATGGCCGGGCTGCGCGTGCTGCTGCTTGATGCCGATCTGCGCCGGCCTAAGGTGCACGAAGTTTTCGGGCTGGACAACACAATCGGCCTGACGTCGCTTCTGCTGGCAGAACCTTCACACACACAAACAGCTGGCGTTAACGGCGGCGACGCCCTGGCCGCCGTCAGCTTCCGCGAGTGCCTGCAGGACACCGACGTTCCAGGGCTGCGCGTGATCACCAGCGGCTTCATTCCAGCCAATCCAACCGAGATTCTTGGCTCGATGCTCATCCAGCGCTGGGTGCGCACTTTTCTTGAGTCCTCCAACGTGGACATCGTGCTGATTGACACACCGCCTTGCCTGGTGGTCGCCGACAGCATGACGATTGCCACATCGGCCCGCGCCGATGTCATCCTAGTAGTGGACGCCCGCCGCACCCGCCGCAGCCAGGCGCTGCGCGCCAAAGACCAGTTCATCCGCATTGACCGCGATATCAAGGGTGTGGTGCTCAACGGTGTAGACCTGCGCGATGAATACTATGGCTACACTTACTACGATTACTATTACACCCCTGCCGACCAGCGGCCCAAGCCAGCCGGCTGGCGGCGCGTGTTCGGCGCGCGCGAGAAACGCTGACCTGAGCAAACCATGACTGACATCGAAACCCCTCTGCTTCCCGAGGCGCCGCAGCCTATTCGCAAAACGCGGCGTCGGCGTCAGCCGCGCGCGCTGCGCCGCGTGCGCCGAGCTTTCCAGCGCGCGTTCAACCGGCGCACCCTGCTCATCGCCTTCATTGTGCTGATCACTGCGGTCATCGGCGGCCTGGTCGTTGTGACGGACTCTGTGAACCGCGTCCAAACCTCCACAAACAGCGTGGACCGCGTGATCCGTTCGCTGGCCAACCGGCCCTTCATTGAGTGGACACTGGCAGACTTCGAACGGCTGCGCCTCAGCGTAGGGGAATTCGCGGGCACGCTGGCCACTGCGCGGCAGCGCACCGGGTTCCTCCGGCCTCTGGCCCCCAGTGCAGACCTAGCCGCCAATTTCGCCCTGCTCGATGTCGCCCAGGAGATCGCGCTGGCCGCTGAGGACATCCTGGCTGGTGCTCAGCCCACCTTGTTCTTTCTTGTCACGGGCGAGGAAGACGCTACAGGCGCGCAGATAACCAGCAGCGTGCGCGTGGTTGACCTGCTGCGCATTGGCCTGCCGCGCTTTCTGAGCGCCAACGCTCACCTGGACGCTGCCGGCGCAGCCCTGAACGCCGTTGACACAGGATCGCTGTCGCCAGAACGTTTACTGCAGATTGAAACGCTGCGCCAGTACTACAGCATCCTGAGCGACATCAACACCATATTGATTGACAGCCCCGAAGCGCTGACCACGGCGTTTGGCGTAGTTGAAGACCAGCGTTACCTCATCCTGTCGCAGAATAGCGACGAGCTACGCCCGTCCGGTGGGTACATCAGCACCTATGGCCTGCTTCGCGTTCGCAACGGTCGCATTGACAGCTATTCGTACAACGCCACCACCGCCACCACGCCAAACCCGCCTACAGCTGAAGCCGCTACAGAGATGAGCATACCTGCATGGTGGATTCGCTACGGCCAGCCGGTGTACGCGGCCTGGGATGGAAGCTGGGAAGCGGATTTTCGGAAGACAGCCCAGATGGCCCGCTGGTATTACGACGCCGGCAACAACCCGCAGTCGCCTGTCAGCGGCGTGTTTGCGATTGACTTGGTCGGGTTTGAGTACATTCTGGAAGCGTTGGGCAGCGTTACTGTCCCCGGCTATGATCAAGTTGTCACTGCCGCCAACTTCCGGAACGTGATTTACGATATTCGTTCCTCAGGCGAAGAAAACAGCCCGCACAAGCGCTTTCTGGCCGCTCTGTACGAGCAGATCTTCCGCCAGTGGCAGGCGCTCAGCCGCGACGCCGAAACGGGCCGGGCGCTGTTCAGCGCGCTGCTGCGCGCGCTGCAGGAAAAGCATATCATGCTCTACTTCACAGATCAGCGGCTGAACCGCTTGGCCGAACTGCTCGGTTGGAGCGGCGCACAGGCTCCAGCGCGCACACATGACTACTTCATGGCTGTCGAGACCAACCTGGGCAACAAGTCCAACCGGTCCGTTGCCCGGCGCACTACGCTCGATGTGCGCATTCAGCCGGATGGAACATTTGTCAACCGCGCCACACTGACCTATGACTATCCCGCTGCTGTCGCCCAGAACGACCCCGCTGTGAACCCACGTTTCCACGGGCCGCTCGATTACCGCAGCCTGCTGCAGGTATTTCTGCCAGCCGGCAGCGTGCTGCTGGACACTGTCAACTTCCCCATAGAACCAACAACGGTGCTGGAGGAGGACCACACGCGGCTGGTGACCCGTTTCGGCATACCGTATGACACTAGCAACCGCTTCCAGCTCGATTACAGCTCGCCGCTGCGGGTAGAAACTTTTGGGGATTTCAGCCGCTACCGGCTGCTGCTGCAGAAACAACCTGGAACCCAGGGTGAGGCGGTTGACCTGCAGGTTTCGCTGCCGCCAGGCGCACAGATTGTCAGCGTATCACCGCGCCCGGTCGCCACTTACGAGCTGGATCGGCCGATACTGGAGTTCCGGCTGCGCCTGAACACCGATCAGTGGGTGGAGATTATCTATCGCTGAACCGTGAACGGCCTCGCTGAAAGCGCGGGGCTGCTGGTGTAAGCGTAAAGGTATTCCGTTCACAGTGGTCACTCTCTGCCGCTTGACTGAATTGTTAGCCAGACGATCGTCAGCCAACCCAAAGCGTTGTTCCATCTGTCCACAGGTGCAGCGGGCCGCGCACGTCGGTGCGAAATACCAGCGTGTCTCCCAACAGTGCCAGCGTATCCGGATCAGGATCGCCCAGGCGGTTGGCGCGGTCGGCGTGCACAATGGCCACCTGCGGCTGCACCGCTTCGAGAAAAGCGCTGTCCAGCGAGCGAGCACCGCCGTGACGTGGAAGCTGCAGCACAGTGGCCAGAGGCCATTGGCCAGCAGACAGCAGTTCGGCCTGCCCGTCCTGGCTCACATCAGACGTGAGCAGAAACGACACATCGCCGTAGCTCACCCGCAGCACCAGCGCGCTGTCGTTCAGCGAGTCGGTCAATGACGGCTGAGTCTGCGGGTGCAGAACCTCTATACGTGTGCCGTCGTCTATGTCCAGCGTGTAGCCAGCGCGCGCCTCGACCAGTGGATAGGCGCTGAGCTGAGTCTGGAGCGACTTGTATGACTCGCTCAAGTTGGGCTGACCGTTAGTCAGCACCAGGCCGATATTGTAGCGGCTGAGCACGCTGGGCAGCGCGCCATAATTAAACTCGTCGGGCTGGGTGATGACCAGTATCTCCAACGTGCGGTCATTGAACGGCAGCCGGTCGCCAATGGCTGTGAGCAGGCGCGCGGGGTAGCGTCCGCCGTCAACCAGCACGTGCGCGCCGCCAGGGGTCTGCAGCAGCACTGCGTTGCTGTGCCCAACGTCCAGGAGCCAGACGTGCAGGTGGCCGTCAGGGCGCGCGACCAGCAGCGCTGTCATCAGGATCAGCGTGGAAAGGCTGGCCGCTGTTCCAGTCACCACTACCGCCCGCGACCGCACAAACTGCGCCAGCCTCATTGTCCAGTCCGGTTGTGCTGCCTGCATCAGCGCCACTCCTATCAGCACTGCGAAATACACGGTGACCGCGCGCGGATCAAGCGACACCGCAACGTCTGCAAACGGCAGCCCGGCGAAGGCGCGCACAACTGCTGTCGTCCACCCCAGGAACACAAGATCGTGCCAGTAAAGCAGTTGGGCCAGGGCCGGAACGGCTGCTGACAGCGTTGCCACAGCGCCCAGCAGGAGCAAGACTGCCTGCACCGGCACGATGAGCAGGTTTACAAGCAGCAGCACGAGCGATAGACGGCCAAAGTAGAGCGTCACCAGCGGCAGAGTCGTGATCTGCACCGCCAAGGTCACGACCAGCGGCTCGGCCAGGAAGCCAGCCGCGCTGCGGGCAAAATGCCGTGGCAACCAGCGGGCCAGCCAGGCGTTCAAACGCGCGCCCAATGGATCGGCATAGAGCGCCAGCCCCAGCGTGGCAAAAAAGCTGAGCTGGAACCCGACATCCCACAGCACAGTCGGGTTCGCTAAAGTGAGGATAAGCGCGACCAGCGCCAGCGACGCAGGCACGAAAGATTTTCGCCCCAGCGCCGCGCCAACAACCAGCAGGCTGCTCATCAAAGCTGCACGCAGCACGGCTGCCTGTGCCCCTACGAGGATCGTGTACACTGCGATCAGCGCGATACCGGCTGCGGCAGCCCAACCGCGCGGCACACGCGCCCGCCGCAGCAGGCCCTGAATCACGCCGCTGAGGACAACCATGTTGAAACCGGATATCGCAATGACGTGCGATGCTCCCACGGCGGCGAAAGCGTCGCGCAGTTCTGGCCCGATCCCGCTTTCGTCGCCCAACAGAATGCCCGTCAGCAGGCCCGCCTGCGGCTCCGGCAGGTTTGCGCCGATTGCGCGGGCAGCGTCCGCTTTCAGCGCCAGCAAACTCGCGTACAGCGGACTGCCGAGTCCGCTGGCGAGCACTTCGACAGCCGCCCCCGGCATCACGCTGAACACACCACCGCGCGCCAGGTAATCAGCGTAGGAGAACGTGTCGAACACCGCCGGCGTAACCAGATCGCCGGTAGCGGCCACGCGATCGCCGTAACGAACGTCCGATTGTAGAGGGGACTCAACCAGCACCAGACCGGAAGTCACGACGGTTTGGCCGGCGCGCGTGACAGTCTCAGCCTCTACGCGCAGCAGCTTCCGATCGCCGCGCGCAGTGGGTTCGGCAATCACCAACCCCGTAACGGTTAGGCCGCCCAGGTTGTTGAAGCGCGCTACATCGCTGGTAACGGGAACAAGCGACATGCGCAGGCCGCCCAGCGTGAAGGCTACCAGAGCAATCATTGGCCAGCGCAGCGCCGGGTCATCGCGCGCCAGCCAGTTGGCCAGCAGGGCCAGCGGCACCAAGCCGAGCCACAGCGCCGAAATCAGCGCAGAGCCGCTGTCGTTGTTGGCCGCCAGGACGATGCCAGCTGCCCAGCCAAGCGCGACATAGATCAGGCGCATCTACCACCCCTCGGTGCATATGCCCCGGCAGCGCCAAACAAAAAGGCGCCCACTCGGTGGACACCCTTAGCCGTGTAGCGCAATTGACCTTACTTCCTGGCGCTGGTGTCCGTGCCAAGCGAGACTTCAACATCAACGGTTTCGCGGGGGGCAAAACGCGTCGCAGCAGGCATCTCAGTGACAAAACCTGTCTGAGCCGGTTGAGCTGGCGCCGATTCGCCCAGGGCTGGCCGCGCCGTCTGTTTGACTTCTTTAATGCCATTGCGAACCACTGTAAGGGTCTTCAACAGGTCCTGTTCAAGCTGCGACAGCACCTCAAGCACGTAGCTGTCAGCGCCCGCCATAATTGCCTCAGCCTCCTGCCGCGCCTGTTCCACAATGTTGGCGGCGCGGTTCTGAGCGGCCTGCACCGAGACTTCCTGCTCCAGCAGCGCCTCGCTGCGCTGGCGTGCAATCTGCACTACGCGGGCCGCCTCTTCGTTCGCCTGCGCCATGATACGGTCGCGGGTTGCCAGCACGCGGGAGGCCTTTTCAATTTCCTCCGGGATCGAAATGCGCATCTGGTCAATGATCTCGAGGGCGCGCTCTTCATCAATGAGCGTGTACTTGCTAAAGGGTATGTGGCGCCCCTCGTCAATCAAGTCCTCCAAGCGATCAACTAAATGCTGAATATCCATGACGCTGTAACTCCCCTGTGCTAGTCCCGGATGCTGATCGTGTAGCCCGGGCTGTTCTGGTTTGCGTGCAGCTCCGCAAAACGCTCTGCCAGCGCGGTGACTACAAACGGCGGAACCATACTTGAAACATCCCCACCCAGTTCCGCGATTTCCCGTATCGTGCTGGAACTGATGTGCAGGTGCCGCTCATCAGTCATGATCGAGACGGTCTCGATTTCCGGCGCAAGTTTCTTGTTCGCGATCCCCATTCTGAATTCTAGCTCAAAATCAGAAAAAACGCGCAAGCCCCGTATGAGCGCCATTGCACCTACTTCTCTTGCATAGTTTACAGTCAAACCAGAATACAGCGCCACCCGGATATTAGTCTCATCCTTAAAGGCTTTCTCAGCCAGGGCCAACCGCTCCTGAGCGGTGAACAGCAGCCGCTTTTTGGGCATATCGTAGATGCCAACGATAACCTCGTCAAAAATTTTCGCTGCGCGCCGCGCAATGTCAATGTGCCCGTTGTGGATCGGATCCAAAGACGCGGGGTAAAGCGCAATGCGTTTCATTAGCCAATCTCCTATCACAAACAAGAGCCTCCGGGCACAACGGCGCCGGAGGCCGCGCAAATAGTGTTAACTATTAACTGATATCCCCGCGCGCAGCCTCCAGCATCCGCACCCGTTCCGCCAGCAGGCGGTGCTGCGGCTGCGCCAGGTACGGGTCCTCGACGTAGATTGTGCGCGCTTCACGCTGGGCATCAGCTACCAGCTCCGGGCTGATCTCCTCAGCAAAGCGCAGCGCGGTCTGGCCGCTCTGTCGTGTGCCCAGCAGGTCGCCTGGCCCCCGCTGGCGCCAATCCATCTCCGCCAGCTCAAAGCCGTCAGATATCCTCTCTAGGGCCGCCAGCCGCTCGCGCGCTTCCGGGGTATCTCTGTCCGGGATCAACAGGCAGTATGATTGATGTTCCCCCCGCCCCACCCGTCCGCGGAACTGGTGAAGCTGCGCCAGCCCGAAGCGGTTCGCGCCCTCGATAACGATTACGCTGGCGTTGGGCACATCCACTCCCACCTCAGCCACTGAGGTCGTCACCAGCACCTGATATTCGCCCCGGCTGAACGCCGCCATAATCTCTTCTTTCTCCGCAGGTTTCATGCGGCCGTGCAGCAGGCCCACATTGTTGCGGAAAAACACCTGCTTAAGCTGCTCATAAGCCTGGGCGGCCGCCCTGGCGTCTGCGCGTTCCGATTCTTCAACCAATGGGTGCACGATGAAAGCCTGACGCCCCTGGTTCAACTGTGACTGGACAAAGCTGAAAACCCGTTCGCGTGCAGCCGGCTCAATAACACGTGTCTCGACAGGCTTGCGGCCCGGCGGCATCTCGTCAAGCACAGTCAAGTCTAGGTCCGCGTGTACGGTGAGCGCCAGCGTGCGCGGGATCGGCGTGGCTGTCATGACTAGCAGGTGCGGGTTAACGCCCTTGCCGCGCAAGGCAGCCCGCTGCTCTACGCCAAACCGATGCTGTTCGTCCACCACAACCAGCGCCAAACGCTGGAACTCGACGCCTGGCTGGATCAGCGCGTGCGTGCCAATCACTACATCAACGGTGCCATCAGCCAATCCCGCGTACACACCCTCGCGCTCTGACTGCGACAGCGCGCTGGTGAGAAGGGCTGCAATAGGCTTGCGATCACCTGGCAGCAGGCTCAGCAGCTGACTAATCGTGCGGTAATGCTGCTCAGCCAGAATGCTGGTTGGCGCCATCAGCGCGGCCTGCTGTCCATTGGCCACTGCAGCAGCCAGCGCAACGCCCGCCACAGCCGTTTTACCGGAACCAACATCGCCCTGAAGCAGGCGGTTCATGGGCGTGGGCTGTCCGATGTCAGCGCGGATCTCTGCAATCGCGCGGCGCTGCGCCCCGGTCAGCGCATAAGGAAAAGCAGCTTGCAGAAAAGCCTCCAGCCATTCATCGCTGACGTCAAGCGGCACCGCTGGCAGCGCCTGCCAGTCACGCCGGTGGCCGAGCATGGCGAGCTGGAGCAGGAGCAGCTGGTCAAACAGGAAACGGCGGCGGGCGTGCTGCAGATGATCCCAACTGGCGGGAAAATGCAGGTGCTTGATCGCCCAGCCCAAATCGCCCAATTCAACGCGCTCCAGCGTTGCCTCCGGCATGTAATCGGGCAGGCGCTCCGCCCAGTACTCGACAGCGCTCTTCATCAAGCGGCGCAGCCCACGCGCCTTCAGGCCCTCGGTAAGCGGATAGACCGGCACAATGCGCAGCGTGTGCAGGTTTTCCTCGTCCAGGTGCTCCCATTCCGGATTAGATATTTGCAGGCGCGAACCGAACACCGTAACCTCACCGCTCAGCACAACCTGCTGTCCGGCTTTGATGTGCCGCGCTAGAAAGTGCTTGCCGAAGAACACCGCGTTCAGCAAGCCTGAGCCATCGTCTAGCACCAGGTGGAAATCCCGCCGGCCGCCGCGTGCCACTTGCACACTGGTCTGCTGCACCGTGCCAATAACCGTGGCCTGTGTGAAAGGTTCAAGCCGGCTGATGCTTTTAAGCTGAGTGTAGTCGTCGTAGCGCCGCGGGAAGAAGAACAACAGATCGCCAACGGTGAACACGCCCAGCTTTTCGAACGTTTTGGCCATGCGCTCGCCAACGCCCTTGACCACAGACACTGGCGCGTTCAGGCCGCGCAGCACATCCGCGGCCTGCTCGGGGTCTACTGCCGGGCGCGGACGGCGCGGCGGGCGCGCAAGACGCGGACGCGGCGGCAGATCGCTCTTGCCAGGCCGAGCTGTCGGACGTGCCTTGCCTGCCCTGGTGCTGCGATCAACGGGGCGGGTGTCAGCATGCACAGGCGCGCGCGGCCCGCTGCTGGTAGAAGGAGGTGCTGCGGGCGGCGTCGGGCTGGTATCGGCCTTAGTCTCTGGCGCGGGTGCGGACTCAGGCTCGGCTGCGGCGGCAGGGTTAGGCTGGAATCCTGGCGGCGGCGGAACGCGCCCCATGATACGATCCAACATGTACTGCACGCGCCGGTGCCTTTCATCTCGGCCAGTGAGCGCATCGTATTCTCGCAGCAGCAGCGCCAGTTCGTCTACTAACAGGTGATGCTCCGGCCGGCGCGCCTGCCCGTGGGCGTCGCTGGCCCACTTCTGCCCAAACCCGCTCAATCCGCCAATCACAGCAGTGTTGTTATAACCTTGTTCGCGTTCCAGCTTAAGGATTTTTACCAGCGTTTCAAGCGCAGAAGGCATCTCGCCCTCACTGTCTTTCGTCTGTAGGCCGCCGAACGACACCCGATCAAGGGGATGTCGTAACGCATCAGTTTAACAGAAATAAGCGCGCGCGTGATCCCCCGCTTCGCGACAGCGCTACAAATTGTCACTTACGGCACGGTGCGGCGTTTCTTCGAGAATGAACACACCGAGTGCATCAGTGCCAACAAGAGCAGCCAGTGAAGGATAGTACATAGCGTGAGGAAAGGCGCGTCCAGGAAACTCCAGAGCCAGGCGCTCCTGCACCATGCGAGTTGACTCGATAGCGTGTGGCTTGCTTTGCAGGATCACGAAATCTTCAATGTCGGTGAACTCGGTGACAAATTCGACCAATCGCTCGACTGCCTGGATGCGCGACCGCACTTTCTCGGTGGGCATCAGACAGCCGTTTTCGAGCGTCAGAAACGGCTTGACACCTAACAGCGTGCCGAGCACAGCGTGAGAGGCGCTTATGAGGCGGTTGTGCAGTAGACTGCTGATCGACTCTACATAAAAGACCGTGTACACGCGCTCGATCGCGCCGCGCACGACTTTCACAATCTCGTCCAGGCTTAGCTTCTGTGCCGCCGCATCTGCCGCAATGCGAACCAACATCCCCAGCCCTGCTGCCAGCGATTGCGAGTCGATCACGACGATCTGACAGTGTCCGGCGGCCTGCTGCGCCGCAGCGGTCGCGTTCTCCCAACTTGTATACAGACTGCGTGACGGATGAATGGACACAATAGCATCGGCTTCGGCAGCAAGCTTATTGTAGACAGCGGCAAACTCGGCCTCTGAAGGAGGCATAACCGCTGGCACAGCGCCTGGATCGCGCAGCATCAAGCGCAGAGCCTCTTCTGCGCTCAGCTCCACGCCCTCCAGGTATTCAACGCTGCCAATGCGGATGTGATTGGGCACGATGGTGACGGCGTGCTGCTGCGGAAAAAGCGGGCTGGTGAACTGCGCACCGCTGTCAGTTACGATTCGAACGCGCACCGCTTATTCCAGGCTGATAATGTATGGATACAGCGGCTGGTCGCCCTGCACGATTTCGAAATCCTGCGCGCTGAAGTGCGCTGTCAGGTGCTCCACCAACGTCTCGGCGCTGTCGCGGCTCAGGCCATCGCCGTAGTACAGCGTGATCAACTCACGCTCCCCAGCGCCTGCCTGGCGCAGCAGGTCGAGCACCAGCGCTGTGAGGTCATCGCCTGCGGCGGCCAGCGTGCCGTTGAGCAGGCCGATATACTGCCCGCGCCGCACGACGAGACCATCGAACTCGACATCGCGGGTGGCGGTTGTTACCTCGCAGCTTGTCACAAATTCCAGCGCTTCTGTCATTGTTCGCACAGCGGAGTCGAGATCGGCAGCAGACGACACGTTGGAGTACGCCACCATGGCGCTGATGCCCTGCGGTAACGTAAGGCTGGGCACGACGCGCACCGACCGGCCCTTAGCCAGCGCCGCCGCCTGTTGGGCAGCCATCACAACATTTTTGTTGTTCGGCAGCAGGATCACGCGCTCATTGGGCAGCGCCGCGATCGCGTCCAGGAAATCCTGCGTGCTGGGGTTCATCGTCTGCCCGCCGTTGACAACGCAGGCCGCGCGCAGATCGCGCGTAAACAGGCGGCGCATCCCCGCACCGCTCACCACTGGAATAACAGCTATCTCGTCCGCGCCCACAAGAACGTTATCCTGCTCATGCGTTTCTGCAGTGGCGCGCTCGGCGATGTAACGCTGATACTGCGCCTGCATATCCTCAACCACGACATCCTCCAGCGCAGCCCCCAGTCGCACTGCGTAGCTGAGTGGTTCGCCAGGGTCGTGCACGTGTACATGAACTTTAATGAGCTGGCTGCTGCCCACTACCAGCGTGGACCAGCCCATCGCATCAATCGCAGCGCGCACAGCGGCCACATCCATGCCCTCGCCGCGCATCAGAAACTGCACATCATACCCGTAGCCGCGCTCGTCCGCTGGTTCCAGCGCATCGCTCAGATGGTGATCGTGCACGAGTCCTATTGAGCCGTTCATGCTCATCACATCCTGCCCCTGGGTCAGACGCAGCATCCCCTCCAGGATATAAAGCAGCCCCTGCCCCCCCGAGTCCACCACGCCAGCTTTCTTCAGAACGGGCAGCATTTCGGGTGTGCGCGCCAGCGCGCTGCGGGCCGCGCTCACCATGATCTCAAGCAGCTCCGACAGGTCAGTAATGCCGTTTTCCTCAACTGCTCGCGCAGCAGAATCAGCCGCCTCTCGTGCAACGGTGAGGATTGTGCCTTCCACAGGCGTAGTAACGGCGCGGTAGGCGGCTTCGACCGCGTTCGTGACAGCGTGCGCAAACAGGGCTGCATCAAAGAACTCGCTCCCGCGCAGCGCCTCGGCGAAACCATACCATAACTGAGATAGTATCACGCCCGAGTTGCCACGCGCCCCCAGCAGCGCTCCCTGGGCAATAGCAGCACCCACAATGCCCACATGTCCTTCCTGCATCACTGCAATCTCAGCGTAGGCGCTGCGCATTGTCTGAAGCATGTTCTTGCCAGTATCGCCGTCCGGCACAGGGAAGACGTTAAGCCGGTTGACGTGCTCATGGTTGTGCTCAAGCCAGGCAAGGCCAGCAGCTGTTAGCCACTTGAGCAGATGACCGTCAACCACATGCTGATTTAACACTACTGCCATAACTTTGTAACCCCTTCGCAGCGGTGCTCCACGCTGATGTAATCATAAGAAAGAGCGCCCTCTGCCACATTAATGCTATATGTGAGTGTTATATTTACGGCGTGTTTTCGACCCTTGCTCTCTCTCACACCTGTATGATACTATGCGGCCTATTGTCTGCCCGCATCAAAGCACCGTTGAGGTCACGTAATCATGGCGAAGTGCGAGTTCTGCGGCAAGGCGCCGCAGTTTGGCAACAACCGCAGCCACTCGCTGCGGGCAACGCGGCGCCAGTTCAAGCCCAACATCCAGCGCGTGCGCGTTTTTGAGGACGGCAAGTACGTTCGTAAATATCTGTGCACCAAATGCATTAAGACCCTGGCCAAGATGTAGCAGCGGTCGTCTCCCTGAAGCTGACACCTTTTCTCCCACGAGCCGGCCCTAGCGCCGGCTTGCTGCTTGTTCAGCGGCCCGCCGCAGCGCGGCAACGCCAGCCTGGACGCTGTGTTTATCAGTAAAGATCATACTGCCAGCTACCAGCAGGTTAGCCCCCGCTTCTACCACCTGTTCTGCTGTATCAGTGTAGATGCCGCCGTCCACCCCCAAATCAATCGTGCGGCCACTGGCCTCAATCATCGCTCGCAAACGGCGCAAGCGCGGCAGCGACTCTGGCAGGAACTGCTGCCCGCCAAAACCCGGATTGACTGTCATAACCAGCACCGCGTCCAGCATGTGCAGCACATCGGCCAGCAGGTCGGCCGGCGTGTGGGGATTAATGGCCAGCCCAGCCTCGCAGCCCAGACCCTTGATCGCCTGAAGCGTGCGATGCAGGTTGGGCGAAACCTCCCAGTGAACGTCAATGCGCGTCGCGCCCGCAGCCGCGAACGCCTCTAAGTGGCGCTCTGGCTCCACGATCATTAGATGCACGTCCAGCGGGAGCGTTGTGCTGCGACGGGCGGCCTCAACCACCAGCGGCCCCATCGTGATATTGGGCACGAAACGCCCGTCCATCACATCCACGTGAATCAGGTCAGCGCCAGCCGCCTGCGCTTCTCGAATCTGGTCGCCCAGACAGGTGAAATCCGCCGCCAGAATAGACGGCGCAATACGAACAGCACTCACAAGCCGCACACGCCTTTAATATATACGCTGCACACTAACGTCATATTACGCCGCCGCTGCTTAAGCTGCAATGCCCGCTATACATGCTCTGCTGGTTGTTTTGGCTGGTAGCGCTCCTGAAGGAACGCCATCTCCTCAGCCGAAAGCGTAAGGTCAAGCGCGTTTACTGCCTCTTCCAGGTGGTGCATGCGTGTCGCGCCGATGATCGGGCTGACAACCCCCGGACGCGCCAGCACCCAGGCAAGGGCAACCTGCGCCATGGTCACGCCCCGGCGCTCAGCCAACGCGGTCACGCGCTCAGCGACTGCGAAATCGGCATCGCTGTTGTAGTACACCGGTGTGAGATGATCCGACTGCGAGCGAGTCGTGCCAGCCCCCTGCTGAATGTCGCGCGCGTAGCGCTTGGCCAAGAAGCCGCGCGCCAGCGGGCTGTATGGCAAAACGCCCACACCCTGATCCAGGCAAAACGGGATCATTTCGCGCTCTTCCTCGCGGGCGACCAAGTTGTAGTGGTTCTGCATGGAGACAAAGCGCGTCCAGCCGTTTATGTCAGCGGTGTACTGGGCTTTGGCGAACTGCCAGGCCCACATGCTGGACGCCCCGATGTAGAGCGCCTTACCCGCGCGAACCATGTCGTGCAGCGCCGCCATCGTCTCTTCGATTGGCGTCTCATAATCCCAGCGGTGAACCTGGTACAGGTCAACGTAATCCAGACCGAGACGGCGCAGCGAAGCGTCCAGCGCTTCAATGACGTGTTTACGCGACAAGCCGCGCTGGTTGGGCTTATCGCCCATCGGCCAGTACAGCTTGGTCGCCACCACGTATTCGTCACGGCGCGTAAACAGCTCTCTAAGCAAGCGTCCGGTGATTTCCTCGCTCACACCAAGCGAGTACATATCGGCAGTGTCGAAGAAGTTAATGCCCAGCTCAACAGCGCGGCGCACAATAGGACGTCCTTCGTCCTCTGTCAGCACCCAGGCGCGCCAGTTTGGATCGCCGTAGCTCATCATCCCCAAGCATAACCTGGAGACCTTGAGACCCGTTTTGCCTAAATTGACGTACTGCACCAGCTTCCCCTTTCAGCTGTTGTCTAGCCAAAAACCCGACGCTGACGCGCCACAGCGGCTTTAAGCTGGCCGCAGCCAGCGTCTATATCAATGCCGCGTCGAACGCGCACGGTCGCGCTGATGCCATATTCAGCCAGCACCGCCACAAAACGCTCAAGGGCCTCGCGCGCTGCAGGGCCGCCAGCGTAACCGCCGGTCGGATTGAGTGGAATGATGTTCACGTGACACAGCAGCCCCTGCAGCAGCCGACCCAGGCGGTGCGCTTCTTCAGGCCCGTCGTTCTGGCCGGCAATGGCAGCCCACTCAAATGTCACGCGACGCCCAGTTTTATCAACGTAATAGCGGCAGGCAGAGATTAGTTCAGCCAGCGGCCAGCGCCGGTTAACCGGTAGCAGGGCGGCGCGGCGCTGGTCAGTCGCGGCGTGCAGGCTGATCGCCAGCCGCACTTGCAGGCCCTCGTCGGCAAAACGGCGGATTTGCGGCACCAGCCCCACCGTGCTTACCGTGATATGGCGCGCACCGATTGCCAGACGATCCATTAGCAGCCTGATAGCAGCCAGCGAAGCATCGTAGTTGTGAAACGGCTCGCCCATGCCCATCAGCACTACATTGCTCAGGCGTTCACCGCTGGCTTCAAGCTCCGCCGCAAAGTGCACGGCCTGTTCGAAGATTTCGCCGGCAGACAGGTGACGCGCAAACCCCATTTGTCCGGTGGCGCAGAACACGCAGCCCATGGCGCAGCCGGCCTGTGTCGAAATGCAGGCAGTGCGCCGGTCATCGTCGTACACCATCAAGACTGACTCGATGAGCTGGCCATCAGCCAGCCGGTAGAGGCGTTTGATCGTGCCGTCATGGCTGACCTGCTCAGCTTCCAATACGAGCGTGCCGAGCGCAGTCTCAGCGGACAGCCGCTCGCGCAGCCGCGCTGGCAGGTTGGTCATGGCGTCGAACGAACGGGCGCGGCGTTCGTACATCCACGCCCACAGTTGGCGCGCGCGATATGCTGGCTCGCCCCATCCTTCAAGTAAACGGGTCAGCTCTTCCTGCGTGAGATCGTACAGGTTAATCGCCACGTTCATCTCCGTCGGCCGGTGTACAGAAAGGCCGCAGCAGCAGCGATCAAGGCAGCCGCCAGCACAGCGATCAAACCGCTGCGCGTTGTGGGGTCACCCAGCGCGAAAGCCACCGGAGCCGGTGTGACAGTTGCTGTGTTCAGGCTGCCAGGTGGACGCGGCGTCACGGTAGGCGGGCCGGGAGTGGGTGTCCGCGTTGGGACGCGCGTGGCGGTATAGGTGGCGGTCAGGACACCGGTCACACTGGGTGTCAGCGTCGGCGCAGCGGTGTGGGTGGCCGTGGGCGTGCGTGTAGATGTAGGCGTAGCGCTTGCCGCAGGCGTGGGTGTGTCGCCCAGATAAGGCACATAGGCAAAGGCGCGTTCTCCCTCAGGGGTGAGCACCCACCGGCGCACAGCCGGCCACAGCGCATCCAGCGGCTGACCCGCTGCACGGGCAAAGGCTTCGGCAAAGGGCGTATCAGCGCCTGCGCTGCGCGCCAGCTCGAACAGATCGGGCAAGCCAAGCCGATCAGCGAGGTAGAGAACAGCGGCGTAGCTCTGTTCACGCCATAGGCCGCTGCTCGCGCCGACAGCGGCGCCCGGCCGCGCGCCCAGCCCACTCGCGCGCGCAGCGCGCTGCAGCGGTCCCAGATAGCGGCCCTTAACACCCGGCGTCAGGAACTCAGCCAGGCCCACGCGAAACCATTCTGGCACGTCTCCGCCATCCCACAGCGGTCCGTAGAAACGGTCTACGAACAGCTCAACAGCGGCCGCCGCTGCTCCCCCTGCCCCTGCCTGCGCCTGCACCGCATCCTGGCCGCTGGCGCGGAACACCGCCTCAGCGCGCAGCTGGTCACACGGCAAAACAGCCCCACTGACCGGCGCAGTCGCGCGCAGCCCCTCTGCAGCAGCCGCGCAGCCGTCAGCCGGTACAGCAGGCGGGTACACAATTATATCGAAAGCTGGGCTGGTGTTCGTTTGCTCGGCCAGCAGAGCGTACACTGGCCGAAGCGCCGCGCGCAGCGCTTCGGCTGACATGTTTTCAGGGACGGTCAGATGGATTTGTCCGAGCGCGTCATCGCTGCGAACCCAGTTGAGTCGCGTATCGGTGAACACTGCGCGATCGCGCGCGCGCGCCTGCTCTCCATTGCTGGCCAGCACGCGCCATTCGTAAACGATCTCGCTGCCCAGCGGCAGGGAAAGATCGGCTGGAAACGCCCAGTCGTAAGCCAAATCTGTGAAGGTTTCGCCCGTTCGATGCGGCGTGCGCACACTTACAGGGACTGTTTGCGGTGGCACGCCCTCTGCTTCAATCACCAGAACTGCCGATTGAAGCTGATCGGCTGGCCGCAGCACTGTGATGAAGAAGTGCATACCTGATGGAAATATCGGCTCAGCCGACCACTTGAAGGCAAACCCCTGCGATAACGCTTCCTCGGTCGCCTCCTGAGCGCCAGCGTGCCCCACTGCGAGCAGGCAAACACATATCACCGTGAAGAGCGCAGCCAGATTCATAGCTTCAGAAGATGCCCGCAGCTGTTGACAGCAGCGCCAGCGGCACAAAGTTATACACGAAGTGCGCAACAATTGCAGCGGTTGTGCTCTGCCGCTGGCGCAGCCAGCCTAGTCCCAGCGAGACGACAAAAATGAGCAGCGTAGCTGGCGTTAGAGCAACCTGCGTGTGCAGCGCTGTGAAGAAAACGCTGGTCAGCACGATGCCAAACACAGGCTGCAGCGCACCCCTTATCCAGATTTCCTCGCCCACTGCGGCGGACACAGCAACGACAAAGGCGAGCGGCAGCGTGGCAAACGCGGTGTTAAGCTGGTTCACGGCCTGGGTTTGCTCGGCGAACACTTCCGGCGAAACAAGCGCGGCCCACAGCGCGCTGAACACCATCATAACTGCGATGAACAACCCGCCGATTCCCACCCCCCAGATCAGGTCCGCATTTGTTGGCAGGCGCAAAGCCAGTCTTTCGAGCACGGCCGGCAGCGAACGCCGCAGCGCCAGCCCGACGCCCAGCACAGCGATAACAACCTGAAGCACCGCTTGGAAAGCGAGATCAACTGGTCGAACGGCGTTCGTCTCCAGGCTCTCGGCGTACCCACTCAGGCCACCCTGAAGCACGAAAGCCGCCATTGCCCACACCGTAACTGCCAAAACAAGCACGATCGCAGTTGTGTGAACGCTCGAGTCTGGGTTGTACGTCGTTGACGGCGGCAAATGTGCGCGCAGCCACTGGCGCGCTGGCGGAGAAGAGATCGCCCAATAGCCAGCGAGGCTGGAGCCGGCTGCCAGTACAAACACCACGACGGCAGAGACCATGTCAACCTCAACCGAGATGAGTTCACCGTCAGCGCCAGCAAGACCGCTGACGAGCGCCGCCTGCAGCACAAGCACGCCTAGCGAGAACACAATTGCCACCAGCCCGTACTGCATCCAGCGGAGCGCTGCCGCCTGCGGCGCTGCGCGCAAAGTTGGCGGCAGTTCAGCTTCCGTGCCCTCAGGCATTACGCGAACGGCCTCAACCAGATTAGCCAGATACACCATCACGCCAATGTAACCGAGAGCGAATAGAATGGTCAGTAAACCGGTGGAATCCATAGAAATTAGCGCAGGCCCAAGGCTCCCCAAGGGGGTCTTTGACCTTGGGAGGACACTCGGCCTTAGCCCCCGCTGGGGGTCTATTGACCCCAATGGGGCCTATCGGCCGGGTGGGGAAATGCGCCTCGTCTCCTTTCGGCGTATTTGCTAAACTGAGTACAATTCAGCTCAGATGGAGCTGTCAGGCCTAAGGCTCCCTTAAGGCGCTAACGTGGCCGGTTACGGCGTGTGTAGCCTGGGAAACTCCCCGCTAAAGTGTGGAGAGTCATCACATACCTCCAGCGGAGCGATCTCACCGCTGGACGCCTATTATACACCTCGGCCACTGTATTGCAGCATTGACCACACCAATAGCGCATGTTAGAATGCGCGCACGGTCGAAAGCTTGGAGCGATGGCCGAGTGGTTTAAGGCGGTGGTCTTGAAAACCACTGTGGCGGCGACGCCACCGGGGGTTCGAATCCCTCTCGCTCCGCTCACCAACCGCATATCGGGGAGGTGCCAGAGTGGACGATTGGGGCCGCCTGCTAAGTGGTTGTCCGGGTAAAACCGGACCGCAGGTTCGAATCCTGTCCTCCCCGCAGC
>DAOTWC010000121.1:0-8320 GCA_034435995.1 Anaerolineae bacterium | reverse complement strand
GCCGCTGCCGCCAGATGATATCTATGCGCACCTGTCTCAGTTCACTGCTGGCGTGATAGCATTCACCACCCGTTTCGATTTGCACTACGACGTTGTTTACAGCCATTACTGGCTAAGCGGGTGGGTAGCGCACAAACTAAACGAAGTTTGGGGCACGCCATTCGCGCATATGTTTCACACGCTTGGTCAGATGAAAAATCGCATTGCTCAACACAAGCCCGCAACCATGCCTGATGTAAGAATTAACGTTGAAATGCGTATTGTGCAGTGGGCTGCTAGGCTGATTGCTGCCACACCTGCCGAACAGCTGCAGCTGCTGTGGCTCTATCGAGCCGACCGCCGAAAAATACAGGTGGTGCCTCCCGGAGTGAACACCGAGCGCTTTTATCCCGTTCCGGCTGATCGCGCATGCGCTTTGCTTGGTTTGCCTGCAGCAACCAATTTGCTGTTGTTTGTTGGTCGCCTGGAGCCGTTGAAAGGAGTTGACACTATTCTCAATGCACTGATGGTGCTGCGCGAACGCGACCCGGGCGTAATGGCGAACACCCGCTTCCTGGTCATCGGCGGAAGCATCGGTGAACGCGCCGAGCCGGAATTTCTTCGGCTGCGCAAGCTTGTCTCCGACATGCAGCTAGAGCATGTAGTTGAGTTTCTGGGTGCGAAAGGTCAGGAGATGCTGCCCCTTTATTACGCTGCGGCGACAGCGGTAATTATGGCTTCCGATTACGAATCGTTTGGCATGGTCGCACTTGAAGCAATGGCCTCGGGCGCGCCGGTTATCGCCTCAGAGGTGGGGGGACTGGCTTTCCTTGTGCAGGAAGGCAAGACTGGTTTTCTTGTCCCTGTGCGCGAGCCAAACGTATTGGCAGAGCGCATCGCCCGTCTGTCAAAAGATGTCCAGCTTCGACAAACGATGCGATCAGCAGCAGCCAAGCAGGCCCGCCAATACGCTTGGCCCTTAATCGCTGACCAGCTGCTTGCCACCTTCGAAGAAATCACGCTCAAGCCACAGCTCATCCGCCATATGCATTAGGAATGTCAGCGATCACAGGGGCGATATACGGCTCGCTTTCCTGTACAGAGAGTGCCTCGTCGTCAGAAACAAGCGTTTGACCTCGGTAGTGAAGCACATCGTTAAATCCGTCGTAGCGATAGCGCCGGTTAACCCAGCCATAGAGGTTGTGCTGGAACACGACATTGAACTGGATGGCCTCTTCATCTAGCAACACGGTCTCGTGGACCAACCAGACAGGAGCATATTGACTGAGGTGTGGTATGGCCTTGGCATCCCGTTTGCTGCGGAGAACATCGCTTGAGTTCATAGCTGATTACCGTTCCTTCAGTCGCATGTGATCATCTTATCATAGCAACCGCCATTGTAGCTGCTAGAGTGCCTTATGCCCAGCGGGACTGGTGAAGATCATGGATACAGACGGCGATTCTAAGCGTAGAAAAACCCGCATGTGTCCGCAAAATTTACCACTCCCTGCCCAGCACCACGTGTGACATAGGGCATATGTATTGTTATAATCTTCTCCGACTCTTGTGCATTCACCTCCACAGAACAACGAAAGTAAAACGCCATGCCCCGAGTTTTGATCAGCGTCTACGACAAGACAGGTCTGATTGATTTTGTTTCTGGTCTGGTTGACCTCGGGTGGGATCTGGTAGCGAGTGGCGGCAGTGAAGCTGTGATCAAAGCCGCAGGGCTGCCCGTTACATCTGTGACACAGCTAACCGGAATGCCTGAAATGCTTGACGGCCGTGTCAAAACACTGCATCCCGCAATTCACGCGGGCATTTTGGCGCGCAGCACACAGCAGGATATTGAAGACCTCAAAGCTGCCGGCTATGCGCCAATCAATATGGTTGTCTGTAACCTGTACCCTTTTCAGGAAACGGTGGCGCAGAAAGGCATTGCGCTCCAGGATGCTATTGAGCAGATCGATATAGGTGGCGTTACCCTGCTGCGCGCTGCGGCCAAGAACTTTTTCCATGTCGTCGTCTTGTGCGATGTAAATGATTACGTGAAGGTTCTGGCTGAATTGAAGGCTTCTGGTACAGTGGGCATTGCCACCCGGCGCAGCCTGGCTGTAAAGGCCTTTGCCCACACAAGAGACTATGACACCGCAATTCACGCCTTTCTCTCGACCGATTTTGTCCCCAGCCTGGTTGCTGATACGCTGCCTCACCATCTGTCAATTGGAATGCAGCAGGTCGAGATGCTGCGCTACGGCGAGAACCCGCACCAGCTTGCTGGCTACTACAGCCGGCAGGTCACAACAGGGCCGCTCGGAGGTGCGCTGCTTAATGGCAAGCAGCTCTCGTACAATAACATTCTCGATCTAGACGCCGCGTGGCGCGCCGTAAGCAGTTTTCAGCAGCCGACTGTGGTTATTGTCAAGCACCTTACGCCGACGGGAATCGCCACCGCCGATACAATTGCAGGCGCTTATCCACAGGCATTGGCTTCTGATCCTGTATCAGCTTTTGGAGGTGTTATCGCTGTTAACCAGCCCGTTGATGACGACTTTGTGCTGGCACTTGGCTCGCTGTTCGTCGAGGCCATTGCTGCACCCGCCTTCTCTCCTACTGCCCTTGCTCGCCTCAGCGAGAGCCGTAAGAACTGTCGCCTGCTGCAGATCGCTCAGCCATATGATGGTTTGGAACTAGAAGTGCGCACCGTCCACCGTGGTCTGTTGGTCCAGCGTCCCGATCTTGGCGATCCGGAAAACACAGTGACTCGGGTTGTCACTGAACGCAAACCGACCGATGCTGAGCTGAGAGCGCTGCAATTTGCTTGGAAAGCGGTTCAGCACGTCAAATCAAACGCTGTCGTGCTGGCACATGAACGCGCAACGGTTGGTGTCGGGGGAGGTCTGCCAAGCCGTGTTGACGCAGTTCGGCTTGCTGTTGCCAAAGCCGGTGAACGAGCACATGGCGCAGTGATGGCATCTGATGCGTTCTTTCCGTTTGCGGATGGTGTAGAGGCTGCTGCTGAAGCCGGTGTTACGGCGGTTATCCAGCCAGGCGGTTCCATTCGCGACAGCGAAGTGATTGAGGCTGCGAACCGCGCTAGCATTGCGATGATCTTTACAGGAACACGCCACTTCCGCCACTGACAGTCTTGCGATCGCTAATCCCCACTGCTATAATGCTGCAAGAGTGCCACCCTAGCTCAACGGCAGAGCATACGCTTCGTAAGCGTGAGGTTGAGGGTTCAAATCCCTCGGGTGGCTTCTGACAAGCCCGCAACGCGGGCTTTTTTCGGTACTGGGGGACTGTATGACATGACCTCAAAACCGACGCCCGTTACGATTGCGGTGGCTGGTGGCACAGGGTCAGGCAAGACGACAATCTCAAACGCGCTGTTTAAGCGGGTTGGTATCCACAACATTGCTTATCTGCCGCACGATACTTACTACAAGGACCTTGACGAAATCCCTCTTGAACAGGGCAATTTGCGCAACTTTGACCACCCAGATGCGCTGGACACCCCCCTGTTAATTGACCATATCAAACAGCTTCAGCGCTGGCAGCCTGTAAATGTGCCGGTCTATGACTTCACAAACCATCGGCGCACACAGAATACTCAGAGAGTAGACCCCCAGCCGATTGTCCTGGTGGAAGGCATTCTTATTTTAGCGGAACCCGCTCTACGCGACTTGTTTGACGTGAAGATTTATGTGGATACAGATGCTGACGTTCGCTTCATTCGCCGTCTGAAGCGAGACATCGCCGAACGCGGACGCACTGTGCAGTCGGTGATAGAGCAGTATCTCGCAACAGTGCGGCCAATGCACCTTGAATTTGTGGAACCAAGTAAGCGTTATGCTGATGTCATCATACCTGAAGGGGGCTTTAACACCGTAGCTATTGATATGGTTGCGGATCGCATTCGCAATATGCTCCTGTGGCAGCGTACGCAGAACGCGCCTGATCCGGAGATTGATGCCGATCACTCTCTAACTTTGCGGGATTGACTGAGCGAAATTGAGCGTGTTACACTGGAATTCACAATCGCAAACTCACCAACTGTGATTGGGAGGAGTAAGCACCTCGCTTAGCGCCAGAGAGTGCAGACCGTTGGCTGTAAGTCTGCTCGCAGAGGAGTGCTGAAGGTCGCCCAGGAGTTGCCCGCTGAACGCCTCGGTGTGAGGAAAGTAAGCCTGGCCGGGATGCGCCCGTTACAGCGTTCAGAGTGCTCCGCTGCGGCGGAGAAACAGGGTGGTACCGCGGAAGCTAACCTTTCGTCCTTGTGTGTTTGAGGGCGAAGGTTTTTTATTTCATTGCGCCGCGATTAGATTTGGAAATGCAGGGATAGATGCATGACGCCTAAACCAATGCCACGGACATTCGACTTCGCTGAGGCGGAACCACGGTTGTATGCCTGGTGGGAGCAGAATGGCTGGTTCAAGCCAGAAGTGGCAGGTCCAAACGCTGAACCCTTTGTCATCAGCATGCCTCCTCCAAATGTCACTGGAGCGCTGCATGTTGGACATGCACTTTTTGTGGCACTCGAAGACATGATGATACGGTACGAGCGGATGCGAGGCAAAGCGGCGCTGTGGGTGCCAGGCACAGACCACGCCGGGATTGCCACACAGCTCCAGGTCGAGCGGCTCCTGCAGGAGGAGGGAACGAGCCGCCAGCAGTTGGGGCGTGAAGCGTTTGTTGCGCGCACTTGGGCCTGGAAGGAGCAGTATGGTGGCACAATCACCCGCCAGCTGCGGCGTTTGGGGGCTAGCTGTGACTGGGATCGTGAACGATTTACGCTTGACGACGGCCTCTCGCGTGCAGTTCAAGAGGTGTTCATACGGCTCTATGAGCAAGGGCTGATCTATCGCGGGCCGCGGCTGGTTAACTGGAGTCCTGGCCTGCAGACTGCAGTTTCCGACTTGGAGGTGGAGCGTGAGGATGAGCCAGGCAGTCTTTACTACTTCAAGTACCCCATCGAAGGCGGCGAACACATTCCTGTTGCAACCACACGGCCTGAGACAATCCTCGGCGATACCGCCGTTGCGGTGCATCCAGA
The DNA here is from genome assembly GCA_034435995.1 of Anaerolineae bacterium. GTDB lineage: Bacteria > Chloroflexota > Anaerolineae > Aggregatilineales > Phototrophicaceae > DAOTWC01. Next base: position 3,285 of record DAOTWC010000121.1, on the reverse strand, counting down.
AGATGAACGCTATCGCCATCTGATCGGCCGCATGGCGCTGGTTCCTATGCTTAACCGGCGCATACCTGTTATTGCTGACGAATACGTGTCACAGGAATTTGGAACAGGTGCGCTCAAGGTGACCCCCGGTCACGATCCAAATGACTACGTTCTGGGGCAGCGTCACGGGTTGGACATTCTCAATGTTATGAATCGCGACGCAACCATGAACGAGAACGCCGGGCCATATGCTGGTCTGGACCGGTTCGAGTGTCGTGAGCGCTTGTGGGCTGATATAGAGGCGGCCGGTCTTGCTATCAAAGTTGAGCAAATTGTCCACCCGGTTCCACGCAGCCAGCGCGGCGGCGAGATCATCGAGCCGCTGATCAGCACACAGTGGTTTTTGCGCGCTCAGCCGCTTGCAGAACAAGCGCTGGCCGCTGTTCGTGATGGACGCATCAAGATCGTCCCCGAGCGCTTCGAAAAAGTTTACTATCACTGGCTTGAGAACATCGAAGACTGGTGCATCAGCAGACAGCTATGGTGGGGGCATCGAATTCCAGCATGGTACGGGCCAAATGGAGAAATACACGTTGGCTCAGAGCCGCCCGCTGGAGATGGTTGGAAACCGGAAGAGGATGTTCTGGACACATGGTTTAGCAGCGGGCTTTGGCCGTTCAGCACGCTCGGCTGGCCAGAAGAGACACCGGACTTCCAACGCTACTACCCCACTTCCGTCATGGAAACCGGCTATGACATTCTCTTTTTCTGGGTGGCGCGCATGATCATGATGGGCCTGTGGTTTACGGGGCGGGCTCCATTCCATACCGTTTACCTGCATGGTTTGGTCAGAGATGCTAAGGGCAGAAAGATTAGCAAAACGCTTGGCAACACAATTGATCCGCTCGACCTTATGGAGCGTTTCGGCACAGACCCTCTGCGTTTCACGCTCATCACAAGTGGAACCCCTGGCAATGATGTCAATCTGGATGTCGCTCGTGTTGAGGGGAACTGGCGCTTTGTCAATAAACTCTGGCAGATGGCAAACTTTGTGACAGGCAGTATTACCGATACGCTGCCGGATGGCCTCCCTGACGTGTCTGATCGTGACCTCCCTGCGCGCTGGATTTGCTCGCGGCTCACCCGTCTCATTCAGGGTGTTCAGTACATGTTTGATCATTATCTGTACGGCGAACCTGGTCGGCAGATATACGAGTTCCTGTGGGGCGAATACGCAGACTGGTACATTGAGATCAGCAAGCACGCTCTATATGAAGGTTCGTCTGCTGCGCGAACCGCCACGCTCCAGATTTTGGTGCATGTGTTGGAAACCTCACTAAGACTCCTGCATCCGTACATGCCTTTTGTGACCGAGGAAATCTGGCAGTATCTGCCGCACAAAGGCGAAACATTGATGCTGGCTTCCTGGCCAGCGGCTGACGACGCCCTCATTGATGATCAGGCTGAAGCTGAAATGGCTTTCCTCATGGATGTTGTGCGTGGTATTCGAGCTGTTCGCAATGAATACCGAGTTGACCCCGGGCGGCGTATCTCTGCTATCGTGGCTCCAGGCGCTTTCCGGACGCTGGTTGAGCAATATGCTTTTATCTTTGCGCGTCTCTGCAATGTCACTCATATTGAGTGGCTCGCTCCATCTGATCCTGCCCCAAGCGAGTCTGCATCTGTCATTGTGGGCGAGGCTGTGGTCTATCTGCCGCTTGCAGGGTTGGTTGACATTCTGGCAGAACGTCAGCGCTTGGAAAAAGAACGGGCTGTGTTGGAACAGCAGATTGCTCGGACTGAAAGTATGCTGAGTAACGATCAGTTTGTGAATCGCGCGCCGGTGGAAGTGGTTGAGCGTGAGCGCGTGAAACTGGCTGACCTGAAAGCAAGTCTGGCGCAGACGGTTGAGAGGTTAAATCTGCTCACGGGTTGATCGTGACGCTTGTTGCTGCACGTCCTCTAGGAGTGACTCACTTCTAGGGGGTATTGTTGTTTTCGTGCGCGCGCAGCTTTAGAAAGATCGCACGGCCAGCCGCCTGCGCCGCTTTCTTGACTTCAGAGTCCGGGTCCTGCTGAAAGACAGTTTCGAGCGCCTCTAATGCTTCTGAATCTCCTAGGAGGGCAAGTTCGTTTATCGCTTTCAAGCGTACCGCTGGATTTTTATCCTTTAGGCGGGCGATATGGTAGTGAACAAGCTGTTTAACTGCCCTATCGCTGTACACGGGTCTTGACCTCAGCAGCAATTGTGAATGGCGCTTGCAGTCCAAACACAAGTAATCTAACTCACGCTTACAGTATATCAGAATCTGCTCCAAACTGCCTGTGATTATTTCGTTCGAGCGCTAGGCTTCAAGGCAGCTCGCTTGCTGGCACATGGCTGCATCGCTATAATGCTTGACGTGACAACCTGCCCATGAACGCCTCTTTTCGTTCGTACGCAGCCCCAGAAGTATAAGGTGACTCCAATGCGACTTGATGTTAAAGATAGACCTGGCTCGATAGACACAGCGACTTATGAGATTCTGCGCACTATGGCAGAACTATGCTCAGAACCTGATCAAGCGATAACCAATCTGGCTGCGTTGCTGCAGGAATTGACAGGGGCACACTCGGCTGTTGTTGTACTGTTCGATGCAGTACCCGTCCGGGTGGTCGTGGCAGGACAGGAAACTCACCTGGATGTAAGCACAATCAAGAATGCCGCCAGTTCACTGACTTCCAGAACACCCCGTATTGTTACGCTCGGTGGTGAAGCACACGTAACACTCCTAGCTCCTGTGTATCGCGGTGATGCGCTTCGAGGGGCTGTGTGCTTGTTTGTCGACGCTTCGTTTTCGCCAGACACTGGAGTCGTGGAGCTGCTGCAGAGCGCAGCTTATGGCGCTGCTGTAATGGATCGCGAATTGGAACTGGCAACCTTGGCAGCAAGCGCTGAGCAATTTGCAGCATCTGTAATCACTGCGATCAGCGATCCCCTCATTACGCTGGATGCTCAATACCGCGTCGTATCGCTCAATCTGGCAGCGCAGCAGCTGTTCAACGTGAAGCAATCCGATATTACAGGCAAACCACTCGATGCCGCTGTTGTGTCTCAGAAGTTACGCGAGCTGATCAATGGCAGTGCGGCAGACGACAATGCGGAGTGGACTGCTGCGGATGGGCGGGTTTTTGTGCCGCATGTCCAGGTGGTTCGGGGCGATACTGGCGATACTGATGATCGCAGTATGGCAGGTTGGGTTGTCGTCCTTAAAGATGTAACTCGCTTCAAGCGGTTGATACGCAATCAGAGTGAGTTTACCCGGG
>DAOTWC010000120.1:0-18757 GCA_034435995.1 Anaerolineae bacterium | reverse complement strand
GTGTAAGCTGCTTCACATCTTCCGGTGTAACATAACCCCGGCCGCAGAGGAAAGCGTGTGCTTTTGCCGCCTTCACCAAAAAAATCGTGGCGCGCGGCGACGCGCCGAAGGCGATAAGCGGCCCCAGGCCGCTCATGCCGTTAGTGGACGGGCTGCGCGTTGCGCTCACGATGTCGAGGACATAGTTCTTGATCTTATCGTCTACATATATAGACGACACGACACGGCGTGCCTGTATGATGGCTGCGGCGTCTACCACACTGCGAGGGGCCTCTGGCGGTTCGCCGGTCATTCGGTCAACAATCAAACGTTCTTCAGCACGGGTGGGGTACTCCACCACGACCTTAAGCATGAAACGGTCAAGCTGTGCTTCAGGAAGCGGGTATGTACCCTCTTGTTCGATTGGATTCTGGGTCGCCAGCACTATAAACGGCTCTGGCAGCCGGTGAGTTACATCGCCCAGGGTGACCTGCCGCTCTTCCATCGCTTCCAGCAAGGCCGACTGCACTTTGGCGGGAGCGCGGTTGATTTCGTCGGCAAGCAGGACATTGGTAAACACTGGCCCCTGGCGCGGTGTGAATTCGCCGGTGCGGGGGTTGTAAATCTGCGTACCGATTATATCCGATGGCAGAAGGTCTGGGGTGAACTGTATCCGCCGGAAGCCCGCTGCAATCGTGGCAGCCAGCGACCGCACAGCTAGTGTCTTTGCTAGCCCTGGCACGCCCTCGATGAGCACGTGCCCATCGGAGAGCAGCGCCACCAACAACCGGTTGATCAGATGCTCCTGCCCCACAATGACTCGGCTGATCTCTGCAATCAGAGGCTGGACAAAGGCCGCCTCGCGCTGAATGCGCTCGTTAAACTGCTTAATCGAGTTCATAAGCTTCCTGCTCGCGTCAAATCAGATGTGTAATGCGAGGGCAGGATACCCGTCTCAGTTGCAACTCACAAACTATCCCTGCCCGCTCGTGTCGCCGCCCGCAGGAGCAGCAATCTCGGTAACCATGTGACCGCCCAGCAGTGCGATCTCACTTACCTGAACATCGTACTGATGCCCGGAAGCGTAAAACCAGACAGCGAGTATTTTGGCTGGGCGCTGATCGGGAGGAAACAGGGCAAACCAGTTGGCGCTGTCAAACGTGTACCACGCCCTGGGGTTGATGAACTCATGCGCTTGGCGACAGCTGTTGCACTGGAGCGGAAATGCGTACTGTGGATCGTTAACGGAGTAAAAGCCGTGATACCATTTCTGCGCCTGTCCATTCTGATCTATGTAATCCACGCGCAGCATCAGCGGGCATTCGCTGCCCTCAATGCCACAGGCGTTTAACGATTGGTATTGTATGCTAAAAGTCGCGCGCAGGGCCAAAAAGTCATAACCATTGGCGGCCAGGTCCAGCCCTGTCTGGCCAAAGGTTTGCACGCACGAAGTTCGTCCGTGTGAAGTGGCGGCCTGAAAGCGCTCCAGACGCAGCACCATCAGGCCATCTACCATCTGCGAGCGATACGCGCCGGGCGGGTCATCGTTGGGATCGTTGTTGCATACCCACCCAGCTAGCAACTCTTTTACCTCGCCGCTGCCAACCACGGCGTTAAACTGAGTAAAATCGCTGTTGTACAGCAAGTCTGTGTAACCAGACCGGGCCTCGAACGCGCCTGTTTCCACGTCAATTATGCCCTGTCCGGTCACTGGGACAACGTGGCCCACTTGAGATCCGGGAGGAACAAGCACCGCCAGCCCATTACGGTTATACACCTGCACCCGTGCGCTGGTGGCATTTACTGCATATGCCCCACTCGCGTTGAGGCTCACCAACACACCCTGTGGCGAGCGCAGTGACACCAGCACATCACGCCCTAATTCCGACACGATTGTGATGTCAAACCGTCCTGAAATATCGCGTAAATCAACGAAATAGCTGGACGTACTCCAGTTGAAACGTGGCCGCGCTGCCGTTCGCAGTGTCAAAGAGGAATTCGTGTGCAGCGTTACCACCGCCACTAGTCGGCCGTCAGCCAAGGTATCGCGCAAGAACAGCTTTGCCTGCGACTGCGAGTCGGTGCTCACCTGCGTGATGCCAGTCAGGTTAACTGGCGTTCGTACAGAGCGTGCGATTGGATCAGCCGGTTCGACGACCTCAACTGATCCCTTGCTCACACTTAGAGCGGAAAGCATAGGTATGGTTGACTGAAACAGAAAGTAATTCACGACAAAGCCGGCAGCAGCACACAAGATGGAAAAAACTGCAAAAGCAATCAGAAGCACGCCCCAGGCTAAGCGGTGGGGGTCAGTGCGCGTTCGAGAGCGTTTGTGAAGTACAGCGGTGTTGCCCACGGGCAGGTAACCTCATCCTCCGGCAAGTCGCACGGGATTATACCACACCCACCCCACGGAGGTTTTTTTCGCCCGCCTTGTGAGCCTGCAGTTGATAAGGGTTCTTCTAGGCCTTTTGTCCCGCTCGACAAATCACGTCAGCGCATAATCTCGTCGTACAACCTTTGTGTTTCATCTTCTGGCTTGCGCCCTACCCTATCCAGCTCCTCGACGAGGCGCTGGAAATGGGCGGCAGCCTCGCTGCGCCGGCCCATTTGTGCGTACAGCCGCATCACCTCACGATGAATATCCTCCCGCGTGCTGTCCTCGTTAAGCGCGCGTTGAAAGAGGCCAAGCGCGTGCTCCGGCCGATCTTCCGCCAAGCGGGCGCGAGCCATTTCGCTCAGCGCCTCCAGATATCCGGCCTGGAAATCTCGCCGCCGTTCGATGATCCAGGGGTCGTTGTGTCCCTGGAGGAACGGGCCTCGGTACAGTTCGACCGCCTTTTGCCATGCTGCCATACGATTCGGGTTGTCTTCATCGCGCCCAGCCATCAGCGCACCGACAAAATCCATGACATCGTACCGAATTGCCAAGTCAGGATTGACGCGGTAATAGCCGCCATCATGCACCAGCACGTCCATGTCCAGCGCTTTGTGCAGGCGGCGCTTTGTCACGTGAAAGACGTTGACGGCCTGATCAATCTCCAGCTCGGGCCAGAACGCCTGGCATATCTCCGACCGTGTAATACTGGGGCGGTCCAGGGCAAAGAAGAAAAGCAGGCGCGGCAGATGACCTTCCCAGGCCTCAATCATCTGCCCATTCAACAGCACATATCCAGGACCCAACGCAAAGACTTCCAGCCGATTCTTGCCCTCTGCCTCGATATCGTAGAAATCGCGCGCAATCAGCCTGTCATCCTCCAGCAGGATCGCCTGTTTCTGGGCAATCAGCGAGACCCAGGGCAAGCGCGGCAGTGTGCGGCTGTTGATCACCAGCTTGCAGTGAGACGGCAGCTGCCCAATGAGCCGCTCAACAAACGTTTGAACATCGTCGGCGCTGTCACTCCGATCGTATTCGTCGAGAACCAGCAGAAAGGGCTCAGCGCTAACTTCACTCAGGTCTCGCACAAATGCCCCTACCACAGTGTCCAGATCGGCTTGCTCGCCAGGTGAGAGCATGCTGATATGCCGGCCGAACATAGGATGCTGTAAAGCCAGATCGTGTGTGATACCAGCCAGGAACGAGGACACGTTAATATCGTCCGGTCCCATCGCATAGTAGAATACGCGTAATGTGGGTGTGTTGATAAGCCGCGCCACCAACACCGAACGGTATCGAGAGCGCGGATGGAGCAGCACAACCTGAGCATTAGCTGACTGCTCGTGAAAGGCCTGGTAAGCTTGATCAAGTAAATCATGTAATTTCATGTTGCAGCGCCCTCTCGTTCAGGCGTATAGCGCAGTATTGGTTTTAGTTTACCACAGCTATAAGTACAATGCTAATGTTTCAGGTATTAGGGTCTTACAAAAACGCCGTGAGGATTTGATCTTGCCTAAACCTGGCCGTCCCCTTGGTCTCTCAATCGCCATTGTCACCAGCGTAATGCTTTTCTCGCTGCTGCCGCTGCTGCAGGTCGGCATTCTGTTGCTGCTGCGCGAGCGCTTCAGGGCAGTTGAGTATCTTGAAGACGGCGGCGCTCTTGGCAGCTACATGCTCGGCATATCGGACAGCAGGCTGCTGCTGCAGTTCATGTTGGGGCTGGCTTTCCTGCTAATTGCTGCAGCTGCATGGCGCGGTAAGCCGTCGAGAATCCGAATCGTGTTAGTCGCCGCGGTTCTGTTCCTCACGGCCCTCACGATTGTTCTTGATCTTTCGGCGCTGGCACAACCAGCAGCGCCTGACGAAGGCTTCGACTCAAGCACCGCCCTGACAGACAGCCTGCAGCGAGCGCGCATTGCTCTGAGCGTCTTGGTAGGGCTGTACGTCGTATGGTATGTCAACCGCGGGCCAGCTCGAGCGTTCTACCGCGGTTACTATCTCGTCCCCCCGGAGGAAACAGCGGTGGCCTCAACCGCAAAAAACTAGAACTCCTGCTCTGCCTGGCTCATCTCCATTTGTACCAACTCGCGCCGCAGCGTCTTGCCCACCGCAGACTTGGGCAGCTCTGCCACAAACGCGAAGCGGGTCGGTATCTCATAGCGGGCCAGCTGCGTCTCGCAGTGCTTAATGAGTTCCTCAGGCGTGACAGCCATGCCTGGTTTGACCACTACCCAGGCTTTGAGCGCTTCCTGCCCCACTTTCTCTGGATGCGGAATCGCGGCCACCCCCACCTCAAGCACAGCCGGATGATCCTTTATCACCTTTTCGACGTTGTTTGGGTACACGTTGAACCCGCCAATCAACGCCATATCCTTTTTCCGATCCACAATATAGAAGTAACCGTCTTCATCCATACGTACAATGTCGCCGGTGTAAAGCCACGTTTTGCCGTCCTTCTCCCGCAGAGCATTGGCTGTTTCGGTCGGCATCCCGTGATAACCGCGCATAATGTTCGGCCCCGCCATCAGAAGCTCCCCCACTGCCCCTACTGGCACATCAGTTTCACCGTCATCCAGACTGACCACTCGGCATGCCACATCAGGCAGCGGCAGCCCAACTGAGCCAGGTCGGTTTTCGCCTACAAGCGGATTCGAGTGCGAAGCTGCCGATGTCTCGCTCATGCCGTACGCCTCGTTCAAACGTCGCGCGCCAGCCGCCTCGTATTCGCGCTTGGTGGCGGGTGGTAGCGGTGCGGCGCCGCTGGTCGAAATCAGAAAACAATCCAGACGCACAGCGCCGCCTTTCACCCGTGGGTGATTGACTACAGCGTTGAAGAGCGCCGGCACACCCAGAAAGACATTGGGCCGATAGTGGGCGATGATATCAACCAGACCATCAATATCGCGCGGGTTTGCCACCAATACAATCTTCGAACCCGACGCCACAGCTTGGCTCAGGAGCACTACTAAACCATATACATGAAACATGGGGATTGCGCCCAGGTAGAGCAGTTCCGCGCGCTGTATAAAACCCATTGGCCCAGCGGGGTTGTCAAGCAGAGGCGCTGACCACGCCTGAATTTGCATAAGATTAGCCACCAGCGCACCGTGTGTGAGGCACGCAGCTTTCGAGACTCCGGTTGTGCCGCCGGTGTACTGGAACAAGCCCAGATCATTCGCGCCAATGGAAATATCTGCTTTCTGTCGAGCATAGCGGACGAGCAAATCCTGAAGCCAGTGATCGCCGGCCTGAAGCGCGTCAAGATAATGCCCGTCTTTCTTCTCGCGCAGGAGACTAAACAGCGTGCGCGCTAACGGCGGAAGATACTCTTTGATGTTGGCAACAACAATGTGTTTCGCCTTTGTGCCGCCCTGAATGGACTTGATAGTGTTGTAAAACAGGCTGAGCGTGAACACAAATACTGCGTCACAGTCATTGATCTGGTGCTGCATACGCAGCGGAGGGTAAGTCGGATTAGTCGCTGCCACTACACCGCCAGCTTTCAGCACGCCGAAATAAACGACGGCGAAAGCCACCGAGTTCGGCATGACGACGGCGACGCGATCCCCCTTTTTCAGCCCCATGTCAACCAGCGCTGCCGCCAGTGCATCTGATAAGCTGTTTAATTCACCGTACGTGACTGCCTGCTGCTGGTAGCCGAGGAGCGGTATTTTGGCTGGAGTCACCAGCGCGACCCGATCTGACGCCGCTGCGGCGCTTTCTTGAAGGAAGGCATGCAGAGGTTTATCCGGATATGTTAGTGAGGCAGGCACGCCTGAGTCGTAGCGCTTTATCCACGGGCGATCCGCGTACGTAACCATAATTCAGTTTCCTCCCGCAACTTGTACTAATCTATAAAAGGGCCGCACGGTCAATGGCGGCCCTGCTGTATTTTTGACGCAGCTGCAAACCGTTGACTCAGCTCTTGGCTCGCTCCTGCTCCTCCATCTCCATGCGCACAAGCTCGCGGCGCAGCGTTTTGAGAACATCCGATTTCGGCAGTTCGGAAATGAACGCAATGCGGCGCGGGATCTCGTACGGCGCCAGGTGCTGCTCACAGTGCGCAGTTAGTTCTTCTGCTGTTGCAGACATCCCTGGTTTCAACACAACCCACGCTTTGAGCGACTCCTGGCCTTCTTTTTCCGGATGCGGAATGGCGGCCACACCTACCTCGAGCACCGCCGGATGGTCCTTCAGCACATTTTCTACTGCCGCCGGATAGACGTTGAAACCGCCAATCAGCGCCATATCCTTCTTTCGATCCACGATGTAGAAATACCCGTCTTCGTCCATCCTGGCGATGTCACCGGTGTACAACCAGACCTTGCCGTCTTTCTCGCGCAGAGCGTTGGCTGTCTCCGTTGGCATGCCGTGATAACCCACCATAATATTCGGCCCGGCCATCACCAGCTCGCCCACTTCACCCACGGGCACGTCGGTCTCGCCGTCATCCAAGCTTACAATGCGCATATCCATATCAGGCAGCGGCAGGCCGATTGACCCCTGACGGTTCTCACCGTACACAGGGTTAACATGCGTGGCTGTCGGTGCTTCACTCATGCCGAAGCCTTCCAACAGCCTGCCCCCGCTCAAGCGTTCAAACTCGCGTTTGGTGGCAGCGGGCAGCGGCGCTGAGCCGCTCACACAAGCACGAATTGAACTCAGGCTGACCTGACCCGATGTGATCTTCGGGTGATTGTTGATGCCGTTGTACAGCGCCGGCACGCCGTGAAACAGAGTCGGTTTGAACTTATCAATCGTATCTACAACGTCGTCGAGCTGCCGCGCATTAGGCACCAGGGCAATTTTCGCCCCAAGATAAACGGCAACGCTCAGCACCGCCACCATACCAAACACGTGGAACATGGGAATAGCGCCCAAGAAAACCTCGTTCTCCTGCGGCTGGAGCACGGCGGTCATTTGAAGTGTGTTTGCCACAAGTCCCTTGTGTTTCGACATCGCAGCCTTCGAAACACCGGTCGTGCCACCTGTATACTGAAACAGCGCCAGATCGTCGCCGGTAACCTGAACATCCGCCTTACGGCCGGCATACTTCGCCAGCAAATCCTGGAACCAGTAGTCGCCTGTCGCCAGTGCCTCAACGCGATGACCCTCTTTCTTCTCGCGCGCCAGTGTGAACAAAACGCGCGCCAAGCTTGGCAGGTATTCCTTAACATTGGTCACGATAACGTGGCGCACCTTCGTCCGATCTTGTATAGCCTTGATGTTGTTGTAGAACAGGCTCATCACAATGACGAATTCAGCGCCGCAGTCGTTAATCTGGTAAGCCAGCTTCTCGGCCGGGTAGGTCGGATTAGTGGCCGCCACCACGCCGCCGGCCTTGAGAACAGCGTAAAAGCTGATTGCATAGGCCGCGATGTTGGGCATCACTAACGCTACGCGGGCGCCCTTCTTCAAACCCATGTCCACCAGCGCAGCAGCCAGCGCATCTGACTGACGATCCAGCTCGCGGTATGTCAGCTCTGCGCCCAAACGACCAACGACAGGCAGGCGCGCGCTCGTAATCAGCGCGGTTGCCTCTGGAGAGCGCTTGGCAGACTCAGCGAGAAAACTGTGAAGCGGCACATCAGGATACGTGAGGGTTGTAGGCACACCAGGATCGTATTTTTTAGTCCAAGGGCGTTCAGAATAATTGACCATCTCTAAGTGTCTCCTAAATTCAACACCGAATACTCAACTATCAGACCAGGCACGCCAGCTCGCAGGCAGCGTTGCGACCTGACCATTGTGCGTGACACAAATGTGCTTGCTGAACCCCGTCACCAGAAGTTCAGCGGAGGCTGCATCCACGATCTCATAACCAAATGTCAACGCACGGCTCTTCATCTCCTGTATCCAGCAGCGCACGGTTATCTGCTGACCGTATACACCCGATTTGTGATAGCGCGCCCCAATCTCGCTCACAACCAAGAAATGCCCTCCAGCCTCAAACTGCGCGTAATCACTGCCGCGCTGGCGGGCATAGCTGCTGCGCCCTTCTTCAAAATAAACAATGAAACTGGCGTGATGCACAACTCCCATCGCGTCAGTTTCAGCGTAGCGGACATAAAAGGTTGTTTCCGCGACAAAGCGATCAGTTGGCGCCACACAGGATTCCCTGTATTCACCCCCGTTGTTCGTCAGGTAGCATACCCGATTCAGCAAGGGTGGGCAAGCAAGTCAGCCTTTGTCGGCAGTTTTGCGCAGAACAGCGGCGCCTTTCTCTGTTGCTGCGGTGCGCACAACTGCTAGGTCAAATTCGTTCAACCAGCGGCGCACCACCGCTGCGTCTTGTGAACGCCCGCAGTCGTCAATGAGAATCAGAGCGCCCTCTCTTAAGCGATCGAAGAGCAGCGGCAGCGCCGGGTAACGCGCACCACTCTGCACAGTTGCGGGCGGCCCATCAACGATTAGCAGGTCAACCGGCGGCAGTGAGTTCAGAAACACGGTGTCGTACCACAACCAATCGGTCATATCGACCCGAACTGGTCGCAGCGGCGCTTCAATCACCTCTGCTGCATCAGCCAAACTGTGTTCAGCCAGGTAATCCAGCGTTGTTTGCCGGAAAACAGCATCGTGTTCCAGCGAAATAATGCGCCCGCCATTGGCGCGCAGGGCGTAGGCGTTTACCAGTGTAGAAACGCCGCTGCCAAGTTCCAACACGATACGGGCGCGTTCACGCCGAATCAACCCAACAGTCAGCAGCAAAAAATCCGGTGACGCCGCCCAAAGCCGCATAGGCGGCAGCGGTTGATTAATCTCAATCAGCGCATAAAGAGAAAATAGGGCTTCAACCTGGCGATAGTGCTGAACCTGCTCGATCTGCAGCCGGTGAAACGCCCACAGCACCGTCAGCAGCGCCAGCGCCCCCCATCCTACTATACCAACAGCCAACCCCACAAATCCGAAGCCGGCCGCTGCCAGAGTCGTAACAGCAGACCACAATACAGCCGCTGCTGCTAGACGGCGACGAAAGCGCAGGTAGAGCGGCTCCTGCTCCTCAATCCTAACCGGCGGCAGCGCAGGCTCGGTCATTCCGGCTGATCTGGCTTATGGCGGCGCTCAAGCTCAGCCAGCACGTCGTCCAGACTGATATCAAGCTGGGCCATTAGCACCAATGTATGATAGAACAGATCTGCCAGCTCTCCCGTCTGCTCAGCAGGCCCCTGCCTTAGCGCTGCCACCACAACCTCAGTTGCCTCCTCGCCTACCTTCTGAGCGATTTTGTTTAAGCCGCCCTCAAAAAGCCGGTTGGTGTAGCTGCCGGGCTTAGGCTGCAATTTGCGCTCACGAATCAGCACCTCTAACCGCGCCAGCATATCAGGCATCGAGTTTTTCGCTTCCAAGCAGCTCATCTAGCGCGCGAAAGAAACAGGAAATTGCGCCTGTGTGACAAGCCGGGCCAGCCGGTTCCACCAGCACCAGCAGCGCGTCAGCGTCGCAGTCCGCATAAATCGCTCGCACTGTCTGCGTGTTGCCAGATGTCGCCCCCTTGTGCCACAGCTCCTGGCGCCGCCGGCTCCAAAAAACCGTCTCACCAGTTTCTATCGTCTTTGCCAGCGATTCGGCATTCATATAAGCTACCATCAACACCTGCAGCGTGGTAGCGTCCTGTACGATCGTTGGGATTAAACCCTGATCATTCCAGTTAAGCCGGTCGAACGTCGTCATACTCCCACCCAGCCAGACGCACTGGCACGCCTCGTGCAGCAAGATACCGCTTTAGGTCACTGATACAAATTTCGTTGTAATGGAACAGCGAGGCAGCCAAGGCTGCGTCCGCACTTCCTACAGTCAGTGCCTCGTAGAAGTGCTCCAGCGTCCCCGCGCCGCCTGAAGCGATGACAGGTATTGAAACAGCCTCCGCCACAGCGTGGGTTAGTTCAATATCATAGCCAGCTTTTGTGCCGTCGCGATCCATACTTGTCAACAGAATCTCACCCGCGCCGCGATCCTCAACTTCCTTTGCCCACGCCACAGCCTCGCGGCCAGTAGGCACTCGGCCGCCGTTAATGAACACCTCCCAGCGGCCATCTATCCGCTTTGGGTCAATCGCCACAACAATGCACTGGCTGCCGAAACCCCACGCGCCCTGATTGATTAGGTCTGGGTTATTGACAGCGGCGCTGTTGATGGAAACCTTGTCGGCCCCCGCCAGCAGCGTAGCCCGAATATCATCTATCGTGCGGATACCGCCGCCAACACAAAACGGCATAAACACCGTGTCAGCCACACGCCGCACCATGTCCAGCACAGTATTGCGGTTTTCGTGCGACGCGGTGATGTCAAGAAATACCAATTCATCTGCGCCTTCCCGGTCGTAGACCGCGGCCTGTTCAACCGGATCGCCCGCGTCACGCAGGTTCACGAAATTGACGCCCTTAACAACCCGCCCGTTAAGCACGTCCAGGCAGGGTATGATCCGTTTAGCAAGCATCCAGCCCTCCCGCGGCAGACTGCGCATCAGCCAATGTCAGCTTGCCTTCATATAAGGCCATGCCAATGACCACTCCGGCAGCGCCGCCAGCCCGCAGCTCGCGGATTTCATCCAGGCTGCTCACGCCGCCAGATGCGATGACATGCAGGCCGGTTGCCTGCGCCAGCGCGATTGTCGCAGGCACGTTGCATCCCGCCAGACTGCCATCGCGCGTGACATCAGTGAACAGCGCATGGCGCACACCAATACGCGCCATAGCGCGGCCCAGCGTTATAGGGTCGCTGTCGGCGATTTGCTGCCAGCCTTCGGCCACAATGCGACCGTCGCGGGCATCAAGCGCCACACACACCTTATCGCTCCCCCACCTCAATACGGCCTCGCGTACGGCATCCGGCTCGCGCACAGCCAAAGTACCTAACACAACCCGCGCCGCGCCCTGTGCCAGCGCGCGTTCGGCATCGTCTAGTGTGCGCAGCCCTCCGCCAAACTGCACCTTAATCCCCAACCTAGCGACTGCCTCGAGAATCGTGCTGTTATCGTTGGCAGCAGCGAAAGCGCCATCAAGGTTCACCATATGCAGCCACTGCGCGCCCTGGTCTATCCATCGCCTTGCAGTCGCCAACGGGTCTTGGCTAAAAACAATCTGTCGCCGTGGGTCGCCTTCGCGCAGCCGCACCACTTGTCCGCCGCGCAGGTCAATAGCCGGATATACGATCATTGCGGTAAATCCAGGAAGTTTCTCAAAAGCTTGAGACCTGTTCGCTGGCTTTTCTCCGGATGAAACTGCACCCCGAAGATGTTATCACGCTGCACCGCCGCAGCGAATGGAACGCCATAGTGAACTTTCACGATGACATCTTCAGGATCGGCCGGAGCACAGTAGTAGCTGTGAACAAAGTAAGCAGACACATTTGCTTCCAGGCCGTTCAACAGCGGTGACTCGCGCGTGAATTCCAACTGGTTCCAGCCCATGTGGGGGACTTTGAAGCCCTTTATAGCTGGGAAGCGGGTTACATGCCCCCCAAGCAGTTTCAGCCCCGCATGATCGCCCATTTCGTCGCTCCGCTCGAAGAGAAACTGCATCCCAAGGCAAATACCTAGGTAAGGCACACCCGCCTTGACAGCTTCCCTCAGCGGCTCAATCAGCCCCTGCCTGTGCAGCTGCGCCATGCCTGCGCCAAAAGCGCCAACACCTGGCAGGATAATCTTGCGCGCACCGCGCAGCTCATCAGGCGCACGTACCAGACGAACACTCTGTGCGCCCAAATGGTTTAGGGCGTGCATGACGCTTCGCAGATTCCCAGCCCCATAGTCAATTACAGCTAGCATTGGCTGTACCCCGGCATATGCCAGCAGAACAAAAACTCCCGCAAACGCGGGAGAAATGTATGCAATCAAAGAATATCACAGATCACCGACAGTCCCGCACCTGCGAACAGCGACTCGTGCAACAGTAATAATGGCACATATTGATGATCCCTGTATGACGACGGATGAAGTATAGCGGCCGCGCCGGAGGTTGTCAATCACCCTGTCAGTGCCTACAATAGCCTGGCGAGGTGGTGCACCACAGGACACGTCCCATGAGTACAGATGCCCCTATCGTCGCGCTCCTGACCGACTTCGGCTTGGATGACACATATGTTGGTGTGATGAAGGGGGTTATATTCGGTCTCTGCCCACACGCCCGCATCGTTGACCTAACACACAACATTTCTCCACAGAACATACGGCAGGCTGCGCTGGCCCTGCTGGATTCCTACGCATTCTTCCCAGAGCGTACAGTGTTTTTAGTTGTGGTTGACCCTGGTGTTGGAAGCGAGCGACGCGCGCTGGCTGTGCAGACAGGCGGTTACTGCTTCGTAGCGCCCGACAACGGTGTGTTGAGCTATGCGCTGGCTCAACTGCCGGCTGCGCAGAGTGTTGAACTGGCCAACACTGACTTTCAACTGCCCTTTCGGAGCTGTACTTTCCACGGACGTGACGTTTTTGCACCAGCCGCTGCGCACCTAGCTGCCGGCGCAGCCATGACAGACCTTGGCGAGCCGGTGTCAGATTTAGTGAGGCTGCCGCCGCCGCTGCTTGTCAGGTCTGCTGACGGCATTTCTGGCGAGGTGCTGTACAGTGATCGCTTCGGCAACATCATCACGAGCATTGGAACATTGACATGGGAGTCAGACAGCAGCCTGAGCCTGACTGGACGGTTCGACTCGTCTCTCACGCTGCGCGTGGACGCAGAAGGGGCAGCAATCACAATCCGAAACCACACCCTGCGCGGTATTCGGCCAACGTACAGCGCTGCCCATCCTGGCGACATTTTGGCGCTGGTCGGCAGCTCCGGCTGGCTGGAAATCGCCGTAAACCAAGGGAGCGCCGTCCAGAAGTTGGGCGCACTTCCTGGCATGCAGGTACACCTTATGCAAAATGAGAGCCAGTAACGATGCAGCAGTTCGTTATTCAGGGCGGCATACCCATCAGCGGTGAAGTGACTGCCAGCGGCAACAAGAACGCTGCGCTCAAGATGCTCCCCGCATGTCTGCTGACAGAAGAGCCTGTGACGCTGCACAACGTACCCGAAATCGGTGACATGCAAGTAGCGATTGAGATCATGCGCAAACTCGGAGCTGAGGTCACCTGGATTGGCCCCGGCAAGCTTCGTGTGCATGCATGCAACATCGTCAGCACAGAGCTTGATCGCGCTCTGGCGACGCGCATCCGCGCCAGTGTCGTCTTTGCCGGCCCGCTGCTGGCCCGCGCCGGCAGCGTGTCGCTGCCACTGCCCGGCGGTGACTCCATCGGCGAACGCCGCCTGGATGCACACACCCATGCCCTAGGCCGTCTGGGTGCCCACGTCGAGTACGCTGGCGGCGCGCTCGCTATGACTGCGCTGCGCCTCACTGGCGCAGACATTCTGCTTAGTGAAGCCAGCGTTACCGCGACAGAAAACGCGCTCATGGCAGCTGTATTGGCCAAAGGCACAACCGTCATTCGCAATGCCGCCAGTGAGCCGCACGTTCAGGACTTGTGCAATATGCTGGTTACGATGGGCGCGCGGATTGATGGAATTGGCTCAAACCGGCTTGTGGTCTCCGGCGTTGACCGGCTGCATGGCTGTGAAGCTCGTGTAGGCGCTGACTTCATGGAAGTGGGCAGTTTCATCGGAGCAGCCGCCATTACTGGTGGTGAACTACTGATTAAACAGGCAGACCCGCACTACTTAGATATGGTGGCGCAGGTATTCGAGCGCCTGGGCGTCTCATGGGAGGTGAGAGACGCAGACATCTTTGTTCCCGCCTCACAGCGTCTCACCATCACGCCTGATCTTGGCGGCCGCATACCCATCATCAAGGCGCAACCATGGCCTGGTTTTCCCCCTGATCTGATGAGTATCGCGCTGGTGATCGCCACACGCAGCGCCGGCGCTGTGCTGTTCCACGACTGGATGTATGAAAGCCGCTTCTTCTTTACAGACAAATTGGTGCGTATGGGAGCGCGTATCACGCTCTGTGACCCCCACCGTGTGCTGGTTCAGGGGCCTACCACCTTCAAAAGCGTGCCGCACATTTCCAGCCCTGACATTCGCGCTGGCATGGCGATCCTGCTGGCAGCGCTGGCCGCGCGGGGCGAAACGTGCATCTCCAACGTTCAGCAGATAGACCGCGGCTACGAACGGGTGGATGAAAAACTCGCTGCGCTGGGAGCGCGCATTCAACGCCGCGTATCCGGCACGGCTGTTCCGCTATTTGAGGAAGCAGAGCATCACAGCCATCTCGCCGGCAACCATTAGCGCAAATCAAACGGGGTCTCATAGACCGAGACCCCGCAGCAGTCGCGCAGCGTTACGGCGCAAACGATCTCTTCAATTGTTGCTCGCCTTAATGAGGCCCTTGACCGGAATGGTGCGAGGCTGCGCTTCCGGGACTTTGGGCAGCGTCAGTGTCAGCACGCCGTTCTCGTAGGTCGCCTCTACGGCATTGCTGTCCACGGCCTCGGGCAGCGTCACGCTGCGACTGAACTTGCCGTAGGTGCGCTCCTGAAGCAGAACGCGGCTGTTTTCGGCTGCTGTTGGCTGTGGCACTTCCGCGCTGATCGTCAGCACATCGTTGCGCATGGTGACGTGAATCTGATCATGGTTCACACCGGGCAAGGCCGCTGTGACTGTGTACGCGGCGTCGCTTTCATGGATATCCAGCGCCAGCGTCCCCTGCGTCAGTGTTGGCTGAAGACCGCGCCAGGTGTCCTCGAAAATGCGATCCATAGCGCTCTGCATCGCAGCCATCTCACGGAACGGATTCCAGCGAACTATCGTAGCCATGTTACACCCTCCGCAAACTCAGTCTGTTCTATGGACAAGTGTTGTTTGACGTTACACAACAAACGTTAATTCGCTCATGTTGGAAAGATTTATGCGATGCGTCAAAAAAACATAAGCAAACGTTGGAACAGCGTATATTACGCGCGTGGCCCGCGCACTCGGGCTTCGCCTATACGTCTGGTGATGCCAGCAGCGTCGAGATGTTCAAGAAAGCCAATCGCGTATTTACGTGTGGTGCCAAAACGATCACGAAACTCGGCGGTTGTTACCTGCCCCTGATCGGCCAGCATCTCTAACAAAGCTGCCAGCATGTTGTCATATGCATCCCGCGTAAAGATAATGTCAGGCTGTACCTGCACAATTTCACCCTGCTCGATGAGTGCACGCAGCAAACGCTCCCCCACTATCTTGACGGCTTCAGCATACGAGGGCGGCGTGTATGGGGCTGTCGTCATCTGTGCCCGCAGGTGATCAACCCGTGCCTGCTGATCCAGGTCTAAACGAACCTGATGGTCACTGGCGCGCACCAGCGTGCCCTCAGCTACAACGGAGGGCAGCTCTTCCAGCAGCGCAGCAAACGTGCTCTGCCGCACCCCTAACTGGCTGCGCAGTTGTTCGCGCTGTATCCCACGGCGCAGCGGCTCGGCCATGTGAAAAGCATTGAGCAGTTCGAAAAGCCGCCGCTGCAGTGCTTCAAAACGCTGCCGGGACAGATAAGTGCTGTCAGCAAAACGCACAACCAGGTTCCGGTTCAAGGCTTCGTCTAGCACGGCCTCAAAGTCACTGTCACTTAGCTCCACTTGTCTCTGCAGCACACTTGACTTAATGCCATCGGCCTGACTGGCAGCCTGTACCAGGCGCTCTAAAGGCGTGCCGGCCAGCCGTGTTTCCAGGCGCTCGATGACACGCCCGTCAAAGCGCCGCCAGCGCCTGCCTGGATGCGGATCAACCACGACGCCACCGCCAATCGTTTCCGCCGGCGAAGGGCAGCGCAGGATAAATCGGTCCCCAGGCGCCAGCGCCAGCGGGCGGTCAAGCCGCAGCTGCAGCCACCCCTCTTCACCTGGCTCAATAGTTTCAGCTGCAAGCAGCCGTGCATGCGCGCCTGCTTCTGCCGCTCCGACAAAAAGCTTGACCGGCATGTCGTGTCTCAGCGGCCGCGAAGCGTCCTTGAGCTGGCGAAAGCGCACATCTGCCAGCAGCGTAGGCTGTAGCTGGCGCGGATGTGTCAGCACCTGTCCGCGTGTAATCAGCGATCTATCCACTCCGGCCAGGTTAACAGCCACCCGGCTGCCAGGTTGGGCTTCATCCACTGGCTGCTTGTAGCTTTGCAGCCCACGCACGCGGGCACGCAAACCAGCCGGTTGAATCTCGATCTCATCACCCATGCGCAGCGGACCGCCCAGCAGCGTGCCGGTTACCACCGTGCCGAACCCGCTGATCGTAAACACGCGATCAATAGGCAGACGTGGGTAGCGATCGCTCACAACAGGCGGAAGCTCGCGCACCAGCGCCGATAGACGGCTTTTCAGCTCATCCAGACCGTTCCCGCTAAGAGCGGATACGCGCACGATTGGCGCGCCCTGCAGAACAGTGTCGAAAAGCGAGTCGCGTATTTCCTGTTCGACCAGTTCAAGCCATTCAGGCTCTGTTACCAGATCGGTTTTCGAAAGCACAATCAAACCGCTGCCGATACCCAGCAGATCAATGATTGCCAGGTGCTCCCGTGTCTGCGGCATTACACCCTCATCGGCGGCGATCACCAGCAGCACTGTATCAATGCCACCTACGCCGGCCAGCATGTTCTCGATAAAGTCACGGTGACCTGGTACGTCGACAATGCCAACTGTTTCACCATCGGGCAGAGACAGCCAGGCAAACCCGAGGTCAATGGTCATCTCCCGGGCTTTTTCCTCGGCAAGGCGGTCAGGGTCTATCCCGGTGAGCGAGCGAACAAGCGTGGATTTTCCGTGATCAACGTGGCCTGCTGTACCGATGACCCGCATGACAAACCGATCTTTAGCCGTTGCCGCTGGCCGCGCCGCTGATAAGACCGTTACCTGCTGGCGAGACGCTGCCCGAGCTGCCCCCGGTGTCGAAATTCAGCAAAAGCGCCTGATAGGTCTCCCGGTACAGCTTTGCCCGCTCGCGTTCCATGCGCCATAGGCGATCTAGGCTGTCTTGAATCGGCGCGAACAGCTGCTGCATCTCTGCGATACGCTGGACAAACCGCTCGAACTCTTTGTCGTGGCTTCGCCAGACTTCATCGTTGGACAGGGTAAACTGCTTCCAGCGTTTCTGGTCTTCCGATGACCAGTCGTTCCACTCCTGGCGGAAGCGTTCTTCGCTCAGCCGCTGCATTTCCGCAACCTCGTTGATGCGCCGCTCCAGTCGATCACCGATCCGCTCGAAGTCGTCAATGATCTTCTTCATGCTGCGATAGGCCTCGGACCAGGTCTCGAACCGCTCGATGTTGCGGGCCATGATGCTGTCCTGTTCGCCGAATTTAGCGACCAGCTCAATGATCTGCTGATCGCGCTGCTGCATAAGCAGCGTCTGTTGGTCAATGAACGCCTGGATTTGCTCGCGGCGTTCCCGGTCACCGTTCTGGATATCCTGCATGCGCCGCTCAGTACGCAGCGCCAGGTCTTCAATCAGACTGAGTTTGGGCTTGATGCTGTCAATCTGCTTCTGCAGTTCTGGTATCTCTGATTGTGCTTCAGAAATTCGGCGCGCATCTTGGCGGCGCTGTTCCTCAAGGAACGCCAGCCGGCGATCTGGCTCCTCAAGTTTCTTGAACAAATCGTCTACGCGCTGCTGTAGAGCAGCCACTGCCGCTGCAAGTCGATCGCGTTCCACCACGATAGCCGGCATCTCAGTGGACTGACGCTCCAACCGGGCGATCTTCTCCGTCAGTTCACGCACGCTGCGGGCCAACCCCTCGCGGGCCAGCTCTGCGCGGCGCTCCGCCTCACGTTCAGCTGTTAGGCGTTTGGCATCCAGCGACTCAACCATCTGCTGGATTTCCCGGCGCACCTGGTCCAACACATCGCTTTCACGGCCGTTAGGCACAAACTGACTGCGCATGATGGATTGATCCGATTCGACACTAGATAGGCGCTTCATTAGTGCGCTGATCGTATCCTGCTGCTGAGCCACGCGCTCCTCTAGGGTCGCAATCATCGCTTTATCGCGCCGGCGCTCTTCGTCCAGCCACTCAATCATGCGCGCTGCCTGGTTGATGTCCATCGCCACCGCCTCAGCACTTTCTTAACCAACGAAACTACACTATTATACCACGCTCAATTACACTAGAAAATGAACGGAGGGTCAAAAGTCGCTGTTATAAGTGTACCGGCGCCTGCTTGAGTACTCACACTATTATGGCGTTCCCCTCCAGGTTCACTTCACCAATCTGAGGCCGCTTACTTAAGTGTCTCGCAGCAGCGAAGACCCGCAAATGACGGCCCGGTGGAGCACACGAAGTGAACAGCAGGCGCGCAGCAGAACATGGAGACCTCGCATGATCGACTCGCTGGAATCCCCACCGCTGTCAACAGACGCATCGCGCCCGCGCCGCGGCCGCCCGCCGAAAGACATGCGCGCCGGCCTAAGCGATGACCCCATGCCAGCAGCGCCGCAATACGCG
>DAOTWC010000119.1:0-21076 GCA_034435995.1 Anaerolineae bacterium | reverse complement strand
CAGAGCCTTAAATAGAAGCCGATATTTTAACCCTATCCACGATTTAAACGTCCGTAAGCACGTCGTTGAAAGGAGCGTAAGCAAATGCTAAGGTATCGGCTGCCAGTACTGTTTCTCGCCTTAGTGTTATCAATCTCTGTTGTATCTGCTCAAGAGATGGAGACCGGCAACGTCATTTTCTTTCACCCTGATGGCAGCGGTGTGAATCATTGGAACGCCGCGCGCATGTATTGGTATGGTCCTGACGCCTTGCTGAACTGGGATCAACTGCCAGAGATGGCGGTTTATCGCGGTCATATGTCAGATCGCCTAGTCGGCACATCCAACGGTGGCGCGACAGTTCACGCTTTTGGCTATAAAGTGCTGGGGCCTGGGTCGTTTGGTCAGGATGGCGGTATCGACCCCGAAGAACCGGGTTCAGCCGGGCGCCCGATCAAAGCGCTGAGCGGCTTCAGCGGCAGCATCATGCGTGAGGCGGCAGCGGCAGGGATGCCCGTTGGCATCGTCAATGATGGCGACCTGCCGGAACCCGGCACGGGCGCGTTCCTGGCAGAAGTGGGCGATCGCAACCTCTCCAATGATATTGCCGCTCAGTTCCTCGATGGCCGTCCCGGTTTCGAGGGCGAACCGCTGCCAAAGGTGCTGTTGGGCGGCGGTGAAGGCTTCTTCCTGCCAAAAGATGCGCCTGCCTGCGAAGCAGAAATCACGCTGGAGTGCTATGTCCACGTTGATCAGGTCAATGGGCGCGGTCCAGCGCGGGAAGATGGGCGCAACCTGCTGATGGAAGCCGCTGATTTGGGCTATGAAGTGATCCGCACCCGTGCCGAGTTCGAGGCGCTGTGGGAGCGCATTCAGGCGGAGCCAGACTTTGCACCGATGGTGCTGGGTCTGTTCGCGCGCGATGACATTTTCAACGACACCACTGAAGAACGCCTGATCGCGCTCAACCTAGTGGACAACAGCATGAGAGATACCCGCGATGGTCGCCTGATCATCTGGGGCAGCCGCCCAGGCACACCGGGCTATAACCCGCCAACTGCCGCTGAGATGAACACAATGGCGCTGGAACTGCTGCGCCGTCACAGCGAGCAGGCGGGTATGCCCTTCCTGCTGGTGTCGGAAGTGGAAAGCACCGACAATCTGGCGAACAACGCCAATGGTATCGGCACGCTGCGCGCCCTCAAGGCGGCAGATGACAGCATCGGTGTCTTCCTCAGCTTCATCGCCGAGAACCCGAACACGCTGCTCTTTACTGCCGCTGACAGCGATGCTGGCGGGATCCAGGTCTTCAGCCCGGCTCCGGCTGCCGATGGCCGCGTCACGACCAGCACAGGTAACCCGACTGGAATTGGCTTTAACATCGGCTTCCCGCTCGATGGCATCGAGGGTCAGAACACCGCGCCGTTCGTTGCTATGCCGGATGCGCTAGGTACCGAGATGGATTTTGCGCTCGGCTGGATTGGTACCAATGACGTCGCAGGCGGTATCATCAGCCGTGCCGTGGGCCTGAACGCAGAGCTGCTTCGCACCGAGTTCAGCGCCCGCTTCGACAGCACCGATGTCTATCGCCTGATGTACGTCACACTGTTCGGCAAAATGCTGCCGAGCGCCGAGGGTCTGGCAGCGCCCGATCGCTAAGCCGCACTGACACCTGAGCAGTACGTATGCAAGGGGTGGGGGGGGGACTCAGGCCCCCCGCCCCTTTTTGATGCTCGGCTGGCTGCAATAAGAGCGCAATTGACCTTACCCCAGTTTGACAGACACAAAAAATGTCCGATAAACTGAACTTAATTAACTTAAGGAGCGAATAAACGGAAACGTTCAAGCCCAAGGTGCTGACGATAGCGCAGCGCCACAAAGTTAGCCCCTGACCGCTGCCGCTGCCTCACAGCAGCGGCGGTTGGTTGAGCGGCGGCCCGCTGCGGCGCATCGAGTGAGGCCGCTGCAGGCCGCGCGCCTTCAGCCAAGCGTCTTCGGGGCCGTCCCAGCCGCAGGCGTTGAAATCCACCAGGCCACCGGCGCTGAAGCGCACCCCCTCCGCCTCCAGACGAGCGCGCTGCAAGCTGGCCCCTCGGCTGCCTTCTGGCAGGCTGATGCCGCCCCGGCTGTTAATCACACGGTGCCAGGGGACAGTCGGCTCATCTGGGCCGGAGACCGCGTTCATGGCGTAGCCCACCCAGCGCGGCGCGATGCGGTCGTAGGTCCGCGGGTCCACGCCGGGCGGCGGCGGGATCATAGCGGCGATCTGGCCGAACGTCACCACGCGCCCGCGCGGCACTTGGCGCACGATCTCCCATACAGTCTGAAAGTAGCCGTCACGGTCAGGGGGCATCGGGACGGTCATGGCGCTCACTCCTAGCGGCGGGCCTGGACAGCAGGCGCGCGGCGTCGGCGTCGGCCAGCCACAGCAGCCGCCCGCTGGTCGGGCGTACGGCCTGCGCCGGCAGATCGGCCGGGCGCTGCGGCCCCTCCAGCACGGCGCGCAGCGTCTCTGCCTTGCCGCTGCCGCTGACGAGAAAAACCGCCAGCGCGGCGGCGTTCAGCGCGGGATAAGTGAGCGTGACGCGCCACGAGCCGCGGTGCGTGGCGAACACCGCCACCGCCAAGCGCACACGCTCGGCCAGCGCTGGCGCGCCGGGGAAGAGCGAGGCGGTGTGGCCGTCAGCGCCCATGCCCAGCAGCACCAGGTCGAAGCGCGGCGGGCCGTTGAAGTGAGCGCGCAGCTCGTCTTGATAGACCAGCGCCGCCTGCACCGGGTCATCCTCGCCGCGCATCCGGTGGATGTTGTGCGGCGGGATGGGCACGTGGTCGAGCAGCGTCTCGCGCGCCATGCGGTAGTTGCTCTCCGGGTGATGGGGCGGCACACAGCGCTCGTCGCCCCAGAAAACGTGCACCGCTTCCCAGTCCAGGCGCGCGGCGTAGGGGTCGGCTGCCAGCAGGCTGTAGAGCGCGGCCGGGGTCTCGCCGCCGGCCAGCACCAGGTTGAAGCGCCGTTGGGCAGCGATGGCTGCCTGGCCCGCCGCGGTGACCACCTCAGCGGCAGCCCGCATGAGGTGGACGCTGTCGGGGTAAACCTGAATCTCCACCATGGCCGGTCACTCGTGCGCGCAGCCGGGGCGCCAAGCGCGCCCGCCGTCGCCCGCCAGCAGGTCGTCCGCTTCGCGCGGCCCCCAACTGCCGCGGGGATAGACCGCCAACTGCGGGCCATCCTCGGCCTCCCAGCCGGCCACCACCGGGTCAATCAGCTTCCAGGCCGCTTCGATGCCGTCGCTGCGCGTGAACAGCGCGGCGTCGCCCTGCAGCGCGTCAAGGATCAGGCGCTCGTAGGCATCGGGGATAGCGCACTCGCCGAAAGCGTCGGCGTAGTGAAACTCCATGTCCACTGAGCGGCCTTCACGGGCCGAGTCCGGCTTCTTGGCTTCGAACGTCAGATGCACGCCTTCGTCTGGCTGAATGCAGATCGAGAGCGCGTTGGGGTGGATGCGCCCCTGGCCGCTGCTGTTGTTGTCGAACATGGCCAGCGGCGGGGCGCGGAACACCACTGTGACCTCGGTCAGTTTGCGCCGCAGCGCCTTGCCAGAGCGCAGGTAGAAGGGCACGCCCTGCCAGCGCCAGTTGTCAATGTTGAGCTTGAGCGCGGCGTAGGTGGGCGTGCGCGAGCCAGGCGCGACGCCATCGGCATCGCGGTAGCCCTCGTACTGCGCGCAGACCGTGTCGAACAGGTCAATCGGCCGGATGGCGCTCAGCACCTTGACGACTTCGTTGCGCAGCAGGTCTGCCTCCAAAGACGCGGGCGGCTCCATCGCCACCAGCGCCAGCACCTGCAGCAGGTGGTTCTGGAACATGTCGCGCAGCACACCGGCGCGGTCGTAATAGCCGGCGCGGCTGCCCACATCCACCGACTCGACGGCTGTGATTTGCACGTTGTCAATATAGCTGCGGTTCCAGATCGGCTCGAAGATGGCGTTGGCAAAGCGCAGGAACAGGATGTTCTGGGCCGTTTCCTTGCCCAGGAAGTGATCGATGCGGTAAATCTGGTGCTCGTCGAAAGCGGCGTGCAGCTCGTGGTTGAGGGCGCGCGCGCTGGCCAGGTCAGTGCCAAACGGCTTCTCCACAACCACGTGCTGCCAGCCGCGCTGCTCGTCTGGCAGGCCCAGCGCGCCCAGGTTGCGCACGATAGGGATGTAAAGCTGCGGCGCGACCGACAGGTAGTACAGCCGGTTGGCGGCTGGCGCGCCCTCGATGGCGCGGATCTGCTCGACAGCCGCTTCCAGCTCGGCGCGCTCGGCGGCGCTGCCGCGCACATACCACAGCAGCGCGGCGAAACGCGCCCAGACGTCGGCGTTGAACGTGCTGGCGCTGGCCTCGGCCGTGCTCTCGCGCAGGAAGTCGCGCCAGGCCTCGTGCGAATAACCCGAGCGGGCCATGCCCACCACGCTGAAGCGCGGCGGCAGGCGATCCTTGAGAAACAAGTTGTACAGCGCTGGGATCAGCTTGCGCTGCGTCAAGTCCCCTGAGGCGCCGAAGATGACAACAGTGGTGGGGGTGTTAGACACAGATCAGCCCTCGTTCGCCTTCTTGACCGGGTGGCCGCCGAAGCCGGCGCGCATCGCCGCCAGCAGGCGCGCGGCGTAGCTGTCGTCTTGGCGGCTGACGAAGCGCATCTGCAGCGCCAGCGTGATAACGGGGGCGGGCACGTCCAGGTTGATGGCCTCGAACACTGTCCAGCGGCCCTCGCCGCTGTCGCTCACATACGGGGCGATGGCGCTCAGGTGCTGGTCCTCGGCCAGCGCGTCCGCGGTGAGATCAAGCAGCCAGGAGCGCACAACGCTCCCATGCTGCCAGATGGTGGCGATCTGGTGCATGTCGAGGGCGAAATCGCGGCGGGCGCGCATGATCTCGAAACCCTCGGCGTAGGCCTGCATCATGCCGTACTCGATGCCGTTGTGCACCATCTTGACGAAGTGGCCCGCGCCATTCGGCCCCACATGGCCCCAGCCGCGATCGGGCGCAGGGGCCAGCGTCTCCAGCGCTGGGCGCAGCAGCGCGACGGCAGCCGGCTGGCCGCCCACCATCAGGCTGTAGCCCTCGGTCAGGCCCCAGATGCCGCCGCTGGTGCCCACGTCCACGAAGTGCAGGCCGCGCGCGCTCACCAGGCTGGCGCGGCGCAGCGTCTCGTTGAAATTGCTGTTCCCGCCGTCCACGATCACATCGCCAAGCTGGAGCAGGTCCATGCAGCGCTGCACATGCTCCTCGGTGGGGTCGCCCGCTGGCAGCATGAGCCACACCACGCGCGGCGCGTCCAGCTTGCTCACCAGGTCAGCCAGCGAATCGCTGGGGATAGCGCCCTCAGCGGCCAGCTCGTCAACCGGGCCGCGCGTGCGGTTGAACACCACCACCTCGTGGCCGCCGCGCAGCAGGCGGCGCGCCATGTTCGCGCCCATGCGTCCCAGTCCAACCATGCCCAGTTTCATGCGTCAGTCTCCAGTCGTCGGTCAACAGTCATCAGCTAGTAGCGACACCCGATGCGCCAGCAGAAGCGCGGCGGCGACAGAAGCCGCGCTCACCCGCGCCGCAGGTGGCGGATGCCGCCCGGCCCGGCGACGATCACCTCGTGGGCCAGCCCCAGGAACAGACCGTGCTCGACCACGCCCGCCCGCCGTTTGATGCGCTCGGCCAGGGCGGCCGTGTCGTGGATGGGGCCGAAATAGCAGTCCAGGATGATATTGCCCTGGTCGGTGCGGTAGAGGGCCTCCAGCGGCGTGTCTGGGCCAGCGGCGGGCTGCTCGCCGGCCTTGAGATTGACGCCGGCTGGCCGCGGCGCAACGCGCGCCCCCAGCCCGCTGAGATAGTCATACTGCGAGCGCCAACCAAATGGAACAACCTCCACCGGCACGGCCCAGGCCGTGCCCAGCGCCGGCACGAGCTTGGCCTCGTCCACCACGATCACCTCGCGGCGGGTGGCTTGGGCGATGATCTTCTCGCGCAGCAGCGCGCCGCCGCCCCCCTTAATTAGGTCGAGCTGCGGGTCTACCTCGTCAGCGCCGTCTATCGTGAGGTCAATGCAGGGGTGGGCGTTGAGCGTGGTGAGCGGAATGCCCAGCCGCTGGGCCTCCGCCTCTATGCGCAGCGACGCCGCCACGCCCAGGATGTTCGTCAGCGCGCCGGCCTGCAGCAGCTCGCCGATGCGCTGGACGGCCAGCAGCGCTGTGCGGCCCTCGCCCAGCCCAACCACCATGCCGGACTGGACGAGTTCAGCGGCGCGGAGGGCCGCCTGCTGCTTGAACTGGAGGGCGGTGTCTGCGTCGGTCACAGCGCCCCCAGCAGGGCGCGCAGGCCGCCCTCGACGTCAGTTCCCACGTGCAGGCGCAGCACACGCCGCCCGTTTTCCAGCAGGGCCTCGCGGTCGCCCAGGGCCTGCGCCAGCTTGAGCGTGCCAAACGTTAGGGCCGCCTGCGGGCTGCCGGCAGAGTCCGGGATGGGCAGGTCGGCGGCGGCGGTTGATGTGATCTGGATGAACAGGCCGCTGCCGCTGCCGCCCTTGTGCAGCTGGCCGGTAGAATGCAGGTAGCGCGGGCCATAGCCGACGGTGGTCGCCAGGCGGTAGCGCTCGCGCAGGCGGACGCGGATCGCCTCCAACAGCGCGTCGGTCTCCGGCGTGGGGGCGACATAAGCTTGCAGGGCGACGTAGCTGGCCGGGTGAGCCTGATTGAGAAAAAGCGCCAGCGCCTCGCCCAGGCTGCGCGCATGGACGCTGCCGAACACCGAAACGCCGTTCTCGGTCAGCAGCGGCGTTTCCGGCGGGAACGTGCCGGCCTCGCTGAAGGCGGCCACCATCTGGCGCGCCAGCGCCTTGGCGCTCTCTACATCCGGCTGGTCGAACGGCTGGATGTTGAGCAGGTGGCCGGCCACCGCCACGGCCATCTCCCACAGGAAGAACTGCGCGCCGAGGTCGTAAAGGTCGTGCAGGTGCAGCCGCACCACTGGCCGGCGCGCGCGCTCCAGCAGGTCAATCTGATCGGCGTAGGCGTCGTCGCCCTCCAGGTGCAGGTAGAAGAACAGCCGGTCGTCGCCGTAGACCGCGGGCGCGCCGGGCGGCTCGGCCACCACGGGGACAATGCCGGTGCCGTCCTTGCCCGTGCTCTCAGCGATCAACTGCTCAACCCAGTCGCCAAAACTGGCGACGGCCGGCGACGCGATGAACGTGGCCTTGTCCAGCCCGGCCTGCGCCAGCGCCGCCAGGATTGCGCCCAGCCAGGCGGCCGGGTTGTCGTTGCCTGGCAGATCGCGCGAGCAGCCGCGCGCCATCCGCACGGCGCGCTCCAGCAGCCGCTTTAAGTCCACGCCGATCAGCGCCGCCGGAACCAAGCCGAAGTGCGACAGGGCAGAGTAGCGCCCGCCGATGTTGGGGTCGTTGAGGAACACGCTGCGGAAGCCGTGCTCGCGCGCCAGCCGCTCCAGCGCGCTGCCGGGGTCGGTGATGGCGATAAAGTGCGCCCCGGCCCGCTCTGCGCCGACGGCCTCGCTCACGCGCGTGTAAAAGTAGTTGAACAGCGAGAGGGTTTCCACTGTGCCGCCAGACTTGGTGGACACGATGTACAGCGTTTTGGTCGGGTCCAGCCGGCGTTCGTGAGCGGCCACCGCCGCTGGGTCAGTACTGTCGAGCACAGCCAGGTCGAGGTAGCCCTCGGCCGCGCCGAAGGCCTTGCGGAATACCTCCGGGGCCAGGCTGGAGCCGCCCATGCCCAGCAGCAGGGCGTGAGTGAAGCCCTCGCCGCGCACGGCGTCCACCAGCTCATGAACGGCGCGAGCAGGAGTCCAGCCGCCGGCGGGCGCAGCGCCGTTCTCAAGCTGCGCCAGCAGCTCCGCCGGCGCGCGCAGCCAGCCCAGCCGGTTGGCGATCTCGGTTGGGTCGGGCCGCCACACGGTGTGGTCGCCCTCCCAGATGCGGGCGATGACCCGGTCGCGCTCCAGGCGGTCAAGCGCGGCGTCCACGGCCTCACGGTGTTCCCACAGCGCGGCAGAGATGTTCTGCCATTCGGCGCGGATATCGGCGCATTTGCGGCCAATCGTTTGCAGCAGCGCCTCAAACGGCTGGACGAATTTCTCCACGCCCTCCTGCTGCAGCTCTTCGCCAACGAGGTGCAGGTCAATGCCCAGTTCTGCCAGCCGTTCGATCTGCCGCCGCGCCTCGTCGAGGTCGTCCTCGACGGTGATGGCCACCACGCCGTGATCGAGGAAGGCGTCCAGCGTTTCTGGCGGCAGCGTGTTGACCGTGTGCGGGCCGATCAGGGTGTCTACGTAGAGTGTGTCGGGGAAATCCGGGTTCTTGGTGCTGGTGCTGGCCCACAGCGGGCGCTGCACACGCGCGCCCATGTCGGCCAGGCGCTGCCAGCGCTCGCCGCTGAAAATCTCTTTGAAGCGCTGGTAGACGAGCTTGGTGTTGGCGATGGCGATCGCGCCCACCAGCTCTGGCGCGCCGGCGGCCTGCAGCTTAGGGTCGAGCTTGCTGTCCACACGGCTGACGAAGAACGACGCCACCGAGCCGACCCGGCTCACATCGCCGCCGCTGGCGGCCAGCCGCTCCAGACCTTTGATGTAAGCCTCAGCCACGGCTTCGTAGTGCGCCATCGAGAACATCAGCGTGATGTTGATGTTGATGCCCTCGCTGATGAGCTGCTCAATCGCCGGGATGCCGGCTGGGGTGGCCGGCACTTTGATCATGACGTTGGGGCGACCCAGCGCGCTGTAGAGACGGCGCGCCTCAGCCAGCGTGGCCAGCGTGTTGTGGGCCAGCGTGGGGCTTACTTCCAGGCTGACGAAGCCGTCGGCCCCGCCGCTTTCATCGTAAACGGGGCGGAACAGGTCGGCTGCGCTGGCGATGTCCTGCATCGCCAGGGCCTCATAAACCTCTTCAACAGACTTACCGGCCACGACCAGCTCTTCAAGCTGATCGTCGTAATCGTCGCTGTGGGCAATAGCTTTCTCAAAGATGGCCGGGTTAGACGTGACGCCGCGCACGCCCAGATCAATCAGCTCCTGCATCTTGCCCGACGTGATAAAGCTGCGGCGGATAAAATCCAGCCAGATGGATTGGCCCAGGTGCGCCAGTTCGTGCAGTTTGGTCATGTTGTCGCCTCAGAGTTATTCAATCGGCCTGCGTCCTGGAGAGGGCTGTGTGGATGCCAGCCAGCCGTGCGACGCGGGAACGAACACAGCGCTATTACTATAACAGGCTGTACGCCTTTTTGCCGACCCTGGATTTGCGCGAGGCGCGGGCGATAACGCAGGGGAAGCGGCTTTCGCCAGCCGCCAGCCAAGCGCGGGCCTCTAAATGCTTCGTCCGGTTTTCGCGTCAGGCCGCCCCTTTGTTGAGATTTCACTACGTTCATTCACCGCCTTGGGAATCGTCATATAATGCGAGGTAATGGCAACTGCCCAAAACAATAAGCGAGGCTTCTGCGTATGAAAAGCTGCATCATCCTGCTGCTCAGCGTGGCGCTGTTGGCATCACCTGTTTACGCCCAGGGGGATACCGACGGAGACGGCATCCCCGATAGCGTTGATCTCTGCCCGCGTGAGCCTGGCCCGCGCGAAAATCGCGGCTGCCCGCTGCCCACCCCAACTCCGCCGCCAGATCGCGATGGCGACGGCCTGCCAGACAGCGTTGACCGCTGCCCGAGCGAACCAGGCCCGCGCGAGAACAACGGCTGCCCCGTTCAAGTGCCCACCCCATCTGACCGCGACGGCGACACCGTGACCGACGACGTTGATCAGTGCCCTGATCAGCCCGGCCCGCGCGAGAACTTCGGCTGTCCGGTGCGGGATCAACCGACCGCCACCAGCGCGCCGCTGCCCGCCACCAGCGCGCCGCTGCCCACACGCCTGCCCTACCGCCCCGCCCCCCCGCCTGATACGCAGAACTGCTATGCGACCCCTGCCACCGAGACGAATGTCAACGTCCGTGAGCAGCCCACTACGCAGGGGCGCGTCGTGCGCAGCCTCACCCCCAACGCCCACCTGCTCGTCCTCGATACCGCTTTTGACCCGCAGGGACAAACGTGGTTCCAAGTGCAGCTTCCTGAAGGTGGGCTGGCGTTCGTCGCCGATGTGGCTGTTGAAGTGCAGGGCAGCTGCGCCAACCTGCCAGGCGTGACGCTCGTGCCGCAGGGCGGCAGCCTGCCCCCCAGCCTGTGCTTTATTGACCCGTCCAAAGTCGCGGGAAACCTCAGCGCGGCGGCGCTGGACGATTACACCGTGATCGCCAACCCCAGCCAAGCCAATCCCGAGACAGGCAATCTGTTGCTGAGCGCCGCTCTCGTCACCGTCAGCCAACCAGCTAGAGCCACTTTCACCGCGCAGCCGCTGCCCAACAACATCCCGTGGGCGAGCGCTGTGCCTGTGGCGACCTTCCTGCGTGTAACAATCTACGATACCAACTTCCAGCAGACGGCCTATCAAGAAGTGCCGCTGGGGCAGGCGCTGAACGTTGACCTGCCCGCGGGCGATTATTACTGGTTGTTCCAGATGGACACAGCGGGCGCGTCGCTGAGCATCCGCTGTGAACCGCAGCCGGAACAAACGTCGCCAGGCTATATGCCGATCTGCGCGCTCTTTGACTCAGCTCCCAACGGGGAACTGATCAACCCGCGCCCCATTGACAAGATGCCGCTGGTGGACGGCCAGAACCAACCCAACGAAGCCGCGGCCTACGTGCTGGAGTTCCCGAACTTCGTTGTCTATAAAGACATTCTGCTGCGCGTGCTGACGCTGGGCAGCAGCCCCGTTAAGGCAATGCTGTTCGTGCCTTCGGTGCAGCTCTACCAAAGCGAAACGACCATCCCAGCCGGCAGTTACGCGGATATCGCCGTGCCACAAGGAGTCTACACGTTGGAATTCTTCAGCGCCGCGCCGTTCGACATCAACGCGCTGTGCTGGCCGGGCGATACCCCGCCTGAAGTGATGGGCACACCCGCGCCTGCCGCCGCAGTCGGCGAGGCTATCGGCTTTATCATGGGGGACTGCGTGGCCGCCGCCGGCTTTGGGGAGAACGGCGCGCCGCTCAACCCGTTCTCGTTCGACCCGATGAATCCGCTTACGCTGGATTACTGGGAGCCTGACGACAACGGCATCTACTTCAACGACATCAAGTACTTGATCGCCAGCGTGCCGGTGCAGGTGTTCTTCAACACACTGAGCAGTGAGGGCACGCTCAACGTCTACGTATACGACATCGCCAAGGGCGGCGTGCTCTTTAACTCGTTTTATCCGGCCAATGGAAATTACAACCTCGCGCTGCCGGCGGGCGTGTTCTACATGTCGTTCAGCAGCGATGTGCCTGGGCGGGCGGTCGTCAACTGCCTGACGATGCCTGCGCCGCCGCCGGGGGCTGGGGCTGGCCCGTTCGACCTGCCTGACTTGAACGGGCCGCTGTCCACCTACTTTGGGCTGCCCCTGTACGGCTTCGAAGGTTTTACGCCCACCGAGGATGAGGCGTCCGACGGCTCTGTAAGGCTTGTCCCGCGGAATCCGGCTCTGCCGACGCTGGTGCTCACGCGGATGGGCGACGGCTCGGTGCGAGTTGCGGGCGGCGCAGACGGGCGGCACGCGGTGCGGCTGGGGGATGGGAGCGTCCAACCGGATCCGAACGACGGCCCGACGCTGCTGCTCAACACCGGTCTGCTGCTGGGCGACGGCAGCGTGATCCCGTTTGACCTGCTGGCGGGCGACGGCAGCGTCTTGCCCAGCGATCCAGCGGCAGGCGACGGCAGCGTCTTGCCGATCCTCGGCGTAGTGGTGGGCTTCCAAGCGCTCGACGCTGACCTTGAAACCCCCGAAGACCTCGGCGGGATCGTCCTACAAACGCCCAACCCAGCTTTCGTCATCAGCGGCAACGATTTGGGCCTCGATTTCGGCCTGCCGGACGCGGAAAACCTCGTCATTCGGGATGCGTGCGAACCGGTCGCGACGCAGAAAGAGTATCCCTGCAATCCGCTCACCATGTCCGCCGAGGCGTTTAGCCAATGCGTCGCCCAGCAAAACCTGAGCAAAGGGTTTAGCACAGGGTTTGGCGTATCATGGCCATCGCCCGATTTCGAACCGGACAAGCAGAAAAGTTTCGTGATCTACAGCAAGCCGATGCAGGTCAACCGCCCAGCGCGGCTGACAGCGCAGTTGTTCGATTGGCCTCTTGGCGGCGCGCCGACGTTCGATCTGAGCGGGATCGCCGTCTCGGTGCAGGCCTTCGGCGCAGATGGCAGTTGGTTCACGCAGGTCGAATTTGGCCAAGACGCGGCCAGCGTTGATCTGCCGCCCGGCCAGTATACGCATTTTCGCGGGGCAGTCATGCGGCTGGGGCCGCCCGTCAGCGGCAGCGCAGAACTCAGGCTGACGTGCGAGGCGCGTTAACATCACCAGGGGCGATCCGGAAGGGTCGCCCCTTACGAAGCCGCTAAGCCGGCTCGTCTGCTGGGCGCGGCGTCAGGTAGCCGTCGGCGTGCCAGGCCAGCACCGCCTCGCGCGCGACCCCGTGCGCCCGCGCTTGTGCGAATGTGAAGCCGTCCGGGTGCGCGTCCAGCAGGGGGCCGAACGCGCCCGGCTGGCGGTACTCCACCCGAAAATCGTTGTAGAGGCCGGCGGCGGCGCGGCAGCACCACACCGGCAGGATGAAGCGCGTGGTTTCGTCCAGCGCTGGGTGGCGGTAGAGCAGCGGCGGGCGGCGGCGGGCGTTGAGAATGGCGTCGGCGTAGGCCGCCCGCTGGCGCGCCACGTCGTAGCGCTCGCGCAGGTAGCGCAGCGTGGCGGGCGGGGTGCGCTGGCCGCTGCGGATGATGTCCGCCGCCAGCCGGGCGGCGGTCTCGGCGTCGTCGAAATCCACCTTAAAGGCGAGGTTCTCCGGCAGCAGCTCGCGGTGGCTGCCAATGCGCGCGGCGATGGCGGGCGTGCCGCAGCCGAACGACTCATAGACGGCGTTGCCGAACGACTCGACAAAGCTGCCCAGCGCCAGCGTTACGCTGCCCAGGCTGTAGTACTGCGGCATGAGGCGCTGCGGAATCCAGTCGTGAAAGACGAAGTTAGCCCCCAGCCCGCGCCCGGCGATCTCGGCCTGCACGCGGTCGTAAAAGGCGCGCAGCTCCGCTGACAGGCTGTAGTCCAGCCAGCGCGGAACCAACACCAGCAGGTCAGCCAGGCCGTGCTGGTGGACGAGCAGGTCGGCCACGGCGATCGTCTGGAAGATGCCTTTGTCCGCTTCAGGGCGGTGAGGGTGCAGCACGACTGGCTGCGCGCCCGGCTGCACTGGCACGATCTCCAGAATCTCGCGCGGCTCAGTCGGCTTGAAGCGCTCCCAGTCAAGGCCGTTGTAGATCACGGCGGTGCGCGCGGCGTAGCCGGGGAAAAAACGCCCGGCGGTCTGAACGAAGTACTGCCGCTGGTACTCGGAGATCAGGATCAGCCGATCGCCCTGAAAGAGGAACGCGCCGTGAATGGTTTCGGGGTAGACGTTGTCGCGCAGCGAGACAACGGTCGGCACGTGCTGGTAGGCGTAGGGAAAGAGGAATTCGCCATCGTGCATGTAGAAACGGTCGGCGGCGCGCAGGTGCTCGCCCACATTGTGCAGCGCGGCGGCTAGGTCGTAAGCCGGCACGGCGTAGGGCTGCGGGAAGGGCTGCCTGAAGCGCAGGATGGGCAGCACCTGCACGTTGTCGTGCCAGTAGAACGACTCGGCGCTGTCGTCGCGGCGGGTGCAGAGCACGGTCACGCGGTGGCCCTGTTCGCCTAGGTAGGTGACGATGC
Source organism: Anaerolineae bacterium (assembly GCA_034435995.1). GTDB lineage: Bacteria > Chloroflexota > Anaerolineae > Aggregatilineales > Phototrophicaceae > DAOTWC01. The sequence continues at coordinate 7,282 of DAOTWC010000119.1, read as the reverse complement.
TCTGCAGGTGTTTGGGCGCGCCGCCCATCACGCTGCCGGGGAACAGCGGGTTGATCGAAAACGCCACGATGCGCATGCAGCGCCCCGGCCGTTACAGCGCGTCTGCCAGTACGCGGCGGGCGATCACCAGGCGCAGAATCTCGCTGGTTCCCTCGCCGATAGTCATCAGGCGCTGGTCGCGGTAGATGCGCTCGACGGGGTACTCGCGGCTGTAGCCGTAGCTGCCGTGAATCTGAACAGCGGCGCGCGCCACTGCCTCGGCCACCTCACTGGCGAACAGCTTGGCCTGGGCCGCGATCCGTGTGAAATCGCGCCCCTGGTCTTTGAGCCAGGCGGCGTAGTACACCTGCAGGCGGGCCGCCTCGATTTGCGTGGCGGCGTCGGCCAGCATGTTCTGGATGGACTGGTGCTGGCCGATGGGCCGGCCAAACGCCTCGCGCTGACGCGCGTAGCGCACTGCTTCTTCAAAGGCCGCCTGCGCCAAGCCAACGCTGAGCGCGCCGATGCTGATGCGCCCGGCGTCGAGCGTGGCCATTGTCTGGTGGAAGCCGCGCCCTTCCTCGCCCAGCAGGTGGTCGGCGGGCACGCGCACGTTCTCCAGCGAGATCATGTGCGTAGGCGAGCCGCGCAGGCCCATCTTCTTCTCCGGCGGGTGAATTGTCACGCCGGGGGCGTCCGTGGGCACGATCAGCATGCTGAACCCGCGCGAGCCGGCATCGGGATCGGTGCGCGCCAGCACGATCAGCCAGCCGGCGCGGCTGGCGTTGGTGATCCACGCCTTGCTGCCGCTGATAACCCATTCATCGCCGGCGCGGCGGGCGGTTGTGCGCACGCCGCCCAGCAGATCAGAGCCGGCCTGCGGCTCGGTGAGGGCCAGCGCGCCCAGCACGCGGCCCGCCGTCAGCAGCGGCAGGCAGCGCTCTTTCTGGTCCGGCGTGCCCCAGTTGACAAGCGGGCCGCAGCCCAGGCCGTTGTGCGCCGAGATAGAAAGGCCGGTTGAGCCGCAGGCCCGCCCGATTTCCTCAACGGCGACCGCAGCGCCCAGCGTGTCGAGCGCCGCGCCGCCGTACTCCTCTGGCACCTGCAGGCCGGTGAGGCCCAGCGCCGGCATTTTGGCGATCGCTTCCCAGCGCAGCTCGCCGCGCTCGTCCACCTCGGCGGCGTAAGGCCGGAGTTCGGTTTCGCAGAAATCGCGCACAGCGCGGCGGAACAGCCGCAGTTCTTCGCTCAGATCAAAGTTCATTTGCTTGGGCAGCCCTCGTGCAGCCTGATGATGTATGAGCTGATGCGCTAAGCGTTAGCGCCGCTCCAGCCTATTGTACCCGCACACAGCCGCTCGCGCAGCAAACGCTGGAAGGCCGCTGCGGGTTTCTCTGGCGGGCGTTGTTAGGATCAGCTATCATTGCGGCGTTAGCGCAGTCTTGTCCGTTTAGAGTGCCCACCAGGCCCACCATGCCCAGTATCGCTGAACGCCTCGGCGTGCCGCGCTATGAGGCAGATGAGCACTACCGGCAGGCCCTGCTGGCCTACCAGAAGAAGCAGTTCGACCAGGCGTTCGACCGCCTGAGCCGCGCGATTGACCTGCTGCCGCGCCACGCCGAGTACTACGCGGCGCGCGGCTTCATCTGCCTGGAGCGCGGCGCGCGCGCCGAAGCTGAGGCCGATTTCGAGGCGGCGCTGCGGCTGCACCCGTTTGAGATGCTGGCGCACTATGGGCGCGGCGTGCTGGCCTACCGCGACGGCAACTGGGAAGACGCGGTGACGTTCTTCACGCGCGCCTTGGCCGCTGACCCCGAACGCCCTGAGACGCTCTACTATCTGGCGCTGGCCCATCACCGCCAGCGCAGCCACGCGCTGGCGCTGGGCTATATGCGCCAGGCGCTGGAGCGCTTCGACAAGGCTGGCGACAAGCGCCGCGCCGACGCCGCGCGCTGGGTGCGCGAGCTGGAGCGTTTGGCCAGCCCCCAGCCGGGCTGACGTTAATAAAACGGAAACAGCAGCGGCAGCACCAGCACCGACAGCACGAACGTCAGGACGATCATCGCCAGGCCGACGCGGGTGTAGTCGGTGAAGCGGTAGTGCCCGGCGGTCATAACCAGCGTGTTGACCGGCGAGGCAATCGGCGTGGCAAAGGCCATAGACGCGGCTATGGCTACGCCCATCACCATCGCGTGCGCGTCTACGCCCAGGTTCTGCGCCGCCGCCAGCGCGATCGGCGCGATCAGCACAGTGGTCGCTGTGTTGGACAGCATCTGCGTGAACAGCACCGTCAGCAGGAACAGGCCGGCCAGCACCGCCAGCGGGCCGTGTGCGCCCAGCGTGTCGGTGAAGCCGCGCGCCACCGCGTCCACCAGCCCCACATTGACCAGCGCCGTGCTCATCGGCAGCATCCCGGCGATCAGCACCAGGCTCTTCCAGTCAATCGCGTCGTAGGCCTCGTCCATCTTCAGGCAGCCGGTGAGCACCATGCCCAGGCCGGCCAGCAGCGCCGCCGGGGCCAGCTCCAGGATGTTGAGCGCCACAACGACCACCATCGCGATCAGGATGGCCAGCGCCACCGGGGCGCGCTCGCGCCGGGTGAAAGCGCCGATCTCGATGGCCTCGCGCTCGCCCATCACAATGAAGTCCTGCCGCTGGCGCTTGAGGGCGAAGATGTCCTTCCACTCGCCCTGCACCAGCAGCATGTCGCCGAATTTCAGCCGCGCGTCCTTCATGCTGAGCGGGCCGTCCGCGCCAGGCCGCCGGATGTCGAGCACGGTCAGGCGGTAGGTGCTGCCGAAGCGCACTTCGCTCAGCGTGCGGTCAATCAGCGTGGAACGCGGGCGGATAAGCACCTCGGCGATGCCCACCTCGTTGGTAATCACATCGCCTTCGACCACCGGCTCGGCGGCGATGATGGCCAGCTTCCAGTAGCCGGCGGCCTTGCTGACGTCGTCGGCGCTGCCCTGCACCAGCAGCAGGTCATCGGCTTGGAACACGGTCTCCGGCGTGGGGTGGTAGAGGTTTTCCTCGTGATCCTGAACGGGCAGCCGTGGCAGCGGCAGAGACAGCGGCAGCGGGCGGCCGTTGCTCTGGTTAGCGTGCTTGAGCGAGATGATGTTAACGCCGAACTGGTCGCGCAGGCCGCACTCGCCCAGCTTCTTGCCGATCAGCGGCGATTGATCCTGCACGCGCAGCCGGAACAGGTTGTCCGGCAGACGATAGAGCGTGAACAGCTCGCCAGGCGTCGAGGCCTTCTGGATGGTCTGCTCCGGCTTGCGATCCGGCAGCAGCCGCCGCCCGATGGTGAGCATGAACAGCACGCCGGCTGCCAGCAGCACCGCGCCCAGCGGCGTAAAGCTGAAGAAATCGAACGGCGTGTAGCCCGCAGCGCGCAGCGTTTCCGACGCCAGCAGGTTGGGCGGCGTGCCGATCAGCGTGAGCGCCCCGCCCAACAGGGCGCTGTACGCCAGCGGAATGAGCAGCTTGGACGTGTTGACCTTGAGGCTGGCCGCCAGGCTGATAATGGCCGGCAGCATCAGCGCCACCACGCCGGTGCTGCTGATGAAGGCCGACATCAACGCGATCGAGACCATCAGCACCAGCAGCAGGCGGGTTTCGCTGCCGCCCGCCAGCCGCAGGATGCTGTTGCCTAGCATAGCCGCCAGGCCGGTCTGGAACACCGCCCCGCCCACGATGAACAGCGCGGCAATCGCGATCACCGTCGGGTTGGCGAAGCCGGCCAGCCCCTGCGCCGTGGTCACAAGGCCGGTGAGCATCAGCGCGATCATCACGCCGAGCGCGACCACGTCCAGCCGCACCCACTCTGTCACAAACAGCACAATGGCGACCACCAGGATCGCCAGTGTCAGCAGCATGTCAGGTGTCATACGCTTCCTGTGTATTGGCCTCAGCGGACGCCCTATTATAATGCCGCCCTGCTGCGTTAACAGCCGTCGTTTGACACGAAAAATGCCTGTTAGGTATCGGCAGTTGTGCGGCTTGTTTTTCTGGTAAACTGGCTGCCAGGGCCTGGGCTGGAAAGGACTCCCGTGATTTCTGTGATCGCTACCGTCCTCAACGAGGGCGCCAGCATCCACCGGTTGATGCTCTCGCTGGGCAAGCAAACCCGCCTGCCGGATGAGATCGTGATCGTGGACGGCGGCAGCGTGGATAACACCGTCGCCATCATCGAGGGCTACATGAGCGTCCTGCCGGTGCGCCTGCTGGTGGAACCGGGGGCCAACATCAGCGCCGGGCGCAACCGCGCCATCGCCGCCGCGCGCGGCGACATCATCGCTGTCACCGACGCCGGCGTCACGCTCGACCGCGAATGGCTGGAGCGCCTCACGCGCCCGCTGCTGGACGACCCGCAGACCCAGGTAGTCAGCGGTTTCTTCCAGGCCGACCCACACACCACGTTTGAGGCGGCGATGGGGGCCACAGTGCTGCCGCTGGCTGACGAGATCAACCCGGCCACTTTCCTGCCCAGCAGCCGCAGCGTGGCCTTTCGCAAGGCCGCCTGGGAAGCTGTGAGCGGCTACCCGGAATGGCTGGATTACTGCGAGGACCTGATCTTTGACCTGCGCCTAAAACAGCGCTGCGGGCCGTTCGCCTTCGCGCCTGACGCGCTGGTCTACTTCCGGCCGCGCGGGTCGCTGCGCGCTTTTTTCCGCCAGTACTACCTGTACGCGCGCGGCGATGGCAAGGCTGACCTGTGGCGCAAGCGCCACGCTGTGCGCTACGCCACCTACTTCGGCGTTGTGCCAGCGGTGTTCGCGCTGGGCCTGCTGGTGGACACCTACCTCTGGGCGCTGTACGCGCTGGGCGCTGCCTATTACCTGTACCAGCCGTACCGCCGCCTGCCGCAGGTGATGCGCCTGGCCCCGCGCACCGGCCCGGCTGGCTGGGCATATGCGGCGCTGCTCGTTCCGCTGATCCGCGTGGTGGGAGATGCGGCCAAGATGCTGGGCTACCCGGCTGGCCTGCGCTGGCGGCGCGCTCACCGCCCGCCCGACTGGCGTCTGTGAGTTCACCTGGGGGTAAATCGCACTATAATCAGGAAAGGCAAGAAAAGGGGGCCGACCAGTGGCGAGTATCAGCGGCATCAACCTCAAAGTTCTGGTGATGGACACTGACTTCTACGCGCTGCAGGCTGTCAACAGCTACCTCGCCTGGGATCGCCGCACGCGCGTGACCAACCTCTCGGAAAGCTTAGACGAAATGTGGGCCTACCTTGACCGCACGCCGCTGGCCGAGCAGCCGGATATCGTGCTGCTGGATTCCGACCACATCGGCGGGCCGGAGGCGCTGGCCGAGACGATCACACGGCTGCGGCAGCGCATAGAGGGCGTGCGCGTGCTGTGCCTGGCGCAGATCGCCGACCCGCAGCTGGTGGAGGCGGCGGCGCAGGCCGGGGCCAGCGGCTTTCTGCTAAAGCAGGACGTGCGCCTGCAGATCGCCTGGGCCATCGTGTACAGCCTTAATCACGATTTTGTTGTCACCGCCGGCGTGCAGCAGGCGGTTAAGAACGTGTTCAACCACCGGCTGGCGCGCGCCCGCGCGCTGCCAGAGCAGCGCCGCTACCCCGAACTCACTGGCCGCGTCCGCCAGGCGATCAAGCTGTGCGTAGTCGAGGGGATGCCGGCGCACCTGGCCGCCGACGAGATGGGCATCAGCCTCCACACCATCCGCGGCTACATTAAAGAGGGCTACCGCATTATGGAGGCCTACGACGAGACCGACTACCCTGTAGACATGACGCCGCAGGAGCGCGCCTTCATGCGCTTCACCGCTTTCGCCGACGAGACCGAACCGGCGGACAGCAGCGCGCCGCCGGCCACGTGAGACGCCGTCTCCACCAGTCCACCGGGCAGCAGCGCGCCCCCGCCGGTCTCAAGGCAGGGGCGCGTTTCTAATGTCGTGACTGGCGGGCTGCCGTCAGCAGCCGGCCTTCTGCAGCCGGTAGGTGATCGCGTTTTGGTTGTCGTTCTCGTTGGTCTCCGGAATCTGATTGTTCGGGTCTATGCGCAGCTCCAGCCGGTGATCCTCCTCAACGTACGTGCTTTCGGTGAACGGGATCGGGCCAACCTGCACCGTCTGGCCCGGCTGAATGGGCGGGAAAGCGCCTACGGTTGTCTGCGTGACCGTGCCGCTGGCGACGTGGACGTTGCGCACGTCAATCACGCCGCCGGGCGACACATCCGTGCCGAAATTAGCCACATCTATGAAGATGTTGAACGTTTCCCGGCAGCGCGGCGGGTTGGGGTTCAGCGTGATGTTGCCGGCCACTAGGTTGACGTTGAGCTGCGGCGCTGGCGTCGCTGGGATCGGCGTCAGGGTAGGCGGCACGGGCGTGGGCGTGGGCGGGCCGGGATCCACCGGCAGGTTGGAGGCGTCGCCAGAGATGGTTAGCAGGCTGCCGAACACCCAGCCCTCGCCGTTCCAGTAGCGTACCTTGTACCAGGTGCGGGCCGGGTTGACGGCCAGCACGTCGCTGCTGTCGCCAGCGGCGAAGCTGCCGATGGGCGGCTCGAACGAGACATCCGGCCCACGGCGCACGTTAACGCCCACGTTGAACGTAGCGCGCGGCGTGCTGGGCGTGGCGGTGGCGGCCGGCGGCGGCGTGTCGGTGGGCGGAGCTGGTGTGTTGGTGGCGCGCGGCGCGGTCGGCGGCGCGCTGGTGCTGGTCGCGGCGCTGCCGCCGGTGGGCGTCGCCGTCTGGGCGGCGCTGCTGTGGCCCACCACGTTGATCGTGACGACGGCCGGGGCGCTGGCTGTGCCGTCGGCGCGGAAGGCAGTGATGGCGATGGTGTGCGCGCCGGCCCCGGCTGCCCGCCACGTCTCAGCCACGCTGAACGACGGCGCGCCCGACGGGTTGGGATCGGTTCGCTCGGCCAGCAGGCTGTTGTCGAGCGTTACCTCGACGCGGCTGAGATCGGGGCCGGCGTTGGTCACTAACGCCTGGATGGTGACGATTACACCCTCCAGGTAAGTGGCGTTGGGCAGCGGCGCGGCGATTCGCACCTGCGGCGGCCCGCCGATGGCCGGGCCGGTGTCCGGTGAAGTGTTCAGATTGCAGGCGGCCAGCAGCGCGACCAGCAGCCACAGTGCGGGCCGCAGACTCCGCCGGGCCAACAGTGCGCGTTTAACCATCGTCTCCGCTCTTGGTGTATCCGGTCCTGCGCGTGTTGAATTGATTACTTTAACGCACACCCGCTCACATTGCGAGCAGCGACGTCCGGGGGGTGCATTCGGATTTGGGGGCAGGATCAGGCAGCGGCCCATCGTTGGTCAAAGTGTT
>DAOTWC010000118.1:0-3933 GCA_034435995.1 Anaerolineae bacterium | reverse complement strand
CTGGGACCTGACTTTTATCATCCTTAGTGTGCTGCTGGTTCCCCTGCCCTATCTGTTTTATCTGGTAGGAGTCGAAGCGGGCCTGCACCCTGATGTCAGCCGCAACCTCATCAACGGTTTCGTCGCCGTCGCTGTTGGCGGCCCGCATATGATGTCCACTTTCCTGCGAACCAGCCTCGACGGCGACTTTAAGAAGCGCTACCCGATGCTGATCCGCTCGTCAGTGATTATTCCCCTGGTCGTGATTTCGCTGGCTTTCCTCAACCTGGAACTGCTGCTCACGATCTTCTTCTTCTGGGCTATGCTCCATGTGCTCCATCAGGCCACCTACGTGACCGAGCTGTACAATCACAAGGCTGGCAAAGTGACCAACCGCCGCATGACACTGATCTCGCGCGCTGCTGATTACGGCGTCATTCTCACCTGCCTCTTCCCGATGGCGGCGTTCAAAATCAGCCAAGGCAGTTTTGAAATCGGCACCAATGACCTGACTAGGGTTATTCCAGGTTTCTTTCAGCAGACCTGGTTTTTCGTGGCCGCCGCAGGCCTGTTTTTCGTGGCGCTAGCCGTCTACATCGGCAAAACGGTGATCGAATACCGCAACGGCACGATCAACTGGCCCAAGACGCTGTTCATCTCGCTAACGGTTGTGGTCTTCTTCCCGCTGGCCGCTTTTCCTAACCTGGACACTGCCTTCCAGGGCGCAAACACATGGCACTCGTTCCAGTATCTGCCCCTGACCTTCTACATCATCAAACTTCGCCAGCGGGCTGGTCTGCTCGACAGCGCGCCTCTAGTGCAGCGCTTTACGCGCCCGGATAACGAGAACACACGCGGCCTCTACATGCTCAGCGCAATGCTGTTAGGGGGTTCTCTGGCAGTATTCGCCGCTGTCTACGTCCTCGCCGGAGTGATCATTCCCAACATCGAGCCAAACCGCCACTTTGACATCGCCTATTACACGGCCATCCTTTCGTTCCTGTGGATTCACTACTATCACGATCACTTCCTCTTTACCAACTTCGAAGCGCTTGACGAGTCGTACTATCAACGGCAGAAATCCTGAGTCGCTTTCAACAAGACAGAGCGGGGACAGCTCACGTTGTCCCCGCTCATTTTGTTTGATCACGCAGTTGTGCCAGCCCAGCTCACCAGGTCTTGCGCAGCAGCGTCTTGTCGGCAGTGGTCGGCTTGTGCATAACCTCGACCCGCTGAAACGTAGGCGGCACGGTTAGCTCCAGCACACCATTGTCGTAGAACCACAGGGGCGCGCCTTGTCGCTCCAGCCGAACACTGGCAGGTTCGTCGTCTAACCCGACGATCTCAAGTTTAATCGCGCTGTACACCGGGGCGTAACGGCCAGCTACTCGCCGTTCGATCACGAATGTGTTGTCTTTCCAGCCTGTTGTAATGTACACCCAGCGATAGTTGCCCTGCTGGTAGTCCATTCCCTCACCTTGATCTTCGTACAACACGGTCTCATGTGCGCCGGGATAACACCTGAGCAGCAGAGTATCGACTGGCTTTTCGCCCACATACTGCATCACCGGCCACAGCGGCAGCGCCGTTCCGGCGCGCACAAACAGCGGCAGGCGCTCCAACGGAGCAAAAACTTCAACCTCCTGGCCACCCGCTAGCACTTCGTTGGTATAAAAGTCGTACCACTCCCCGGCTGGTATGTACACAGTGCGGCTAACAGCTCCTTCTTCCAATACGGGAGCAACCAGCAGCGCGTCACCCAGGAGATAGGAATCGTCAATGTGCCTGATGTCAGGATTGTCCGGCTCTGCCATAAACACAGGTCTCACCACTGGCCAACCGTATTCGTGGCACAAAGCTACCGCAGAGTACAGATATGGCAGCAAGCGATAGCGCAAGGCGATCGTCTCCTGATTAATTGCCTCATAGGGCTGACCATGTGTCCACGGCTCTTGATCGCCCGTGCCTCGCGCCGTGTGCGCGCGGTAGTATGGGAGCAGGCACGCTGCCTGCAGCCAACGGGTGAAAAGCTCCGCCCCGCATTCACCGTGAAATCCCCCCACATCCGGGCCGGTCATCGGCGCGCCAGACAGCCCAGAGTTCAGAGTCATGCTGATGCTCAAGCGCAGGTGATCCCAATCAGATGTGTTGTCGCCAGTCCAGGTTGACGCATACCGCTGTGCGCCGGCGTAACCGGCCCGGATCATGTTCACAGGCCGCCGATCTGGCCTGAAACGCTGCTGTGCCTCCATTGAGCTGCGGCCCATCAGCATGCCGTACAGATTGTGGTGCATCAAATGCGTTGATCCCATACCTTCTTGGTCATGGATAACGTAGTCGGGTATCGTGCGCGCCCCTGCCGTTCCGAACACTGCTGGTTCGCACATATCGTTCCACAGCCCATCAATACCTGCTCGCAGCAGCTCTTCACAGTGCTCAGCCCACCATGCGCGCGCGTCTGGCTTGCTAAAGTCGGGGAAATGACTCATGCCAGCCCATACAGGCCCCGCCATCAACGCGCCATCAGGGTACTTCAGGAACACATCGCGCGCTGTTCCAGAAACGTAAGCCGCGTAAGCGAGATCAATCTTGATGCCTGGATCAAGAATTGCCACAACTTTAAATCCCTGAGCGTGCAGCGTGTCAAGCATGCCCTTAAAATTAGGGAATCGGTTGGCATCCCACGTGAATACGCGATAGCCATCCATGTAGTCAATGTCCAAATAGAGGACATCGCAGGGAATCCCACGCGCGCGAAACTCCTTTGCCAGCGCCAGCACACGCTCCTGAGGGTAGTAGCTCCAGCGGCTCTGCTGAAAACCCAGAAACCAAAGCGGAGGCAGGGAAATGTGCCCTGTCAGCTCGGTATACCGGCCTAGCACGGCGTTGACATCTCCGCCAAGAATCAGGTAGTAGCGCAGCTCACCCGCTTCTGCCTCAAATACAAGTTCGTCAGGCTTCGTACCGCCCAAGTCTGCGCTGCCGCGGCAGGAGTTATCCCAGAACACGCCGTATGCTAGGTCATCGTGCACACCTAAATAGAACGGCACGCTGTAATACAACGGATCAGAGCCGCGCTGATAATTGAGATGATCGGTGTTCCACAGCGTGTAGCGCTTCCCGCGCAGGTTCAGCCCTGCAGCGCGCTCGCCCAGGCCATATCCTGCCTCTTCAGGGTGAAGCCGCATTGCCAGCCGTACCGCCCCATCTGCGCGCAGATGACACCCTGATGAGTCCATGCAGATCATCTTCCCGTCGAGCGTTTCCACGCCAATACGAAACGGATGCTTGCTAATGCGGTATCGAATCGCGCTGGTCTCTACCACAATCGCCTCATCGCCCTGTGCGATGTTAAGCGGGGTATCTGGCCAGTCCTTCTTGCACACCGCATACGAGAACGGTGCGTCAAAACCACCGGCCTCAGCCTTAGCCCGCACACGCAGACAGTTCGGCGCCAGCCATGTAAGCTCAACCTGACCGTGTTCGCACGCCAACTGCAAACTGCTGTCTGTCGTTACGATCTGCCGCACGCTGCCTATCGCCTGCCAGAAGTATTTCTTCTCTGCGCTAGGCATATACTGCTGGTCGTAAACCTGTGTCTGCTGCTCGGCAGCGAGCGCGTCATCTAAAAGCTGCTGGCCACCCAGGTCCATCAAGAAACGAATCTGCTCATGCTTCTTTACCATGCTGCTGTCCTATCTGAATGACTGGCGCACCCACTGCATGGGATCCACTGCCACACCGCCCACCCACAGCTCCCAATGCAGATGCGCACCTGTAACTCGTCCAGTCGCGCCAATCGTGCCGATAACCTGTCCGGTCGTGACAAAGTCTCCCGGTTTCACGTACAGCTCTGCCTGATGCCAGTACCCAGTAAAGACGCCCCAGCCATGGTCAATGACGGTTGCCCTGCCGCGCACACTCAACATGTCCGCCAGCACCACCCGGCCTGGC
>DAOTWC010000117.1:0-18959 GCA_034435995.1 Anaerolineae bacterium | reverse complement strand
CTGCTCCCCACAGCGCCACGCGCTTGCTGTCGGCTGCCAGACGGTCAAGCAGGGCGCGCGAGTCTGCCATGCGCGCCGCGCAGCGTGCCGCGAAATCGTTGACCAGCGGCAGCGTATCCGCCGCGCTTTCGACCGGGACGCGCACCTGCCCGCCGCGCCCGACAGCCGTAACACCCTCCACCCACATGTACTGGTCGCCAAACACGACAGCCGCCCGTGTCGTATCGAAGCCGCTGGCGGCGTACAACCGCGCCAGCGAACCGGGCGTGAACAGCGAACAATGCTCGTAGAAAATGTCCCAGAACACCGCATGGCGCAAAATCCAGGTGACATCCGGCGTCTCGAAGAAGATCGCCACGTTCTCGCGCTCACCGATGGCGCGGCGCAGACTGTTGAGCATGACCGCGGGCTGTTCGATATGTTCGATCACATGGCGCGTGCAGAAGAAATCACCGGCGTGATGGCTGTAGCGTTCGTCGTAAAAATCCTTGATGAACGTCAGACGACCACCTAGCACCGTATCGTCGCCGATGTACGACGGGTCGAAACCGAGGCCGCTGTTCGGCCCGCGTTCGCACAGCATCCTGATGAAGTCACCCTTACCGCAGCCGATCTCCACCACCTGTTTGTTGTGCAGGTTATGGCGCTGGATGAGTTCATCGGCCAGATCGGAGATATACGCGCTGAACAGCGGCGAGTAACACTGGGTATTGTCGTAATCGGCGGAGTAGTTAAGCAGTGCCGGGTCGAACGCGGTATTGGTCACAAAGCCGCAGGCCGGGCAGAAACCGAGCGCGATGTCGCCGCGCGTCGCCTGCATAGCCACTTCGACGGTGGCATACAGCAGATTCTGATGCACAGGCACGTGCGACAGTTCAAAGAACAGCGTAAGGCCCGCGCTGCCGCAGGCCGGACAGGTATGTATCATCGTCAGGACTCCAGGTGCGCCCGCCACCATGCGATGCTCTCAGCGATACCGTCCGCCAGTGTGTAACGGGGCTGCCAGCCTACTTCGTCGCGCAGGCGGCGCGGGCTGCCGGCCACCAGCGGTGGGTCGTCAGGCGGTGTGGCCAACGCGCCCAACTGAATCAGATCGCGGGCATTGAGCGCGTCGGCTATCGTGTAACCCACATCGCGCAGCGCCACCGGCACACCGGAAGCGATATTAACCGGGCCAGTCACGGCGCTGTCCAGCAACGCGGCGAAGGCATCGCCGACATCTACGACGTACAGAAAATCGCGGCGCTGATCACCGTGCGACATTAGCGCGGGCTGTTGCAGCAGCAAAGCCCGCACTATGGATGCGACTAGCCGTGTTGGCGCTTCGTGAGGGCCATACAGAAAGAAGACGCGCCCCCACGCAGCGCTGAGTCCGGTTTGCGCAGCATAAGCGCTGAGGACGATGTTAAGCGCATGTTTGCTGGTTCCGTACAGCGTAGGTGACTCAAGTGGCGTAAGTCTCTCTACACACCACCCGTAACGCCAGTCATACTCAATGCAGCTTCCAGCTGTAACCATGCGGCTGCCGCCCGCTTCGACAAAGGCCTGCACTAATTCTAGGCTCGTCTGTACCCAGCGAAGATTATCCGGTGCCGTCTGATATTTTCCATGTTTGACATACCAGGCTAGATGCAGCAAGTGTGAAGGCTGCACCAAAGCCACAAGTGTCCGCGTTTGAGCTGGGTCAGATAAATCCGCTCTGTGCCAGACAACACCCGCTGGCTCATCAGGAATCTGTCCAGTCGTAACGCCGTGGACTGTGTACCCGCGTGCTAGCAGCGGCAAAAGACAGTGCCGGCCAATAAAGCCAGCAGCGCCTGTGACCAATGCCGTTTTCACGGGCAGAAATCCTCATAATCCCGATCACGATCAGCAATGACCGTTACCGGCAGCGGCCAGTCGATGCCGAAGGCCGGGTCATTGTAGCGCACACCGCGCGCCGCTTCGGCCACGTAAGGCGCGCCCATCTGGTAAAACACCTCGGTGTCGTCAGCCAGGGTTTGCAGCCCGTGCGCGAAGCCTTCCGGCACATACAGCAGGCGACGATTCTCGGCGCTTAGTTCGACGCTGATCCACTGTCGGAACGAGGGCGACTCCGGGCGCAGGTCAACAATCACATCGTAAACCGCCCCAGCAGTGCAGCGCACCAACTTCGTTTCGGCATAGGGCGGAACCTGGAAATGCATCCCGCGCAGTGTGCCGCGCAGCCGGTTGTACGAGATGTTGCACTGCGCGATGATCGGGTTGAGACCGCGGGCCGCGAACGCTTCCTGATCAAAGGCGCGCGCGAAAAACCCTCGTTCGTCGGAAAAACGCTCTGGCTCAATGATATACGCGCCGGGCAGTTTTGTCTCGGTGAAGATCATCGCGCCTACACCACCCGCACCTGCGGAATCGGGATAATGAACTGGCCGCCGCGCCGCCGGTATTCGGCCTGCTGATCGAGAATCTCGTCAGCGAAGTTCCAGGTCAGCAGCAGCACGTAATCGGGCTGTTCTTGCAGCAGTGTGGCAGGCGCGACAATCGGCAGGTGGGTGCCGGGCGTATAGCGACCCTGCTTGTAGGTGCTGCGGTCGGCCACAAAGTCAAGTGTTTCCGCGCCGATGCCGCAGTAGTTGAGCAGCGTGCTGCCCTTGGCCGACGCGCCGTAGGCGGCCAGGGCCTTCCCCTGCGCCTTCAGGCTGCCCAACAGCGTTCGCAAATCAGCCCGCAGCGCTTCAATCGCGCAGGCGAACCCGGCGTAGAAGGCAAAGTCGTCCACACCCCAGGCGGCTTCCTCGGCCAACAGCGTCTGCACCGCTGCGCTCCTCACTGCTGCATCCGCGCGCATGGCGTGAATCTGCAGCGAGCCGCCGTGTATGGGCACGCGGCGCACATCGGCGATCACCAGGCCGTAACGCGCAAACAACCGATCCAGCGCTGTGAGCGAGAAGTAACACAGGTGCTCGTGATAGATCGTGTCGAATTCGCGGTGGTCAATCAAGTCTTTGACGTAGGGCACTTCAATAACGGCCACGCCGTCCGGTTTGAGCAGCGCTGCGATGCCCTGCACGACGCCGTTGAGATCAGCCACATGCGCCAGGACGTTGTGCGCGTGGATCACGTCCGCCTGCTGGCCTTCGGCGCGCAGGCGTTGGCCCAGTTCTGCGCCGAAGAACTCGCACAGCGTCGGGATGCCGCGCTCGGCTTCGGCTGCGCGGGCGATGTTGGCCGCCGGTTCGATCCCCAGCACCGGCACGCCGCGCTGTTTGTAGAACTGAAGCAGATAGCCGTCATTGCTGGCGATCTCCACCACCAACGACTCTGCGCCCAGGCCGCGCGCTTGTGTTAATTCGTCCGCCAGCGCCTCGGCGTGTTTCAGCATGGTGTCGGAGAACGACGAGAAATAGAGATAATCGCTGAACAGCACCTCCGGCGGCACAGTCTCGGTGATCTGCACCAGCGCGCAGTTGGAGCAGAACACGACATCCAGCGGATAGACTGGCTCTGGCGCGCCGAGCTGCTCTGCTGTCAGCAGGGCGTTGGCCAGCGGGGTATGCCCCAGCGAAAGAATCAGCCGCAGGTCAGGGCTGCCGCAGGAACGGCAGCAGAAAGCGGACTTGCTCAAGCGTTTCCCCCCAGAAAATCGCGATACCACGCAATCGTCGCCCGAAGGCCGTCGTCCAGCGTGAACAGGGGCCGCCAGCCCAGTTCACGGCGGGCGCGCTCGGCGCTCAGGTATTGGTGCAGAATCTCATTGCTGGCTTCAGCCTGAACGTCTGGCTCCAGGTCGCTGTCCATCAGCGCCAGAATGCGCCGCACCAGCTCCAACACTGTGACCTGAGTCTCATTCGAGAAGTTAAACGCCTGGCCGCGCAGCGCCGGGTCAGCCGCCAGCCTTTCGGCCAGCAGGATATACGCTGCCGCGCCGTCCTCAACGTAGAAATAGTCGCGGATGTAGCTGCCGTCGGAGCGAATCACCGGCCGCTGGCCGCGCAGCACGCTGCGGATCGTCCCTGGCACGATGCGGTTCCAGTTGAGATCGCCGCCGCCGTAGAAGTTGCCGCAGCGCGTGATCGCCACTGGCAGCCCGTAGGTGACAGCGTAGGACTGGCCGATGAGATCGGCGCATGACTTGCTCACGTCGTATGGATGGCGGCCCCGCAGCGGCGTGTCCTCGCTGTAGGGCAGGTCGTCGTGATCGCCGTAAGCCTTGTCCGACGACGCCAGCACGATCTGCTTAACAGTCGGGCTGCGGCGGCAGGCCTCTAACAGCGCCCATGTCCCAGCGATGTTGCTCTCGAACGTCGAGACCGGGTTGCGATTGGCAATGCCGACAATCGTCTGCGCCGCCAGATGAATGACCGTATCAATTTCGTATTCGCCCAGCGCGCGCTCCAGCACTGCCTGGTCGCGCACGTCGCCGCGCACCACTTTTACCTGTTCCAGCAGGCCAGCGCGCATCAGCTCGCTCTGCGGAACCCAGTCGCGCACCAGGCACACCACATCCGCGCCCAGCGCCGCCAGCCGCCGCACCAACCAGCCGCCGACCAGCCCAGTCGCACCAGTGACAAACGTGGGGCGATCCTGCCAGAAAGCCGGGCTGCCGGTCATGTCTCATCCCACACTTTCCAAGGCGGCGCGCCGCTGTTCCACAAGCTCTCCAGCACGCGCAGGTCGCGCAGCGTGTCCATGCACTGCCAGAAGGCGTCGTGCTTATAAGCCACGATTCGGCCATCGCCGGCAAGCTGCTCCAGCAGATGCGCCTCAAAACTGGTGTGGTCGCCCTCCAGATAGTCGAAGATGCCCGGTTCGCACACCAGAAAGCCGCCGTTGATCCACCCCTCGCCGATCTGCGGCTTCTCGGTGAAGCGCACCACGCTGTCGCCGTCGAACACCAAACCGCCGAAGCGCGCCGGCGGCCGGACAGCCGTCACTGTCACTAGCTTGCCGTGTGCCCGATGAAAACGCAGCAGGTCGCGCAGGTCAACGTTGCTCACGCCGTCACCATACGTGACCATGAACGTGCTGTTCTGCAGCCAGGGCTGCAGGCGCTTAATGCGACCGCCGGTGTTGGTGTGCAGGCCAGTGTCAATCAGGTGCACCGTCCAGTCCTCGGCTTCGTGACCGTAAGTCTGCACCTCGCCGGTTGCCAAGCGAACGGTCAGGCTGCGCGACAAGCTGTGATAATCCAGGAAAAAGCGCTTGATGACCTCGCCCTTGTACCCCAGCGCGACCAGGAACTCATTAAAGCCGTAGTGAGCGTAGTGCTTCATGATATGCCACAGAATCGGGCGGCCGCCGATCTCGACCATCGGCTTGGGGCGAACCTCGGTTTCTTCAGCCAGCCGCGTGCCCAGGCCCCCGGCCAGCAGCACAACAGGAAGCGTTTCGTTGGTCATGTGGTGCCCGACAGTGGTGCGCCAATTCCGACTGTATGCTAACACGCTGGCAGAACTGAGTCAACCGTAGAAGCCAGCGCGCACTGGTTAAACCACTGAGCACTCTTAGCAGCCGGTGGTTCGCGGCCATGCGTTCGCGATTACGAGCGCCGCCTGTGAACCGATCCGGTTTGAGTGTTCGAGGTGGAATAAGCCTCGTTATACGCCGATCTGACCTGCGGCCAGTCGCTGCGCTGCTGCTGTTTGCCGAACGGTGTGGTATAGTCTGGGATAGAACAAAATAGCGTAAGTCGGGCTTGGGGAGGCACGGCACATGCCGTTTATCGAGGCACACACAACCTTCTACATGGGACGGCGTTACGACCCGGTGCGCAAGCGGCTCACCGACGAGGTGGTGTATTACGACTCGCGCGATCTGACAACACATGCCGTCGTTGTCGGCATGACTGGCAGCGGCAAAACCGGCCTGTGCATCACGCTGCTTGAGGAGGCCATCCTCGACAAAATTCCAGCCATCATCATTGACCCGAAGGGCGACATCACCAACCTGCTGCTCACTTTCCCGGATTTGCGCCCGCAGGACTTCGAACCCTGGGTGAACGTAGACGAGGCCCACCGCGCCGGCCTCGACTTGCCTGCTTATGCGGCAGACGTTGCGCACCGCTGGCGCGAGGGGCTGGCCGGCTGGGGCATCGTGCCGGAACGCCTGCGCTGGCTGCAGCTTGCTGCCCGCTACACCATCTTCACCCCCGGCTCCGACGCCGGTGTGCCGATCAGCTTCATCGGCTCGCTGCACGCCCCGCGTGAGAGCTGGGCCGGCAACGAAGAGGCCATACGCGAGCGCATCAAAGGGCTGTCGTCAGCGCTGCTGGGGCTGATCGGGCGCGGCGGCAAGCCCGTGGAGGACCCGGAGCACGTCCTCCTCTCCAACATCTTCGAGCACACCTGGCAGCGCGGCCTCAACCTGTCACTGGAGGACCTGATCCGCCTGGTGCAAAACCCGCCGTTTGACCGCCTAGGCGTGTTCCCCATAGACAGCTACATCCCGGAGCGCGCGCGGCAGAAGCTGGCGCTAGACCTGAATAACATCATTGCCGCGCCTTCCTTCCGCGCCTGGGGCCAGGGCGAAGCGCTGGATGTTCACCGGCTGCTCTATCAGCCTAACGGCCGCCCGCGCGTGTCTATCTTCTACATCGCCCATCTGTCTGAACCAGAGCGCCAGTTCGTCATCACGCTGCTGGCGGAGAACATCTTGAGCTGGCTTCGCACACTCAGCGGCACGACCAGCCTGCGCGCGATCCTGTACATTGACGAGATGTACGGCTACTTTCCGCCTCACCCGCGCAACCCGCCCACCAAAGACCCGCTGCTGCGCCTGCTCAAGCAGGCCCGCGCCTACGGCTTGGGCTTGGTGCTGGCTACACAGAACCCAGGCGATCTGGACTACAAGGGTCTATCTAACGCTGGCACGTGGTTTATCGGTCGGCTGCAGTCGGAGAACGACCGGCGCCGTGTGATGAGCGGGCTGGAGTCGCTGGCCACTGCCAACAGCAGCTTGAACCTCAGCGACGCGGCGCGGCTGATTGCCGACATTGAGCCGCGCGTGTTCCTGATGCACAACGTGCACGACAGCGGCGGCCCGCTGCTGGTTCACACGCGCTGGGCTATGAGCTACCTGCGCGGCCCGCTTACCCGGCAGCAGATCAGCGTGCTGATGGCGCAGCAGCGCCAGCAGATTGTCACGCCGCCGCCTCAGCAGACCAGCCCTCCAACAGCCCGCGTTCCGGCCGCGCCTCCCCCACCCTCGACGCTGCCGGGCGCTGCCGCCGCCCAGGCCGTGCCGCCCCCGCCCGCCGATCTGCCCGGCGCGGCCAGCGCGCATGCTGTCCCCGCACCGCCCGCTGGCGGTGGCGGCGGCCTGACGCTGCTGGGCACGCAGGCCCCGCCCGGTTTCACCAGCGGGCCGCCGCCGCTGGCCTCCACCGTCAGCCAGTTTTACCTTCCCAGCGCGGTCGCCAGCCAGCAGGCCGTCGCGGCTTGGCAGCAGCAGACGCGGGTTGCGGCTCAGTCAATTGGCAGCGCCACGCTGGCCTACTACCCGATGCTGGTCGCGCAGATGGCCGTGCGCTTCAGCGACAAGAAATCCGGTGTGTTCACGCTGCGCCGCTACGCCTTTCGCGTGCCAGACGTGGATCGAACTGGCTTCGTCCACTGGGAGGACTACGCAGCCGAACCGTTTGATCTGCGCAGCGTCGCTTACCAGCCACCAGCCAACAGCGCCATCTACGGCGAGGTTCCCCCCGGCCTTACTGATGCCAAACGGCTGGCAGCGCTGCAGCGCGAGCTGGTGGACATGCTCTACAACACCGCCCGTCTGCCAGTGCCTTACAACCCAACGCTTAAGCTCTACGGCGACCCCGACACTGACCCCAGCGTTTTCCAGGCGCTGTGCGTCCAGCGGGCGCGCGAGGGGCGCGACGCCGAGGTGGACAAGGTGACCCGCCAGTTCGACACGGCGTTGGATCAGATGGAGGAACGCGCCCGGCGCAAAGGCCGCGAGCTGCGCGCCGAGGAGCAGGAACTGGCCGACCGGCGGCGCGAGGAGTTATACACCAAAGGCGAAGCGTTCCTCAGCCTGCTGCGCGGGCGCACAACTTACACGCTCTCGCGCTCCAGCCGTGCCAGCCGCTGGACTCGCCAGACTAAAGAGGACCTGCGCGAAAGCCGCGAGGTGATTCGCGAGATCGAGGCCGAAATGCAGAGGCTTGAGCAGCAGTTCAGCAAGCAGCTGGAGGAGATAAACGACCGCTGGGCCAGAGTCGCGACCGATATACAGGAACAGATGGTGTCTCCCCTGAAGCGCGACATCCAGCCGGAGCTGTTCGGCATTGGCTGGCTGCCGCACTGGTACGTTGTGGTCAACAGCCAGCCGCTGCTGCTCCCTGCCTACTGAGCGGCAGATTAGCGTTTTTCCGCCGCCAGCGCCTTTGGCTATAATCCGGCACGAAACGGACAAGGGAGAAGTTGCATGGGCAGCTCAGCACCTCGCCAGCAGCAGCGCAGTGTGCGGCGCCTGCTGGTCAGCGTTGTTCTCGTGGCAGCGCTGGTTATCACGCTGGCGGCGATCAGCTTCCTGCAGCGGCCGCCTGAGATTCCCGGCGGCACGCCCACCGGCGAACTGGCTTATATTTCCAACGCTGCCGGCGGCTGGGATTTGTACGCGCTGGAGCCGTCTGGCGCGGTGCGCCGCCTAACAGACGACCCGGCCGGGGATTACTTCCCCAGTTGGGCCTTCGACAGCGCCATGCTCAACTTCCTCACCGGACGCACCGGCGAGACCGGACCAGCACAAGTGCGGCCCGATGGCAGCGGAGCGCGCACGCTCTCGCTGGTTGACGCCGTGACCACAGTCATTTTCGAAGGTCGCCTAGACTGGGACCCGCGCTGGTCGCCCGATGGAACGCGGCTGGCGTTCACGTCGCTGCGCGATTTCAACCTAGAAGTGTACACCATGGCCGCCGATGGCACTGGCATGACCCGCATCACGCGCACGCCAGCCCGCGACTGGTTCCCGGCGTGGTCGCCTGACGGGGCGCGGCTGGCCTTCAGCTCAGATCGCGAAGGCAGCGAGGATATTTTCGTTGTGGAGGCCGACGGCGCGAATCTGCGCCGCCTTACCGATCACCCAGCCGACGACCTGTACCCCGTCTGGTCACTGGACGGGGCGCAGATTCTGTTCGTCAGCGAGCGCGACAGCCTTCTGGCGGACGGCGTGCTCGACCTGTTCGTGATGGACGCGGACGGCGCGAACCAGCGGCGGCTAGAACCTGGCCAAGTGTTCGAGGGCGGCCTGACGCGCTCCCCTGACGGCCAGCAGCTCGTGTTTATGTCTAACCGCAGCGGGCGCTGGCAGCTCTACGCGCTCAGCCCGAACTGTGCCGCTGCACCCGCCGACTGCCCGGACGGCGTGCGCCGCCTGACGTCCGGCGACGCTGACCACCTCTTTCCGGTGTGGCGGCCATGAGCGCCAGCTCGCACGCTGGCCTGTGGTGGCCCAGCGCGCTGACGCTGGCCGCGCTGGCACTCGTGCTGCTGCTGGTGGGGATTTCTCTGCTCGCGCTCGAGCTGGCGCGCGGGCGCGGGCGCGGCTCGCTGGCGTTTGCGCGCGAGGGCGATCTCTACCTGCTGGACACCGACCGGCTCTACACACGCCGCCTGACGCGGTCGCCCTTCGTGTCCAAGCTGGCGCCCGCCTGGTCACCCGACGGTCGCGAAATCGCTTTTGCTGGCCAGAACGCGCGCCGCAGCGGCCTGACGATTTACCGCATGGCAGCCAACGGGCGCAGCCTGCGCCGCGTTACCGTGCTCGACACCGTCAACGCCAATCCGGCCTGGTCGCCCGATGGCCGCTGGCTCGCCTACGACTCCGCCAGCAGTGGCAACCCCGACATCTACCTGATTGAGCTGGCCTGCGCGCCAGAC
Organism: Anaerolineae bacterium; assembly: GCA_034435995.1. GTDB lineage: Bacteria > Chloroflexota > Anaerolineae > Aggregatilineales > Phototrophicaceae > DAOTWC01. Next base: position 9,096 of record DAOTWC010000117.1, on the reverse strand, counting down.
TGTGCGCCGCAGCGTCTCACAACCCACCCGCTGGCCGACGTCAACCCGTCGTGGTCGCCCGATGGGCGCAGCCTGGCTTTTGAGACCAGCCGGCACGAGCACCGCGAGATTTACCGCCTTGACCTGGGCACTGACGCTGAACGCCGCCTAACCGACAACCGCGTGCCGGATCGCGGCGCAGCCTGGTCGCCTGACGGAAAGCAGATCGCCTATTCGCGCAGCGGCCTGCTTTACGCAGTGGATGCCGACTGCGACCAACAGCCGTCGGGCTGCGAGGCGCTGGCGCGCCAGCTCACCGATCTGCCAGACACAGCCAGCCCGGCCTGGTCGCCTGACGGCCGCTGGATTGCGTTCGAGGCCTGGAGCGGCGGGCGCTGGGCGCTGTTCGTCGTGGCGGCGTCTGGCGGAACGGCCGAAAAGCTCACGTTTGCCGGCGAGGCGCGCGCGCCCGCCTGGTGGCCGCGGTGATGCCGGGGCTGCGGCTGGCTGCTGTCTTGGGCGGCGGCGTCTTAGGGCCGCTGCTGGCCGGAATCGCGCTGGCGCTGCTGATTGGGCGGACGCTGACGGGTGGGCCGCAGTTAGCGTATTTCGCCAGCGCAGGCAGCCGGGGCGCAGTCTACTTACACGACTTTGAGCGCGGCACGGCCGTCCCGCTCTACCGCACAGCGAGCCAGGTTGTGGCCCTGTCCTGGTCGCCGGACGGCAGGCGGCTGGCGTTCACTACACATGACGACGGCGTGTTCCGGCTGCGCAGCCTCGATCTCGACAGCGGGCGCGCGCAGCTGCTCACCCATATCACCGCCAGCAGCCAGCGCCCTCAGTGGTCACCCGACGGCCGCCGCCTGGCTTTTCTCTCGCAGGACGGCGGTGTTTCGGTGCTGTATCTGCTCGACGCCGACAGCGGCGCAGTTGTTGAGGCGCTGCGCGGCATCGTGCGCGGCATGAGCTGGTCGCCCGATGGCGCATCTCTCGTTTTGGGCCTGCTGCCCGGCGGCGACTTCTTGCACAACCTAACTCCTGGCCTATACGCGCTGCCGGCAGAGTGCGCGGGCGCGGCCGGCTGCGCGCCGGTGCACGTTGCCGGCTCAACCCAGCCGTGCGACCAGCCGGTAAGCGGTCTGGATGGCTGTATCGCAGTGTCCGGCTCAAGCGGCAGCCTGATCGGCGATTACCTGCCGGCCTGGTCGCCAGACGGATCGCGCCTGGCGTATCTATCGTTCCGGCCCGGAAGCTGGCAGGTTTACGCGCTGGACGCTGCCTGCCTCCGATTAGATGCCGCCTGTCCTGCCGGCCCGCAGCGGCTGACGTTCGAGCCGGAGCTGGCCAGCGCTGCGCCCCAATGGTCGCCTGACGGCCGCTGGCTTGTCTTTCAGGGCTGGCCGGGACGTGTGGGCGCGTCTGTCCATGTGCTGGACACGGCCTGCCTAGGCTGCCCTAGCGCAGCCCGCCAGATCAGCGATTGGCAGGACGCAGCTTACGCGCCGGCCTGGTCGCCGGACGGCCGCTGGTTGGCTTATGTAGCCCGCCGGCCGGATTTCGCGCGCATTGACGTGATAAACACCGCCTGTTTGTTTGACAGGACGGACTGTGCCGCCAGCGCACACCGCATCGCTTATCGCAGCGCGGTAACGTGGCTTCCAGAGTGGCGGCCCAACAAGCCATGATGCTGACAATCTCTCCCAGCTGGCCTGTCTGGACTCCACAGGAGCCGCCAGTTCTTGGGTAGAATAGGCGGCAGCGACACCACACAACCAGCGCATCAGACCGCAGCCATGACCATCAGTGAAAAACAACGTCTCGAGTCGCTTTACGCCATCGCCCGCGCGCTGCACAGCCAGGAGCTGGATGTGCGCCGCACGCTCCAGACCATCCTGGCGATGACTGGCGCCGCCGTAGGGGCGCAGCACGGCGCTGTCATCACATTCGGCGATAACGACACCGTGACCGACGCCTACCTGCTCGGCAGCAGCAGTCCTGATGACGAGCGCGCTTTGTGGAACCTGCTGATTGAGCGCGGGCTGGCTGGCTTTGTGTACCACAGCCAGCGCACAATCGTGCTGCGCGACCTGCGCACTGACCCGCGCTGGCCTCATCTGCCCGAAACGCCGCTGCTGCCCCGCACCGGCTCAGCCGTCGGGCTGCCGCTGCAGAGGGGCGGCCGCACGTTGGGCGTGCTTATCTTCGTGCACGCAGAAGTAGATCACTTCGACGCTGATCTGCTGGATATGCTGGAGGCGATTGTCCACATGGCGGCGGCTGCGATCGGCAACGCCGTCGAGTTCAGCAGCGCCCGCGCCAGCACCGAGCGCTACCAGTGGCTCTTCAACGAGTCAATCGTGCCGATTATCCTGACCAGCCGCGAGGGCCAGATCATTGACGCCAACCGCGAGGCCTGCCGCTTTCTGGGCTACGCCCGCGACCAGATCAAGCGCCTGCCTATCACCGCCGTTCACCGTATGGGCACTGGCCCCGTCGGGACCAACCGCTTTCAGTCGCTGCAGATGGGCGAGGAGGTTGCCTTCCGCACTACAGCTTGGACAGCGGCCGGGATTGACGTCCCAGTGCAGGTGCGCGCCCGCCGCCTCGTGTTGGGGGAACAGGAGGTGATCGAGTGGGTGGAGCAGGACATCACGGCCCAGCTTGAGCTGGAGCAGCTTCGCGCTGACCTCACTGCAATGGTCTATCACGACCTGCGCGGCCCGCTGCACACTGTCAGCAGCAGTCTGTCCGCTTTAGGGCGCCTGCTGGCCAGCAGCGGCTCACCAGCCGTGCTTGACCTGATTCAGGTGGGGCTGCGCAGCGCGCGCCAGCTCACACGTATGGTTAACAGCTTGCTCGATATTCAGCGCATCGAAGAAGGACAGGCCATGCTCGATCGCAAGCAGACCTCGGTGCACAACCTGCTGTCCACAGCCGCTGAGCTGGTGCTGCCGCTGGCCACCGAATCGAAACTGCGGCTGTCATTCGAGCTGGCCGACGATCTGCCTTTCATCACCGTTGACGGCGACATGATCCTGCGCGTGATCGTTAATCTGCTGGAAAACGCGGTCAAATACACCCCGGCAGGCGGCCAGATCACGCTGGGCGCCAAGCTGGAGGCTGACAGCGTGCGCATCACCGTGCGCGACTCTGGCCCTGGCATCCCGCCGCACATGCAGCGCCAGGTGTTCGACAAGTTCAGCCGCGTGCGCTACACCGACGCGCCGCGCGGAGTCGGCCTGGGACTGGCTTTCTGCCGCCTAGCTGTGGAGGCGCACGGCGGCCGCATCTGGGTCGAGAGCGAGCCTGGGCAGGGGGCAGTGTTCGCCTTCGCCCTGCCGCTGAACGCTCAGCCAGCAGCGCCGTAACGCTCAACTTGGCCGCGACGCAACCAGCATCGTCAGCGTGCCAGACTGCACGGTCTTGCCTTCCTGATTGACTACCTTCACTTCGATGGCCACTGTGCCGCCGCCGAGGCGCTTCATCTCCTTCAGCTCGGTAATCGCCAGCTCGGCGTGGACAGTGTCGCCGATCAGCACCGGCAGGCTGAACTTCATGTCCACCCCGCGAAAAGCGAGGCCGGTGCGCTCAATCACGCCGAGCTGGTAAATCAGACCAACGGCGTAGCTGAGCACGAGCATGCCGTGGGCCACGCGCTGACCCATCATGTGGCCCTTCATGTATTCGGCGTCGGTGTGCATCGGGTTGAAGTCGCCGGTGAGCGCGGCAAAGCTGACAACATCAGCTTCGGTTATCGTGCGCCCGCGCGTGCGCAGTGTCATGCCCACCTCGAAATCCTCGAAGTAAAAACCGAGCGGGCCGTCCTCCTGGTACTTCACTGTGCGTCCCCTCCGTGTTGGTGCAGATGCGGGCCGGTAAGTGCCGGGGATTGTACCCCCGGAAAACCCAGCGGCAAGGCGCAGCTTTATGACGTTTTGCACGCCACACCCGGTGACAGGTTTACACTGCGATTGTGACAAACGTCACTAGCCAGCTGCTCATCCCTGGGGGACAATGTGCACATCAAACGGTATCATCCAGCGGTCGCAACGTCAGCCACAATACGACTGCTAACTGGGATTGCCCATAATTAGTACCCCTTTTCTAGTAAACTCCACTCATCCCCGGGTGGAGTTTACATTTGCGCGGCCAGGGCGCGGCAGGCAATATGCGGTACAATTGGCGCAGCGTTGTTTTCAGCCCGGCAGGAGTTCACATGTCTGCACCCGATCCGATCCGTTTTGGGACCGTCGGCTCGCCACAGACCACGCCGGGCAGCGGCACGCCGGCAGCCATCGCCCACAGCAGCGAGCTGGGGCTGCATCACTTGGAGATCGCTTGGGTGCAGAGTGTGCGCGTGAGCGATGAGACCTGCGCCCAGATCAAGGCGGCTGCCCAGGCTCACAACATCACGCTCAGCATCCACGCGCCCTACTACATTAACCTCAACAGCCAGACGGCTGATCTGATGGCCAAGAGCGACGAGCGGCTGCTGGCCGCCGCGCGCAAAGGTTTTCTGGCCGGGGCACGCGATATCGTGTTCCACCCTGGCAGCTACCACAACCAGCCACCGGAGCAGGTGTACGAGCGCGCCAAAGAAAAACTGCTGGAGCTGACCGGAATCTTGCGCGAAGAAGGCGTGGACGTGACGCTGCGCCCGGAGACAATGGGCAAGAGCGCTATGTTCGGCACGCTGGACGAAGTGATTCAGCTCAGCCGCGACGTGCCCGGTGTAGCGCCCTGCATTGACTGGGCACACCTGCACGCGCGCGCTGGCGACGGCACATTCAACAGCTACGCCGAGTTTGCCGATGCGCTCGCCCGTGTGCGCGCTGGACTGGGCGAAATTGGCCTCCATACCCTCCACTGCCACCTCAGCGGCATCGCCTACAACACTAAAGGTGAGAAAGAGCATATCCCGCTCAACGAAGCGGACATCCTGTACCGCGAGCTGCTGCAGGCGCTGCTGGACGCCGGCGCTGCCGGCACCATCGCAGTCGAGGCGCCGGAGCCATTTCACACCGCCGACGCGCTGGTGATCCAGGCCACCTACCGTCGGCTGCGCGATCTGGCGGCCGGCGCAGCGCCGGCCCCAGTGACTGAGGAGTGAGCGCCGCCCCGGCTGGCATGACGTTAAACATCTCTTTCACCTGACGATCGCACTAACCTCTTTGCCACCCGCACAGCTCCCACAGAGTGCGACTAGAATTGTTTAAGAGCGTGATTGTTCGCTCACGAATAGGCTTTCACACCAAATAAAAACAGCGTTTTCAGGAGGGGGCGAGCCAGGAATATGAGCATCAGCCATCTAGCCAGATCAATCGGGGAGTCGGCCACACTTAAGCTGAACGAGCGGGCCAAACTGCTGGTTGACCAGAACCAGCCTGTTATCCACCTGGGCGGTGGAGAGCCGAAAAACAAAGTGCCCCTCACTGCCATCCTCCATTCCGCCGCGCGGCTCACCACCGGAGACGTAAAATACGTTCCCACCGACGTCACGCCCTCTCTCAAGAAAGCCATCATCCGCTACACCGAGGAGAACTACGGCTGGCTGGTGGCCCCAGAGAACGTCATTGTGTCCTCCGGCGCTAAACAATCGCTCTTCAACGCGCTGGTTTCGCTGGTTGACCCGCAGGACGAGGTGATTGTGCTGGCGCCCTACTGGGTCAGCTACCCGGAAATGGTTAAAATGGTGTACGGACGGCCGGTGATTGTGCGGCCGGAGGATGGCACGTTCCAGCCGCGCCTGGCCGAAGTCGAACAGGCGATCAGCTCGTACACCAAGATCATCATCGTTAACAGCCCCAACAACCCCTCCGGAGTCGTCTACACCGACGAGTTCATCGCCAGCTTAGTGGAACTGTGCGAGCGCCGCGGCATCTACCTGATCCTCGACGATATCTACCACAAGCTGGTGTTCGACGGGCTGAAAATCACCTCGCCCTACGCCTTCACCAGCCAGAACATCGAAACGACCAAGCTCATCGTTATCAACGGCGTGTCCAAGCTCTACGGGATGACCGGCTTCCGCATCGGCTGGGCGGTGGCCAGCCGCCCGCTCGTCGAGGTGATGAAGAACGTCCAGGCACAGACCACATCGTGCCCGGCGGCTGTCTCGATGGCCGCTGCCGAGGGCGCGCTCAACGGCGTGCAGAGCGTTGTTGAGAGCCTGCGCCTGACCATCCAGAACAACCGCGACGTCATGATGACTGAACTCAGCACGTTCGGCGGGGTGCGCGTCACTCGGCCGTGCGGCACGTTCTACTGCCTGCCAGATTTCCGCGCGTTCAGCAGCAGCTCAGAAGAGCTGGCCGCGTTTCTGCTGACCAAAGCGCTGGTCGTGACCGTGCCAGGCAAGGAATTTGGCGCAGAGGGCCATCTGCGCCTGAGCTACTGCGGCAGCGTGAAAGAGATCACGGAAGGCGTGAAGCGCATCCGCTGGGCGCTTGACCCGGAAGCTCCTAACGAAATCTATATCGGTGACCGTAGGATGGTGAGGGATTGGCTATGACAAGCAACCTGCTGAACATCAAAACGCCCGCCCAGGATCAGGCAGCGGCGCTCAAGAGCGATTACAGCCTGGCCAACCACGGCCTCACCAACCTCAACACTGTCTACTGGAACCTGCCTACCGAGGCACTCTACGAGGAAGTCACATTTCGCCGCGAGGGCCAGATCACGCACATGGGGCCGGTCGTCGTCAGCACCGGCCGGCATACATCGCGCGCCGCAGCGGACAAGTTCATCGTGCGCGAAGCCGACTCGGAAGGCCATGTGTGGTGGGGCGAGTACAACCGGCCTATCGGCGCAGACACCTTCGCCGAGATTTTCGGCCGGATGCAGGGTTTCCTGCAGGGGCGCGATTTGTTCGTGCAGGACATCTACGCCTGCGCCCAGGACGAATACCGCCTGCCCATCCGCATCATCACCGAACTCGCCTGGCACAGTATGTTCGCGCGCAACATGTTTATTACGCCGCAAAGCCGCGAGGAATACCGCCAGCACGTGCCCGATTTCACAGTCATCTGCGCGCCCTCGTTCAAGGCGTATGAGCCTATCGACTCCACGCGCACCGGCACGTTTATTGTTCTCAGCCTCGATCAGCGGCTGTGCCTCATCGGCGGAACTGCCTACGCGGGCGAGATCAAGAAGTCGGTCTTCACGGTTCTCAACTACCTGCTGCCCCTTCAGGGGGTTATGAGCATGCACTGCTCAGCCAATATCGGCGCGAACGGTGACACTGCCTTGTTCTTCGGTCTCTCCGGCACGGGCAAGACCACTCTTTCCGCCGATCCAGGGCGCGGCCTGATCGGCGACGACGAACACGGCTGGAGCGACGAGGGCGTGTTCAACTTCGAGAACGGCTGCTACGCTAAGGTAATCCAGCTCTCGCCCACCGCCGAACCGCAGATTTACGCTGCCACCCACCGCTTCGGCACGATCCTCGAAAACGTGGTGTACGATCCGGTGACGCGCAAGATTGACCTGGATGACGACCGCTTCACAGAGAACACACGGGCTTCGTACCCGCTGTCGTACATCGAGAACGCCGTCGCTAGCAAGACCGGCGGCCACCCGAAGAACATCCTGCTGCTGACGTGCGACGCTCAGGGCGTGATGCCGCCCATCGCCCGCTTGTCGCCAGACCAGGCGCTCTATCATTTTATCTCCGGCTACACGTCGAAAGTGGGCGGCACTGAGGCCGGTGTGGGCGCGATGCCGGAGATCACGTTCAGCACGTGTTTCGGCGCGCCATTTATGGTTCATCACCCGTGGGTGTATGCCGACCTGCTCAAGCGCAAAATCTTGCGCTATGGCTCGGCCTGCTGGCTTATCAACACCGGCTGGGTGGGCGGGCCTTACGGCATCGGCAAGCGCATCAGCATCCGGCACACGCGGGCGCTGCTCAACGCGGCGCTCTCTGGCGCGCTCGACGTCGTGTCCTACTACACTGATCCAGTGTTCGGCTTTGCCGTGCCAGAGCGCTGCCCCGGCGTTCCAGACGAGGTGCTCTACCCGGCGCGCGCCTGGGCCGATACCGACGCCTACTGGGACACCTACCGCCAGCTCGCCGCGCGTTTCATCGGCAACTTCCGCAAGTTCGCCCGCGACTGCCCGCCTGAACTGGTGCAGGCCGGCCCTACGCTGAGCGACAGCCAAGGAGTCACGGCCTGATCCGCCTGTGTTGAGCGCAAGGGGTGTGTCCGGCAGCCGGACACGCCCTTGTTTGCAGATGCAGCCGCGCGCCAAAGGTATGCTGTGGAACAGACTGCTCTGATTATCAACCGTGTGCTGCCGATTTTCCTGCTGATCGGCCTGGGTTACTGGGTGCGCCGCCGTCAGTTCGTGGCCGAGAGCACGGTAGACGACCTGCGCAAGATCGTCGTTAACCTGGCGCTGCCTGCCGTGCTGTTCACCTCTTTCGTGCAGATCGAACTGCAGACGGCGTATATCGCCATCTTCGTGACAACATTCAGCCTGTGTGTGGCGCTCTTGATCCTGGGGCGCTGGCTGCAGCGCGCGCTGCAGATCAAGCGGGCCTATTTCCCGTTCATGATGACCGGCTTTGAATACGGCATGCTGGGCGTCAGCCTCTTCGGCAGCGCTTACGGGCTGGAGAACATCGGCTACATCGCTGTGCTCGACCTGGGTCACGAGCTGTTCATCTGGTTCGTGTTTCTGGCGTTTCTGCTGGCAGAACGCGACGGCATTCAGCGGCCAGCACAGCTCGCCTCGGCTTTCGTGCGCTCGCCGGTCATCATCGCCATTCTGGCTGGCATTGCGCTGAACCTGCTAGGCCTGGGCGATCTCCTCTACAGCGCGCCGGTGACAGGCGGCCTTATGGCCACTCTCAGTTTCCTCAGCAGCCTCACCATTCCTCTGATTCTGCTTATCGTCGGCTGCGGCATCCGCCTGAATCCGACGGGCATCCGCGAGACTCTGCCAGTGATCGGCATCCGGCTGGCGCTGCTGGTTCCACTGGCACTGGCGCTCAACACCCTGCTTATTCGCGGCCTGCTTGGCCTGGGAGCGGGGTTCGAGGCTGCTCTGTTCACACTGCTGATCCTGCCACCCCCGTTCATCGTGCCGCTGTACATGAAAGCCGGCATGCCCGAC
>DAOTWC010000116.1:0-30926 GCA_034435995.1 Anaerolineae bacterium | reverse complement strand
ATGCCAAATGCACGCGCACGGCTGAAGCGCGCTGCTGAAACGCATCTTTGACACGGTTCTTGTGCAGCGCTTACGCCATGTTTATACGCTCAGCCTAGCCTTGCAGATGGTGTTAAGACAAGCTTTGTCTTGAGGAGGCTTTGCCATGTCTTTCGCGAACGCCATCAGATCGGGCCGTGCGATTGTTGCGCTGGTTATCGTTCTGCTGCTGACAGCGCTGGCTGCAGGCAGCGTTCCGGCTTTTGTAGGCGCGCAGTCTGGGGATGTCACCATACCCAGCGATCAGGTGTTTATTGACGTCTATGAGCGTGTCAGCCCGTCGGTTGTTTCGATTAATGTGGTTGCCCGCCGGCCCCAAACCGGCGCATTCGGTCAGGACGGCACGGTCATCAGCGGCGGCACGGGTTTCGTGCTCGACAGCGAAGGTCACATCATGACCAATAATCACGTCGTGGAAGGCGCGACCGAGATTGAAGTGAGCTTTGTGGATGGCACGCTGGCCAGCGCGCGCATTGTTGGCCTAGACCCCGACAGCGACCTGGCCGTGCTGCAAGTTGAGCTGCCGGCTGAAGACCTAGCCCGCATGCGCCCCGTCACGTTTGGCGACTCCTCGGCGCTGCGCATCGGCCAGACCGTGCTGGCAATCGGCAGCCCCTTTGGCCAGCGCTGGACGCTGACCAGCGGCATCGTCAGCGCGCTGGATCGCAGCATTCGCGGCCTTACCAACTACTCCATTGGCGGCGTGATCCAGACAGACGCTGCCATCAACCCAGGCAACAGCGGCGGCCCGCTGCTCGACCTAAACGGGCGTGTAGTTGGCGTCAACTCCCAGATTATCAGCAGCACGCGCAGCAGCGCTGGCATTGGCTTTGCAGTGCCCGGCAATCTGGCGCAGCGGGTAGCGCGCGCGCTGATCGAGGACGGATTCGTCAGCTACAGCTACCTCGGCATCACCGGCGGCAACGTGACCTTATCGCTGATTAAGGCGTTCAACTTACCGAACAACACCCAGGGTGTGGTGGTTGCTGAAACGGCTGCAGGCGGGCCAGCCAGCCGGGCGGGCCTGCGCAGCGCGGAGTTCGAGGCGGCAGCGCAGCAGGGTCAGAGCCGGGTCCCGGTAGCAGTGGATATCATCACAGCGATTGACGGCCAGCCGCTGAAGGGCATGGATGCGCTCATCAGCTACCTGGCGGAGAAGACTGAACCGGGCCAGACCGTCAGGCTGACGGTGATGCGCCTCACACGGGAGTCCTCTGAGACGTTGGAGCTGGAAGCGCGTCTGACACCGCGACCCTGAGTAAAACAAATTGCGAGGTGAATAAAGCGATGAATTTGAACCGCTACACGAACAAAGCGCAGCAGGCCCTAATGGCCTCGCAGTCGCTGGCCACAGATTACAACCACAGCGCGATTGAGCCGGCCCACGTGCTGGCCGCGCTGCTGGCGCAGGAGGACGGTGTTGTGCCGCAGCTGGTGGCCAAGATCGGCGTGCGGCCGGCTGTGCTGCTGCAAGACGTTAAAGCCATGCTGGACAACCTGCCGCGCGTGACCGGCAGCAACGTGCAGATTGGCCTGAGCCGCCAGACGACCGATGCGCTCACGCGCGCTGAGCAAATTGCCGGGCGCATGAGGGACGATTACGTAAGCACTGAGCACATCCTGATTGCGCTGACCGACCGGTCGCCTGTGGCTAATCTGCTCAACCGGCATGGGATAGACGAGAACACCGTGCTGCAGGCGCTGGCTTCAATCCGCGGCGGGCAGCGCGTCACCAGCCAGGACCCGGAAGGCACGTATAACAGCCTGGAGAAATACGGCCGCGATCTCACCGCGCTGGCCCGGCAGGGCAAACTTGACCCAGTGATTGGCCGCGATGAGGAGATTCGCCGCGTCATTCACATTATCAGCCGCCGCACCAAGAACAACCCGGTGCTAATCGGCGAGGCTGGCGTGGGCAAGACTGCTATTGTCGAAGGGCTGGCGCAGCGCATCGTCAACGGCGATGTGCCAGAAGGGCTGAAAGACAAGCGGCTGATCGCGCTGGACCTGGGCAGCCTGGTGGCTGGCGCCAAGTACCGCGGCGAGTTCGAGGAGCGCCTGAAGGCTGTTCTCAAAGAGATCGCGGACAGCAACGGCGGCATCATCCTGTTTGTGGACGAGCTGCACACGATTGTTGGGGCAGGGGCTGCTGAAGGCGCGATGGACGCCGGCAACATGCTCAAGCCGATGCTGGCGCGTGGTGAACTGCGCATGATAGGCGCGACCACGCTCGATGAATACCGCAAGCACATCGAGAAGGACGCTGCTTTGGAGCGCCGCTTCCAGACTGTGTTTGTTGACGAGCCGAGCGTTGAGGACACGATCAGCATCCTGCGCGGCCTGAAGGAACGCTATGAAGTGCACCACGGTGTGCGCATCCAAGACAGCGCGGTGATCGCAGCCGCCACGCTCAGCCACCGGTACATCCCTGATCGTCAACTGCCGGACAAGGCGATAGACCTGATTGACGAGGCGGCGGCCAACCTGAAAATGGAGATTGACAGCCGCCCCGCCGAGATTGACAGCGTCGAACGCCACATCATGCAGCTTGAGATCGAGCGTGAGGCGCTGAAGCAGGAGCGCGACCAGGCGTCGCGTCAGCGTTTGGAGGACTTGGAGGGCGAGCTGGCCAACCTGCGTGAGGAGCTGAACGCGCTGATGGCGCGCTGGCAGCAGGAAAAGCAGGCTATCCAGCGTATGCGCGACATTAAAGCCGAAATTGACCAGGCGCGCATTCAGCTTGAGCGCGCCGAGCGTCAGAGCGACCTGGAGACAGCGGCGCGCATCCGCTATGGCCAGCTTCTGGAACTGGAGCAGCGGCTGCAGGCCGCCGAGCGCGACATCGCCGAGATGCGCGCCAGCGCGGGCGCAATGCTCAAAGAGGAGGTGGACGCCGATGAAATCGCAGCGGTCATCAGCCGCTGGACCGGCATTCCGGTGTCGCGCCTGCTGGAGGGTGAGATTGAGAAGCTGCTGCACATGGAGGAGCGGCTGCACCAGCGTGTGGTGGGACAGGACGACGCCATCCGCGCGGTAGCTGCGGCTGTGCGCCGCAGCCGCGCTGGTCTGCAGGATCCCAACCGGCCAATTGGCACGTTCTTATTCCTGGGGCCGACGGGCGTGGGCAAGACAGAAATGGCACGCTCGCTGGCGCACTTCCTGTTCGACGACGAAAACGCCCTGGTGCGCATTGACATGAGCGAGTACGGCGAGCGCCACAGCGTGGCCCGGCTGATTGGCGCGCCGCCCGGCTATGTGGGCTATGAGGAAGGCGGGCAGCTTACTGAAGCGGTGCGCCGCCGGCCCTACAGCGTGGTGCTGTTCGATGAAATCGAGAAGGCGCACCCGGAGGTGTTCAACGTCTTCCTGCAGGTGTTCGACGACGGCCGGCTGACCGACGGTCAAGGCCGCACGGTGGATTTCACCAACACCGTCATCATCATGACCAGCAACGTGGGCAGCGACCTGATCAAGTCGCTGGGCGCGCATGCTGATCCGGAGCAGGTGCGCGGCGCGGTGCTGCGCGCGCTGGACGCGCATTTCAAGCCGGAGTTCCTGAACCGGCTGGACGAGATCATCATCTTCCACAGCCTGACGCAGGAACACATCGCTCAGATCATCAGCATTCAGCTTGAGCGCCTGAGCCGCCTGTTGGCCGAGCGCCACATCACGCTGGAGCTGACGCCGGAGGCGCGCGCGCTGCTGGCGGAAAAGGGCTACGATCCGGTGTTTGGCGCGCGTCCGCTCAAACGCGCCATCCAACGCTATTTGCAGGACCCGCTGGCGGTTGCGCTGCTGGAAGGCCGCATCGCAGACGGCGATCACGTAGTGGTAGATGAGGAAAACGGCGAACTGCGTTTCAACCCGGTGCAGGTCGCAGCCTGAAAAACACGCGGCAGGCTGCACGGCGTGTTTAACGATAAAGAGGCCCCGGTTTAAATGCCGGGGCCTGCTGTTTTTTTTGGTTAACCACGGCTTGCGGTTAAGGCGAGGCGCGGATAGTGAACGACTCGACTGCGCTCCAGGCGCTGGCGCCGCCGGGGTACAGCGCCCGCACGCGCCAGAAGTAGACACCGTTCGCGCGCGGCGGCAGAACGACTTCGAATGCGCTGGCGGAGAAGGTTGCGTCGTAAACGGGCGCGGAGAAGGTCGGGTTAGTGGCCACCTGAATCTGGTAGCCAGTTGCGCCGGAAACGCGGTTCCAACTCAGGCGCGGCGTGTTGGTCACGAACAGGTTGCGCGCTGGGGCTGCGCCGGGCGGCGAGGCAATCAGCAGGGTGCGAGCTGGGCTGCTCCACTCTGACGGCCCGGCTAGGCGCAGCGCGCGCACGCGCCAGGTATACGCGCCGGGCAGCAGCGGGCTGCCGGGGCGGAAGTTGATGTCGCTGGTGTCGAACACCCCGCTGAAGGGCGGGTTGACGCCAACCAGCTCGATCTGGTAGCCGGTGGCAGTCCACACGCTGCTCCACGAGAAAACCGGCTGTGTGTCAAACGTCGAAGCGCCGTCGGCTGGCCCGAAGATCGTTGGCGGGCCGAAAACGGGCGTCGCTGTGGCGGTTGGCGTTGGCGTAGGGGTGTTTGTCGCCGTCGGTGTTGGCGTTGGCGTGCGCGTCAGCGTAGGAGTGGGGGTGTTGATGGGGCCGCTGAACGGTGTTTCAGTAGACCACACCGGCCCAGCGGGCGAGCCGCCGAAGCGGCGTTCGCCGTGGCTGCCGCCGCCCGAGGAGTCGTTGATAACGTTGCCGCTGCCCTCGTCGAAATGGTACAGCCCGACGGTGTTGGCGTCTGGCTGGAAAGGCGCGGCGGGCCGGGTGAAATTGCCGTTGTAGCGTCGGATGTTTGACAGGCGAACCTCGTCCAGCCAGCCTCTGTACGATGGGTAAGCCGGGCCGGCATCGTGTTTCTCAGCGCCGAACACCAGAAACGGATCTTTGGGCCACGATGTTGAGCGCCCGTTGCGGTAGCTGACGTCGCCGGTTGGCCCGGTGGTCTGGGCGTCCAGAACTCCGTCCACGTAAATCTGCATCAGGCCGGTGTTCCTCACCCGCACAACCGCAATGTGGCGCCACTGGTTATTGACAACATTTGTTGCACCGCACAGGGTCTGGCCGGCGCTGCCGTTGTTGACGCCGAAGGCGATGCGCCCGCCGTAGAGCGAGATGCCGAAGTCGCCGAAGTCGCCCGGGCCGTAGATGTCGCGGTCAATGATGGTGTTGCCGTTTATCCAGTTGTCTCCGCCGCCGGTGCAGGCCCCGCTGTTGTTCTCCCCAGGCACGGCGCGCATCCAGAACTCGATGGTGAAGTCAGTTGCGCCGATGTCAGCCGGGCGCTCAGGTGCATCAATGCGGATTTTCACGCGGTCAATATCGCCCGTGCCGTTACCGTAGAAGCGCAGCGACGTGCCTGATCCGCCTTGCTGCGGCGGCGCTGCGCTCAACTGCAGCGCGAACAGCGCGGTCAGGAGCGCCGCCAGCGCCGCTCCCACCGCCTTGACTCCCGATCTCATCGTTCGCCTCAATACGTGCATCATCAACCCTCATCCTAATTAGCGCTTACACTTTTCTACAGCCGATTCAGGATAGAGCAAGAACCTAAACACCGCGTTACAGCCGCAGGTAAGAAGCAGCTTTACAGGTCATTTTACTGCAATTTGCTGGGCGAGAGGATTTAGGGACTGGTGAAGATCATGGATACAGACGGCGATTCTAAGCGTAGAAAAACCCGCATGTGTCCGCAAAATTTACCAGTCCCAGGATTTATGATCTGTGCTGCCGGCCTCGTCTGCCATTCGCGGCGGCGTATGCTATAATGCCGGCGCTGTAGTGACAGAGGCGGCAGGGTTTCATGTTCGCACGCGGCTGGCAGGTTGGGCTGATCGGCGCTGTGATAAGTGCGGCAGCGGTGATCGCGATTCTCTCTCAGGTTGATCTACGCCTGCTGGGCGATGCGCTGGCACAGGCCCGCTACGTTTATCTGATCCCTACGTTCCTGCTGCTGTTTGCCGGGCAGGTCACACGGGCGGCGCGGTGGCGGGCGCTGCTCAACGGCGGCCTGCGATTGGGGCGGGCGTTCAGAATCTTGAACGTGTCGTACCTGGTCAACGGCGTTCTGCCGCTGCGCCTGGGCGAGGTGGCGCGCGTCTACTTGGCCACCCGCGCCGAGCCGCCCGTGCGCCTGTTTACCAGCGCCAGCACTGTCATTGTTGAGCGGCTGCTGGACCTGCTGGCCGTGCTGATTCTGCTGGGCGCGGCGCTGGCCATCAGTCCAACGCTGTCGGCTGAGTACCGCACGGCCGGTTTCGCCGGCGCGCTGACGCTGAGCGCCGGTTTCGCCGTGCTCGTTGTGCTGGCAAACCAGCGCAATCTGGCGCACCGACTGTTTGGCTTGGTTGAGCGAGCTGTGCCCGCGGCCCTGCGGCGGCGCGCCGCCGGCTGGCTGGACAGCTTTCTCGACGGGCTGCTGCCCCTGGCCCGGCTTGATATGCTGCTGACTGTTCTGTTCTGGACGGGAGTGAGCTGGGGGCTTTCGGCGGCGGCCGGCTACGTTCTGATGTTTGCCTTCTTCGACCAGGCGAGCTGGGCGGCCACATTTCTCTACATTGCGGCGGCAGCTTTCGCTATCGCTGTGCCAGCAGTGCCGGGCAACATCGGCACCTACGAGTGGGCGGTGATGCTTGCCTTGAGCGCGCTGGGCTACGGCGAGCCAACCAACCCGGTGCTGGTGTCGTTCGCGGTGGTGGTGCACGGCGTCAACCTGGCTCTGTACGCCGTTTTCGGCGGTGTGGGCATCGTCCAGGAGGGGATGACCCTGGGGCAGTTGGCGCAGGAAGCGCAGCGAATGAATCGCATTGAGGCCGCGTCACGGGATCATCTGGAATATGTCGAGTAATGGAAACCAACCTGAGCGCCTGAGAATCCTGATCTGCCTGCTCTATTACTTCCCGCACCGTACCGGGTTGACAATTCATGTGCAGCGCGTTGCCGAGGAGCTGGTGCGGCGCGGGCACGAGGTCACGGTGCTGACGGCGCGCTACCACATTTCGCTGCCGCGTGATGAGACTGTGCACAACGGCGTGCGCATTGTGCGGCTGTGGACGCCGCCCATTCCCATCAGCCGGGGCATGATTATGCCCGCTTATCCGTGGGCGGCGCTGGGCCTCATCCTGCAAAACGACGTTGTGAGCATCCACACACCGATGCTGGAGACCGCGCTGGTGAGCGTTCTGGCGGGACTGGCCGGACGGAAGGTGATTCCCACGCACCACGGCGACCTGATCCTGCCCGATGGCCTGGCCAACCGTTTCATCACCTGGGCCATGTTCCAGATGTACCGCTTTATGGCCCGGCGAGCGCCGCGCATCATCGCCTACAGCGCGGATTACGCCGACCATTCCTACTATTTGCTGCCGTTCCGCGACAAAGTAGAGGTAGTCTACCCGCCGATCCACATGCCGCCGCCCAACGCGCAGCGCGCCGAGGAGTGGCGCTCGGCGTGGGCGCACAACGGCGGGCCGGTCATCGGTTTCTCTGGGCGTTTCGTGCAGGAGAAGCGGCCGGACCTGCTCATTCGGGCGCTTGAGGTTATCAACAAGCGCTACCCTGATGCGCGGGTGGTCTTCGCCGGCGAATACGACATCCGCTACGAAAACTTCTGGGAGCGCAGCCAGCCGCTGGTGAACCAGTATCGCGACCAGCTCATTTTCCTGGGGTTGCTGGAAAACCCGCAGGATATGGCCGATTTTTACGCGGCTTGCGATGTGCTGGTGCTGACCAGCGACACCGAATGCTTCGCGCTGGTGCAGGTTGAAGCCATGCTGAGCGGCACGCCGGTCGTGATGACCGACACGCCCGGAGGGCGCGTGCCAGTGCAAGCAACCGGCATGGGGCGGCTGGCGCGGCGCGGCGACTGGCGCTCGATTGGTGAGGCAGTGATCGAGGTGCTGGCCAACCGCGAGCAGTATGTGAAACCCCGCGCCTTTATCGAGCAGGTGTTCTCTTTTAAGGAAACGGTGGATCGCTACGAGGCGCTGCTGCGCCGCTATGCGAGGAAGCGCAATGACCCTTGACGCGCGCACAATCGCACACATGACCCGCAACGAAGCCGATATGGCTTTCAAGAAGCGCGTCCAAACGGTTTTTGAGTGGATCGAGCCGCACGACGACAAGCTGATCCTCGACCTGCCCTGCGGGCGCGGCTACTACCTCAACATGCTGCGCTATGTGTGCGCCTGCCCGCTGGTAGGCGCTGACCTGGACGGCGCAGTCATTCGCAAGGCGCGCCGCAATGTGGGCCACCTGCCGAACATCATGCTTAACCAGGCAGATATTTACGCGCTGCCGTATCCCGATAACACGTTTGACGCTGTAATACTCTCTGAAGTCTTGGAGCACATCAAACGCGACGTGGACGGCCTGCGCGAGGCGCTGCGCGTGTTAAAGCCCGGCGGCATTGCGGCAATTACTGTACCCCATGCCAACTACCCCTTCTGGTGGGACCCAATCAACAAATCGCTGGAAACAGTGTTTGGCACGCACATCGCCCGCGGGCCGCTGGCCGGCATCTGGGCCAACCACGTGCGCCTGTACACCCCTGAGCAGCTGCGCAGGGCGGCGCTGGCGGCGGGGTTCGTGGTTGAGGAGGAGCGTTCGTTCACGCATTATTGTTTTCCGTTCATCCACAATCTGGTGTACGGTATAGGCAAGCCGCTGCTGGAGTCTGGCCTGCTGCCGCAGGCGATGGCGAACGCCGCCGACCGCACGCGCTTCGACGCCAACGACGGCAGCCTGCTCAATCCGATCAACCTGGGGCTGCGCGTGCTGAACTATTTTGACCGCGGCAACGTCATTAACGAGCCAGAAGGCCGCGCCACTGTGAACCTGGCGCTCAAGGGGCGCAAGCCGTGAACACGCCGCCGCCCGACTCCTTTAAGCAGCCCCGTGCGGCAGCAGAAGCGCGGACAGATTTTGCTGACCTGACGCTTGCCCAGGCGCTGGGCCAGTTCGTGCGCGCGCCAGGCCAGACGCTGGCCGCTCTGCGCGCTGCAATACAGGACGACGCGCCGCTGCCTGTGTCTGCTGCGTCTGTGCCGGAGCGCCTGCCCGCGCCGGCTCCGGCGGCGGTCACAACACCGGCTGTCACGGCGCGCGCTGCCGCGCCGGCTGAACGGCGCGCCGTGGTTCAACTAGGGCTGCGCATTGGCGCTTTCTTGCTGGCATGGTGGGGCGGCGGCATTATGGCCAATGCGCCCCTGCGCACCGAACAGCTTGCTCTCGACGCGGGCGCGCCGTTTCTGCTGTTGGGCTTTCTGGTGTGGCTGGGCGCAGAGGTATACGGCGACTGGCCGCGGCTGCGCGCCTGGTGGCGGGCGCGCCGGGAGGGCGCGCCGCCTGCGGCGGCCAAGCCAGCGCCATCTGCGGCTGGGGTAAGGACACAGGCGTGGACCGGTTTTCATCCGGCGCGCGCGCTGCTGGCGCTGGGCGGCCTGCTGGCAAGCGCTGTCGCGCTGATTGGCACCGCTGGCAATCAGTTTACCGCTGCCGGACTCATGGGCTGGGCCGCCAGTATCGCCCTGTGGGTGGCGGCGCTGGCCCCAGCAGAGTGGACGCCGCAGGCGCTGCGCGCACAAACCGCGCGGCTGCGGGTTAACTGGCGCAGCCCGACGCTGTGGGCGCTGGTGGCTGTTCTGGCGCTGGGCGCGCACTTCAGGCTGGACAACCTAGCCGCTGTGCCCCCAGAGATGACCAGCGACCATGTCGAGAAGATCCTCGACGCGCAGCGCGTGGCCGACGGGCAGTACCAGGTGTTTTTCCCGAACAACGGCGGCCGCGAAGGTTTCCAGATGTATGCAATGGCGCTGTTGGCGCAGCTCCCTGGTCTGGGAATGAACTTCACAACGCTCAAACTGCTGTCGGCGCTGGAGGGGCTGGTCGCGATTCTGGCGCTGTACTGGCTGGGGCGCGAGGCTGTTGGGCGTGAACGCCAGCGGTTGGGGAATCTGGTGGGGCTGCTGCTGGCGGCCCTGATCGCAGTCAGCTACTGGCATGTGGCGCTCAGCCGCCTGGGGCTGCGCATCGTGCTGACGACGATTGTCACCGCGCTGCTGCTGACCTTTCTGGCGCGCGCGCTGCGGCACAACCGGCGCGGCGATTTCATCCTGGCCGGCCTGACGCTGGGCCTGGGACTGTACACTTATCAGGCAGTGCGGATGCTGCCGCTGGTCGTAATTGCTGGAGTCGGTTTGGCGCTGATCTTGCAGGCACGCAGTTGGCGCGCCGCGCGCCAGTATCTTCTGAACAGCGCTGTGCTCGTAGTGGTTGCCTTTGTGTGTTTTGTGCCGCTGTTCGGGGTCTGGCTGCAGTATCCCGACGACTTCTGGCGGCGGACGCAGGGGCGGCTGCTGGGCGATGACGTTATCCAGACGGTGAACGAGCAGGGACAGATCGTCGAACGGCAGGCGACGCTGCAGGAGCGCCTGGACGCCCTCAACCGGAATCTGCCCATCCTGGCGGACAATCTGCGCGGCGCGCTGTTGATGTTCAATTGGAAAGGCGACGTCGCCTGGATCAACGCCGCCCCCAACCGCCCAGCCATGGACACGGTGACCGGCGCGCTGCTGGTCGTCGGGCTGGCGGCATGGCTGGCGCGCATGGCGCGGCGGCGCGACCCCTTCGACTGGCTGGTGCCGCTGGCCCTGGTGATCATGCTGCTGCCGTCAGCGCTGTCCATTGCGTATCCGGTAGAGAATCCCAGTCACACGCGCACCAGCGGCGCGCTGCCCTCGGCGTATCTAATCGCGGCGCT
Source organism: Anaerolineae bacterium (assembly GCA_034435995.1). Lineage (GTDB taxonomy): Bacteria > Chloroflexota > Anaerolineae > Aggregatilineales > Phototrophicaceae > DAOTWC01. The sequence goes on along the minus strand of DAOTWC010000116.1, from coordinate 20,087 downwards.
GCCGCTGGCCTTAGTCATCCAGTCGCTTATTGACCAGTTGAGCGGGTGGCGCGGACGGCTGGCAGCCTGGGGCGTCCTTGTGTTGGGCTTGGTCGGTGCGTATGGCGCGAACAGCAGCGTCTACTTCGGCAGCTACTATCAGGCCTATTTGGGATCGTCGCTGCCCTACACCGAGGCCGGGCGGGTCCTGCGCGGTTTCGCCGACAGCGACGGAAGTTACGGCAACGCCTTTATGATCGCCTACCCATATTGGTGGGATCACCGCGCAGTTGGCATCGAAGCCGGGCGGACAGACTGGCCGAACGGAATCGTGACGCGGGACGCTGTGCCGCGCTTCTTAGCCGATGCTTTTGCCCGCGCTGATAGTTACCGGCTCGATCCGGAGCGCGATCTGCTGTTCTTCTACGCGGCGGCAGATGACGACACCAACACGGCCCTGCGCCAGTGGTTTCCCACAGGGCGCTCGCGGCTCGTGCAGAGCTACCAGGAGGACGATGCTTACCGGTTGTACCGCGTTCCCGCGCTGGGAACAGATGGTCTGCTGGCGTTCCTGGCGGCCAACGCGAACGGCGCGCAGTGACGCTGGCGGGGGATTGAGTGAGGAAAGGGCAGCGCGCCTGTGTATAGACTCTGCTTGAGCACACAACCGGGATAAGGCAACGCATGCTGGACGCTACAACCGTTTCAAGCAGACCGCGCAGCCGCGACCGCGCGTTCGCCCTGGCGGGCAGCGACCTGCTGGTGGGGCTGCTGCTGGCTGTCGTGATGGTGGTGGGCGGCTACTTCCGCTTTGTCGGCCAGAACTGGGACGATTTCACACACCTGCACCCTGACGAACGCTTTCTGACAGGCGTCGCGGCAGCCATGGGCGGCCCGGTGCGCTCGTCATACAGCAGCCCGGCTGAACAGCAGGCCCAGCTTGAACGCTGCCTGGCCGCCAACCCGATGACTGGCGGAGCTGGCGGTTTTTTCGACGCGGACTGCTCGACGTGGAATCCCCACAATACCGGCCCCACTAACGGCCTCTATGTTTACGGCACGCTGCCGCTGTTTCTAGCGCGCACGGTGGGCGAGGCGCTGGTGCAGATCACCGGCAGCCCGACCTGGGCGGGGTATAACGGCGTGCACCTGGTGTGGCGCGCGCTGTCGGCGTTGGCGGAAATGGCAGCGGTGGTGGCGGTGTTTTTGATCGGTCTGCGGCTTGCTGGCCGCTGGGTAGGTCTGCTGGCAGCGGCGTTGTACGCCGCCGCGGTGCTCTCCATTCAACTGTCGCATTTCGGCACAGTGGATGCGATGGCCAGCGCCTTCGCCACATTCGCGCTGTTGTTTGCCGTTCGGGTGCAGTTCGGGGGCCGCTGGACGGATTACGCGCTGTTTGGCTTGATGTTCGGCGCAGCGCTGGCCAGCCGCATCAACCTGGCCCCGCTGGCTGGGCTGATTGTGCTGGCAGCCGGCCTGCGGGCGCTGCCGGCGCTAGACCGCGCGCTCGCCTGGGGCGAACGCGAGCGCGCCCTGCTGCGCGAGGCAGCCGGGCTAGTCATTGCCGGCGTTGTGACGCTGGTTGTGTTCCGGCTGGCCAACCCCTATACGTTCATGGGGCCAGGTATTCTGGGGCTTTCGCTCAACCCGCGCTGGGTGGCCGACCTGAATCAGGCGCGCTATTTGGTGAGCGGGCAGGCGGAGATGCCGCCCAACTGGCAGTGGGTAGGGCGCACGCCGTATCTGTTCGCCTGGAACAATATGGTGCTGTGGGGCATGGGCGCGGCGCTGGGGCTGGCCGGCTGGCTGGGCTGGCTGTGGGCCGGCGCGCGGCTGGTGCGCGGCCTGTCGGGGGCGCTGGCTCTGCTGCTGCCGTTTGTGTGGGTGCTGGTCTACTTCGGCTGGCTGGGTGCCAACTGGGTCGCCTCTATGCGCTATTTCCTGCCGCTGTACCCGGCGCTGGCGCTGCTGGCGGCTTGGGCGCTGGTGGAGCTGGTCAAGCGCGCTGGTCGCTCGCGGCTGCGGCGCGGGCTGGCGCTGGCGCTGCTGGCCGGCGTGACCGGATTCACGCTGCTGTGGGCGGCGATGTTCACCAGCATCTACCGGCAGCAGCTCACGCGCGTGCAGGCCAGCCACTGGTTCTGGGAGAACGTCTCCGGCGATTTCTCGATGCGCGTCGAGGGGCCGTCTGTAAATGTGCCGCTGGTAAACGTGCCACTGTACAACGGCTACGGCGGCGCACCGTCGGACTCGCTGCTGGGGCAGACCTCGCCGCTGTACGCTGGTCAGCCGGTCAGCTATGTGTTTGTCGCGCCGGCTGACGGGACGATACGCAGTGTGCGCGCGCCGCACCTCAGCGCGCCGGAGGACAATCCTGCGCCGGCAGCGCTGCGAGTTGCCATTTACACTGATCTGACCAACGCGCTGCTGGCCGAAGGCACGTTAACCGCGTCCTTCCACCGCGCTAACCACCCGCTGGGCGACTCGTATGAGATCGCGCTGGGCAGCCCGGTAAGCGTGCGCGCCGGCGAGTCGTACCGGTTCGTGGCCGAGGTGATGGCCGGCGGCCCCGTGCTGGCCGCAGGTGAGGTGGTGTCGCACGAGGGAGCTTGGGATGACGCCATTCCGTACAGCGTGTGCACGCTGCCGCACGGCGTGACGCTGGCGGACAACCCCCCGCCGGGGCTGCTCTCCGCCGAGGCGTGCAATGGGCGCAACGCCTGGTCGTCGCTGATTGTGGGCCACCAGATGCAGATGGCCTACGAAGACGAGCCGTACAAGCGCGACCTGATCCTGCGCGCCCTGAACGACAGCCAGTACCTGACCATCAGCAGCAACCGGTTCTACGACTCGCTGTCCCGCATTCCGATCCGCTGGCCGATGTCGAACCGGTACTATGCGGCGCTGTTCAGCGGCGAACTGGGCTACGAGCTGGCGGCGGTGTTCCAAAGCGCGTTCGAATTGGGGCCACTGCGCATTTCCGACCAGCATCTCCCAATTTACACCAGTCCGGCCTGGCTCAATGAGTTTGAGGCCGAGGAAGCGTTCCACGTTTACGATCACCCGGTGGTGTTCGTATTTCGCAAGACAGCGGATTACGACCCCGAAAACGCGCGGCGCGTGCTTTACGAAGCGCCGCTCAACCGCCTAGCCGCGGTTGGCTCGCAGTTTGTTGAGACGTGCCCTCAGGTGTTCTTGCAGATTGGCGGCGGCGGCTGCGACCTGACGCTGGTGGATACGGTTACCTGGTCGTCGCTGCAGGCCGACCAAGCCCCGACGCAGTTGAAATTCACGCCGGAGCGCAGGGCCATTCAATACGGCGGCGGCACATGGTCAGAGCTTTTTGACAGCCAGAGCGCGATCAACACACAGCCCCTGCTGACGATAGCCGCGTGGTGGCTGGCGATTGTTCTGATCGGGTGGGCGGCGTGGCCGCTGCTGTACGCGCTGTTTCCATCGTTTGCTGACCGGGGTTACAGCCTGGCCAAAACGGCTGGCCTGCTGATCGCCGGCTGGCTGGCGTGGTACGGCGCCAGCGCCGGCCTGGCGACTTGGTCGCGCGGTGGCGTGCTGGCTGCGCTGCTGCTCGTGTTCGCGCTGGGGGCTGCGCTTACGCTGCGCGGGCGCGCTGGGTTTGTCGGCTATGTGCGCGAGAACTGGCGGCGGCTGGCCGCTGTCGAGGCGATCACGCTGCTGGCCTTCCTGGGTTTTCTGGCTGTGCGCCTGACCAACCCGGACCTGTGGCATTACCAGTTTGGCGGCGAGAAGCCGATGGATTTCGCCTACTTCAACGGCGTGCTGCGCAGCACGATCTTCCCCGCAATTGACCCCTGGCACGCGGGCGGCTTTCTCAACTACTACTACTTCGGCTACGTGATCGTGGGCGGGCCGACGCTGCTGTTGGGCGTTATCCCGTCAACCGCTTACAACTTGATTTTGCCTACGCTGTTCGCCCTCACCGGCATCGGCGCGTTCAGCGTGGCGTTCAACGCGGTAAGCCACTGGCGTGAACGCCGCAGCGACGGCACGCTGCGACGGGTGGGCAGCCCCTGGCTGGCTGGCACAGCAGCGCTGCTGCTGGCTGTCGTGCTGGGCAACCTGGACACGCCCCGCGTGTTCGGCGCCGGCGTGGCCCAGCTCGGCGGCTACCGGCAGCCGGCGGGTTTGGAAGCCTTCCTGATCGAACGATACACAGCTGAGACGGGCGAGCAGCCAGCTGGAGCGGTTTTCCAGCAGCTCGTCGAGCGTGCTAACCGGGGCGACCTGCTCGACCGGTTGAGCTATGAGCTGGATCACTCGTTTAGCGTTGTGAGCAGCTTGCTGCGCGGGGCCGGTCAAATGCTGCAGGGCGCGTCTCTGCCGATCGCGCCGAACCGCTGGTACTGGGGGCCGACGCGCGTGCTGGCTGAGACCCCCGGCGTTGAGGGGCAGGCCATCACCGAGATTCCGTTCTTCACCTTCCTCTACGGCGACCTGCACGCGCACATGATCGCCATGCCGCTGCACTTCATCGTGATGGCTTTTGCGCTCAACGAGGTGCTGCTGGCAGGGCGCGACTCGCGCGGGAGCGCGGTGCGGTGGCTGGCGCTGGCGCTGGGCGCTGGGACCGCTGGCCTGCTGCGCGCCACTAACACATGGGACTGGATCACCTACATGCTGCTGGGAGTGGCAGCAGTGGGCTTCGCGTGGTGGCTGGCCTGGCGCACGTTGAGCCGGCGCGCGCTGATTGACCTGAGCCTGCGCGTCGGTGGCTTTGTCGCGCTGAGTTTCGTCGCGGCGCTGCCGTATACCACCTGGTACGCCGCGACGTACGGCCGCGTGCTGCCTTGGACTGGCGGCAAGACGCCGCTGTGGGCCTATTTCGATCTGCACGGCTTATTCCTGTTCTTGATCGCGTCGCTGCTAGTGTGGGATACGGCGCGCTGGTTCCGCAGCGTCTACGTGCGCGATCTGCGCGGCATGTGGTGGCTGCTGGTGGCACTGGCGTTAGCTGCCGCAGCGCTGGCGCTGGGCCTGCTGTTCACGGCAATGGCCGGCTACCAGGCGGCGCTGGTGGCCGTGCCGTTGATCGTGTGGATTGCTGTCCTGTTCTTCCGCGCCGGCCAGACGCGCGAAATGCAGGTTGTGCTCGTGCTGGCTGGGCTGGCGCTGTCGCTCACGCTGGGCGTGGAGTTCGTCGTACTGGACGGCGACATCGGCCGCCAGAACACGGTGTTCAAGTTCTATATTCAGGCGTGGATGCTGTTCGCAGCGGCAGGCGGCGCAGCTTTTGCCTGGCTGATGCGCGCTGCCGATAACTGGTCAGGCCGGCTGCGCGGCTGGTGGTTAGCGGCGACGGCGCTGCTGGTGGCAGTGGCTGCGCTGTATCCGGTGATGGCCAGCCGGGGCAAGGCGCTCGATCGCATGACAGCCGAAGTGCCGTTCACGCTGGACGGCATGACCTGGATGCAGTACGCGCAGCACGCGGAGAACGGGGTATGGCTGGAGCTGGCCGATGATTACGCTTTGATCCGCTGGCTGCAGGAGAACGTGCAGGGCACGCCGGTAATTGTCGAGGCGCAAAGCGCCCGCGAATACCTGTGGAGCGGGCGCGTGGCGATCAACACCGGCCTGCCGTCGGTGTTGGGCTGGCGCTTCCACCAGACACAGCAGCGCACGCTTGACCCGCTGCCGTCGCTGGTCAACCAGCGGCGCGCCAACATCAACGGGTTCTACAGCACAACCGATATCGCCGCCGCTTGGCGGATGATCCAGTTTTACGACATCGAGTATGTGATTGTTGGCGGTCTGGAGCGCGCGTACTATCCAGAGGTTGGCCTGGCGAAGTTCGAAGAAATGGCGCGCGCGGGCATGCTGGAGCGCGTGTTTGAGCACGGCGAAGCTGTAGTATACCGGGTCAATCGGGACGTCGAAATGACGCAGGTGGGGTAAGCCATGGTGCTCGATTGGCTAGCCCGCGAGGGCTGGATCGTCTTTAGCTGGTGGGCGCTGGTGACGCTGGCAGGGCTGGCAGCGCTCCCGCTGGTGGCACGCCTGCTGGGCGCGCTGCCGGATCGCGGCTACACGCTAATGCGCGCGGTTGGCCTGCTGCTCGTCGGCTTTACTTTCTGGATGCTGGTCAGCCTGGGATTAGTGCCGAATGCGCCAGGCAGTGTTCTGCTGGCGTGGCTGATCGTTCTAGCAGCGGCGCTTGTTGTGTATTTTCGCGGCGGCCCGCTGTTCGACTGGCGCGCCTGGTGGCGTGCGAACCGACATGTAGTTATCGTTGGGGAGCTGATCTTCGCCGGCCTGCTGTTGGGCTGGGCGCTGTATCGGGCGCATCAAAACAGCGTCATCGGCACAGAGAAGCCGATGGAGCTGATGTTCATCAGCAGCATCATGCGCAGCCCAACCTTTCCGCCAAACGACGGCTGGCTGGCCGGCTATGCCATCAGCTACTACTACTTCGGCTATGTGATGGCCGCCGCCCTTTCTATGTTAAGCGGCATCGGCAGCAGCACCGGTTTCAACATGACAATCTCGCTGTTGTTCGCCCTCACTGGCCTGACCAGCTTCGGCGTGGTCTATAATGTGGTGCGCTCGCGCGGCGGGCAGTCAGTTCGTCCGGCGCTGCTGACTGGCCTGCTGGGGTTAGCCCTGGTCGTGTTCCTGTCGAATTTTCAGCCGGTGTTCGTGGAGATTCCTTACCAGGCGCAGGCTGTCTCTGAGGAATATTTGCGTTTCTGGGATACCAAGAACCGCGACGCCTACGAGCCTGGCGCGCGGCCGATCAACCTGTTCAACCCCGATGAAGCCCGTCTGATCAGCTGGTGGTGGTTCAACGCAGCGCGCACGCTGACCGAGCGCGACTTAAACGGTGTGCGTGTGAACGAGGTGATAGACGAGTTCCCTCAATTCAGTTTCCTGCTGGCCGATGTACACCCTCATGTACTGGCGCTGCCGTTTGCGGTAATGGCGCTGGGGTTGGCGCTTAACGCGCTGCTGGCTGGCCGCGCGCCGCTGCGCGGCGAGATTGTGTTTTACGCGTTGTGCCTGGGCGGGCTGGTGTTTCTCAACGTGTGGGATGGCCCGATCTACATGGCGGTGCTGGTAGGCGCGGAGGCGCTGCGCCGGCTGCACAGTCAGGGACGGCTGGCGCAGACTGACTGGTGGGCGCTGCTGCGCTTGGGCATCACGCTGGCCGCGCTGTCGGCCGCCTTTTACTTACCGTTCTACATTGGTTTCCAGTCTCAGGCAGCGGGCCTGCTGCCGAACCTGCTGCACCCCACGCGCTTCCAGCAGTATTTTCTCATGTTTGGCCCGCTGCTGCTTCTGCTGCTGCCGTTCCTGATAGACGAAGTACGGCGCGGCGGCAGGCGTGTCAACTGGCTGTTGGGCGCCGCCGCTGCTGCTGGTGTGCTGGCCGTGCTGCTGGCGCTCATGCTTGTGCTGACTGTCGTGGGCGCAGTTGTGCCGGAGACGCGCGGGGTGGCACTGGGCTTTGTAGACCAGAACGGCGGCTGGGAGCGCGTGCTGCCGGCATTGGTTGCGCGCCGCGCCGAGACGATCCTGACAACGGGGGCGCTGCTGGCGGGGATCGCGGTTGTGGTGGCGCGGCTGTTTGCGCGGCGCACGGCCGCAGACGAGCCAGGCGAGCCGTATTCGCCGGCGGCGGGCTTCGCGCTGCTGCTGGCAGGCGTGGGGCTGACATTAAGTCTGATACCGGAGTTCGTCTACCTGCGCGACAACTTCGGCACGCGTATGAACACGATTTTCAAGTTCTACTACCAGGCGTGGGTCGTGTTCAGCGTGGCCGCGGCCTATGGCCTGTACAGCCTGCTGGCCGATCAGCGCGCGCGCCAGCCGGTGAGCGCGCTGGCCCGCGCAGGCGTGACCGCTCTGCTGGTGGCGGTGCTGGCGCTGGGGCTGATCTACCCAGCGCTGGGCATCTCCCACCGGGCGCTGCTGGAGACTGGCCGCCTCGGCGCTGAAACGCCTGCGCCGCTGACACTGGACGGCGGCCGCACGCTGGTCGGGCAGGCCGACTACGACGCTGTCACCTGTCTTAGCCAGCTCGTTGGCGCGGGCACAGCGGTGGTGGCGGAGGCCGTGGGGAACTCGTATGAGTGGCAGCACGGTCGGGCGGCTACACTAGCGGGCATCCCGGTGGTGATGAACTGGCCAGGCCACCAGAGCCAGTGGCGCGGCCCGACCTACAGCGCGGTCACTGGCACGCGCGTGCAGGATATCGAGCGGCTGTACACTGATTTGCGCTGGGATGTGGCCCAGGGAATCATTGAACGCTATGGTATTGACTACGTGTTCTTCGGGGCAGCCGAACGCGCCCGCTACGGCGCGGCTGGCGAGGACAAATTCCGCGAGAACCTGGAGGTTGTCTGCGACTTTGGGACCAGCCGGGTTTACCGCGTGGGAAAGAGCGAAAGGACAGCTCGCCGATGATTGACGCATCTGCGCCTCAACTGGCCGCCCAGCGTGCCAAAGCGCCGGCGCAGCCAGCGGTGCGCCTGGAGACGGTGGCTTACATTGCGCTGCTGGCCCTGGGGTTGATTCTGCGCCTGGCGGAACTCGACGTTGTTCCGCTGTCGGCGGCCGAGGCGCGTGAAGCGCTGGCCGCGCAGCGGGCGGTGGCGGTTGGCGCGCCGGGCCAGGGGATCGTGCCGCAAAGCGCGCTGCTGTTTGCGCTGCAGGCAGCCACTTTCAGCCTGCTGGGCGCTTCGGAGTTCGCCGCCCGGCTGCTGACGGCAGTCGCGGGCGCGCTGCTGGTGCTAACCCCGCTGCTGTTCCGGCGGCTGTTAAGCCCAGCGCGCACGCTTGCGCTCAGCGCGCTGCTGGCGTTCTCGCCGGTGGCGCTGCTGGCCTCGCGCGAGGCCAGCCCAGCGGTTTGGGCGCTGCTGTGCGCAGCCGGCGGCTTGTGGGCGGTCTGGCGCTGCTGGGAAACGCGCCAGCCCAGCTTTATGCCGCTGGCCGCGGCGCTGTTCGCTGGCGTGATTTTCCTGACCGACCCGGCAGGTGTGTGGCTGGCGCTCACCCTGCTGGCTGCGGCGATCGGGGCGGTTATTTGGCTGCGATCTGACGAGCCGGATCATCCTGGTCTGGCGGCGCTGCTGGACTGGCTGCGCGGGCTGCCATGGCTGGCGATGCTGACTGCGGCTGCGCTGACGGTGTTCGTTGTAAGCACGGTCTTTGCGCTGTACCTGCCTGGACTAGGGGCAGTAAGCGAGGCGCTGCAGCGGGCTGCAGCCGGCCTGACCGTGTCTGCGCCAGATACGCTGCCCGCGTTTCCCCTGCTGGTGATTGTGTTCTACGAGCCGGCGACGATTGCGCTTGCGGCTGTGGGCGTGTGGCTGCTGGGGCGGCGTATCACAGTGTCGCTGCTCGATCGCTTTCTCGTGATCTGGCTGCTGTTGAGCGCGCTGGCAGCGGTGTTCTATCCGGGCGGCGCGGCGGCGCACGCGCTCTGGCTGATCGCGCCGCTGTGCGGGCTGGCCTCGGTGACAGTCACGGAACTGCTGGCCGAGGATCGCCACCCCCTGTTTCACGTTCCATCGTGGGGTCGGTGGCTGGTCGCCCTGGCTGCGGTTCTGCTGCTGGCTGTGCTGGGGATTAACTTGCAGGCGATCGGGCGGGCGCTGCTGGCTGCGCCGCCGGGAGCGGAAATCAGCGCGCGTATTCCACCGCTGAACCTGATCTGGGCAGCGATTGCTCTGCTGCTGGGCGTGCTGGGGGGTATGCTGGTGGCCAGCCTGTGGGGCAGGACGGCAGCGCTGCGCGGGGGCGGTCTCGGACTGCTGGTGTTTGCCCTTGTTACATCTCTAGGGAGCGGCTGGAATGCCGCTGTCCCTAACGCGGCAAGCCCAGTAGAGCTGTGGCATCTGCGCGCGCCGGCGCAGGAAACGGCGCTGCTGCGCGCAACGCTGGCTGAGCTGGCCTGGCGCGAAACGAGCGCGTTTCCGCTGATCCGCGTGTATGCACAGGTAGAACAGGACGGCTTGGCGGCGTGGCTGCTGCGCGATTACCCGAACACGACGTTCATTACCAATCCCGGTGATGCCCGGGCGCAGCCTATCGCCTTGCTGCCTCCTCAGGCCGAACCGCCAGCGCTGGGCGGCAGCTACGTCGGTCAGCAGTTTACTGTCAGCCGGGGGTGGACTCCGCAGACAATGCCGGTTACTGACCTGCTGGCATGGTGGCTGCAGCGGCGCGTGCGCACCCCTCACAGCGCTGAGTCGCTGGTGCTGTGGCTGCGCCAGGATGTGTACGACGGGCAGTCGCTTGAGGGTGACTGGTGGCGGCGGTGAGTGTTTTGCGCGGAAGCAGTGTATTACATTTGACTCAGCGCTGGGGGATTATTTTGGGGAACACATGGCCGAGAACGAATTAAGCGCGGAACAGCTTATCACCCAGTGCCTGCGCGGCGACCAGCGCGCCTATGAAGCGCTGTACGGCCGGTATGCGCCTGGCATCTATCGCCTGTGCTACAGCCTGCTGCTGAACCGGCAGGATGCGGAAGATGTGCTGCAGGAAGTGTTTGTCTACGCTTTCCGCAACCTGCGGCGCTACGACTCCAGCCGCGCGGCGTTCAAGACCTGGCTGTACACCATCGCAATCAGCCGCTGCCGCAACCAGTACCGCCGTCGTACGCCGCTGCTGGACCTGAGCCATCTGCTGCAGCTTGAACTCGCAGGCCCGCGTGCTGAAATGCCAGAGATGGCAACGCTGCGTCACGACGCGCGCACGGCGGTCGAACAGGCGCTGGCTGCCCTCTCACCCCGTCTGCGCGAGGCGGTTGTGCTGCGCTATGGCCAGGGCCTTACCTACCGAGAAATTGCTGAGGTGATGGGCTGTCCGCCCAAGACCGCCGAAAGCAGGGTGCGGCTGGCGCACGAGGCACTCAGAGGTTCGCTCCAGGCGTGCGGCCCGGCACTGCTGGAGGACCTGCTGGGTGGCTGAGGGAGGGACCGTGACTGCGTGCCGCTACTGCCGTGCCCATCTCGACGCTTACGTGGCGGGTGAACTAGCGCTGCCAGCGCGCCGCCGTGTAGCGGCGCATCTTGACCAGTGCGCCGCATGCTACGCCGTTTACGCGCAGCGGCGCGAGGTCGTGCGCGAACTGCAGCGCTCGCTGCCGATGGTTGGATATGCCAACCCGCCTGATTTTGGGCAAGTGTGGTTGAATGTGCAGCAGGAAATGCCGCGCGGCAGCGGATACTCGATGCAGTATGGGCTGGCAGCGCTGCTGCTGCTGGTGCTGCTGCTGGTGCCATTTACAATGGGCCACCGCGACATCGCCGCGGCGCTGCCCACACAGCCCGCGCCGCACCAACTTGACGGGGATCAAACGCCCGATCGCGCTGGCGCACGGGCAAAAGCGGTGACGACTGCGCCGCGCACTGCGACACTGTCTCCACCTGCGTTCGGCACACCGCCGACGATGCCGGAACCGAGCATGTATGTTTCATCGCGAGGGTTTGATGACCGCAACGATTGACCAACAGACTGCGCCGGTAGACGCGCCGCGCAAGGGATCGGCCTGGCTGGCGCGCGCGTACACGCTGAATTGGGAGGCGATTCTCTACATCGTCATCTTCCTGCTGGCGGTGTTCACGCGCTTCTACAACTTGGGCGACCGCGTGATGAGCCACGACGAGAGCCTGCACACGCGCTACTCGTACAACCTGTACGCTGACGGCAATTTTCAGCACACGCCGCTGATGCACGGGCCGATCCTGTTTCACATGACGGCTCTGTTCTATTTCCTGTTCGGCGATAATGATTTCACGGCGCGCATTTATACGGCTGTGCTGAGCGTGTTAATTACGCTGTTTCCGCTGCTGTTCCGGCGGTGGCTGGGCCGGACAGGCGCGCTTGTGGCGTCGTTCATGCTGCTGATCTCACCGCTGATGATGTACTACGGGCGCTACATCCGCGAGGATATTCCGTCCATCTTCTTCACGCTGGTGATGGTTTACGCCACGTTCATGTACCTTGACGGGCCGGCCAACCAGCGCCGCCGCCCCTACTGGCTGTACATCTTCGCAGCCGCCATGTTGGGCAGCCTGGGGTCAAAAGAGACGGCGTTCATGTACATTGCGATCTTCGGCAGCGTGCTGACGCTCTACTGGGCCGTACGTTTGCTGCAGCACCTGCGCGGCATACCCGGCAAGACCTGGTACTATTTCGCCGTGTTCAGCGTGCTGCTGGCAGGCGTGGCGGCGCTGGGCATGTACGTTGTGCTGTCGGTAGCGCCGCCGGAGCGCGCAGCGCAGGCTGCCGAGGCTGCTGGCGGCTGGCTGAACAGCGTCGATTCCACCAGCCTGATTGTGTGGACGCTGCTGGTGATAGCCATCTCGCTGGTCTTTCTGGTAGGGACGCTGCTGTGGGCTTTCCGGGACAGCAGCGTGCGCATCCACTGGCTGGATGTCGTCGTTGTTGTGCTGCTGGCGCTGGCGGTTGTGACGGTTCTGATTGTAGCTGAAGAGGCGTCGCGCCTGCCCAGCCGTGACGCCGCCCAGCACGCGGCGCCGGCCGTGCCCGGCGCGGACAGCGTGGCACTAGACAGCGGCGTTAACATGCTGCCGTATGTGCTGTGGTGGGTCGTTGGCGCGCTGGTCGTGTTGGCTGTGCTGCTATCCTGGCGGCTGGGCTGGTGGCGCACACTGCACCGTTTCCCAGAACTGGATGTGCTGATCATCATGGGCACGCTGATCCTGCCGTGGCTGACGCCGCTCATCATCAAGATTTCGGGTGTAAGCGCGGTGGATTATTCGCCTCAGGGCATCACACGCGGAGTCTTGGTGCTGATCCCGGCGTTTGCGATCTCGATTGCATTGGGCCTGGTGTGGAACTGGAAGCGCTGGCTAATCGCCGCAGTGGTTTTTCACGCGCTGTTCGCCTTTTTCTTCACGACAATGTTCACCAATGTAAACGGTTTAGCCTCTGGCATGATTGGCAGCCTGGGCTACTGGCTGGATCAGCAGGGCGTGAGGCGAGGCAGCCAACCTCAGTATTACTATCTGTTGATTGTCATGCCGGTGTACGAGTTTTTGGCGATTGTGGGCAGTACGCTGGCTGCGGTGACAGGTGCGATTATGTTCTGGCGCTACCGGCGCGACCGGCTTGAGGAGCAGGCTGCTGCTGGCAGCCTGATCATCTTCAACGAAGAACCTGAAAATGCCCCCAAAACTGACAGCGACGCGCAGCACGCCTCGGAGATTGAAGACCTGCCAGCGGAGTTCCTTGACGCCAAAGCGCTCGACGGGCCGCTGCCAGCCGAAAAGCGAAAGGTCAAACGAGAGGCGATTGGCGCGGCCTGGCTGAACTCACCGTCATTTATCGCGTTTACCGCGTGGTGGGCGGTCTTCAACCTGATCGCCTACACGCTCGCCGGCGAGAAAATGCCGTGGCTGGGCACGCACATGACCGTGCCCATGATCCTTATGTCGGGCTGGTACTTCGGCCGGGTGTTTGAACGCATTGAAGGTGAGAAAATCCGGCGGGGCGGCTGGCTGCATCTGGTGTTGATTCCGGTGCTGCTGATTGCGCTGTTTCAGGTGATCTCGCCCTTCCTGCTGGGGCGCGGGCCGATTCCCGGACTGCAGCAGGAACAGCTCGCGCGGTCTGGCCAGTGGCTGGCAGCCGCAGCCGCCAGCGGCATCGTGATTGTGTTCATGTACCAGATCATCGAGCGCACCGGCTGGTCGCATTTCCGCCAGATGCTGGCTGCGGGGGTGTTTACGCTGCTTTCGGTGCTGACTGTGCGCGTGGCCTGGATGGCGTCGTTCATCAACTACGACTACGCCACGGAGTATCTGGTCTACGCCCACTCAGCGCCAGCAGTCAAAGAGGTGCTGGCAGAACTGGAGCACATCAGCCGCCGCACTACAGATGGCCTCAATCTGAAGTTCGCCTATGACGACGCAGTTCCCTGGCCCTACAGCTGGTATTTCCGCGATTTCCCTAATGCCACTTACTTCGGCAGCAGCCCCAGCCGACCAATAATTGACAACTCGGTGGCGCTTCTGGTAGGTGAAGCCAACCGCGCGGCTGTGGAGCCGCTACTGGAGGACAGGTTCTATCACAGCAGTTATATCCGCATGTGGTGGCCAATGCAGGACTACTTCAACCTCACGCCGGCGCGGATCAACAGCGTGCTGGATTTTTCGCCGGATAACCCGCGAGCCGCCCAACTGCGCCAGGGTCTGTTTGACATCTGGTGGGCGCGCGACTATCAGACTTACGGCGAGGCGGTGGGGCGCAGCTTTGCCCTGACGCAGTGGCCGCTGGCGGAGCGCATGCACCTGTACGTGCGCAAGGACGTGGCTGCTCAGGTGTGGAATCTAGGCGTGGGCGATGGCACGGTGGTCAATCCGCTGGATGAGCTGGAGGTGAACCTGTGCAACGCCAACTGGGAACTGCGCGCTGCCGATCTGGTGTTTGGGGCGCAGGGGACTGGGCCAGGGCAGCTGGCGCGCCCGATGGGCTTGGCTGTTGGTCCTGATGGCGAGCTGTATGTGGCTGAGGAAGTCAACAACCGGGTGTCGGTGTTCAATGCGGGGGGCGAGAACACAGCCCGCTTTGGCGGAGACCCGCTCGGCGAAGTGGTGTTCCTGCGGCCGAACGACGTTGCCCGAGGGCCAGATGGCAGCATCTATGTCGCCGATACGTGGAACTATCGCATAGCAGTGCTGTCGCCGGACGGTGATCTGGTCAAGGCGTGGGGTGAGCGGGGCGAGTTCGGGCTGGCGGCCGTGACAGAGCCGCTGTACGCACTGTGGGGGCCGCGTTCGGTGGTGGTTGACGGCAGCGGGCGTGTGTATGTGGCGGACACCGGCAACAAGCGCGTGCGCGTTTACACCAGCGCTGGCGAGTTCGTGCGGGATATCGGCGTGGGCGGAGCCGGACCAGGCCAGCTAGACGAACCGTCTGGGCTGGCGCTGCACCCCGATGGCCGCCTGTTTATCGCCGATACCTGGAACCGGCGCGTGTCTGTTTTCAACACGGATGGCTTGTTCCTGTATACGTTTGACGTGCGCGGCTGGTACGACGAGCTGGGCAACCGCCCATATCTAGCGGTGGACCCGGCTCGCGATGTGCTGTATGTAACAGACCCGGATGCCGGGCGCGTGTTGGTGTACGACACAGCAGGCAACTGCCTGGGATCATTCGGCCAGTTAGGCCGGGAGAACCCGAACCAGACACAGTTTGCAACGGTGGGCGGCATCGCTGTTGGGCCTGATGGCCGCGTTTATGTGGCTGACGCGGGAAGCGGGCGCGTGCTGCGGTTTGCGCCCTGGGTGGCGCAGCCGGCTGCTGCTGACGACGTGGGCGTTGAGCAGACAGCAGAGGTTACGCCAGAGGCGGCCACAGAAAGCGATCCGCTGGACGCGCTGCCAGCGCCAGACACGCCAACGACGGCCGAAGCGGTAGGTTAGGGGGAGTTGTAAATTTTGCGGACACACGTGGTTCTTCGGCGCTTAGAATGGCCGTCTGTATCCATGATCTTCACCACTCCCTAGGTCAGACTCGGCTTGACAGCCCTAGAGCCGACTGCTAAAATGGGGATCGGCTTTGGGGTTCAACACGCTTGCACAAAGCCGGCGGAGGGTGCATCCACGTGGCATTATCACACAGCACCCTGCAGGTACGATATCGGTTTGCCGGTGAAAGTGGGTAACCCCCACTTTTATTTATATTTGTATCTTCTGCGCGCCGTCTTACACGCCACGCCCGCACGTTGGTCAGGAAACACAGGAATTCGGAAGTAAGAGATATGAGAAGCGAGTTCGAAGTTGCCTTCAACGAGATTACGGATCTGAGGGCACTCCCGCGCGAGGTGGTGCTGGAAGCGCTGCAATCGGCGCTGATATCGGCTTACCGGCGTGACACCGGGGCCAGCCAGGCCCAGCGCGTAGATGCGACCATTGATCCTGCTACCGGGCGTCCTAACATCTTTGTCGAGAAAGAGGTTGTCGAGGACGTTCAGAATCCGCTGACAGAAGTGGACCTGGAAGAGGCGCGCTACTACGATCAGAGCGCGCAGTACGGCGACACGGTGATGGTGCAGGTGCGCGGCTCGACTAAGAAATACGGCCGCATCGCCGCCCAGACGGCTAAGCAGGTGATCCTGCAGAAGATACGCGAGGCAGAGCGCAACGCCCTGTTTGAGGAGTTCCTGGAGCGTGAGGGGGACCTGGTGACCGGCACTGTGCAGAGCGTGAACTCAAGCGTCGTCACGCTCAGCCTGGGCCGAGCGGAAGCTGAAATGCCGCGCGCCCAGCAGATTCCTGGCGAGCGCTATAAGCCACACGACAAAGTCCGCGTGTACGTGGCTGAAGTCAAGCGCAGCCCACGCGGCCCGCGCATCATCGTCAGCCGCAGCCACCGCAACATGCTGCGCCGTTTGCTGGAGTATGAAGTGCCGGAAATCTTCAACGGCCAGGTGGAGATCAAGAACATCGCGCGCGAGGCAGGTTACCGGTCGAAAGTAGCGGTGGCAGCTATTCAGGAGGGCATTGACCCGGTGGGCGCGTGTGTCGGGATGCGCGGCATGCGCATCCAGAGCATCGTCAAAGAGCTGCACGACGAGAAGATTGACGTCATTGAGTGGAACCCCGATCAGAAGGCGTTCATTGCCAAGGCGCTCAGCCCAGCGCGGGTGAGCGGGGTCTACTTGGAGGAAGACCCCGATACTGGCCGCACCGCAGTCGTGATCGTGCCGGATGACCAGCTCTCGCTGGCGATCGGCCGTGAGGGGCAGAATGCCCGCCTGGCTGCTAAGCTAACAGGTTGGCGCATTGACATCAAAAGCGTCACAGAGGCTGTGCAGGATGCCCTGGCGCGGCTGGATACCCCGCCGCTTGCGTCACTGCCGACGCAGCAGCCGGAGCTGCTGGCCGAGACGCTGCGAATCATCGACAAGAAAGCGGCCGGGCGCACTGTCATGCCTGAGGAATATCAAACGCTTGCGCGTTTCGCCGATGTGGTGGAAACTCGCCTGCTCAACGCGCGCAACCAGGCGCGCGAGGCCCGTATTGCCGAGATTAACGCAGTCAAGGCTACACTGCCGGCTGGCGCTTTTGCGCTGCCAGTCACCGCGCTTGATCTGCCGGATGAGATCATTGAAGCACTGCAGCCGCTCGAAAACGTGGGCGAAATCATGTGGCGTTTCCTGATTGACGAGAGCCATCTGCAGAAGCTGCTGGCCGACCTGCCGCCGGAAGCGATGACGCTGCTGCAGAATACGCTGGACCGATTGGTGATTCCGGAAGAGGTTGAGGCCCTTACGCCGCGCGCTGAAGAAGCGGCTGCGCCGGCGCAACCGGCCGCTGCTGCGCCGGAGCTAGCTCCGGAAACGCTGGCCGATCTCGACGCCGATGCCGAAGCTCCGGCGCTGCTTGACGCTTTCGGCGAAGAGCTGGCGCCAGCCCTGGATGCCGCGGCAGCAACGACGCGGTCGCGAATCGAAGAAACGGCTGTACTGGTAGAAGAGGGCGAGGACGAAGAGGACGACGGCGATATTGACGCGATTCTCGCCCCTGGCAAAATTAGCGAGCCGACCAAGAAGAAGAAAGAACGTCAGAAGCGCCGTCAGCTTGTGTTCGATGAGGAACTGGGCGAAGTGGTTTCAAAGCGCCGCCGCAAGGGCCGGCGTGCGCGTGACGATTGGGATGATTTCCTGGGTTAACAGCGGGCGATGAACGCCGGGCGCACGCCGGGCCGGAAACACGTTCCGGTCCGAACCTGTGTGATCTGCCGCACGCGCGATGCCAAGCGGACGCTTACCCGTCTTGTTCGCACGGCAGAAGGAGTAATAGTTGATCCGAGCGGAAAGCTCAACGGGCGCGGGGCGTATCTCTGCGATCAAGAAGCGTGTTGGGCGCGCGCCCTCAGCAGCGATGCCTTAGACCGCGCGCTGCGCACGACATTGACCGACGCCGACCGAGAACGGCTGCAGCGGTTCAGAACCCGGCCATGATTGGGCGCAGCATGGTGCAGACCACGGGCGTTTTCTACACACGATACAGGGTATGAGCGGTGGGCTGAACCGTTAACTAGCTGTTGATCGGCTTTTCCCGGCCCACCGCTTGACAGGTGGAGGTATTGATGGCAAAGGAAAAGCAGATCATTCTGGTTCCCGATTTTCTCACGGTGCGCGAACTGGCGGAACTTATCCACGCCAGCCCGATCGAAGTCATGAAGCAGTTGATCGCCAACGGCATCATGGCTTCGATTA
The DNA here is from genome assembly GCA_034435995.1 of Anaerolineae bacterium. Lineage (GTDB taxonomy): Bacteria > Chloroflexota > Anaerolineae > Aggregatilineales > Phototrophicaceae > DAOTWC01. The sequence goes on along the minus strand of DAOTWC010000116.1, from coordinate 1,876 downwards.
ACCAGCAGATTGACTACGACACCGCAGCAATCGTGATCGAGGAAATGGGCTTTGAGGCGCAGAGCCAAAGCGCTGTTGCAGCCCAGGCCCAGCGAGAGGAAGCGGCGAAATCGCAGGAATGGCGCCAGCTGTACGCTGAAGAAAAGCCAGAAAACCTACAGCGCCGGCCGCCAATTGTCACTATACTTGGCCATGTTGATCACGGAAAGACCACACTGCTGGACACTATCCGTAAAGCACACGTCGCCGAAAGAGAGGCGGGCGGCATCACGCAGCACATCGGCGCATATCGCGCTATGCATGGCAACCGTCAGATCACCTTTCTGGACACCCCAGGCCACGAGGCTTTCACGGCGATGCGCGCGCGCGGCGCTCAGGGAGCTGACATCGCTGTGCTGGTGGTGGCTGCTGACGACGGCGTGATGCCCACGACGCGCGAGGCGATCAACCACGCCCGCGCCGCCAACGTGCCCATCATCGTAGCAATCACCAAGATTGACAAGCGCAACGCCAACATCGAGAAGGTCAAGCAAGAGCTGGCCGAAGTGGGCCTAGTGCCGGACGAGTGGGATGGCAACACGCTGGTTGTGCCCGTGTCCGCGCCCGAACATAAAGGCATCGAGGACCTGCTGGAGGCTATCCTGCTGGTGGCGGATGATCGCGAGATCGTAGCGAATCCGAACGCCGAGCCAGCGGGCGTGGTGCTGGAGGCGGCAGTAGACCCCAGCCGAGGCAGCATCGCCACGCTGCTGGTTCTTAACGGCACGCTGAAGCGCGGTGATACGATCGTGGCAGGCGAAACCTACGGCCGCATCAAAGCGATGTTCGACGAAAACGGCAAACAGATTGCCGCGGCAGGGCCGTCCACGCCGGTGGCCGTGATGGGCTTGAGCGGCCTGCCGCAGCCAGGCGACAGCTTTGAAGCCGTCAAGAACGAAAAGGTGGCGCGGGCGATCGTGGACGAGCGCAAAGCAGCCAGCAGCGCAGGCGCAGCCAGCGCAGCGCGCCCTGCTCTGACGCTGCAGGATGTGTTCGCTCAGTTCGCGGCCGGGCACGCCAAAGAGCTGAACTTGATCGTCAAGGCCGATGTGCAGGGCACGCTTCAGCCAATTCTCGACTCGCTGGAGAAGCTTTCGGAGAACAACCCCGAGGGCATTCGCGTGCGCATCCTGGCGGCGGATATCGGTAACATCACCGAGAACGACGTGATGCTGGCCAGCGCTTCTGGGGCGGTTATAATCGGTTTCGGCGTGGATGTGGACAACGCCGCGCGGCGCTCGGCAGACTCGCAGGGCGTTGACATCCGCCAGTACGACGTGATCTACAAGCTGTTAGAGGACATTGAACTGGCGCTCAAAGGCATGCTGGAGCCGGTTTACGCTGAGAAGGTGCTGGGCGTGGCGGAAGTGCGCCAGGTGTTCCGGATTTCGAAGGTGGGCGCGGTTGCTGGCAGCTACGTGCGCGAGGGCGAGATTCGGCGCAACGCCAGGGCGCGGGTGAAACGCGGCGGGCGTGTGCTGGCGGAAAACCTGTCGGTAGGCTCGCTCAAGCGCGTAAACGACGACGTGCGCGAGGTGCGCGCTGGCTTTGAGTGCGGTATAAGTCTGTCGGGTTTTCACGATTTTCAGCAAGGCGACGTTATCGAGTTCTACATAACCGAGCGCGTCAGCTAGCCTTGAGCAAGACGGCAGGCGCTCCCGCTGCCGCAGCGGAGCAGCGCAAGAAGTGAAAGGAGAAGTGAAAGGAGTGCCTATGAGCTAACGCTCACCACGAGGGATGAAAATGGGTAGACTGTGAGGTGAACGCCGGAAGTCGGATGTTCGCAGTGGAACAACCAGTCCGTAAAGGAGTTGGACTCACGAACCTCAAGCGCACT
>DAOTWC010000115.1:0-27479 GCA_034435995.1 Anaerolineae bacterium | reverse complement strand
GAAACCTAAATCATGCCCTATGACACTGAAGCCAGCATGTACCCACAGGTCGCTGCATGGATAGAACAGTTTCTAACGGAGCGTTTCCGTCGGCACAAAGTGATCGTTACCGATACTAGCAGGCAGCCACTCAAGCGTGCGCTGCAGCAGCATGGGCTAGCTCCAGCTAACAAGCCTGATTGGCCTACCTACGATATCTTGGTGGACATAACAGGCTTTGTTATCAACAGCGAATCCGTGGAGTTTGCATTTGTAGAATGCAAAAAGCAGCCCATCAAACTCCGCGACATTTCTCAGCTTCTGGGATACTGCCGTGTGGCGCTGCCCATCTATGCCTGCATTCTGTCGCCGACGGGCGTCAGCAGTGATGTCGCCGCGCTGCTCAAGACTTACAGCCGCTACGACGTACTGGAATACGATTGGCCTAAAGGCCAGACAGCGCGCTCGATTGTCGTTGGAACGTGGAGCGAACAACGCCACAGCCCCGACCGCGCTGCTTTGATCCACGCTGATCACCCCCTGCACAATCGCTAGCATCCCCTGAACGCCTGCACGGCGGCGATCACACGCGCTTGGTCAGCCTCGGTCAGGTCGTTGTAGAGGGGCAGCCGCAGCAGGCGGTCGCTCACGTCCTCAGTCACGGGGCAGTCGCCCGGGCGGCCGCCGAAGCGCTGGCCCATCGCCGAGAGATGGAGCGGCTGGTAGTGGAACACGCTGAGGATGCTGTGCGCCTTCAGGTGCGCCATCAGCGCCTGGCGGAACGCCAGCGACGGCGTCAGCAGATAGAAAAGGTGGTAGGGTTGGTCGCAGTGGGGCGGCACAACCGGCAGACGGACGCCGTGCGCCGCCGCCCACGCCGGCAGCTCGGCGGCGTAGCGCTGCCAGATGCGCTGGCGGCTGGCCTGGATGCGCTCGCGCGCCTCAAGCTGGGCGTAGAGCAGCGCCGCTAGGAAATCTGACGGTAGGTAGCTGGAGCCGACATCCACCCAGGTGTACTTGTCCACGTGGCCGCGGAAGAACTGGCTGCGGTTCGTGCCCTTCTCGCGGATGATCTCAGCGCGCTCGATGTACTGCGAGTCGTTGATGACCAGCGCGCCGCCCTCGCCGCACGACATGTTCTTGGTCTCGTGGAAGCTCTGCGTGGCCAGCGCGCCGAACGTCCCCAGGCTGCGCCCGCGGTAGCGCCCGAACAGGCCGTGCGCGTTGTCCTCGATCACAACCAGCCCGCGCCGGCTGGCGATCGCGCCGATGGCGTCCATCTCGCAGCCGACGCCAGCGTAATGCACCACCACCACCGCCCGCGTCCGCGGGGTGATCAGGCGCTCAAGCTGCGTCTCGTCTAAGTTGAGCGTGTCGGGCCGGATGTCGGCAAAGACCGGCCGCGCGCCGCGCAGGACAAAGGCGTTCACCGTAGAGACAAACGTGAACGCCGGCACGATCACCTCGTCGCCCGGCTGGAGGTCGAGCAGCAGCCCCGCCATCTCCAGCGCGTGGGTGCAGCTGGTGGTGAGCAGGACGCGCGGCGCGCCGATGATCCGCTCCAGCAGCGCGTGGCACTGTTGGGTGAATGGGCCGTCGCCGGCAGCGTGGCGGTTGGCGATCACCTGGGCGATATAGTCGTGCTCGCGGCCCGTCAGGCCAGGGCGGTTGAAGGGGATGTCGTAGTGCATGGTCGGACGCCAAGCCCTGCCCGGCCGCTCGGCCCGGCGGCTCACACGGCCCAGCCGCGCGCCCGCTCGACGGCGCGCTGCCAGCCAGCATAGAGCGCGTCGCGTGTTTTGGCGGGCATCTGCGGCTCGAACGTCCGCTCGACGGTCCACTGTTCCTCAATCGCCTCGCGCGAGGGCCAGAAGCCCACCGCCAACCCGGCCAGATAGGCCGCGCCCAGCGCCGTCGTCTCGACTACAGCCGGCCGCTGCACCGGCACGCCCAGGACGTCCGCCTGGAACTGGAGCAGGAAGTCGTTGCGGGCCGCGCCGCCGTCTACGCGCAGCGTGCGCAGCGTTAGGCCGCTGTCGGCCTGCATAGCCTCTACCACGTCGCGCGTCTGATAGGCGATGCTCTCCAGCGTGGCGCGCACGATGTGCGCCCGGCCTGTGCCGCGGGTTAAACCGACAATCGTCCCGCGCGCGTAGGCGTCCCAGTACGGCGCGCCCAAGCCGACGAAAGCGGGGACGAGGTATACGCCGGCGTTGTCGGGCACGCTGCGCGCCAGCGCGTCGCTGTCGGCGGCGTGGTCAATCAGGCGCAGCGCGTCGCGCAGCCACTGCACCGCCGCCCCGCCTATGAAGATGCTGCCCTCCAGCGCGTACTGCAGCGGCCCGTTCTCCTGCTGCCAGCCGATAGTGGTGAGCAGGCCGCTGCGCGACGCAACCGGCTGACCGCCGGTGTTCATCAGCAGGAAGCAGCCCGTGCCGTAGGTGTTCTTGGCCATGCCGGGCGCGAAGCACGCCTGGCCAAAGGTGGCCGCCTGCTGGTCGCCGGCCATGCCGGCGATGCGCACCGGCGCGCCGCCGAGGATGTGCGGCGCGGTCTCGCCGTAGACCATGCTGCTGGGCACGACCTGCGGCAGCAGCGCTTGCGGGATGTTCAGGCGCTTGAGGATGGTGCTGGACCACCACCGCTTGTGGATGTCGTAGAGCATGGTGCGGCTGGCGTTGCTCACGTCGGTGATGTGCAGCCGCCCGCCGCTGAGCCGCCAGGCCAGGAACGAGTCGATTGTGCCGAAGGCCAGCTCGCCGCGCTCGGCGCGGGCGCGCGCGCCCGGCACGTTGTCCAGTATCCAAGCGACTTTCGTGCCGGAGAAATAGGCGTCGGTCACCAAGCCGGTTTTTTCCAGAATGACTTTGTCAAACCCCTCTGCCTTGAGCTGGTCGCACAGCGGGGCGGTGCGGCGGCACTGCCACACAATGGCGTTGTAGATTGGCCGCCCGCTGGCGCGATCCCACACGACGGTCGTCTCGCGCTGGTTGGTAATGCCGATGGCTGATACGTCGCGGGCGGTCAAGCCGGCGCTGTGCAGCGCGCGCCGCGCCGCGTCAAGCTGCGTTTCCCAGATGGCCTCTGGGTCGTGTTCCACCCAGCCGGGCTGGGGGTAAAGCTGCGGGAATTCCTGCTGCGCCAGCCCGACAACGCGCCCGCCGCTGTCGAACAGGATGGCGCGCGAGGACGTCGTGCCTTGGTCAAGGGCCAGAATGTAGTTAGGCATGCGAAAACCAACCCCCTCTCCAAAAAAACCAGAAATCACTTCTGCAACAAGCGTCCTCGGCGGCTGCTGAACAGCCGCAGTCCGCCCTCAGCCGGCCTGCTTATCCTCAAAGCGCTGGGCTGCGCGCCGGCCAGCGCGCAGCTTGGTCCACAGGATCGTCCGGTTGTACACCGCCTCCTGAATGGCGTCGTCCACCAGCTCCGCCGGCTTGACCTGTTCGACACGCAGCGTGTTGAGGATGCGGCTGGAAACCAGCCCGATCAGGATCAGCAGGACGGTGAGCAGCCACTCGACGCGCCCCTCAAAGTCAGGGCTTTCAGGCGGCGCGATGGCCTGAGCAGGCGCGGGCACGGGCGCGGGCGTGCGGTGTTCGACATAGTACCACAGCGCCTCGCGCACCAGGTCAGCCTCGCTGTCCCACCCCGCCTGCTGAACGATCTCCTGCAGGCGCGCCTTGAGTTCTGGCGAAATGCGCGCGCCCACCCGTTCGCTGAAACTGCTCTCTGTGCGGCTCATGGCTGAGACCTCCCTCGCGTGCGGCTGGCTAAGCGTATCGCGCGACGCTGTCAATTGTACTGCTCCCACTGCCGACGAAAAACGGACGCCAGCCCGCTGCTCACTCGTCCGCGCCGCCGGCCGGCGGCTGGCCGGTTTCCAGCGCCAGAATGCCGCGCGCTGTGTTCAGGTCGGTGATCAGCGTGTGACAGATCCCGCTGCGCAGCAGGCCCAGCAGCGGGGCAGGCTTGGTGGGGCCGGCGGCCAGCGCGATCACGTGCGGCAGCGCCTTCAGTTCGTCCCACGTCAGGCCAACGATGTAGTCATCGGCCTCGTGGTAGATCGGCTCGCCAGCGATGTTGTAGAAGCGCATGAGCACGTCGCCCACCACGCCGCGCGACCGCAGGTTGTCCAGCTCGGCCGGTGTGACGTAACCGCCCACCACCAGCGCGTTCTGCGGCCCGACATCGCCCACGCCCACCACCGCCACCGTGCTGCGGCGCGCCAGAGCCAGTGTGCCGGCGATGTTCGGGTCCTGTAGGATGGCCTCGTAAGCTACCCGGTTGCGCACGATCACCGGAACCGACAGCGCCGCCAGCGGCACCCCCAGCGCAGCAGCTACTTTGCTGCTGACGCTGTAGGGGTTCACCTGCCCCAGCATGCTCCCCAGCAGGTCCACTACCTGGCACGGCACGGACACGCGCAGCCGGTTCATGTAAGCGGACATGTGGCCCACGGTGCTGCTCCAGCCGAAACCCAGAATGTCGCCCGGCTGGATGATCTGCCCTAGGTACTCGACGGCCGTGCGCCCGATCTCGTCGTGGGTGGCGGCCAGCGATGGCATCCCCTTGACCACCACCACATCGCGCAGGCGGAAGCGATCCTCTAGCTGCTGGCTCACCTCAAAGTCGAGCGGCAGCGGGCGCGTGATGCGAATCTCGACAATGCCGGCGCGGCGCGCCTTCTGCAGCAGGCGCGTCACCTTTACGCGCGAGAGGTGCAGCTTGTCGGCAATTTCCTGGTGCGTCATGTTGTCGTGGTAGTACATCCAGGCAGCGCGCACCATCAGGTCTTCGTGCGATAGGTTGATCATAGGTTAGTCGTTATATCGTTAACCATCACTCAACAGCCATCCGTTAAATCGCTGGACGCTGGCGTCCAGTGCCGGTCACGGCATCAGCAGGCCGCCGTTTACCTCAATCACCTGGCCGGTGACGTAGGCGCTCATCGCGTCCGAGGCCAGGAAAAAGACCGCCCCCACGCAGTCGGCGGGCGTGCCGGCGCGCCCCAGCGGAATCTGGGCGATGTTGGCCCGCAGGCGCTCCGGCGGCGTGTATTTGTCGTGCAGCGGCGTGAGGATCAGCCCAGGCGCAACGGCGTTGACGCGGATGTTGTCGGCTGCCAGCTCCAGCGCCAGCCCGCGCGTGAACGTGCTGACTGCCGCCTTGCTGGCCCCGTACAGCACCGTTCCCCCGCCGCCGCCGCGCCGCGCCGAAATGGACGACATGTTGACGATGTTACCGCCGCCCTGCGCCCGCATGACCGGGACAGCCCAGCGGCACACGCGGAACAGCGAGGCGACGTTGGCGTTCATGACGCGGTCGTAGTGCTCGTCGCTGGTGTGCTCGACCAGCACGCGCTCGAACATGTCGCCGGCGTTGTTCACCAGTACGTCCACCCGGCCCAACCGCGCCAGCGCCGCCGCGCCAAACGCCGCCACCTGCGCCGAGTCGCTCAGGTCGGCCTGAACGGCGAACGCCTCGCCGCCAGCCGCAGCGATATCCGCCACCACCTGTTCTGCTGCGTCTCGCTGGGTGTGATAGTGAACGGCCACCCGGCCGCCAGCCGCGCCAAAGGCGCGCGCCAGCGCCGCCCCGATGCCGCCGCTGGCCCCGGTGACCACTACAGCGCGTCCGTCGAACCGCACCTGCATCGCGTCCCCTCTCGCTCCGGCTGCGCTGTGTACAAATGTACATCACATGCGCTAATTGGACAACTTTTCGCGCGCGCTGGTTGACCAGCCCGCCCAGGCGCGTTATAAACAGCGTCATGCGCGGCTGCACGCAGAGTCCAAAAAACTATGACCAAGATATTCAACGACCCAACTGCCTTCAAAGAGGACATGATTGACGGGTTTGTGGCGGCTTACGGCCGCTACGTCCAGCGCATCCCAGACGCCTCCGGCGTCATGCTGGCCGGCGGGCCGATCAAGGGCAAGGTATCGGTGCTGATCGGCGGCGGCAGCGGCCACTACCCGGCTTTCTGCGGCATGGTGGGGCCGGGCTTTGCCACCGGCGCGGTGATCGGCGACATCTTCACCAGCCCGTCCGGCGAGCAGGTCTACCGCTGCACCAAAGCCCTAGACGGCGGGGCCGGCGTGCTCTACTCCTACGGCAATTACAGCGGCGACGTGATGAACTTCGGCATGGCCGAGATGCGCGCCGAGCTGGAAGGAATTGACGTGCGCCAGGTGCTGGTGACCGACGACGTGGCTTCCTCGCCCAATTTCGACGAGCGGCGCGGCATCGCCGGCGATTTTTGTGTGTTCAAAGTGGCCGGGGCCAGCGCCTGGCGCGGCGACGACCTGGACACAGTGGAGGCGATGGCCCGCCGCGCCAACAGCCTGACGCGCAGCTTCGGCGTGGCTTTCGCCGGCTGCACCATCCCCGGCCAGAGCCAGCCGCTGTTCACGGTGGCCCCGGACAAGATGGAGCTGGGCCTGGGCATTCACGGCGAGCCGGGCGTGCAGACAGCCGAGCTGCTGCCCGCTGCCGAGATCGCCCGGCTGATGGTCGAGCGCGTGCTGGCCGACGCGCCGCCTGGCGCAGGCAGCCACGCCGCCGTGCTGGTCAACGGCCTGGGCGCGACCAAGTACGAGGAGCTGTTCGTGCTCTACAAGGACATTGACCGCCTGCTGGCTGCCGCCGGCATTGACGCCTACCGCCCCATCGTGGGCGAGTTCGCCACCTCGCTGGACATGAAGGGCTGCTCGCTGACGCTGATGTGGCTGGACGACGACATCAAGCCGCTGTACGACGCGCCGGTAGACACGCCAGCGTACACGAAAGTGTGAGGCCTGCCATGAACGACGCAGCAGCCACAGCCGGCGCCTGCCTCGACGCGGCGCTGGCGATCATCCTAGAGAAGGAGAGCGAGCTGGCCCGGCTGGACGCGGTGGCCGGCGACGGCGACCACGGGGCGGGCATGGCGCGCGGCTTCCGCGCCGCCGCCGCCGCTGACCGCAGCGGCACGCCCGGTCAAGTGCTGGCGCAGGCCGGCGCGGCCTTTTCCAACGCCGCCGGCGGTGCGTCGGGCGCGCTGGTGGGCATGTTCATCATGACTGTCGGCAGCAGCCTCACCAGCCCAACGCCAGACGCGCGCGCCGTGTACAACGCGCTAACCGCCGGCGTGGGCGCGCTGGCCCGCCTGGGCAAGGCCCAGCTTGGCGACAAAACTATGCTGGACACGCTTATTCCCTTCGTCGAGGCCTACGGCGCAGCGGTTGAGGCCGGCGCTGGCGTCAGCGCTGCCTGGCAGCAGGCGCTGCCCGCCGCCGCCGCCGGGCGCGACTCGACCAAGGACATGGTGAGCAAGCGCGGCCGCAGCGCCGTGCTGAAGGAAAAAAGCCTGGGACACCTCGACCCCGGCGCGGCCTCGATGTACTACGTGCTGGAGGCCGTCGGGAGCGTACTGGCCGAGCAGTGCTCCTGAACGCGGCGGCCCTTCCGCCTGATCGCAAACGGGCACAGCGTCCTGCTGTGCCCGTGATTTTTTCCCCTTTTCTGATCGAGTCAGCGCGCTTCACCATCAGAATATGTTATAATTTTCACAAACAGTGCGGCGTTTTTTTGCCCAGAACACCCCGACCAGTGAGCGTGTGCCAGGAGGTGGCTATGACTACGCACACCGTAACGTCCCGGCTGGGCCAGAACATCCTTGTGGTAATGGAAAGCACACCGGCCTTTCACGAGGCCCTGCGCGCCTGTGTGGCCGCGCTCCCCGAAGTGGAGCGCCGGTCGTTTACGCTGCTGGGCTGCTGCCCGCCGCGCTTTTGGGAGCACAGCGGCGGCGAAAGCGCCGATGTCGCCGAGCAGGCGCGGCAGATGCAGGAGGCCAAGCGCCAGGACTTCAACCGCGTGGAGCAGTGCCTGGAACACGCCGCCAGCCTGCTGCGGGAAGCCGGCGTGCCGGCAGAGCGCATCGCGCAGCGCGTGGTCACCGGCCATGAGCAGATGCTGCCGGCGGTGATGGCCGAGCTGCGCCGCGTGCGCTACAGCGGCGTGATCGTCAGCGCCTACCACACCGACATCATCAACCGGCTGGAGCGCCGCGGCGTCACCGATCTGTTCCGCAGCGTGCCGCAGGTGGCTGTCGAAGTGCTGGAGACGCGGCCAGCGGCCAGCCAGCGCTGACAATGCCCGCAAGCTCAGCGCGCCGGCTTGATCTGCCCCGCGCCGTTTGCGGGCGGGGTAGGTTATGTGCGGCCCGCGCCCTGATGCAGCAAGCTGCCCACCCCCTCAGCCTGCAGGGCAGGCTGAGGGGCAGAAATCCGGTTCACGAAGCGATTAACTTGCACAGCGCTGTTTCCACCAGCCTTTAGCTGCTGGCGTAACGCGCCGCGATATCAGCCTCGACGCTGACCGCATCGCGGCCGTATGCCTGGCGCGATGCCTGCCGGATGGCCGCAGCCTGCTGGTGATCGGGCGCGCGCACATCCAGCAGGGTGCGCATGGTGAACGGGCGCGCCGCCAGCCCGTTAACCAGGAGCTTGACGCAGGCGTTGTACTTGGGCAGGTTGATCAGATCGTCGGCAGTGAACACCGGGTACATCTCCGGCGCCAGGGCCGCCGCGTCCTGAAACCCCACGCGGAAGCTGATGATCGTTCCCACGTTGCCGAAAATCGCCTCACGAACTGTCGGCTCTAACTGGGTCAGGTACTGGTTGGCGACGGTAGCCGCTACGCCGTACTTACGCCCCTCGCTGAGGATTGTGCCGAACGTCTTCGTTGCGAAATTCTGGAACTCATCCACGTACAGCATGAAATCCGCGCGTTGGTCCTCCGGCATGTCCGCCCGGCTGAGCGCTGTCATCAACAGGCGCTGCACCAGCAGCAGGCCCAGGAACTGGGCGTTCTCCGCGCCGATCTTGCCCTTGCACAGGTTCACCAGCAGAATTTGGCGCTCATCCATCACCCGCCGGAAGTTTATTGTCGTCTTGGGCTGGCCGATGATGTGGCGCACGCGGCGGTCGCCCACGAACGGGTTGAACTTGCTAACGATGTAATCCAGGATTTCGCTCTTGTGGAAATCGCTGGTCTGCGCGATCTGGTCCAACCAGTAGCTGCGCACCAGCGGGTCTTTGACGCTGGGCAGCAGCTTTTGGCGGAAGCGGGCGTCGGACAGCACGCGCACCACCTCGATCAGCGTGCTGCCCTCCACCGACATGACCGTGAGCATGGCGTTGCGCACATTGTGCTGAAACCGCGGGCCGGCGATGCCCATCTGGTTGGGGTCGTACATGCGCATCAGCATTGCCAGGAACTCGTTGACGATCAGGTGCTTTTCGGTTTCGCTGCGGTGCTCAAGCAGATTCAGCCCCACCGGCCGGCCCTCATCCGAGGGATCGAAGAGGATAACATCGCGGGCGCGGTGGGGCGGGATGCGGGTCAGCAGATCGTCAATCAGATCGCCGTGCGGATCAACCACACAGACGCCGTGCCCGGCCTGAATGTCCTGCAGCGCCAGATTGCGGATGAGGTTGGTCTTGCCACTGCCGGTGCGGCCCACGATGTACGTGTGGCGGCGGCGGTCGTCGCTGCCCTGCCGGATGGGCAGGGCGGCGCAGTTGACGCGCACGACGCTCTCGCCCAGTTGAGCGCCTTCCTGCGGCAGCCCGGCAGGCGGAGCCACCGGCCGCACATCAATAACAGGCAGGCCGGGCAGGCCATCGTAACCCGGCACGGGCAGACGAAACGCGGTGGCAGCTTCTAACTCGCTCACCAGACAGCGCAGGCGCGGCACGCCAGCCGGGGCAGCGCTGAACCCCCAGCGCTCCACGTCAACAGCGGCCAGATTGCGGCGCGCAGCCGCCTGCTCGCCGTCCGTGTGAGCGTAGATCACCTCGTATCCGCCGAACAGCGCGTCGTTCGCCGGTCGCGCCGAGCCAAACATGGCCGCTGCGACCCGCTCCGCCAGCAGGGGGGTGTTTCCGCTGCCCGCCACGTTGACGGTCAGCACATAGGCCGCCACGCGCAGGCTGTCGAGCAGGCGCCGGTTCACCTGCGCCTGTCCCATGCCCGGCGCAAGCTGCCACCACTGCGCCACAGGGTCGGCCAGGCGCAGCCCGGTCAGGTCGTCGAGGCGCTCGTTTTGGGGCACGACCTCATCCAGCATCATGCGATTCAGCGCGCTTTGCTCCCAAGCCATCAGCGATGTCGGCTGCAGATGAACGCTGACCATAGCGGGCGCGCTCTGCCGCAGCAGTGTCCAGCACAGGTTATGCAGGTCCAGCCCGCCAACAGTGAACGGGTACACGGTGTAGCGCTCGCCGCTGCGCACAGGCACGTCCTCGCGCCGGACGATCTCTGCGATCTGGTTGGCGGCAAACGGCTGGCGCAGGTGTGCCAGCTCTGCGCCATCAACCACCGGCTCAAAAGCGTACACCTGCTCCTGCATGCCGGGCAGGATGTCGCGGATTGCCCGCCACAATTCGAGGGCCATATCGCGGCAGGCAGCTTCGTCGGGCGCAGCCACACGCGCCATCAGCGTCAGCGTGAGCGCGCCGCGTTCGGGCAGGTCTGGGCGCGGGTCGCTGATAAAGCGCAGCGCAAACACCGGGTCGCCGGGCGCGTTGCGCAGCCCGCCCAGCACTTCAACGAACGTGTAACCGGCGGCGAGCACGTGGCTGCGCCACGCATCCCAGCTTGCGTTCCACGGGCGCCCCACCGAGCGCACAGCGACGGCAAAGTAGCCCAGGTAATGCCGCTGCGCTTCGACGCGGGAGAGCGTGTCAACCATCACCAGGTCGTTCACCGGCTCAACCGCAATCAGCGGCTCGCTGCGCCGGCGGCGCTCCAAGCGCGCGCGCAGCGCGTCGGCCTCCTCGCCGCCGATGCCTTCCAGCGCCGCCAGGGCCGCGTCAATCTGCCACAGGCGCTCCATCGCGCCGGCCGCGGCCAACTGCGCCTCGCGGATCACGCGCCGGTTTCTGCTGACCGTGATCACCCGGTGCAGGTCACCTAGAGCGTTGGCGTAATTCCCCAGCCGCAGATCGGCCTTGCTCCGCAGCATCCGGGTGGGAATATCCTGCGGGCAGAGCGCCAGCGCGTCGCCAGCCAGTTGAGCGGCGCGCATCGGCTGTCCGCTGTGCAGCGCTGTTTCCGCCTCGCGCCGCAGGCTGGCGGCGCGCGCCGTGACAGCCGCCTCAAGCTGGCCCAGCAGCTTCTGCACCGAGGGCGCCTCGTCCACGCCAGCGAAGACCACAAAGGCCAGTTCGCGCGCTTCGAGCAGCAGGCCAGCCCTGAGCAGGCGGCGCACGACTGCCAGCCGCGTCCGCAGCGGGATCGCCAGCCAGGCAGCGGGAGCGATCTGGCGGAGCTGGTTGAGCGCCTCAGGGGTAATCCGCTGCTGGCGCACGACGGCCGGCATCTGCGCGTCATCGGCCGGAGCCGGCTGGCTGATCACCAGATTCTTCACCCATTCCTGCAGGCTGCGCCGCGCCCGGTTCGCATCCTCCGGCAGCATGTCCAGGGCAGCGTGCAGGTGCGCCAGGCGCTCCTGAAATTGGCGCTCTGGCAGCAGATAGGCGGCGCTCACATGCGCGACAGCGCTGGTCGGCGCATCCGCCAAGTCGTAGCGATCGGTCGTGAGTTTGTGCTGATGCAGAGCCGAGTCGCACAGCGCGCAGCGCGACTGCTGTGCTGCGTTAACCTTGCCGCACTGTGAACAGACAACCGCAAATGAACGGGCCAACTGCCACACCTGCAGAGCAGGGCGATAGGGGATTTCGGCCGCCGCCGGCGCCTCGGCCTGGAACACGGCCGCCAAAGTCCGGAGCGCCTCGGCCGGGCGCTCTGTCAGGCGCAGCGCCTCGGCCCGCAGCAGGTGCAGCTCCGGCGTGTGCGGCAGACTCTGTTCCCAGGCGTTGAGGACCGCCTCCGCAGCGGCGAACTCGCCGGCCCGCAGCAGCGCCTGGACCGCCGCATCAATATCGCCCGCCAGCTGGCGCGTCAATCGGTTTTGGATTTCGGCAGCGTCTGCGGGCGTGCAGGCGGTTCGTTCCAGCCAGTTGATCACCCGTTCAAACTGGCCGCTCTCCAGCCAATAACTGGCCAGCATCTGGTCGGCCCGCTTGTGGATATGGTCGCCAGGAGCGCTGCGCATCATTGCCAGGTGCAGGAAGCGCTCGCCGGTTGACACGGCGGAACCCGCGCTGTCATCTGCCGTTTCGGCTGCGTCTGCAGGCTCTCCTGTCAAAAGCAGGCTAATATGCGCCAGCCACTCGCTCTCGCTGGCCTCTGCTTCTCCCTGAGACGCCTGCTTTATCCACGCCTGCGCTGCCGCCAGGGGCACAGCCGGATTGGCCGGCGACAGCTTGCAGGCCGTCTCGAAGCACGCCAGGGCCGCCGCATGATCCCGCCGCAGATGCTCGCGGCCTTTCTTCATCTTGCGGATGACGGCAGCATCAACCCTGCTCTGCAGTTGTTTGAACGCCTTGGTATGCCCCATCAGCGGTTCGAGTTCGATCAGCGCCTGGCCGACGAATTCGGCCTGCGTGTCCAGTTCCATGCACATCTCGGCCTTCAGCAGGCGCGCGTGCATGTCATCCAGATGTTCATCGAGGTAGGCATTGAGCAGATCAAAGGCCTCCTGGCGCTCGCCGCCCTGAAACAGCGCCACGATCTCATCCAGAAACTTGGCCGGTTTCACGGTGTGTGCTCTCCTCACAAACAAACGCTTCTTCGGACGAAGCCTGCCAGGCAGGGAACAAGGAGAATAGCCGGGCACGAAATCGGACTCGGTTTGTCGGTTTGAAGCTGTCTGTGTTGTTGGCCCCGTCAGGGTGTTTGCGGTGCGCAGCAGGCCCTCAACACGGACAGCTCCGCTGCTGGTTCAGATGTCGAGCGGTCGAAAGACTGGCGGCAAAAACAGGCGGCGAAGAGAATGCGACGGCAGCGAACGCCGATGAATGTGTGACATGAGCAACCAACGGCTATCGCGGTACGATCAGAGTAGCGTCTCACGCTTTTCCCATGCTGTCAAGTAGGAATTTAAGCCTATTTTCGGCGGATACACCGAGTAGCGGTGCGTTTCCTGTTTTTGCCCCACACCCCCACCCCCGCGTATAATTCCCCGCGTGGCTGACAAGCTGTTCTTACACTGCGGCACACCCTGAACAGCGGTCGTTTCTTTCTGGGAGGAGCGATTTTTCATGTCCGAAAATACTTTTACGCCTGTTACTGGCGAGTGGTACTACCCCGCCGACGAGATCGTCGAGGCCGCCCACGTGCGCGACTACGAGGCGGTTTACCGCGAGGCAATGGCCGACATCGAGGCGTTCTGGGCCAAGCGCGCCGAGACGCTGGAGTGGTATGAGCGCTGGCACACCGTGCTCGACCGCCGCCAGGCCCCCTTCTACAAGTGGTTCGTGGGCGGCAAGATCAATATCGCGCACAACGCGCTCGACCGGCACGTGAAAACCTGGCGCAAGAACAAGCTGGCGCTCATCTGGGAGGGCGAGCCGGGCGACAAGCGCACCTTCTCCTACTGGCGGCTGTGGCAGGAAACCAATAAGTTCGCCAACGTGCTGCGCAGCATGGGCGTGAAGAAAGGCGACCGCGTCACCATCTACATGGGGCGCATCCCCGAGCTGCCCATCGCTATGCTGGCCTGCGCCAAGATCGGCGCGATCCACAGCGTGGTCTACGGCGGTTTCAGCGAGCAGGCGCTGGCCGACCGCATTGAAGACGCCCAGAGCCGCGTGCTGATCACGTGTGACGGCGCGTGGCTGCGCGGCAATATCGTGCCGTTGAAGGCGACGGCCGACGAAGCGGTGCACCGCTCGCCAGTGGTGGAGCACGTGATCGTCGTGCGGCGCACCGGCCAAGAAGTGCACATGGAGCACGGGCGCGACTTCTGGTATCACGACCTGATGAACCTGCCCATCGCCAGCGCCAACAGCGAAACCGAGGTGATGGACGCCGAGGACCCGCTGTTCATCCTCTACACCAGCGGCACGACTGGCAAGCCCAAAGGCGTGCTGCACACGCACGGCGGCTATCAGGTGTTCACCGCCACGACGCTGGAGTGGGTGTTCGACCTGAAGGACGACGACCGCTGGTGGTGCGCCGCTGATCCCGGCTGGATCACCGGCCACAGCTACATCGTCTACGCGCCGCTGATCCTGGGCGCGACCAGCTTCATGTACGAGGGCGCGCCCACCTATCCCTACCCCAACCGCTGGTGGCGCATGGTCGAGGAATACGGCATCACTGTGCTCTACACCGCGCCAACCGCTATCCGCGGCCTGATGCGCTTCGGCGACGCTTGGCCCAACCGCCACAACCTGAGCAGCCTGCGCCTGCTCGGCTCGGTGGGCGAGCCGATCAACCCGGAGGCGTGGAAGTGGTACTACAACGTGGTGGGCAAGGGCCGCTGCCCGATCATGGACACCTGGTGGCAGACGGAGACCGGCGGCTTCATGATCACGCCGCTGCCGTCGGTGGGCCTCAAGCCGGGCAGCGCCACCCGTCCCTTCCCCGGCATCGAGGCCGACGTGGTGGACGAGCACGGCAACCCCTGCGGCCCGAACGAGGACGGGCGGCTGGTCATCAAACAGCCCTGGCCGGGGATGCTGCGCACCGTTTACGGAGACCCGGACCGCTACGTGCAGCAGTACTGGAGCGCCTACCGCGAGCAGGGCTGGTATCTGGCCGGCGACAGCGCGCGCAAGGACGAGGACGGCTACATCTGGATAATTGGCCGCATTGACGACGTGATCAAGGTCAGCGGCTACCGCCTGGGCACGGCCGAGATCGAGTCCGGGCTGGTGAGCCACCCGGCGGTAGCCGAGGCCGCCGTGATTGGCGTGCCGGACGAAGTGCGCGGCAACGTGATCTACGCCTACTGCATCCTGGTGGCCGGCGCGCAGCCCAGCGACGAGCTGGCCGACAAGCTCAAGGAACACATCCGCCATGAGGTCGGCCCGATTGCCGTGCCGGCCAAGATCGAGTTCGTTGACACACTGCCCAAGACGCGCTCCGGCAAGATCATGCGGCGCGTGCTGAAGGCGCGCGCGCTGGGCCAGCCCGAGGGCGACACCAGCACACTGGAAGAATGACACCTCACCCTCCCGACCCCCTCTCCAAAATGGAGAGGGGGAAGCCCGCGCCAGCGTGGGATGCGGGTGTGAGGTTGAGCAAAGATAGGTCTGCAAATATAGGCGAAAGGAACAGGCGTGTGGAAGACGCACAACGCGAACTGATGGAACTGCCAGTGTTGATCATTGGCGTGATGATGAATGTGGACGGCCCCGGCTTT
The DNA here is from genome assembly GCA_034435995.1 of Anaerolineae bacterium. Lineage (GTDB taxonomy): Bacteria > Chloroflexota > Anaerolineae > Aggregatilineales > Phototrophicaceae > DAOTWC01. Next base: position 12,238 of record DAOTWC010000115.1, on the reverse strand, counting down.
CTCAAGGGCTGGCGCGAGGCCTCCGCCGGCCTCAACTACTTCGACGCGGCGCTGGAGCGCTTCAACAACAACGCCGCCGTGCTGCGCGTGCTGGCCCACATGGAACAGGAGCTGCCCGGCGACATTGGCGCGATTGACTACGACGACGTGCTGGCGCGGTTAGACCGCATTGACATGCTGCTGGCCGGCACGCCCGACGCCCCCGGCTACAAGCAGTTCATCTACGAGCTGGCGGAGACAGTGGCCAGCGCCAGCGGCGCGGGGCTGTTCGGCCGCGGCCCGAAGGTCAGCGAGCGCGAGGCGGCCTTCCTGGCCGAGCTGCGCGCGCGGCTGGGGGTGTAGCGCTGTGCCGCCGCTGCGCACCGCCTTCACCCGAATGATCGCCCCCGCGCTGCTGCTTGCGGGCCTGCTGCTGGCCGCGCCGGCGCTGTCCCAGCCCGCTGCCGACGGCTGCGGCGTCCGCCCGGCCAGGGTCGGCGTCGTCGAGGGCAGCGTCGAGTCCGGCGGGGACGCCCGCGCCTACCGGCTTTACATCCCCGTCAGCTACGACCCCAACCAGCCGACCGCGCTGGTGTTCAGCCTGCACGGCTTCGCCTCCAACCCCGGCCAGCAGGCGCGCTTCTCCGGCTTCGACGCGCTGGCTGAAACCGAGGGCTTCATCGCCGTTTACCCGCAGGGCGCAGGTCTGCCGCTGCGCTGGAACGCCGGCATCCGCGGCCTCAACGCCGCAAGCCCAGTGGACGACGTGGCCTTCATCAGCGACCTGCTCGACCACTTGGCGGGGGAGCTGTGCGTGGACCCAACCCGCGTCTACATGACCGGCCTCTCCAACGGCGGCGGCATGAGCCACCGGCTGGCGTGCGCGCTGGCGGAGCGCGTGGCCGCCATCGGCACGGTGGCCGGGGCCTACCCGCTGCCCGAAGACGACGCCTGCGCCCCATCCCGGCCCGTGCCGGTGATCGCCTTCCACGGCACAGCCGACCCCATCGTGCCCTACGAGGGCAGCCGGAGCCTGGCGGCGGCGGCGGCCTGGGCCGCAGCCTGGGCGGCGCGCAACGGCTGCGCCCCGACCCCGTCCAGCTTGCCCCCCAGCGGCAGCGTGAGCGGCGTGCGCTACAGCGGCTGCGCCGGCGGCGCTGAGGTGGTCTTCTACACAGTTGCCGGCGGCGGCCACACCTGGCCCGGAGGCCCGGCGCTGCCGGCCCTGCTCGTGGGCAGCACCAGCAGCGACGTTGACGCCAGCCGCCTGATGTGGGCTTTCTTCCAGGCGCACCCGCTGGAGTGAGGCCGCGCCAGCGGTGTGAATCCGGCGTCTGTGCTTTATAATCAGGGAGCGCACGCTGCGACGACACCCTGCGCAGTGAGAGGCCAACCTGTGCTGAAGCCCACCGACGAACTGTTTAATCGCCTCAGCGCCGACATCCGCCTGCTGGGCGGCCTGCTGGGCGAGACCATCCGCGAGCAGCACGGCGACGAGGCGCTGGAGCTGGTCGAGTTTGTGCGCCTCAGCGCCGCCCACGCCCGCCGCGGCGACCGCTCCGGCCAGGCCAACTTCGACCTGGCGCAGGTGATAGCCAACCTAGACCTGCCCACCAGCCGCATCCTCATCAAGGCCTTCAGCACCTATTTCCAGCTCATCAACATCGCCGAGGATCAGCAGCGCGTGCGCGTGCTGCGCCAGCGCGAGGCCGACGCCAAACTCGACGACTCGATCGAGAGCGCGGTGGCGGCGCTGCGCGCCGCCGGCCTCAGCGCCGCTGATGTGCGCGACCTGCTCAACCGGCTGTGGGTGCGGCTGGTGCTCACCGCCCACCCATCCGAGGCTAAGCGCAAGGAAATGCTGGTCAAGCTGCGCGAGATCGCCCAGTTGATTGACCGGCGCGACCGCATGGCCCTGCTCCCGCGCGAGGAATACGCCTTCGAGATGCGCCTGCGCGAGGAGATCGAGGAGCTGTGGCAGACGCGCGCCACCCGCGCCACCCGCACCACTGTCGCCGACGAGGTGGATTTCGGCCTGTACTTCATTACGTCCACCATCATGGACCTGGCAGTGGACGTGTACGATGACCTGGAGACCAGCCTGCGCGCTCACTATCCCGGCGAGGACTGGGCCGACCTGCCGTATTTGCTGCACTACGCCTCGTGGATCGGCGGCGACCGCGACGGCAACCCCAATGTCACATCCGACGTGACGCTGGAGACGCTGCGCGCCCACCGCGCCGCCGCCCGCCGCGTCTACCTCGAAGAAGCTGCCCGCCTGCGCGAGCACCTCACGCAGTCAGTAGACGAGGTAGGCGTCTCGGATGAGCTGCTGGCGGCGCTGGCGGCCTACCCGGACGCGGCGGCGCGCTACCCCGGCGAACCCTACCGTCAGCAGATGGACCTGATCTGGCAGCGGCTGGAAGCTGACGCCTACGCCAGCGGCAGCGACCTGCTGGCCGACCTGCTGCTGGTGGACGACAGCCTGCGCCGCAACCGCGGCCAGCACGTGGCCAACGGCGCGCTGCGCCGCTTTATCCGCAAGGTGCGCGTGTTCGGCCTGCACCTCGTGCCGCTGGACATCCGCGAGGACGCCCGCCTGCAGGCTGCCGCCATCGCCGAGCTGCTGCGCCACTACGGCATCTGCGACGATTACATCGCCCTGCCAGAGGCCGACAAGCAGGCGCTGCTCACGCGCGAGATCGGCAACCCGCGCCCCTTCTTCCCGGCCGACACCGCGCCGTTCTCTGAAACGACCCAGCGCGTGATCGCCACCTGGCGCATGATCGCCGCTGCGCACAAGCAGTACGGCACGATCGTGATCAACAGCGTGATCGCCAGCATGAGCCAGCAGCCCAGCGACCTGCTGGCGATGCTGCTGCTGGCGCGCGAGGTGGGCATTGACAACGACGTGGATTTGGTCCCGCTGCTGGAGACCATTGACGACCTAGACAACGGGCCGCGCATCATGGCGGCGCTCTTCGCCAACCCGGCCTACTGGGAACACCTCCAGGCGCGGCGCGTGCGCCATGGCGTCCACCAGCAGATCATGATCGGCTACTCTGACAGCGGCAAGGACGGCGGCTACATCGCCTCGAACTGGAATCTCTACCGAGCACAGCAGGCGCTCACTGAAGTGTGCGCGGCGCACGGCGTCTCGCTGGAGCTGTTTCACGGGCGTGGCGGCAGCATCGGGCGCGGCGGCGGCCCCAGCAACCGCGCTATCCTGGCGCAGCCGCCCAACTCCCTGGACGGCGGCATCAAGATCACCGAGCAGGGCGAGGTGATCGCCTACCGCTACAGCAACGCCGCCATCGGGCGGCGGCATCTGCACCAGGTGCTCAACGCGGCGCTGATCCAATTGGGCATCCCGCGTGAGGTCAAGCCGCGCCCGGAGTGGGCGGCGGCGATGGATCGGCTGGCGGCAGTGGGGCAGGCGGCCTACCGCGCTCTGGTCTACGAGACGCCGGGCTTTGTCGAGTACTGGCAGCAGGCCACCCCGATCAACGAGCTGGCGCGCCTGCCCATCAGCTCGCGGCCAGCCAAGCGCAGCCAGAAGGGCGGCTTCGACACCATCCGCGCCATCCCCTGGGTGTTCTCGTGGATGCAGAGCCGCGCCATCATCCCCAGCTGGTACGGTGTGGGGGCGGCGCTGGCGGCCTTCTGCCAGGAACAGCCCGACGGCCTGGCCACGCTGCGCGCCATGTACCGCGCGTGGCCGTTCTTCAGCAACCTGATTGACAACGTCCAGCTCGACGTAGCAAAAGCCGACATGGGCATTGCCGAGCTGTACGCCTCGCTGGTGCAGGACGAAGCGCTGCGCGAACAGATTTTCGGCCGCATCCGGGAGGAACACAGCCGCACCGCCCGCCTGCTGTGCGCGGTGCTCGACCAGAAAGAGCTGCTGGACGACACGCCCGTCATCAAGCGCTCGATTGAGCGCCGCAACCCGTATGTGGACCCGCTGAATTTCATCCAGGTGGCGCTGCTGCGGCGGCTGCGCCAGCTTGAGCCGGACACGCCGGAATACGACGCGCTGCTCGACGCCGTGCTGACGACGGTCAACGGCATCGCCGCCGGGATGAAAACCACGGGGTGACCTTATCCGCTCTCGCCTCTCCATCACGCGGAACGATGGCGAGGTGGGAATGGACAGGGTGAGGCCCGCGCAGCAGGATGGGGCAAGGCTTAGCCAGCGACTGACAGCCGGAGACGCGCTCATGCTCACCGAACAGGTTAACCCCCGCAGCGCCGACCTTGACCAGAAATCGGCGCTGGAGATCGTACAGATCATGAACGCCGAGGACGCCGCCGTCGCGGCGGCAGTGGCAGCAGCGCTGCCGGACATTGCGGCGGCGGTGGAGGCGATTGCTGCGCGGCTGGCCGGCGGCGGGCGGCTGATCTATGTGGGCGCGGGGACCAGCGGGCGGCTGGGCCTGCTGGACGCCGCCGAGTGCGTGCCTACGTTTGGCGTCGCGCCGGAGACGGTGCAGGCGCTGATCGCTGGCGGCATGGCTGCGCTCACCGAGGCTGTCGAGGGCGCGGAGGACGACCGCGCCGCGGGCCGCGCCGACCTGCTGGCGCTGAACCTGACAGCGCAGGATGCGGTGGTTGGCATCGCCGCCAGCGGGCGCACGCCGTATGTAGTGGCCGCGCTGGAGACCGCCGCCGAGACCAGCGCGCTGACGGTGGGCGTGGCGTGCAGCGTCCCCGCGCCGGTGCTGGACGCGGCGCAGATCAGGATCGCCGTCCTCACTGGCCCGGAGGTGATCGCTGGCTCGACGCGCCTCAAGGCCGGCACGGCGCAGAAAATGGTGCTCAACATGCTCAGCACCGGCGCGATGGTGCGGCTGGGCAAGGTCTACGGCAATTTGATGGTGGACGTCAGAGTGACCAACCAAAAGCTGGCCGCGCGCGCCCGGCGCATCGTGGCCCACTTAGGGCAGGTGGACGAGGACACAGCGGCCCGCCTGCTGGCGCAGAGCGGCGGCGCTGTCAAGCCGGCGGTCGTCATGGCACGGCGCGGCGTGGACGCCGCTGAAGCGCAGCGCCTGTTAGACGAAGCCGACGGCTTTCTGCGCCGCGTGATTGACTGACCTCTGATGACTGACGACTGACGGCTCACACATGCGCACCGATCTCGAACTCAAGCGCTTCGCCCGCGACAGCACCAGCAGCCTGGCGCGCGTGGTGGGCGCGAGCGTTATCGCCATCGCTACGTCAATTCTGGTGGCGCGCGGCCTGGGCGTGGAAGGGCGCGGCCTGTACGAGCTGGCGCACCTGCTGCCGACGGTGATGGCCACGCTGTTCAACTTTGGCCTGACGCTGGCCACCGTCTATTACACCGCCCACGGCGACCACGACGCGGCCACCATCGCCGCCAGCAACATCACACTGGCGCTGCTGCTCAGCGCCGTTGGGCTGGCGCTCAGCGCGCTGCTGCTGGCCTTGGCCGGCGGCGCGCTCTTTCCCGGCGTGCCGCCGGCGCTGCTGTGGCTGGGGCTGCTGCTGCTGCCGCTGCTCTATCTGGGGCAGGGCCTGCTGCCGATCTTCCAGGGCAAGCAGGACTTCCGCGCCTATAACCTGGTGCAGCTCGTGCCGGGGGCGGTGGCGCTGGCGCTGATCGTCGTCGTTGTGTGGGTGCTCAATGGCGGCGTGGCGGGGGTGCTGCTGGCGGTGACTCTGGGCAATCTGGCGGGGCTGCTGGCCAGCCTGGCGCTGCTGCGCCCGCACACCGGCCCGCTGCGGCGGCTGTTTGCGCTGCGCCTCAACCGCGCCTACGCGCGCCAGGCGCTGGACTACGGCCTGAAGATTCAGTTCAGCGTTATCATGGCGTTCCTACTGCTGCGCCTGGACATCTGGCTGCTCAACCTGATCGGCGGCGGCGCGCAGTCGGTTGGCCTGTACGGCATCGCTGTGGCGCTGGGCGAGCGCGTGTGGACGTTCGGCGGGCTGGCGGCGGTGGTGATTTTGCCGCGCATTGCGTCGTGGGACGGCGACGAAGACCGGCGCAGCCAGCTCACCGCGCTGATGGCGCGCTACACCTTCTGGCTGAGCGTCGTGCTGGCGCTGGCGATTCTGCTGCTGGGCGAGCCGGTGATCGCGCTGCTCTACGGCGAGGCCTTCCGCCCGTCGGCGGGGGCGCTGGCGCTGCTGCTGCCGGGGATCGTGCTTTACAACATGGCCAGCGTGACCGGCGCAGACATCGCCGGGCGCGGACGGCCGCTGGCCAACGCGATCCACGCGGCGATCGCCTTCGCCATCAACGTGATCGCCAACCTTGTCCTCATTCCGCGCTACGACTTCGCCGGCGCGGCGGCTGCCTCGGCCATCGCCTACAGCTACCTGGGGCTGGCGATGATGTGGGTGTTCCGCCGCACGAGCGGGGCGCGCTGGCGCGACCTGCTGCTGCTCAACGCGGAGGACATCCGCCGGCTGGGGCGCGGGGCGCAGGCCGCGCTGCGGCGGGGCCGCGCTATAATAAAGCGCGCAGGATGATGTGACAGGAAAAGCGCATGATCAGCCCAGCGCCGGCGCGCCTGACAGCCGCCAACTCCTACGACCTTCCCGAATACGCTCGGCACGACCTCAGTCAAAGGAAGCCCGCGTCAGTGGGACGGGGGTGAGGTCAGCAAGACAGGTCAAAGACTTATCGGACAGGGCATCTAGCGGGGAGAGTCGTCACCGTAATCGTGTCCAGAGCCGCCGTCACCCGCTGCTGCTAGAGGCGCCGCCATGCGTATCTTGTTTGTTGCCATGTCCGCCAGCCTCCACGCCGCCCGCTGGATCAGCCAGCTCGACGGCCTGGGCTGGGATTTGCACCTGTTCCCCAGCATTGACAACGGGCGGACGCACCCGCTGCTGCGCAGCATCACCGTGCACCACTCGGTGTACACGCGGCTGCCAGACACACACCTGACCGTGCGAGCGCGCGGCCTGCGCCTGCCCTTCGGCGCGCACCCCAAAGCGGCGCTAGCGGCGGGCTTCGGGCGCGAAATCCTGCGCAATACGTGGCCGCAGTACCGCGTGCGCCAGCTCCGGCGCGTCATCCGCCGCACCCAGCCGGATGTCGTCCACGCCCTCGAATTTCAGCACGCCGGCTACCTGGTGCTGGCGGCGCGAGACGGCTACACCGGCCGCTTCCCGCCGCTGATCGTCTCTAACTACGGCAGCGACATCTACCTGTATGGGCGGCTGGCGGCGCATCAGGAGCGGCTGCGGGCGCTGCTGCAGGCCGCCGACTACTACACCTGCGAGTGCGCGCGCGACATCGCTCTGGCGCGCGATCTGGGCCTGCGCGGGGCTGTGCTGGGCGTGCTGCCCAACGGCGGCGGCCTCGACTTGGCGCGGCTGGAAACGCTGCGCGGCGCGCCGCCGTCGCAGCGCAGGACGATCATCATCAAGGGCTACCAAAACGTGATGGGGCGGGCGCTGTGCGCGGTGGCCGCGCTGCGCCTGTGCGCCGACGCGCTGGCCGGCTACCGCGTGGCCATCTTCTCGGCGGGCGAGGATGTGAAAGTGGCGGCAGAGCTGGCCGCGCAAGACCTGCAAGTGCCCATTGACATTTTGCCGCCGCTGTCTCACAATGACCTGCTGCGCCATTTCAGCGCGGCGCGGGTTTACATCGGCCTGAGCATCTCAGATGCGGCCAGCACCTCAATGCTGGAGGCGCTGGCGCTGGGCGCGCTCCCGATTCAGTCGTGCACTGCCTGCGCCGATGAGTGGATCGCTGACGGAGAAACAGGCCTGATCGTCCCGCCGGAAGACCCGCACGCCGTTGCCGCTGCGCTGCGCCGCGCCCTCACCGACGACGCGCTGGTAGACGCGGCCGCTGTCCGCAATGCCCAGGTGTGCGCCGAGCGGCTGGACGCCGCCGCTATTCGCGCGCAGACGGTAGCGCTGTACGAGCGCGTGCTCAAGGAGCGAATATGACCACACCCGGCGCGCTTATCAACCGGGCGCTGCGCCCGCTGGGCCTCAAACTCCAGCGGGTGAGCCAGCGGTCCTACGCCGCGCAGCACGAGGCCGCCGTGCGCGAGCTTATTGGCATGTTCACGCAGCACATTGCGCCCGATCTGCCCGACGCGCTTGGCCGCGCTGATCTAATGCTGGCATTTGAGGGGACTGGTCTTACTGAAGGGCTGTACATCGCCGCAGCCCTGCACCGCACGCGCCATCTGCCCGGCGACGTGTGCGAATTCGGCGTGGCGGGCGGGGCGTGCTCGGCCTTCATCGCCAACGAAATTCGCGCCAGCGACAAGCGCCTGTGGCTGTTCGACTCGTTCGAGGGCCTGCCCGCGCCTGGCCCCAAGGACGTGCTGCTCCACGACATTCACAATCGGGGTTCGATGGCCGCCTACCAGGGCGACATGGCCTACCCGCAGGCGCGCGTTCAGGCGCGGCTGGCAGCGGTGAATTTTCCCCCGGCCCGCACGCGCATCGTCCCCGGCTTCATCGAGCAGACGATCGTGCAGGCTGACCTGCCCGCCCTAGTGAGCTTCGCCTACATTGACTTTGACTTCTACGAGCCGATCCTGACGGCGCTGCGCTGGCTGGCTGGTCACATGCCGCCGGGCGGCGTCGTCATTGTAGACGACTACGGTTTCTTCTCCGCCGGGGCGCAGGCCGCTGTTGACGAGTTTGTGGCGGCGCAGGGCGGGCGCTTCGCGCTGGAGCTGCCCCCGAAGTGGGCCGGGGCCTTCGCCGTGCTCACGGTAGGCGAGGGGGGCTGAGATGGCAGACGCGTCTGATGCAGCGCCTTTGGTCAGCATCGGCCTGCCGGTGTACAACGGCGGGGAACTACTGTGCCGCGCGCTCGACTCGCTGCTGGCGCAGGACTACGCCAACTTCGAGCTGATTATCTCGGACAACGCTTCTACTGATGGCACATGGGACATCCTTCAGGAATACGCCGCTCGCGACCCGCGCATCAGGCTCTACCGTAACGCGCACAACAAGGGTTCAACCTACAACTTCAACCGGGTCTACGAGCTGGCCACGGGCGAATACTTCATGTGGGCTGCGCATGACGATGTGTGGGAGCCGGGTTTCGTCAGCTTGTGCGTCCAGCACCTGCTGGCCCATCCAGATGCCGCCGTGTGCTATGCCGGCCAGCCGGCTACCCCGTTTCGCAGGGACCCCGCGCTCGACCACGCCGAAGCGTGGCGGCGGGCGCTCAGCCTGCTGGACACCTGGCCCGCGCCGGCAGTCGCAGTCTACGGGCTGTTCCGGCGCACCGCGCTGCGGCCAGCGCTGCCGCTGCTGGACGTTGAAGGCCCAGACGCCATCATCCTAATGCACATGGCCCTGGCTGGCCCCATTGTCATCCTGCCGCAGGCCCTGCACCATTACACGCGCGCGCCGCGCACCATCAAAGTGCGCCTGCAGCAGATGGGACACCAGATTACGGTGTTCAACGTGTGGCGCTGGGATTTCCGGCTGCTGTGGGTGATGTTCGCGCTGTCGCAGAGGGCTGCCCCGAACCTGCGCGCGCGCTGGCCGCTGCTGCGCGCCCTGCTCAGCTTCTTCACCCGCGTGACGGCCTGGCCGCGTCCGTGGGGCATGGCAAAACGCTACAGCTCGCTTGTGCCAGATGAAACCTATTCCAGGGTGAACAACTGGTTAGCGCGGCGCCCGCGTTTCGCCGCCGCGCTTCGGCGCGTTACCGGCCTGAAGCTGCGCCCGCCCACGCCAGAAGAGCTTGACCGGCCGTTCAACGGCGCGCGCGACCTGCAGGAGCGCGACTCAAGCGGCCCCGCGCGCTGACCTCAGATGCCGCGCTGCGGCGCGCCGTCCGGCGGGTCCCACTCGTGGGGCGGGGGCGCTGCCAGCTCCTCCGCCTGGGGGACGGCCTCCTCGTGGCCGCACTCGACGCAGATGTAAACGTCGTACAGCGCGCCAGCCTCGTCGGTTCCTTCGCCGGCTGGCTCAAGGTACTCGCCGCACTCAGGGCACGGCCTCGGTCCCATGTCTCGCCTCCTCCGCTGCACAGCCTGACTGCGTTACCTTCATTATAACACAATAACACACACCCTATGGCGGCCCGCTTTGCGCCGGTGAAATAGACAAGCTGCGGGCAGCTTGTACAGGTTGCACACGCGCCCCGCGCGCGCTTGCTTGACGAACCGGCCTCTTTGCGGTTACACTAAGAGAGCGGTATACAGCATTACGGTCGTCTTTAGTGAAAAGGTATAGACAAATGGTGCGAAAATTCGTTCTTCTGACACTTGTGGCGGTCTTGGCGGTCGCCGCCGTCCCGGCTGCGGCGCAGAGCGACTTCTGCGACGGCCGCGAGCCGGTGTCGCTGCGCGTGGACGACTGGTCCAGCGGCGACCGTGTGGAGTACATGAACCAGGTGGTTGAAGCCTTCGAGGCTGAGTACCCGTGCATTGATGTCGTGCTGGAACCGAACATCGGCGACGATCAAAACACGCGCCGTCTGACGTGGCTGGCGGCTGGCACCAGCCCAGACCTGATGGCCTACCCGCCGGAGTGGGCCGCGCTTTACATGGAAGCCTCTGGCGGCACGGCTTACATTGACCTGGAGCCGTACATCACCGGGCCGAACGGCATCGAAATCGGCGTTGACGTGTATGAGGGCATCTACGAGCAGGGCTTCTACGCCGGCAGGCCGGTAGCGCTGCCCAAGGACTACAGCACCAGCGCCTTCTACATCAACACCGCGCTGTTCGACGCCGCCGGCATCCCCTATCCAACCGAGGGCTGGACGTGGGACGACGCGCTCGACATCGCGCTGGAGCTGACGCTGGACGCCAACGGCAACAACGCTGCCAGCCCAGATTTCGACCCGAACAACATCGTTCAGTGGGGCATTGACATCGTCAACGATGGCTGGTGGCGCGCTATGCAGAGCTACCTGCAGGCCTGGGGCACGCTGACGATCAGCGAGGACGGCACGACCACCAAAGGCTACCTCAACAGCCCGGAGGCAGTGGCCGCGCTTGAGTGGTATCGCGATCTGGTGTTCGTGCATCATGTCGCCCCGACTGCTACACAAATCGGCGCGGTAGAGGGCGGCCGCGTGCAGATGTTTCAGGATGGCAAGATCGCCATGGGCGTGACCTTCCATGGCCCGTGGTGGCAGGACGTGTTCAACCAGACGCCCAACCTGCAGTGGGGCGTTGCGCCGGTGCCGGCTGGCCCCGGCGGGCGCGCCAGCGTGCTGATGTGGCTGGGATGGGGCATCTCTGGCCAAAGCCAGCACCCCGATGCCGCTTGGGAGCTGCTCAAGTGGCTGACGACCGAGCCAGGCCAGCGCGTGTTCGCCCTCAAGGCGCTCAGCGGCAACCCCGTCGTTTCGAAAGAAATGCAGCGCGAAGACGACCCGTACTGGGGCGTGTTCATCGCCGAGACGCAGCACCTGGGGCCGCTGGAGGAGCTGCGCTCGCCCTACTACAGCACCTGCGTGGCCACCCCCGCCGGCGACCTGATGAAGCGCCTGCTGGCTGACGGCGGCGATGCCCTCGACGTCAAGGCCGAGCTGGACGCGCTGGTTGAGAAAGCCGATGCCTGCCTGGCTGAAGGCGGCCAGGCCTAAGCCAACAACAACGCGCAGCGGGGCAGCCAGGACACACGCTCCGGCTGCCGCCGCTGTTGTGGTAAACGCGCAAGGGGGGCGCGCGGCTGTTCAGCGGCAGGCCGCCCCCCAGCGCGTTTACAGGCATTGGCCCCCCCGCTGCCGTCAGCAGAAAGACACCGCCTATGGCTCTCAGATTCCCTAAAATCCGGGGCGGCTCGGCGCTGGCACGCCGGGAAGCGATCACGTTCTACATCCTAGTGCTGCCCTGGTTGATCGGCTTCCTCGCCTTCCTAGCGTACCCCATGCTGCGCTCGCTCTACCTGTCGTTCACCTCCTACGACCTGCTCTCGCCGCCGCAGTGGGTGGGCCTGCGCAACTTCGAGCGGATTTTCAACGACTCCAACTTCTGGCAGTCGCTGCGGGTGACGCTGCTCTACGCGCTGGGCAGCGTGCCCGGCGGGACGATCATCGCCCTGGCGCTGGCCATGGTGCTGTCGCAGAAGCTGCGCGGCGTCAGCGTGTGGCGCACGATCTTCTTCATACCCTCCATCCTCAGCAGCGTGGCAGTGGCGGTGCTGTGGTTGTTCATCTTCCGCCCTGAAGGCGGCCTGCTCAACCTGGCGCTGGGCGTGTTCGGCATCAAAGGCCCGGACTGGCTGCTGAGCGAGCAGTGGGCGCTGCCTGCCCTCATCATCATGAGCTGGTGGAGCGTTGGCGGCC
>DAOTWC010000114.1:0-3547 GCA_034435995.1 Anaerolineae bacterium | reverse complement strand
CTGATACCACAAGCCATCGTCGCTGATGCCGACGATGTTGAGCCGGTCGCCCAGCGCCAGCGTGTCGATCTGCGGGTAGCTCACGCTCGGCCCCAGCCGGATAGCCACATCGCGCAGGGCCTGCGCCACTGGCGTAGTTGGCGTGCGGCCGGGCATGGGCGTATCCGTCGGTGATGCGGTGGCGGTCGGCGTGTCGGTTGGCGCGGCTGTGGGTGTGGCCGTTGATCCGGCAGCCCACGCAGCGGCCTGCATCGTCGCCATTTCGATGAACCACATGTGCGTTGCCGTTCCGTTGGGCGTGGCCGTATGCGTGGCAGTTGGCGTGGCAGACGCGATCAACCCTGCCAGAAAGCCGCCCGGCTGCAGCCCGACAACCCCCAGCGCTGCCAAGCCGATCAGCACAACGCCTGCCGCCGCCAGCAGCACAACTGGCACATTGGGCCGGGCTGGTGGCGCAGCAGAAGAGCTGGGCGCTTGTGCGGCTCCCGGCTGTGCATCAGACACGCCGGGCGTGGTCGGCGCGTAGTCGGCGTGGCTGCGCGCTGCGCCAGGCGGCGGCGTGGTGGGGCGATCCTCGGCCGGCGACGGCGTGGGGGGCGGGGTTAGCCCGCTCTCAGGCAGCGTTACAGTGAAGAAATGTGTGGGAGCAGCAGCTGGCACTGCACTGGCAGCGGCCATGAGCGCCTCAGCAAAAGCCCTCGCCGATGGATAGCGATCAGCAGGCGCTTTGGCCATCGCCCGCTCCAGCACAGGCCGCACCGCTTCCGGCAGGTCAGCCCGCCACACGTTGGGCGGCGTCGGCTGCTCAGTGAGGTGCTTGTGCATCAGGGCGTAGGGCGTGGGAGCCTCAAACGGCATGCGGCCCGTGAGCATGGTGTAGGTCATCACGCCCAGCGCGTACTGGTCGGTCTCAGGCGTCACACCCTCGCCGCGCCACTGCTCCGGCGACATATACGAAGGCGTGCCCATAGCGACGCCGGTGCCAGTGAGCGAGCTGGTGGCTCCCAGCAGCTTGGCGATGCCGAAATCCACCAGGAACGGGCTGCCTTGGTCGTCGAACATCACGTTGCTGGCCTTGATGTCGCGGTGGATCACACCGCGGCTGTGGGCGTAGTCGAGCGCGGCGGCGATGCGCCGGACAACCTCAGCAGTTTCGGCCAGCGTGGGCAGCGGCTGCTCGCCCTGTTCGGCGAACTGCAGGCGCTCAGCCAGCGAGCCGCCGGTGAGCAGACGCATCACGACGTAGTAGATGCCGCCGTGCACGCCGAAATCGTAAACCGGGACGATGTGCGCGTGTTCCAGCGAGGCAGCGGTCTGCGCCTCGCGCATGAAGCGTTCAGTGTAGCCGGCCTGGCTGGCGAACTGAGGCGGCAGCACCTTTACCGCCACATCGCGGCGCAGCGCCGGCTGGTGCGCCCGGTAGACCGCGCCCATGCCGCCGATTCCCAGCAGCGCCCGCAGCGTGTACTGGCCGAACTGCTGCCCAGCCAGGTCCTTGATGTTGACACCCAGCAGCGATTGATCCGGCGGCTGCACCGTTTGGGTGATGGGCTGGCGGGCGGCGCCGGCGGTGTTTTCGATCATCTTCGACAGAATCTCGATAGACTGGTCTACGTAGACGCCGCGCACATCGAAGATGAGGATGCCGTCGTGCTCCAGCAGCGCCTTGATGTACGGCGTGGGGGCATCGGCCAGTTCGATCTGCTTGTAGCTTTCTTGAAAGACCGGGATCATCGGCCGTTTGTGCTGGTGCGCGATCTCGATCTCGCGGCGCACCCACTCCGACTCGAAGGTGGTGTCGCCCACCAGGCACACAAACACGTCGCAGGCGCGGATGGCGTCTACCAGGCGAGTGGGAAACGCGCCAGCAGAGTCCATGCGCTCGGTGTCGAGATAGACTTCGATGCCAAGATCGCGCAGCTCCTTGGCGATGAGCTTCGCCAGCATCGCGCTTGGTTTGCGCTGGTAGCTGATGAAGACGCTGGCCATGACGTCCTGTGCCGCCGATCTGGTCGCGGGTTACCGACGTTACGAGTATAAACGGCGGGGCTGGAACGCGCAAAGCATCCTAACCATCTCCGAACGCGCCACCCTCGAAACGCGCCAGGGCAGCCTCCAGCCGCTGCTGGCGCAGCGCCATCGTCAGATCGCCGCGCGTGCGCTCCAGCACGCCGCGCACTACGTCGGTCTGGCGGCGCAGGCCGCCGGTGAGCGCATCAGGAAAATCGAACGTCACCAGCTCGTCGTAAATGGCGTCCATCCAGGCTAGCAGGCGTTCGGCCTCGCCGCTGTCGCCGTCCTCGCGGCGCAGGATGTCGAGAATAAAGCGGCGCAGTTCGGTGGCGGCTTCGGCCAGGCCGTTAAGATAGGTGGCAATCTCCACGTCCAGCTCTGCCAGTCCCGGAAGCGGATGATCGCGCACGATAGCATACGTGACAAACGCCTCCACTACCTCTTTGAGCGCGTCCTGAATGTAGCCGGCGTAGTACAGATCAGGGTGATCTGCCACACCGGCGCGGAGTGTGTTGGCGGCAGCGCGGGCGGTTTCGAGTTTAGCCTGGGCCGCATCCCATTCGCGGCGGTGCACAGCGCGGATGGCTTCGGAACAATGGCGCACCAGCTCGCGCGAGCGGGCGATAGCGTCGTCGCGGGCGGCGTTCTTGATAACGAACATCTCCCGCAGCGCTGTCGTCACGGCCAGCAGCGCGCTGTCATCCAGCGCAGCAGCGTTCACATTGTTGTCATCCATTGCGATCTTCTTTTGCCTCTTTGTCGTCGTCCGGCTTGACGCTGCCGAACAACTGGTCAGCCAGCGACGCGGGCTGCAGCGGCAGTTGAATCTCGCCGTGTTTCTTTTCGTACAGCTCCAGGTTCTGCGTGAGGGCGCGCAGCAGCGCCTTGGCGCTGGTCGGTGTGAGCACCACACGCGCCTGAGCGCGGGCGCGCGGATCGTGGGGCAAAACCTGAACGAAGTCGAGCAGAATCTCGCCGGTGTTCTGGCTGATGATCACGCCGTTGGCATAGACGGCGCTCAGGCTGGCGGGTATTTCAAGACGCAGGCGGCGGGTCCCCGGGGTTTCCTGCATGGTATGGCTCCCGTTCGGTGCGGTAGACAAGGGTCATTATACCGCCAGCGCGCGCTTGAGCGACCGGCGAAACTAAACCGGCTGCGCGCGCGCTGAGGCGGCCCGCTAATCACCGCGCTCGCCGCTCTGTTTTGGCGTCAAGCAGCTTCGGCACGCCGCTGATCGGCGTGGTGAACGCCTTTGTCAAGCTGGTCGTGACGCTGCTGACGCTTCCGCTCGCCATCCTGACACTGTGTCTGCTGATGTGGCGTTGCGCGCTGCCAGCAATGCCGTTTGTAACTAGCAGCGCCCAGCGGCCTGCACTATGATTGCCGCAGCGTCTTTGCCTTCAGAGTCATCCCTGTATGACTGAACTGCTCGGCATTATGTTCAACGTGATCACCCCCGTCTTCCTGGTGATCGGGATGGGTGTGGTAATCGGGCGGCGCTTCCGGCCGGATCCGCGCGCCATTTCTGTGCTG
>DAOTWC010000113.1:0-12378 GCA_034435995.1 Anaerolineae bacterium | reverse complement strand
TTCGCCCGCGCCGGCCATCACGCCTAACTTTTTTCTTTTCAAGGAACATCCAACATGGCTACTGAAGCAATTGCCCCTGCTGTTATCAAACAACCTAACCGCGCGGCCCTGCGAGCATTTGTGCGGCGCAACCGCCGGGCGCTCAGCGCGCTGGCCGTATTTATTATCCTGCTGGTGATATTCACCCTCGCCAACCCGCGCGTGTTCACCAACCCGATCACCTACCGCGCGATCTTCCTCAACCTGCCGATCACACTGTTCATCGTCGTGCCCCTGGTGTTCGTTGTCGCCAGCGGCGAAATTGACTTGTCTTTCCCAGCAACCGTCGGCATCAGTTCGTGGGCGTTTGCGGTAGCGCTGCAATCTGGCTGGAATTCGTTCGCAGCGGTCATACCAGCGCTGTTCGTCGGCATCTTAGTCGGCGCAGTCGTTGGCGGGCTGGTGACCTATGTCGGCCTTTCGTCGTTGGTCGCCACGCTTGGCATGAATTTCCTGCTGCGCGGCATCATCAACATCGGCACAGAGGGCATCGGTATCCAGTTCCCCCAGATTCGCCAAGAGCCGCTGTGGCACGTGTTCGCCGGGCGCATCGAGAACTTTCCCTTTATCACCAACTTCCCGGTGCACATGATCTGGGGGCTGCTGTTCGTGCTGCTGGGTTGGGTGCTGTTCAACCGGCATCGTTTCGGCGTGCACGTCCAGCTTGTGGGCGACAACCCCGACAGCGCCACCGAAATGGGCATCAACGTCAAGCGGGTCAAAATCGGCGCGTTCATCTTTGTGGGAATCGGCGCTGCGCTGGCCGGCGTGCTCTCGGTGTTGGTCAACCAGACGTGGTGGCCCACCACCGGCGATGGCCTGCTGCTGCCGTCGCTGGCAGCGGTGTTTGTGGGCGGCACTCCCACCTGGGGCGGCATCGGCACGGTGGTCGGCAGTTCGATCGGCGTGTTCATCATCCAGTTTATCGAAACTGGCATCATCGGGGCCGGGCTGACCGGTTACTTTACCCAGTTCTTCAACGGCCTGGTGATTATCGTGGCGCTTATCGGCCACCGCTTCAACGGGCCAAGGTATAGGTAGCGTGGCTGTGCTGAGCGGCAGGACTGCGCTCATCACCGGCGCGGCCGGCGGCATTGGGGCCGCAGTCGCCCGGCTGTTCGCGGCCGAGGGTGCGGCGGTGGCCCTGCTCGATCTGCCGGGCACAGCCGGGCCAGATGTGGCGGCGGCTCTCCAGCGGGCGGGCGCGCCGGCGCTGTTCACGCCGGCCGACGTGGCCGACGAAGCGCAGGTCGCCGCGGCAGTGGCCGCGGCTGCCGACCAATTCGGCGGCCTGCACATCGTGATCAACGCAGCGGCAGTCAACGCCCCAGGGCGTGTAGAAACGCTCGCTGCCGCCGACTGGGATCGGCTGATGGCGGTCAACGTGCGCGGCTGCTTCCTGACGATCAAGCACAGTGTGCCGCGCCTGCGGCGGGCCGGCGGCGGCGTGGTCATTAATCTGTCGTCGGTGTCGGCGTTCATCGGCGCTGACGGCTACGCCGCTTACCACACGTCGAAAGGCGCGGTCCTCAGCCTGACGCGCGCCCTAGCGCTGGAGTTGGCGGCAGATGGCATTCGGGTCAACGCGCTGTGCCCCGGCTGGGTGGATACCCCGTTCAGCGACAGCGCCATCAACCGCGCGCCCGATCCAGCAGCCGCCCGCCAGGCCGCTGCCGCGTCACATGCCCTGGGCCGCATGGCGCGGCCGGAAGAAGTGGCCCAGGCTACGCTCTTTCTAGCATCAGATGCGGCGTCGTTCATAACCGGAGAGGCGCTGTTTGTGGATGGCGGTTTCATGATTAAGAAGTGAAGGAGAAGGACATGCAGCTCAAGCTGCTGGGCCGCACGGGTATGCGCGTGTCGGAGCTGTGCCTGGGGGCGATGACCTTCGGGCGCGAGACCGACGCCGAAACCTCGACTCAGATCATCCACCGCTTTCTGGAGGCGGGCGGCAATTTCATAGACACTGCCGACGTTTACAGCGCCGGCCGGTCGGAAGAGATCGTAGGCGCGGCTGTCAAAGACCGGCGGCACGACGTCGTGTTGGCCACCAAAGTGCGCTTCCGGATGGGACCGGGGGCGAACGACATCGGTCTATCGCGCAAGCACATTGTCGAAGGCTGCGAAGCCAGCCTGCGCCGCCTGCAAACCGACTATATTGACCTGTACCAAGTGCACTGCTGGGACCCTTACACCGCGCTGGAGGAGACGCTGGGCGCGCTCGACACACTGGTGCAGGCCGGCAAGGTGCGCAGCATCGGCGTGTCGAACTTCACCGGCTGGCAGTTGATGAAAGCGCTGGCCATCAGCGACGCGCGCGGCCTGGCGCGTTTTGCCTGTTTGCAGCCGCGCTACAATCTGGTGGACCGCTATCTCGAGCTTGAACTGCTGCCGCTGTGCCGCGAGGAAGGGCTGGCCGTCATTCCCTGGAGTCCGCTGGCGGGCGGCTTCCTGACCGGCAAGTACCGCCGCGACGCCATGCCAGAAGACGGCCGCATCACCAGCGCCGAGACGCACTGGCCCGAGCATATGCAGAACCAGGCCGCTACCGAGCGGAGCTGGCGAACGCTGGAGACAGTCATCGAGATCGCCTAGGCGCGCGGCAGAACCCCGTCGCAGGTGGCGCTGGCCTGGGTGAGCGCGCAGCCCGGCGTGACCGCCCCCATCATTGGCGCGCGCACGCTGGCCCAGCTTGAGGATAACCTGGGTTGTGTCGGCCTAGCGCTGACTGACGACGAGCTGAGCCGGCTGAACGCCGTCAGCGCGCTGGAGTACATCTACCCGTACAGTTTCATTCGCGACTTTGGCTATGAACGGTGATCCAGCAGTCTATGACCTGCTGGCCGTAATCAAAACAAAGGACAGTTGAAAATGCCTTATCGAGCACCGCTCCACCCCTATGTGAGTTTCCCGGCCACCCTGCCGGATTTGTACCCCGTGCGCCAGCCGGACGACGCCGGCGGCCCGGAGTATGTCGTTCGCGCAGCGGTGGCCGCTGCCGACGCGCGCGGCGTCACGCTGAGCGGCACGACCAGCAGCGGCCGCGCGCTGACGGCCAGCGTCGCTGTTTACGCGCCAGGCATCGTGCGCGTGACCATCGCCGGCGACGAAGGACGCCGGGTGCGGCTGGCCCGCGACCTGTCCGACCGGGCTGCCGCTGTGGCAGTCGAACAAACCAGCGGCCGGGTCACGCTCGCCTCGCCGGAGGTGCGCGTCGAAGTTGACCTCGACCCGTTCAACCTGCGCTTCTACGGCCCGGATGGCCAGATGCTGCTGGCCCAGAACAGCGCCGACACCGACGTGACCGACCGGCTCATTACGCTGCCGTTCGGCTTCAGCGAGGTGAACGGCCAGCGCGTCGCCTACCACGACAGCTTTACCGTCGAACCAGATGAGCATTTCTACGGCTTCGGCGAGAAGTTCACCGACTTCGACAAGCGCGGCCAGGTCATCGAGATGTGGCATTACGACGCCTACGGCGCGCACAGCGAACGCGCTTACAAGAACGTGCCGTTCTTCGTCAGCACGCGCGGCTACGGCCTGTTCGTCGACAGCCACTGCCCGGTGCGCTTCGACATGGCCTACAGCAACCACTCAGTGTTCAGCCTGATCGTGCCGGACTCGCTGCTCGATTACTACGTGATCGCCGGCCCGGACCCGAACGCGATCATCTCGCGCTATGCCGACCTGGTCAGCCACCCCATCCTGCCGCCCAAGTGGGCCTTCGGCCTGTGGATGTCCTCCGGCTTCAAACGCGACAGCGCCGACGAGGTGCTCGCCCGCGCCCGCGAGCTGCGCGCCCACGACATCCCCGCCGACGTGCTGCACCTAGACTGCTACTGGCAGAAGTTCGGCCGCTGGTCAGACAACCAATGGGACACCGAGATGTTTCCCGATCCCGCTGGCCTCATCCGCCAGGTGCACGAGGCCGGCTTTAAAGTGTGCCTGTGGATCAACTCGTACATCGGCGTTGAAAGCCCGCTGCTGCAGGAAGCGGTGGACAAGGGCTACCTGCTCAAGACGGCCGACGGCCAGGCCTGGATCGGCTCGTTGTGGGGCGGTTTCCACCCGCCGGTTGGCATCATTGACGTGACCAACCCCGCCGCCGCCGAGTGGTTCAAGAGCCTGCTGCGCCCGCATCTGGAGATCGGCGCTGACGTGTACAAGACCGACTTCGGCGAGGGCGTCCCGCCGGAAACAGTGGCTTACAACGGCATGACCGGCGTTGAGCTGCACAACCTCTACCCGCTGCTCTACAACGACCTGGTGGCCGAGCTGACTGCCGAAGTTGCCGGCCACAGCGGGCTGGTGTGGGGCCGCTCGACTTACGCCGGCGGCCAGCGCCACGCAGCCCAGTGGGGCGGCGATCCCAACTGCACCTATCAAGGTCTGGCCTCTACGCTGCGCGGCGGCCTGAGCATGGCCGTGTGCGGCCACGCCTTCTGGAGCCACGACATCGGCGGTTTCCACCGCCAGCCAACGCCTGAGCTGTACGTGCGCTGGGCGCAGTTCGGCCTGTTCTCGCCGCTGTCGCGCGCGCACGGCATGACTACCCGCCTGCCCTGGGACTACGGCGAGGAGGCTGAACGCATCTTCCGCGAGTACACTCGCCTGCGCTACCGCCTGCTGCCCTACATCTACACTTACGCTGCGCTGGCCCACGAAACCGGCCTGCCGCTGATGCGCCCGATGGCGCTGGCCTTCCCGGACGACCCCTGCGCCTACACGCTCGACCTGCAGTACATGTTCGGCGCGGAGCTGCTGGTAGCGCCAGTCTACAACAGCGAGGGCCGCCGCCCCATCTACTTCCCCGCTGGTCGCTGGGTAGACTGGTGGACGCGCGAGATCATCACCGGCCCGCAGACGCGCATCGTCCAGGCTCCGCTGGATGTGCTGCCGCTGTATGTCAGGGCCGACTCGCTCATACCGACGACTACACCCGCGAGCCACACCAGCGAGGCGCCCTTCGACCCGGTGGTGTTCGACGCCTACCTGCTGGATCAAGCCGCTTTTGACCTGCGTGACACCGACGGTTCAACCAAAATAAGCGCGGCGCTTAGCGGCGGGACGCTGGCCGTTGAAGTCGAAGGCGCTAAGAAGCAGATCGGCTTGCGCCTGCTGCCGCTGCCAGGAACGGGCGCAGTGCGCCGCGTCACCGTCAACGGCCAGCCGCTGGAGCGCTCAGCCTGGAGCCGAGGCGCAGACGGCGTCGTGACGGTCAGCGTGAGCCTGTGAGGAGACGGACGACATGACATACACCAACTGGCCCTCTACCCCCCCGCCCGATTGCCCGTTCGAGCCGTCCGAGGCGATTCGCGGATTGGCTTTTACCGGGCGCTACCGCAACCACACCCATGCCGACACCTGGTATCCGTCGTGGGCGTCCGATGACAATCTCTACTCGCCCTGGACGGACGGCTACTTCGCCGACGAACTGCCGCCGCAGGGCTTCGACGTGCAGCGCATGGACTGCTCGTCAGACAGCCGCAACGCTGTCAACCGCGAGCGCGGCGGCAAATCTGGGACGGGCAGCGCCCGCATCGTCGGCGACGACCCGCTCAACCTGACCGTTGAGAACCTAGGCGTTCACTACGCCATGGCTCATCCCTATGGCGGGCGCTACCCGTGCGGCAGCCTGGTCTATAACGGCGTCTGGTACTACGGCACGTACTCCCTGGACGAAACCGACCGCGGCCTCAACTGGGACATTCTGGGGCCGTTCATCGGCTTCCGCACCTCTTATGACTACGGCAAGACATGGCAGGAGTGCCCCCATTCGCCTGACAAGCCGATCTTCGGCGAGAGCGGCAAGGGCGGCAGCAAGGTCAAGATCGGCGCGCCGCACTTCGTGGATTTCGGCCAAAACCTCCAGCACTCGCCAGACGGCAAGGCTTATCTCGTCGGCCACGGCGCGACACGCCCCGACGCCGAAGTCGCCTGGATTCGCGGCGACCAGGCCTACCTGATCCGTGTTACGCCTGCGCCGGAGAACATGAACGACCCGTCCAAGTACGAGTTCTTCGCCGGCCACGATGCCGCCGGCCGGCCGCAGTGGACCAGCGACTTCGGCCAGATCAAACCGCTGATCGAATGGGAAGGGCGTGTCGGCCACGCTACCATGACCTACGTCGCGCCGCTGAAGAAATACCTGATGTTCTGCACCGACGGCGGCAGCACGATCAGCACGTTCAACACCTATGCGCTGGAGTCGGATCACATGACCGGCCCCTGGAAGCTCGTGACGTTCATGGAGAAATTCGGCGAGCAGGCGTATTTCGTCAACTTGCCGTCGAAGTTCATCAGCGCCGACGGCACGACCGGCTGGCTGCTGTACTCCGCCAACTTCACCAACCTGCCCGGCGGCGGCTGGAACACCAAATGGGTTGCCAACCCAGAGGGCAGCAAGTACGCCATGTCGCTGCACGAGATCGCCCTCGACGTGCGCCGCTGAGCGCCCTGGCGCTCTCACGCGCCACGCAGCAGCGCCGGGCCGCCCTGTTCACCCCGGCGCTGCTTTTTTGTTCACCGGCAGCGAAATCCTCATCAACAGCCTTGTGAAATGCGTTATAATGAGGCCGCATGGAATGTTGCTGACAACCAAGGTGAACGCCGATGCACCCCTGCATGTTGGGACGACGAGCGCTGACTGCCGTTGTGTTGATCGCTCTGACTGTGTCTGGCTGCCGCCAGCAGCAGGCGCTGCCAACCAGCGCTGAAAACCCAGCCGTCAGCATTGTCGTCACCGTCGAACCTTCGCCGCCGGTAACCGGCGAAGCAAAGCTTATCGTCACGCTTGCAGACTCGGAGGGCGCTCCTGTCAGCGGCGCGCAGATCAGCGTGCGCGGCGACATGACACACCCTGGCATGGTGCCGGTGTTGGCCGAGGCTGACTGCGACGACGCCGGTCGCTGTGAAGTCCCATTCGAGTGGACAATGGGCGGCGACTGGATCGTGGACATCACCGTGACGCTGCCGGACGGGACGACGGCGGCGCAGCGCTTCGATTATCGCGTTGGCAGCTAAACCCAGCATGAACCTGTATCGCCCGCCCGGCGCATTCGACGTCCTGCGCCTGCCGCTGCTCGGCGCGCTGCTGCGCTGGCGCTGGGGGCGGCTTGCGCTGCAGCTGCCGCTGGCGCTTATCGCCCTGCTGCTGATCGTGGACGGCTTCACCGGCCCACAGATTGCCTCGCGCAACCTGGCGACGATCGCGCCCTGGGTGCATTATCGCGGCCTGATCGTGCTCGCGCTGCTGCTGGCCGGCAACCTGTTCTGCATGGCCTGTCCGTTCACGCTGCCGCGCACGCTGGCGCGCCGCTTGAGCGTGCGCGGGCGGCGCTTTCCGCGGGCGCTGCGCAATAAGTGGCTGGCGACTGCCAGCCTGATCGCGCTGTTTTTCATCTACGAATGGCTCGACCTGTGGGCCAGCCCAGCGCTCACCGCCTGGGTGATCGCCGCCTACTTTGCCGCGTCGTTTGCGCTGGAAGCTGTTTTTACCGAGTCGGCTTTCTGTAAATACGTGTGTCCGCTGGGGACGTTCAACTTCGTTTACTCGACGGTGTCGCCTACGCAGATCGCCGTGCGCGATACAGCGGTGTGCGCCGCCTGCCAAGGCAGGGAGTGCATCAACGGTAGCTGGGCGGCGCAGCCGGCGATCCGCGTGGATCGCATCCCCGTCGCGGGCGGCGGGTTCGAGCCGCGGCAGGTTGAGCGCGGGCCAGGCGGTGCCTTGGGCTGCGGCACGGAACTCTACCCGCCGCAGCTGAAATCCAACCTCGACTGCGTCTACTGCTTGGACTGCGTTCGGGCCTGCCCACATGACAACATTGGCCTGCTGGCCCGCGCGCCGGGCCGCGAGCTGGGCCTGGCTGGGGCCTGGCCGGCGCGCTGGGACGTGTCGCTGTTGGTCATCTGGCTCGCTTTCCTGGGCGCGCTCAACGCTTTCGGCATGGTGCCGCCGGTGTACGAACTCCAGCGGGCGCTGGCCGCTGCGCTCGGCACGCGCTCCGACTTTGTCGTGCTGCTGGTGATCTTCGCTGTTGGCGGGCTGCTGCTGCCGGCCGCGCTGACGCTGGCCGCCGCCTGGCTGGCGCAGGCGCTTACTGGCACGGAACGGCGCGTGTCGCTGCGGCACACGACAGCGGCGTTTGCGCCTGCCTTCGCGCCGCTGGGCTTCGGCATCTGGTTTGCCCACTACAGCTTCCATTTTCTGATCGCGCCGCTGGCGCTCATTCCAGCCGCGCAGGAGTTCCTGGGCCAGCCGGGCGACTGGGCGCGCTTTGGCGCAGGCGTGGAAGACAGCCTGATCGCCGTTGTGCAGGCCGTCGCGCTGCTGGGCGGCTTTGTCTGGAGCATGAGCTTGGCGCAGCGCGCTGCTCTGCGCCTCTACCGCCGGCGCGCCTTGCGCGGGCTGCTGCCCTGGGCGCTGCTGCTGGCCGGGCTGCTGCTGTTCGCCCTCTACCTGATGTCGCTGCCCATGGAGATGCGCGGCTCAGTGCTGTTCGATTGAGCGCACCGCATGCCCAACACTAGCAGTAAGATAGATACATGCGTTACGACATGCGGAGACTCCTCCATGCAAATCACCGCAATCAATGCCAGTCACAGGGGCGATCGGGGCACAACACATTTTCTCCTCGAAACCCTGCTGCGCGGCGCGTCAGAAGCTGGGGCAGTTTGTAACATGGTCGTGCTGGCGCGGTTGAAACTCAACCGCTGCTTGGCTTGTCTGCGCTGCCAAAGCGACGAGGCTCACCTGCGCTGCATCTATGAAGACAAAGACGATATGGCGGCAGTGCTTGCGCAGATGGCCGCGGCCGATGTCATCGTCTTCGCCACGCCGGTTTACATGATGACCATGTCCGGGCTGATGAAAACGCTGCTCGACCGACTCTACAGCACTATGGACGTAAGCGACATGCACCTCAACGCCAGCGGGCTGATCCACCATCACGTTAACCCGGCGATTGTGTCCAAGCCGTTCGTGCTGCTCACATGCTGCTCGAACGTGGAAGCAGAAACGCCGCGCAGTGTCGTCAGCTACTTCCACACCTACAGCCGCTTCATGGACGCGCCTCAGGTGGGCACGCTGGTGCGCAACGCGACGCCCCTGCTTGAGTATGCTCGGTCGCACAACCAGATGGGGGCACATCCACGTGTAGCGCGAGTGCTGGCCGCCTACGAGCAGGCCGGGCGCGAACTGGCGACAAGCGGGCGCATCCACCGCTCAACACAGCGCGCCGCCAATCAGGAGATTGTGCCCGTGCCGTTCTTCAGCCTGCTAAAACGGCTGCGTCCGGTGCGGCTGCGCGTCATTGATGGCACACAACGCATGCTGCAGCAGAACGTGTCTTAACCCCCTACGGCATCTCCAGGCCGTGACGTTCCATCAGCGCGGCGTCGTAAAGAACCGCGTCTGCCGCGCCGTCGGCGGCGACGCGCCCGCCGTCCAGCACGATCACGCGCTGGCACAGGTCGCGCGCCAGGCGCATGTCGTGTGTGCTGACAAACAGCGTGCGCCCATTGAAGCCGGCCAGCAGGCTGATCAGCTCGCGGCGAGCGCGCGGGTCCAGCCCGGCAGATGGCTCGTCGAGCAGCAGAATCTGCGGCTCCATGCTCAGAATGGTCGCCAGCGCGACCCGCTTCTTCTCGCCGATGCTCAGGTGATAGCTGACGCGGTCGGCGTAGTCGCTCATGCCCACAGCGGCCAGCGCCCGCGCCACCCGCGCCTCGACATCCTCACGCGCCAGCCCCATGTGCAGCGGCCCGAAGGCTACGTCCTGTCGCACAAACGGCGAGAAAAGCTGGTCGTCCGGGTTCTGGAACACTAAACCGGCCAAGGCGCGGATCCGCCCCACCGTGTCGTCAGCCAGCGGCAGCCCGCCAACGCGCACCGTGCCGCGCTGCGCCCGCAGCACGCCGATCAAGTTGAGCAGCAGCGTGGATTTGCCGCTGCCGTTCGGCCCCACCAGCGCGGCGCGTTCCCCCGGCTCCAGGCGCAGCGACACGTCGTCGAGCGCTGTTCGCCCGTCCGCATAAGCATATGACAGGTGTTCAACTTCGACGGCGGCGCTCATTTCATCCGCTCCACCACAGCAGCGCCAGCAGCAGCACCGTTCCCGCTGCCGCCACAATCCCTATCCCTGCCAGAACAGCGGCGCGGCGCAGCGGAGGGGCGTCCAGCCGCGCCGGCTGGCCGGTGTAGCCGCGCGCCTGCATCGCCGCGTAGATGCGCTCGCTGCGTTCGTAGCTGCGCAGGAACAGGCTGCCCACCATGCCGCCGGCTGCCTGCGCCCGCCACAGCAGATGACCACCGGCCCGGCGGCCCAGCGCTGCCGCGCTGCGCGCTGTCCGCGCCTGCAGCAGGCGCGCGGCCTCGTCCGTCAGCGTGTACAGGTAGCGGTACATAAAGCCGACGATGTGCACCAGCGCCGCCGGCACGCGCAGGCTCTCCAGCGCCCACAGCATGTCAGCAAACGGCGTGGACAGCGCCAGCAGCAGCGCCGCCTGCGCCGCCAACCAGCTCTTGAGCGCTATCGCGGCAAAACGCGCTAAGCCGGCGTCGGTTGCCGTCAGCCCAGCGACCTGCACAACTGACGCGCCCGGCGTGGTGAAAACCAGCGTCAGCGCAGCCAGCGCAAACGGCAGCGCCAGCGCTGCGGCCCGCGCCAGCCGCAGCGCTCCGATGCGGCCCACTGCCGCCAGCGCAGCCAGCAGCGCCCAATACAGGGGGTAGGCTGGCCAGGCCCGCTCTGGCGTCAGCGCAACAATGACAATCAGCGCCAGCACGACCACCAGCTTGACCCGCGCATCCAGCCTATGCAGCGGCGAATCTGCTGCGATGTAGCGCTCGCGGAAACGCATTCAGACTGCGCGCGCTGTCATGACGCGGCCGATTCGGGCGCGCGCCGTCGGATCAGCCGCGCCAGCCCGAAGCCCAGCGCGGCCATTATGATCACGCCGATGACGCCGGCAGCCATCGTAGCCAGCGCTTCGTTCTCGATGCCGGGAACGGCGTAGTCAGGAATAACGGTGAAAGGCGCGTCCTGCGCCGCCTCGATAAACCCGTGATCCTCAGCGACGCGCTCCAGGCCGTCGGGGTTGGGGTCGGCCAGCGGCGAGGCCAGCGCCACCGCCAGCGCGATCACCAACCCGGCGGCTACCCAACCAGAGCCAGCGGCCGCCGCCTGCCCGCTTTCCGCGCCGATCAGATCAGGCCGCGCCACACGAATGAACGCCAGCGCACCCACTGTAATGAGCGCCTCGCCGATGCCGATCAGCGCGTGGACGGCCAGCATGGCCGGAACAACGATCTCAAACGCGACTGTGCCCGACACAGCAAGCTGTAGAGCGGTTGCCGCAGCGGCAGCCATCACGCTCAGCCAGGCGCCCAGCGCTGCGCCGGCAAAGCGGCTGGCCGGCGTGTCGCCCAGCAGGCGGCGCGCCCAGCCGTAGATCGCGTAGCCAACGAACGCCGCGATCACGCCCATGTTGAAGGCGTTGAACCCCAGCGCCAGCAGCCCGCCGTCCTGAAACAGCAGGCCCTGCACCGCCAGCACACTGGCCAGCACGAGCACGGCCGCCCACGGGCCAAGCAGAATGGCGACCAGCGCGCCGCCGATCAGGTGGCCGGACGTGCCGCCCGCCACTGGAAAATTAATCATCTGCGCGGCGAACACGAACGCCGCCAGCACCCCCATCAGAGGAAGCTGTCGGTCGCCCAGGCTGCGCCCTGTCTGGCGCAGCGCTACCGCCGCCGCGGCGATCAGCAGCGCCCAGCCCAGCAGCGCTACCGGCACGCTCAAAAAGCCGTCAGGAATGTGCATGGCGCTGATTGCAATCATAGTGACCTGACCCTCATTTGCTGTAATCTTTTACAGATGTAGTATTATACACATTGTGTTGTGACAGGGGGTAGCGATGATCGAAGCCGAGTCCATATTTGATCGGGTGAAGGACAGCGGCGAGCGCTTGACGCTGCTGCGGCGGCTGGTGATCGCGGCGCTGTGCCAGCAGCCGGGCCATGCCACCGTCGCCGACCTGCAGGCCCGCATCCTGGCGGCGGAGGGCGGCCACGACATCCCCGCCCCCACTGTTTACCGGACGCTCCAATGGCTCAAAGGCCTGGGCATTGTCTCGCAGACCGACATCGGCGCAGCGGGCGCAGTCTACGAGCTGGTCGCCCAGCCGTACCACCATCACTTGGTCTGCCTCAACTGCGGCGCGCTGATTGACCTGGACGACGCTTACTTCGCTCCGCTGCGCGCCAGCCTGCGCCGCGACCACGGCTTTGTCGCGCGCATCGAGCACATGGCGGTTTTCGGCTTGTGCGCGGCCTGC
>DAOTWC010000112.1:0-7087 GCA_034435995.1 Anaerolineae bacterium | reverse complement strand
GACGTCGGTGCAAACTGCCAGCGTTGTTGTTGACAATTACGCCGGTTCAGTGCTGGCGGTGGAACATTTGATTGCGTGTGGGCACAGGCGCATCGCCTATATTGGTGGGCTTTTCGATGGTTTGGCGGCTTCTGCCAGATATCAGGTTGAAGCACAACGTTGCGCAGGCTACCTCGATACTATGGCACGCTATCGCTTGCCGGTTGATGACCGCCTGGTTGCGCTTTGCGATTACTACTCGCTTGAGGAGTATCACCACGCTGGGGAAGGCTACCGAGCCACTCACGCTTTTCTAGACGCAGAACAGCCCCCGACAGCTGTCTTCGCAGCCTCTGACCTGCTGGCAGCCGGCGCTTTACAAGCGATTTACGAACGGGGCTTGTTGGTGCCAAACGACATCGCCGTTGTTGGTTACGACGACACCTACGCCCCCTATCTCTCTCCGCCGTTGACCACAGTGCGCCAGCCAATGATGGACATTGGCCGAGCAGCCATCAGAATGATGTTGGATGCCTGGAAAAAGGATGATGCAGCAGCAGGCGCTCAAGTGATGCGGCACGAAACTTTGCTGCCCGACTTGGTCGTGCGCGCTTCAACCAGACGGCAGGCGGTTAATCAAGGGTGAGAGCTTGCCAGTGAACTTTTACGCCTATTCCCAGCACTCGTGTGCACCACATGTTTTTTTTAACTCTATGTGTCAACGATGACATATTGCAGCGAAGAAGAGGACAGCTATGACAAAATTCGCAGTGCAGACCATTCATCTCCCAGGGAGCGATATCGCCGCTCAGTTTGACTACGCTGCCCTCTTCGGTTACGATGCCGTGGAGGTTGCTATTGGCCCCGAGTTCGACCTAATTGGTCGTCTCAGCGATGTTGAGGCAGCCAGCAAAAGCGCAGGCCTACCGGTCTGCGCTATCTGCACTCACCCGATCCATGACCCGCTGCACCCTGATCGCGCCGAGCAGGGCAGGCGTCTCGATACTCTGCGCGATTTACTCGGCGCGGCAGATACGCTCGGCGCTGTTGGCGTTGTCTCTGTGCCAGTACGACCGCCTGTCACATTTGAGGACGTCCCCTGGGCTGAACGCTGGAACCGTCTGCGCGACAGACTGATTGAAACACTGGGCACATGGGCGGCCTTGCTGCCGTCTGGTCGTGCCGCACTCTTGTTAGAACCGCTCAACCGCTACGAGACGTATTTCCTCAACCGTGTTGAACAAGCGCTCGAAATCGCTGAAGCTGTCAACCACCCCCGTGTGAAAGTGCTCGCCGATCTGTTCCACATGAACATCGAGGAAAAGAGCTTAGGCGACCCGATCCGCGATGCTGGGCCGCGCCTGGGACACGTTCACATTGCCGACAACAATCGCTTGCAGCCAGGGTTGGGTTTTATGGACTTCCGCCCAGCGTTTGCGGCACTGCGCGAGATCAGCTACCAGGGCTATGTGAGCATCGAATGCTGGTCGCCGGACGGCCCCAAGATTGCCGGGGCTCCGGAAGATGCACTGCCTGCTGCTGTGCGCTTTATGCGCGCGCAGCTCGAGAGCATGTGAGAAAGGAGAAACGGCCTAGCGATTAGATTGCAAAGAAGTGCATGTCACTAACCAACAAAACGCTGTCCAAACAAATAAGGAGATATGTAAAATGGTATCCGTCCGTCGTTTGATCCCGGCAGCTCTATTGGTCATTCTGGCTCTGGCGCTCGGCGCTGCTCAGGCTCAGGAGCCGACCACAGTGGTTTTCTGGCAGTTTTTCACCGATGAGACGATTATCGAAGCTTACGAGAATGCGATTGCCGAATTTGAAGCGCTGAACCCAGATGTCAAGGTTCAGATGGTGATCGTTCCGTGGTCTGAACAGCAGCAGCGACTGACAACTGCCCTCTCAGCAGGCGGTCTGCCGGATGTGTCCATGCTTGGCAACAACGTCGTGGCGCAGTACCAAGCGCTCGGCGCGCTTGCCCCGCTCACAGAGTACTTCGAGGCATGGTCAGAAGAGGTGGGCAGCGACATCACTGAGGATTTCTGGCCTGGCGATTACTATTACTACCTGATTGACGGTGAGTGGTGGGGATCGCCGATGAACGTGGAGACACGCGTGCTGTGGTACCGCAAAGACCTGCTTCAGGCAGCGGGTTTTGATGCGCCACCGGATACCTGGGATCAGGTGCGGGAATACGCGATCGCACTGACCAAGGACAATGTATACGGCTTTGGCATTCCTGGCGCGATTGATTACCCGACGCTTCAGGTGTTCATGAACGTCTATCTCGGTTATGGTGCGCGTTTCCTCAACGAAGAGGGTATGTGCGGGTTCGATACACCCGAATTCCGGCAGGCTCTTCAATACTACACGGATCTATACCTGGTTGACGCTGTCACGCCGCCGGACACCCCGACCTACAGCCGTGAGCAGCTTCTGCAGCTGCTTGCTGATGGTCGCCTAGCCATGTATATTGACGGCCCCTGGATTCTCGGAACGGTGCAGGCGGCGGAACCTGAGTGGATTGACAGCCTGAAAGTCGCGCCTATCCCGGCTGGGCCTGCGGGACGTTTTGGCTTCTTGGGCGGGTGGCCGCTTGTGCTGTGGAACGAGTCCAAGGTCAAAGATGCGGCCTGGAAGTGGATCAAGTACGCAACTGACCCCGAGGGAGGGCTGCCCGGCATTGCGGCTGCGGCCAACCTGCCGCCCGGCCGCCAGTCAATTGCAGAGCAGTGGCTGGAAAGCTACGATGAACCCTGGCGCAGCCAGTTCCGCGTCTTCCTAGATGGGCTTGCCTATGCACAACCATACCAGTATCCAGACCCAGAAATTCCGCAAATGGCTACTCTCGAGGTTGATGCGGTCCAGACTGCTGTGCAGAACGTGATGCTGGAAGTGGAAACAGTAGACCAGGCCACTGTTTCGCTGTGCCAGCGCATCAACGAAGTGCTGTCTCGCTAGCGCGTTATCGTTCACTGTGACGATGGGCAGGGGCAGTTCCCTACAAGCCCCTGCCCACTTGGAATCCATCTGATGGCGTGGAACCAGAAGATATCACACAGACTGTCCGCTGCTTCGCAGCGCCGGGCGAATTTCGCAGCGCAGCGCCGCCGGGCAGCCTATCTGTTCATCTTGCCCGCCTTGATCGTTTTGGGGCTGATTGGGCTGTACCCGCTGCTGTATCAGGTATATCTGAGCTTCACTGATTGGTATCTGCTAACCAGCCCTGAACCAATTTTCCACGGCTTAAGAGGGTTCGAGCGGCTTGTGACTGACCCTGTCGTGTGGGCCAGCTTGGGGCGTACCGTTTACTGGACAGTGGGTACGGTCGTGCTTGAGCTGGCGATGGGCATGGGCATCGCGCTGCTGCTGAACCGCCGCACCGTCATCAACGGTGTGCTCTCCGCCCTCATTTTGCTGCCCTGGGTGGCACCCTCTATAGTTGTGGCGCTTACGTGGCGCTGGCTACTAGACAGCGAATACGGAACGCTGCACTATATCCTTCAGTCTTTAGACCTTGCAGGGAGGCGCTCGCTGCTTGGCAGCCCAGCTACGGCGCTGGCCGTCTTGACGTTTGTCAGCGCCTGGAAAGGCACGCCGTTCATGGTCATCGCGCTGCTCGCTGCTATGAAAAGCATCCCACACGAGCTTTATGAAGCAGCCTCTGTAGATGGTGCGAGCGCCTTGCAGAAGTTCTGGTATATCATGCTGCCACTCATTCGCCGCACCGCCGTTGCCATGAGTCTGGTGCTGGGTATATTGGCTTTCTACAGTTTTGACATTGTGTGGGCGGTAGGCAAGGGCGGTCCTGCTGATTCGACAACATTGATTGGGGTTTACTTGTTTCGAAACTTCTTCGAACGCAAAGAAATCAGCTACGCAGCAACAATTGCTGTGAGCATGTTGGTGCTTCTGTTGATCTTCTCCGCCATTTATGTGTGGGTTTTTCGGCAGCGGGACAGCTAACTTGCAAGGGCCAACAATGTTTTCACCCAAAACCCGAACCCGCGTGATTGACATTGGGCTGCAGGCGCTGACGGTTGTGGTTGTCGCTGCCATGTTGTTTCCGATCATCTGGCTGTACCTGACAGCGCTTAAGCCGCAGGGGCAGATGTTCGATCATCCACTGGCTGTCATCCCGCGCACATTTACGCTGGAAAACTTTGGGCGTATCTGGAACACCGTAGGGTTTCCTCAGGCCTTTGTCAACAGCCTGATGGTAGCCGCTGTTTCCTCTCTGGTTTCCACCATTCTGTCGCTGCTTGCAGCTTTCAGCCTGTCGCGCTTCGAGTACCGCCTCAAGAACTCCTTCTCGCTGCTCATCTTGGGCATGCAGATGCTTCCAGGAATCGTGATTGTCGTGCCGCTGATCATTATCTTGCGCGGTGTGGGGCTGACTAACCACCCTGCTGGGTTGATGGTCAGCTACCTGCTGCTGCAGATGCCGGTTGCCGTGTGGATGCTCAAGGGATACATGGACGACATTCCCGTCGAAATTGACGAGGCAGCCCTGATCGACGGCGCTAACTACCGCCAGCTATTGCGCATGATCATTGCTCCGCTTATGCTGCCCGCTGTGGTGGCAGTGGGTGCGTTCGCGTTTATGCTGGCCTGGGGCGAGTATATCTTTGCGCTGGCCCTTATCACGTCAACAGAGGCCCGCACGCTGCCGCTTGCGCTGCAGAACGCTTTTGGTCAGTTTCAGATTGACTGGGGTATGTTGACCGCTGGCGGCGCTATTATTGCCATGCCACCGACGGTTTTGTTTATCTTCTTCCAGCGTTTTCTGGTGAGCGGACTCACCAGTGGTAGCTTGAAAGGCTGACGCAGATGCCACAATCAAATACCGCTAAGATCGCTGTGTTCACTGGCCCGCGCAAGGTTGATTTTATCTACAAACCCCTTGACCCGCCTGGGCCTAATGACGTGCGCGTCCAAACGCTCTTCTCTGGCATCAGCCATGGGACGGAGATGAACGTGTACCGAGGCGCAGCGCCGCAGTGGTCGAAACGCTATGATCCAGCGCTGCGCCTGTTCCTACCGGTTTCGCCTGAGGCGAACGTCCGACCATCTCGCGGCTATTGGAAACCCTCTGACACCCACTGGGATTATCCCCTAGCGTATGGCTACCAAAATGTGGGGCGTGTGGTTGAGGTCGGGAAGGAGGTTACAGACCTGAAGCCCGACGATCTGGTGTTCGCCTACGAACCACACCAGACCATGTATGTTGCGCCCGCTGCTGGTGTGATCAAGCTGCCTAACCTTAAGAATCCAGCACAAGGCGTAGTCTACTCGAACATTAACACCGCTTACAATGGCGTTCTGGACGCAGACATCCGTTTAGATGACGTCGTTGTGATCTTCGGCCAGGGGTTGATCGGGCTGCTGGTCACACAGTTTGTTCGTCGCAGCGCCGCGCGCAAGATCATCGTGGTTGATCCTATCGTTTCGCGGCGCGAAATGGCCCTCAAACTGGGCGCAACTGCTGCTCTTGATCCGCTGGCAGGTGACGTCGCTCTGCAGGTTCGCGAGCAAACAGACGGGCGCGGCGCGGATGTAACTATTGATGTGACAGGCTCATATGCTGCTCTCCACGAGGCAATCCGCGCTGCAGCGCCGAATACAACAGTAATCGCGCTGTCCTGGTACGGCGGCACGGCTGAAGCGCTTAATCTATCTGAGGAATTCCACCACAACCGTATTACGATAAAGTGTTCCCAAGTTGCCGCTGTTGATCCTGATCTGAGCGCGACTCACTCTGTTTCGCGCAGAATGGCGCATGTGTTGGAGGCGTTTGACACGTTAGAAATAGACGCTTTGCTGACCCACTGCCTGCCGTTTAGCGACATCTCAGATGCTTACGATCTCGTAGATAACCGGAGCGCTGACATCATACAAGTATATCTTGATTATGCAGTGTGAGAGTTTGGCCTGCGTCACGCATTAGGACATACCTCCGCATCTATTGCACTACGTTCCCGTCTTCTCCATCATGACTGGGTGCAATGCGCTTTGCATGAAGAGCGGCTGCGGGGAGCACAGCGCGCAAACTTGCCTCGCTGGCCGCCGCAGAGTTAACCCGCCCAAAGCATGGTTGTTCAAGAACGGGCTGAACGATTGCATATCCCCGCAACATATCGAACACAAGGGACGATGTAATACAGGGAACCCTAACACTACCCTTGGCCCGCGCTGTCTGAAAGCGCTGTTCTGGATTTGTGTACTTTTACTGTTTTATTCGAACGTTTTTTGTGTTTGTTTTCTTTGACTAAAAACATAATTCCGCCTACAATTATTATCAGGAGATTGCGTGATGTCCGCAGCGCAAGAACGCCACAACCTGATCTTGGAACTGCTGGCAGATCAGGGTGTAGTGACGGTCGTTGAATTATGTGACAAGCTTCGGGTGTCAGACATGACGATCCGGCGCGATCTCTCTCTGCTTGAGCGCGCCAATCTGCTGCGCCGGATTCACGGTGGGGCGGTCAGCTTGCACGGAAGAAGCTATGAGCCTCCCTTTATCACGCGTGCTCATGAATCACAAAGTGCTAAGAAAGCGATCGCGGCTTTTGCGGCAAGCCTAGTCAATGATGGCGATAGTATCGCTATAGATGTGGGCACAACAACGCTTGAGCTGGCAAAGCAACTATCCAATAAGCGTAACATCACCGTTATTACGGCTAGTTTGCCTGTCGCAAATGCGCTGGCAGATCACGCGGGCGTGCGCCTCATTCTTACCGGCGGGATTCTCCGCTCTGGCGAACACTCGTTGATCGGGAGCTTAGCCGAAGACTCCTTTGCGCGTTTTCATGTGGACAAGGCGTTTGTTGGTATCGGCGGAATAGACCCTGAAATTGGACTGACCGAGTACAACCTAGAAGATGCCAGCGTAAAGCGGTCGCTGATCCAGTGTGGCGAGCGGCGCATCCTGCTGGCTGACAGCACCAAATTTGGCCGCCGCACGCTGGCGAGCGTCGCTCCACTGTCGGTGCTCCATCACATTGTCACGGACGAAGGGTTAGCCTCAGAGTATTTGGCTCCGATAGAAAACCAAGGCATTGAAGTGACACTTGTCGCATCAGATCGAACGAGAAAATAAGGA
>DAOTWC010000111.1:0-11071 GCA_034435995.1 Anaerolineae bacterium | reverse complement strand
CAGTCACTATAATAGCTGAGCAGCGCCAGGAGCGAGCATGAGTCTCTACCGCGTTGGCGTGATTGGCTGGCCGGTGACACACAGCCTCAGCCCGGCTATGCACAATGCCGCGTTCGCTGCGCTGGGGCTTACAGACTGGCGCTACGATCTACTGCCAGTTCCGCCAGATATTGTTGGCCACAGCCTACGCACGCTGCGCGGCGAGGGCGGCTATCTGGGTGTAAATGTAACCGTGCCGCTGAAAGAGAAAGTGCTGGCGCACACACAGCCCGACGATCTGGCTCGCGCAGTAGGAGCGGCCAACACGATTGATTTTCGGACTAACGTCTCCACTAACACGGATGTGGCAGGTTTGATTGGCGACCTAGAGGCCAACGGAGTAGCGCTTTCAGGGACACGTGCGCTGGTGTTGGGCGCTGGCGGCGCAGCGCGCGCGGCAGTTTTCGGACTGGCGCAGGCTGGTGCATCAGTGATTGTTACCAATCGTACAATGGCCCGCGCGCAGGCGATGTTGGCGAACCTGGCACTGGCAGCTAATGTGCGCGATGTCGAGGCGCTGCCTTTGGAAGAAGCAGCGGCGGCGCAGCCTGGATTGATTGTCAACTGCACGCCGGTTGGCATGTGGCCGCAGGTCAACTTGTGTCCGTGGCCGGATGACGTTCCCTTTCCTGAGGGGGCGGTAGTCTACGATATGGTTTATCGTCCTGCCCGCACACGCCTGATGGCGCTGGCAGAGACGCGTGGGGGGCGGGCTGTCGGCGGCCTGGGAATGCTGGTGCGCCAAGGAGCGGCTGCTTTCACGCTGTGGACCGGCCGGGCAGCCCCGTTTGACGTGATGCTGGCGGCAGCGCAGGCGGCGCTGGCCGCTGAGAGCAGCCCCCAGGTATGAGGAGCAGAGCAGCTTATGATACGTTTGCTGACAGCGGGTGAAAGCCACGGGCCTCTTCTGACAGCTATTCTGGAGGGCGTGCCTGCCGGCCTTCTTGTGAGCGCCCAAGCGATAAACGATGAGCTGGCACGCCGCCAGCAGGGGTATGGCTCTGGCGGCCGCATGCACATTGAACGCGACCAGGTGCAGATCGCCAGCGGAGTGGTCAACGGCCATACTACCGGCGCGCCGATTGCCTTGCTGGTGGAGAACCGCGACTACAAGAACTGGAAAGACCGCGATATTGCGCCCATGACCACGCCTCGCCCCGGTCACGCTGACCTAACCGGGGCGATCAAGTACGGCTACCGTGAGCTGCGTCTGGCGCTGGAGCGCGCCAGCGCCCGCGAGACAACAATGCGCGTCGCAGCAGGCGCGGTGTGCAAGCGGCTGCTCAGCGAGTTTGGCATTGTGATTGGCGGTTACGTGGTGCAGATTGGCAGTGTTGCAGCACAGCTGCCGGATGCGCTGCCTTACCCGGAGCGTTTTGCGCTCGCTGAGGCAAACGACGTGCGCTGCCCCGATGCAGCCGCAGCCGAGCAGATGCACACTGAAATCCGGCAGGCGATTATTGACAAGGACACGCTGGGCGGGGTCTTTGAGATCGTGGCGCTGAACGTGCCGCCGGGGTTAGGGTCGCATGTGCATTATGACCGCCGGCTGGACGCGCGCATTGTCGCGGCGTTGGTCAGCATCCACGCTATGAAGGGCGCAGAGATCGGCCCTGCGTTTCACAATGCTGGGCTGCGCGGGTCGCAGGTGCACGATGAAATTGCGCTGGCAGAGGATCGGAGTCTGATACGACTCAGCAACCGCGCCGGCGGAATCGAAGGCGGCATCTCGACTGGTGAGCCGATCGTCGCGCGCGCTGCCATGAAGCCGATCTCTACGCTGCTCCAGGGTATTGACTCAGTTGATCTGGCCGCTGGGCAGCCCGAACGCACGACATATGAGCGGAGCGATTTCTGTGCACTACCGCGAGCCGTGCCGGTAGGGGAAGCAATGCTGGCGCTGGTGCTGGCCGACGCGCTGATTGAGAAGCTGGGCGGCGACAGCCTGGACGAGATGCGCCCGCGCTTTGGTGCGCTGCGGCGGGCGCATCTGGACGATCTGCCGATGGACAACCTGGAGTGGCGCTTTGGCTACGAGGTCTGACCGCAACATCGTCATTACGGGCTTTATGGGGACTGGCAAGACCACAGTAGCGCAGCGCCTCGCTGGACTGCTGGGGCGGCCATTCATAGACACTGACGCTGAGATTGAGCGGCGCGCTGGCCGTTCGATTGCAGCGATTTTTGCCGAGGACGGCGAGGCAGCCTTCAGGCGCAGCGAGGCCAGGCTGTGCCGGTTTCTTGCTGGTCAATGCGGGCTGGTGATCGCGACCGGCGGCGGAATGCTGGTTGATCCCGGTAACAGAGCGGTCATGTTGGCGTCTGGTTTTGTCGTGTGTTTGAACGCCAGCGTAGAAACCATTCGTCAAAGGCTGGCAGGTCAGAGTGAGCGCCCGTTATTTCATGGTGATTGGGAGGCGCTGCTGCGCCAGCGCCAGGCGGCTTACGCTGAGATTCCGCATCAGATCAACACCGATGGCCAATTGCCAGACACAATCGCTGAGGAGGTGTTGGCGCTGTGGAGAGAGTGGGCGGCAGTCGAATCCGTGTAAGCACGCCGACGGGGGCTTATGATATTGTGATTGAGCCAGGCCTGCTGAAGCAGGCGGCGGCGCTGATCAGCGCGCTGCGCCCGTCCATTACCGGTGTGGTTGTCGTCACTAACGTGACACTAGCGCCGCTGTACGGCGTGCAACTTGCTGAAGCGTTAGGCGGGGCTTTGGTGGCGCTGCCAGACGGCGAGGTCTACAAGACGCTGGAAACGACGGCTAAGCTCTACAGCGAGTTCCTGAACGCTCGGCTGGATCGGTATGGCTTGGTGATCGCTCTGGGCGGCGGGGTAGTGGGCGACACGGCGGGTTTTGCGGCGGCGACGTACATGCGCGGCGTTCGCATAGTACAGATGCCCACCAGTCTGTTGGCGATGGTGGACGCAAGTATCGGCGGCAAGGTAGGCGTGGACCTGCCGCAGGGAAAGAACCTGGTCGGCGCGTTCAAACAACCTGAGGCTGTGTGGATTGACACACAGGTGCTGGCAACGCTACCGCCGCGCGAGTGGCGCTGCGGGATGGCAGAGGTGATTAAGCACGGTCTGCTGGCCGATCCTTTACTTCTCGATCCGACGCTGCACACGCTGGCGCGCGCGCCTGAGCTGGTGGAACGCGCTGCGCGCGTTAAGGTGGACATCGTTGTTCAAGACCCATATGAGCAGGGCGTGCGCGCATACCTAAATCTCGGTCATACGTTTGCCCACGCAGTCGAGCAGGTCAGCGGCTACCGCTGGCTACACGGTGAAGCAGTTGGTGTCGGGCTGCTGGCAGCAGCCCGTCTGTCGGCTGCGCTTGGCCTGTGCAGGCCGGGACTGCCTGAGGAGGTGGATGCGGCGCTGGCGGCCGCCAGTTTGCCGCGTACACTCGACGGCATGGAACCAGCAGAGCTATACGCGGCGATGGCCACCGACAAGAAATGGCGAGCCGGCCGTGCGCGTTTTGTGCTGCTGCGCGATGTCGGGCAGCCAATTGTGCAGGAAGATGTGCCGCAGGCGGCGGTGCTTGATGTGCTTGCCAGCCTGGGTTAGGCGCGCAGCGCGGCGCAATCTGAGCTATACTGACCTTATGCGCGGCGAAACTGGCATACTTTATTATGAAATACATACTCTTGCTGCATGGGCCGAATCTGAACCTCTTAGGCACTCGTCAACCGGAAATCTACGGCAGCATGACGCTGGAACAGATCAACATGCTGGCCACCGCCCACGTGCGCCCACACCGCGTGGAGCTGCGCGCCGAACAGTCGAATCATGAAGGCGCGCTCATTGATATTCTGCACGTGGCGCGCAACTGGGCTGATGGCGTGGTATTCAACCCCGGCGCTTATTCGCACACTTCTGTAGCGCTGCGAGATGCGATCAGCGCGGTGGCGCTGCCTGTAGTCGAAGTGCATTTGTCCAACATTCACGCTCGTGAGCCATTCCGCCACACATCGCTGCTTGCGCCAGCGTGCATCGGCCAGATTGCTGGCTTTGGCTGGCGCAGCTACCTGTTAGGCTTGGACGCGCTTATGGGCCACCTAGGCCTGCTCCAGCAGCCTGAGTTGTAGATGATCGCCAAGGGATAGGCTCGGCGCTTTGGCGATGTGCCTCATGTCCAAGCGATCCGCCAGCGCCTACTATTCTCATTTACAGATTGGACAGGCATTTCTGTGAGCAGTTTTATGACCAAAGACGCGGTTCTGGCTGCAATTGACGAGCACGCCATCCGGTTCATCAACCTGTGGTTTACCGACATTACTGGCATGGTCAAGAGCGTAATTGTGCCAGCGCGGGCAGCTAGCGCGGTATTTGACAATGGCGTCCAGTTCGACGGCTCAGCGATTGAAGGGTTTGCCCGCGCTGCTGAGAGCGACATGCTCTTAATTCCTGACCCGGCATCGTTTGTCGTGCTGCCATGGGATGCGCCGGAAGAGCGCACTGCTCGCCTCATCTGCACTGTGCACACACCACACGGCGAACCGTTTATCGGTGACCCACGGATCGTGCTGCTCAGCGCGCTTAAACAGGCCGAACGACAGGGTTTCACGTATAAGACAGGCTGCGAGCTGGAGTTCTTTCTGTTTCGCAGCGACGCAGGAGGCGATGCGACAGGGCTGATACCTCATGACGAAGTGAGCTACTACGATTTTTCGACCAATTTCACCCAGTCTGTTCGTCGCAAGATGCTGGCCACGCTGATTGAGCTGGGCATCGAGGTGGACTCGGCGCACCATGAAATCGGGGCAG
Organism: Anaerolineae bacterium; assembly: GCA_034435995.1. Lineage (GTDB taxonomy): Bacteria > Chloroflexota > Anaerolineae > Aggregatilineales > Phototrophicaceae > DAOTWC01. The sequence continues at coordinate 6,255 of DAOTWC010000111.1, read as the reverse complement.
GCCAGCATGAGATAGATTTTCATTACGCAGATGCCCTGACTTCTGCTGATCAGATTCTCACGGCCCGAATTGCGCTTAAGAATGTGGCGCAGCGCAGCGGTTTGCACTGCACGTTCATGCCGCGTCCTCGAATGGACTTGGCCGGTTCCGGCATGCACACACACCAGAGCCTGCACGATGCAGCTACTGGCGAAAATGTGTTTGCTGACACAAGCAACGAATACGGCCTTTCAGAAACTGCCCGCCATTTCCTGGCTGGTCAGCTGCACCATGCCCGCGCCATGTGCGCTGTACTGGCTCCGCTGGTCAATTCGTATAAGCGTTTGGGAACGAGTGTGGAAGCGCCGGTGTATGTCACCTGGGCGCACATCAACCGTGCAGCGCTGATCCGTGTGCCCAGCGTGCCCGCCGGAAAAGAGCAGCACACGCGCCTGGAGCTGCGCTGTCCAGACCCGTCCAGCAACCCTTACTTGGCGGCCGCAGTGATGCTGATGGCAGGGCTGGACGGCATAAACCAGCGTATGCCGCTGCCTGAACCGCTGGAGGAGACGCTGCTGGGTCAGGATCGGATGCGGCTGCGCCGCGCTGAAATCCTGCCGAATTCGCTGGGCGAGGCGTTGGATGCACTGGCTGAAGACGATGTGATTCTGTCAGCGCTGGGGCCGCACATCAGCGATCGCTATCTGGCCGCCAAACGCCAAGAGTTCGACGAGTACAACCGGCAGGTCACGCAGTGGGAGCTTGAGCGCTACCTAGGCGCTTACTGACGATCATTGTGTGAATCTGGCGCAGCGCGCGTTCGGCCTCTTCTGGCGCCAGCACCAGGGATAGACCACACGAAGTTGGCCCCTGCGACAATCCCAGCACGCGAACGTCCTTAAGAACCTTCAGCACCTCTGCAGCGACGTGCGTGTGGCTGTTAAGGTGCTGCCCAATAACCGTGATGATGCTGACCGGGCTTACTTTCCACTCAGCGGCCATTTTATGCCGGGCCAGCGCCGCTTCCAGTGCTGCCTGGGTGGCCTGGACAGCTTCCGGTCCGGCGCTGGTGGGAATAACAAAACATACAAATGAATGATAGGACGACTGGGCAGAGATCATCACTTCGGTGCGGCTGCTGGTGGTTTCAAACAGCGCCTCGTCAATCAGCGCGGAAATGGCAGTCAGCGGGCCGCTGTAGGCGGCGGTGAGGCCCAGACCGTTGATGATCGTAACAGCCTTGACGCCCTGAGCTGAGCTTGGCTCAGTTTCGCGGATCAGTGTGCCGGCCTCGCGCGGGCGAAAGACGTTTTTCACCCACAGCGGAATGCGGTGCTCGCGCAGCGGACCAATCATGCGGGGGTGCAGGATGCGCGCGCCGAAGTAAGCCAGCTCTGCTACTTCATCATAGGACAGCAGCGGGATGACCTGCGCGTCGCTCACTTCGTTGGGGTCAGTCGTCATGATGCCGTCAACCCCAGTCCACATCCATACCTCGTCAGCCTCGACCGCTACTGCGATGATGGACGCCGTATAATCGCTGCCGCCGCGGCCAAGCGTTGTTGGCTGACCTGTTTCAGTCGCGCCGATGAAACCCGTGATGACAGGAATGATGTCGCGCGTGAGCATTGGCACAAGATGTTGAGCAATGCGCTGCCGGGTGAGGGCCATTTGAGGTGTCGCGTTGCCGAAAGCGGTGTCGGTGACGATGAGGTCTGTCGCATCAATGGCCACACCACGCAGATTGTTCTGGCGCAGCAAAGCAGCCACGATACGCGCTGCCAGGCGCTCACCCACGCCGATGATGCGATCTATCACAGCGTGTATGCGTGGGTTGGCAGGGTTATCAGCCAGACTCTGGCATGTGTCGAGCATGTCGAAGAGAAGCCGGTCAATATCTGCCTGCAGGGCGTTGCGCTCAGTCACGCCTAGTGGAAGCTGTTCCACCAGCGAAAGGTGGCGCAGGCGCAGCGTGGCCACGATGCGCCGGTAACCCCGGCGGTTGCTAAGCTGGGCTAGATGAGCTGCTTCGAGCAGAGCGTCGGTCACTCCATCGAGGGCGGATACGACCAGAAGCAGGTTGTCCCACCGCTCATGCTCTTGCAGCACAATGCCCAAAACCTGGGTGAGCGCCGGTGCGGCGCCCACTGATGCCCCACCGAATTTCATAACCAGGGTGCCCATGTTGTCCTCGATGTTCGTTGAAGGCGAACCAGCCTGCGCTGGGAAGTTTGCGGCTCTAGTAATGTTAGAAGTAGACTATACAATATATCGTTGCGGTACGAAACAGGCTCTTTGAAACACAGGAGATTCGTGCCGGGAACCGTCTCAGATACTGAACTTACCGACTTAGAGGCGAGCGAGTGTAATGGTAGCCGAGGCACGTGTTCAACAGGCGGCACCCGTTGCTGGTGTACGCTTCAGCAAAGTGGGCAAACTCTATCATTTTGATTACAGCGCTTACCCTGATCTCAAGGTGGGCGATTTTGTCATTGTCGAAACGGCGCGCGGCCGGCAGATGGGCCAGATCATGGGTTTTGTTGTGCCAGAACCCGGCGAGCGTGATTACAAGCCCATTCTGCGCCCTGCCACGCCCCGTGACTTGGTTCTGCGCCAGCATTGGGAAGCAAAACAGGACGAGGCGCTGGAAATCTGCCGCAGCAAAGCAGCGCAGTTGGGCGGCTACAAGGATGTGAAGTTCGTGGCAGCTCAGTACAACTACGACGGCACACTGCTCACAGTGATGTTCACTGCGGAGGACAAGGTCAACACTGGTCGTTTGGTAAGTGAGCTGAGCCGCCTCTTTCCCGCGCAGATTGAGATGCGTCAAATAGGCCCGCGTGACGTGGCGAAACTGCTGGGGGGCTACGGTGCATGCGGTGAGCTGCGCTGCTGCAGCACGTTTCTGACGGATTTCAGCCCTATTTCGATCAAGATGGCGAAGGTGCAGGGTATTTCGCTGAACCCGACCGAAATCACCGGAATGTGTGGACGGCTGCGCTGCTGCCTTGTCTACGAGTATGAACAATACGTGCAGGCCCGCCAGCAGCTTCCCAAGAAAAACAAGCGTGTAGGAACTCCGCACGGAGAAGGCAAAGTTTTAGATGTTTATCCTCTCCAGGACACGGTCTTGGTGCTGGTGGAAGACACGCGCTATATTGTCCGCCGCGAGGACTTGGTTCCGCTGGACGAGCTGCGCGCGCTGGAGAAGAAAGCTAAAGAACCGTGCAACAAGCATGGCGACGAGCCGTGTGACTGCGGCCTGCCGCCTGGCGAGCGCCAGCAGGACCGGCACAACCGCAAGCGCGGCGGCCAGAGGCAGTAGCACGATCACAACGGCGGAGATCATATGGCAGGCAATGCACAGACATCGAAGCGGATCATGGGCATTTTTGCGCATCCTGACGATCCTGAGTTCTTCTGCGGAGCGACCTTCGCCCGTTGGGCGCGTGAAGGCGCAGATATCACGTTTGTGCTGGCAACGAGCGGTGACAAAGGCAGCAGCGATCCGCTGATGACCTCAGAACAGTTGGCAGAGATCCGAGAAGAGGAAGAGCGCCGGTCTGCTGCTGTGCTTGGCGTGCAGGAAGTTGTGTTCCTGCGCTACCCCGACGGAGAGCTTGAGCCGGGCGCTGAACTGCGCCGCGATCTAGCCCGGCTTATCCGGCTGAAACAGCCCGACATTGTCGTTACATGCGATCCGACAAGTTGGTACGATGACACGCACATCAACCACCCGGATCACCGCGCAATCGGCGAGGCGGCGCTGGCAGCCGTGTATCCGATCGCTAGGGATCGGCTGAATTTCATCGAACTAGAGCGGGATGAAGGACTGCCAACCCACAAAGTGCGCCAGGTGTACATTGCAGGTGCTGTGCGACCGACGCGCAAGATAGATGTCACTGCATATATCGAAACACAGATCGCTGCGCTCCGAGAGCATCGCAGCCAAATTGCCGACATGGAACAGATGGCGGCGCGCCTGCGCGAGCGGAAGCTCGACCCAGAGGCGCCAGAGGACTCGCCGCGTTACATTGAGAGTTTTAGGGTGATTACACTTCGCTGAGCGATGAGGCCGCTGATGACAGAAAAAGCAGGGCTGCGCTGGCTGGATGGCCGTGGTTGGATTGCCCTGGCTGGAACGGGTGACGACTCGGTGCGTGCGCATGTCTTGAGCATAGCGGCAGCAGATGGTGGTGTAGCGTATGTTGCTCTGAGAGATGCTGCCTATCCGGAACAGCTTATGCTGGACATGGATGACTTGGGCGCGCCGGCCGGTTATCTGGTCAACGTGCACACAGAGCAGCCTGACACCGTGGTCAAACAGCTCTCTGAAGCCAGCATTGTGGTCATTGGCGACCTAGCTGATGCGGAGACACTCAGCGCCGCATTGGATGGCGCCGCCGAAACGGGCATGCGCGCAGCTTTCGAGCATGGCGCCGTGGTGCTGGCCGAGGGGGCTGGCGCAGCAGCTCTGGGCGCCTGGATTACTGCTGCTGATGGCGAGCTGATTCCGGCGCTTGGCTGGCTGGAGAATGCTCTGATTCTACCCGGTATAGTTACTGCGGGGCAGTCGCCCGCGGCGCGCCAAGCGTTGGAGGCCCGGCAGATAGGGCTGGCTGTGGGTGTTGGTGCTGGCTCAGCGCTGGCGCTTGGACCAGACGGTGAGCTAGAAGCCTGGGGCAGCGGACAGGTCACTATCGTATTCGGTATGCACAGCGCGAATTAGAAGTTCGCTGCGAGAGGGAAAGCAAAGAATGCCAGCAACGATTCTTGTCGGAGCGCAGTGGGGCGATGAGGGCAAGGGGCGGGTGGCTGACTGGTTAGCGGCGCAGTCGGATGTGGTGGCGCGTTACGCCGGCGGCGACAACGCCGGACACACCGTTTTTGTGAACGACCAGCTTTATAAGCTGCATCTGGTTCCTTCGGGTATTCTCCATCCAGGTGTGGTGTGCGTGCTGGGCAATGGTATGGTCATCAACCCGGTTAACTTGGTCCGCGAGATTGATGAGCTGTCAGCGCTGGGTGTGGAGGTGGGGCCGGAACGGCTGCTGCTAAGCACGCGCGCCCACATTATCACGCCTGTACACATCGCTTTGGATGCAGCAGCCGAGGCAGCGCGCGGCGCGGGCGCGATTGGCACAACACTGCGCGGCATTGGACCAGCTTACCTGGACAAAACTGCGCGTCAGGGCATTCGCGCCGGCGAAATGGCGGACTCGGATGGTTTTTCTGCTGCGCTGGCCGCAGCCTTCGAGCGAGCCAATATCGCGCTGGCCGCACAAGGTGCCGCGCCGGTTGATACAGCAGCCAGCATTTCGGCCTGCCTGGCAGCAGCCGAGCGGCTTCGTCCTTACCTCTGTGACACCAGCGAATACCTCAACCGCCAGCTGAAGGCGGGCGCGCGCGTGCTCTGTGAGGGAGCGCAGGGCACGTTTTTGGACATAGATCACGGCGATTATCCGTATGTGACCAGTTCGTCTCCGACGGCTGGCGGTGCGCTCACTGGCTTGGGAATCGGGCCTTTGGCTGTTGAGCGCGTTATCGGTGTGGCCAAGTGTTACAGCACGCGCGTTGGGGCAGGGCCGATGCCCACGGAATTGGATGGCCCTGTTGCAGATCGCCTGCGCGGCACTGGTGAGAATTTTTGGGATGAATATGGGACGACCACCGGGCGGCCGCGGCGCTGCGGCTGGTTTGACGCTGTGGCGGTGCGCTATGCAGCCCGGCTGAATGGCTTTACAGGGTTGTTTCTGACCAAGCTGGATATTCTCAGCGGGTTTGACAGCGTAAAGATCGCCACTGCCTACGAAGTGGACGGCCATTTGTTGGAAACACCGCCCGCGGCACGGGGGGAGCTGGCGCGCGCGCGGCCAGTTTACGAAACACTGCCGGGCTGGTCCGGTGATCTCAGCCACACGCGCGGCGTTGATGAACTGCCTGAGGAAGCCCGTGCCTACATCGAGCGCATTGCCGAGCTGGTCGAGACTCCGATCATGGCCGTTAGTGTAGGCCCGGCGCGCGACCAGCTTGTCAGCGCCGGGGCGACAGTGTAATTGGAGTGCATGACGGTCAGTCACGTGAACGATTCGTCAACTTATACCTACGCTATGGACAGGCCCGTAGCGGTTCCCCCACGCCGGGTTGTGTCACTTGTGCCCAGCGTTACCGAGTCGCTTTTTGACCTCAACCTGGGTGATCGGTTGGTAGGGGTCAGCGACTACTGTGTGCACCCTGCGGCTGGGGTGGCGCGCCTGCCAAAGGTGGGGGGCACAA
>DAOTWC010000110.1:0-56024 GCA_034435995.1 Anaerolineae bacterium | reverse complement strand
CGGGCAAAGCGGTTACAATGAGCAGTAGAGAAGCGTCGAGCGTGAGACTGCCAAACAGGACGGAAGTGTGTGCGGCCGTTTCAAGCGGCCGCGTGAAAGCGAAGGGATATGAGTGGGGATGCCAACGAATGGGTGAGTTTGCGCCAGGCCGCTGACATCCTGGGAGTGCACCCGGCGACTGTGCGCGCCTGGGCCGACCGCGGCGACCTGGCAGCGCGGCGCACGCCCGGCGGCCACCGCCGCTTCCGCCGGGCTGACTTGGAACAGTATGCCCAGCAGCACGGCGAGCTGCACCCGACCGAGGTGCAGGTCATCATCCAGAACGCGCTGGGCCAGATGCGCCTGGAAGTAGGCGGCGGCACGCTGGCGTCGGTGGCGTGGTACGAGGCCATGAGCGCTGGCACGCGCGAGAAGATGCGCCAGCAGGGCCGCCAGCTGCTGGAGGAGCTGCGCAGCTACCTGGCGCAGGGCGCGCCCGACAGCGGCCTGGCCGCCGCCATTCGCATCGGCAAGGAATACGCGCAGGTGCTGCACGACGACGGCCTTACGCTGCCGCAGGCCGTGCGCGGCTTCTTCTACTTCAACGATTTCGTGTTCAACTCGATCTTGACCTGGCAGGAAATCACGCCGCCGCGCAACCCGGCTGAGTGGAGCCGCCTGCTGCGCGAAGTGAACACGTTCACCAACACGATGCTGCTCTCCATCGTGGAGTATTACGAGGAAGAATAGGCGGTGACGAGCGAACGGGCAGCGTGGGTCGCCCTGAGCGCCGCCGATCACATCGGCATCAGAACGCTGCGGGCGCTGGAGGCGCACTTCGGCAGCCTGTGCGCGGCCCTGGTGGCCGACACCAGCGCCCTGTTGGCCGTGCCAGGCGTGGGGCCGGCCACCGTCCGCGCCGTGCGCGCCGTGAACCTGCCGGCGGCTGAGCGCGCGCTGGCCGCCTGGCGCAGCGCCGGCCTGCGCGTGCTGACGGCGCTGCCCGACGACAGCGCTTATCCCCCCTGCCTGCGCTTCCTGGACGACGCGCCGCCCACGCTGTTCGTGCGCAGCCCCTGGGACACGCTGAGCTGCGGAGGCGTGGCCGTGGTGGGCACGCGCACGCCGTCGGCCCAGGCGCGCGCTGCCGCCCGCCTGCTGGGCTTCGAGCTGGCCCGGCGCGGGCTGACTGTGGTCAGCGGGCTGGCGCGCGGCGTGGATACCGAGGCGCACTTGGGCGCGGTGAGCGCGCCCGGCGGGCGCACGCTGGCGGTGCTGGGCGGCGGCGTGCAGCGCATCTACCCAGCCGAGAACGCCGCCCTAGCCCAGTTGATCGCCCGCAGCGGCGCGCTGGTGAGCGAGAACGCCCCCGACGCCGCGCCCACCGTGCCGCGCCTGGTGGCGCGCAACCGCATCATCAGCGCCCTCAGCCGCGCCGTGGTGGTGGTCGAGACCGCCGCAGACGGCGGGGCAATGCATGCGGCCCGCTTCGCCCGCGATCACGGCCGCCTGGTGTACGCCCTTGACGTAAACGCCAGCGGCAACCGCGCTCTGCTCGACAACGGCGCGCTGCCCTTGGCGCCGGACCTGCACAACCTGGATTTTTAGACCGCCGCGCTTGGCACACGAAAGGCTGCCGCCATGCCTGATATGCTGGTGAAACTGTACACCCTGCCCAACCTGGAGCCGGTGATCGCGCAGCAGCGCGCGGCCGGCGTCGAGATCCGCCGAGCGCTGCCGCCGGAGAAGCACGTCGTCGTCGAGTGGGTGCGGCGCGAGTTCGGCGACATCTGGGCCAGCGAAACCGATGTGTCGTTCGCGCGCCAGCCGGTGGGCTGCTTCATTGCCGTCGAGGGCCAGCAGATGCTGGGGTTCGCCTGTTACGAGGCCACCTGCAAGGACTACTTTGGCCCCACTGGCGTGAGCGAGGCGGCGCGCGGGCGCGGCATCGGCGCGGCGCTGCTGCTGGCCGCGCTGCACGCCCTGCGCGCAGAAGGCTACGCCTACGCCATCATCGGCGCGGTGGGGCCAGCCGAGTTCTACAGCAAGGTTGTGGGGGCCACGCTCATCGCGGACTCGACGCCTGGCATCCTGGGCGGCATGCTGCGCGCCAAGTGACTCGCCTCTACACCGCGTCCGCCCCCGCGCGTATAATCACAGCGCAGCCCCTCTCCGCAAGAGAGGAACTTGGTGTGAGGTACACGGTTGATCTGACCACAGGCGGCAGAGAGCGAACCTATGTTGAACCGGCTGGCAGGCATCGAAGCGCGCTACGAAGAACTGGAACGGCTTGTGAGCGACCCGGCGGTGATCGCCGATTACACGCGCTTGGTAGAGTACAGCCGTGAGCGCGCCGGCCTGGAGGACATCGTCGAGGCCTTTCGCGCCTACAAGGCGCAGATGGCCCAGCTTGAGCAGGCCAAGGCGATGCTCTACGAGGAGGACGACCCTGACCTGCGCGCGCTGGCCGAGGAAGAGGTGGACGCGCTCAAGGCCAGCACTGCCGAGCTGGAACAGAAGCTGCGCCTGCTGCTGCTGCCCAAGGACCCGCGCGACGACAAGAACGTCATCATGGAGATTCGCGCCGGGGCTGGCGGCGACGAGGCCGGCCTGTTCGCGGCCGATCTGTTCCGCATGTACAGCTACTACGCCGAAAAGCGCGGCTGGAAGGTAGAGGTAATTGACCAGCACGAAACCGGCGTGGGCGGCTTCAAGAGCATCACGTTCGAGGTGCGCGGCCAGGGGGCTTACAGCCGCCTCAAGTACGAGAGCGGCGTGCACCGCGTGCAGCGCGTGCCTGAAACCGAAAGCCAGGGGCGCATCCACACCAGCACCGCCACTGTCGCTGTACTGGCGGAGGTAGACGACGTGGACGTGGAACTGAATATGAACGACGTGCGCGTGGATGTGTTCCGCAGCCAGGGCGCTGGCGGCCAGTCGGTCAACACCACTGACTCGGCAGTGCGCATGACTCACATCCCCACCGGCCTGGTGGTCGAGGTGCAGGACGAGCGCAGCCAACTGCAGAACCGCATCCGCGCCAAGCAGATTCTGCTGGCGCGCCTGTATGAGATGGAGATGGAGCGCCAGCGCCAGGAGCAGGAAAACGAGCGCCGCAGCCAGGTAGGCACTGGCGACCGCTCCGAGAAAATTCGCACTTACAACTACCCGCAGAACCGCGTCACCGACCACCGCATCAACTTAAGCAGCTACAACCTGCCGCGTGTGATGGACGGCGAGCTTGACGAATTCATTGACGAGCTGACGCTGCGCGAGCAGGCCGAGAAGCTGGCTGTCCACGAGTAGACCTACCTGGCAGCAGATCCATACTTGTTCTGGCGGAGAATTACCGCATGGACAGACGACAGGACAAAGGCATAACGCAAGGGCACAAAGGCGCAAAAACGCCACCTTTCCAGCGTTATTTGCGCCATAGCGTTCTTGCGTCTTGGCGTTGAGCTTTTCCCCAGATGCCTGACCGCAGACTCATCCCTGGCCGTCTGCTGGCGCTGTGGCCTGCGGTTGTGCTGCTGGCGCTGGCGCTGGTCTTTTTTCACCGCTTAGCCTTCAGCGGCTTGATCCTAGGGCGCGGCGACACCTTCAGCTATTTCTACCCCTATTGGGCCGCCCGCAGCGCGGCGCTGGCCGCTGGCCGGCTGCCGTTGTGGACGCCTGACCTATTCATGGGCGTGCCGCTGCTGGCGAACTCGCAGTTGGGGGCGTTCTACCCGCTCAACTGGCCTGTAAGCGGTTTGCTGCCGCCCGACGGCATCCGCCTGAGCGTGCTGTTCCACGTGTGGTGGGCGCTGCTGGGCGCATATGTCCTGGCGCGCGACGTGCTGGGCGCGGGCCGCGGCTGGCGCGCGCACCTGCCCGCGCTGACAGCGGCAGCCGTCTACGGGCTGGGCGGCTATGTGGGCGCGCACGTCGAGCAGATCAACCAGCTTCAGGGGCTGGCCTGGCTGCCCTGGGTGTTTTGGCTGTGCCGGCGCGCGCTGGCGCGGCCCGTCTGGATTGTGCCGCTGGCGATGGGCCTGGCGCTCCAGTTCCTCAGCGGCCACACACAAACGGTGTTCATCACGGCGCTGGGGCTGGGCGTGATAGGTCTTATACGCCAACGTCATGACCTCACCCCCGCCTCGCTGCGACCGAAGGAAGTCCCTGCGGGGCCCTCGGCTCCCCCTCTCCACACGGAGAAGGGGTTGGGGGGTGAGGTTCTGCGCGCGCTGCTCACCCTTGCCGCGGCCGGCGCGCTGGCGCTGCTGCTGGCGCTGCCGCAGCTTGCGCCGACGTTGGAGCTGACCGGCCAGTCGAACCGGGGCGGCGGTCTCAACCCGAACCAGGCGACAGCCTTCTCGCTCAACCCGCTGCTGATCGGGCGCGGCCTGCTGCCCAGCTACGACGCGGTTGTGTTCGGCGAATATGTCGCCTATATCGGCGTGATTGGGCTGGGGCTGGCGCTGGCCGGCGCGCTTCTGCCGCGCCGCGACCCGCTGGCGCGCGCGCGCTGGCCGTGGCTGGCGCTGGCGCTGGCCGGGCTGCTGCTGGCGCTGGGCGAGTTCAACCCGCTGTACTGGTGGCTGGCCGGGCTGCCGGGCTTCAACCTGTTCCGCGTGCCGGCGCGCTGGCTGGCGCTGTTCGCGCTGGGGACGGCGCTGCTGGCGGGCATCGGCCTGGCGCGGCTGCTGGCCGGGGCGCTGCCGGCGCGCCGTGTCATCGCGGCGGCGGCGGCGATCACGGCGGCGCTGGCGGCGTGGAGCACGCTGGCAGCCAACAGCCCGCAGGATGTGATCGGCCCGGCCAGCCCGACTTACCTCACGTGGGCTGTGTGGGCGGCGGCGCTGACTGCGCTGCTGGCGCTGCTGGCGCGCGGTCGCTGGCGCTTTGCCGGGCCGCTGCTGGCCGCCGCGCTGGTTGTTGAGCTGTTCCTCGCGTCGGGCGTGCTGCCGTTCAACACGCTTGTTCCGCCGGAGACGTACAGCGCTGGGCGCTTCACGGCGCGCCAGCTTCAGGCTTATCACCAGGAGCAGACGCCGCCGGGCCGCCTGTTGAGCATCACTGAGCTGCTGTTCGACCCCGGCGACCGGGCCGCGCTGGAGGCGCGCTATGCCCGCCTGGGCCTGTCGGGGCTGGCGGTGCGGCTGAGCCTGGTCAACACCAAGCTGCAAGAAGTAATCGCCCCCAACCTGCCGCTGGTGTGGGGCGTGCCCAGCGTGGATGGCTTCGACGGCGGCCTGCTGCCCACGCGGCACTACACCGCTTTCACGTCGCTCATGCTCCCGCCCGACGAACTGCGCACGCTCGACGGGCGGCTGCGCGAGGCGCTGGCGCGCGAGTCGTGCCGAGGCGCGTGCATCCCCGACCAGCGCTGGCTCAATTTAACAAACACACGCTATTTGATCACCGACAAGGTGTTCGATCTGTGGCGCGGCGGCGTGGCCTACGACACCCAGTTCAGCGCCCTGCTGCCGGCAGGCGAACCGCTGACGCTGGCCGACCTGCCGCCGTTCGAGGCTGACGCGCTCGATGTGCTGGCGACATCCGCCGTCACGGTGCCCCGCGTCACTTTCACTGCCGCCGACGGCCGCGAATCGGCGCTGACGCTGGCCCCTGGCTACCCGGTCGAACTGGACAGTTTCGATCTCTACCGTTTCACTGCCGCCGCGCCGCTGACACCGGATGCCCTGACCGTGACGGTGCCCGGCGGCCTGGTCATCCACGCGCTGACGCTGGCCGACACGCGCACTGGCGACTTTCTCCAGCTTGTGCCCGATGCGCGCTGGCAGCGTGTTCTGTCCAGCGACATCAAGCTGTACGAAAACAGGGCCGTGCTGCCGCGCGCCTTCGTCGTTCACCAGGCCGTGACCGTGCCCGACACGGAGGCGGGCACTGAGGACGCGCTCGATCTGATGCGCGCGCCGGATTTCGACCCAGCGCAAATCGTCGTGCTGGCGGGGGACGCGCCCGCCTTGGACGGCCCAGCAGCCGAGTCTGCGGCGGCGGTTGAGGTATACACAGCGGAGCGCGTTGAGGTGCGCGTGCAGGCCAGCGCGCCCGGCTGCCTGCTGCTGACCGATGCTTGGTATCCCGGCTGGCGCGCCGAAGTCAACGGCCAGCCAGCGCCGATCTACCGCGCCGACGTGATGTTCCGCGCCGTTAACGTCCCGGCAGGCGAGAGCCGCGTGGTGTTCGCCTACGCGCCGGCTTGGCTGCCTTGGGCGCAGATCGGCGGCGCGGCGGCGTGGATTGCGTCTGCGGCGGCGCTGTGGCTGCTGCGCCGCCGCCTCTAAAGCGCCGAGCCCCCCAAAAAAACGCTGCAGCGGTTAATCAGTCCGGCGGGCACACGCTGACCCGCTCGCAGCCGACGCGGCCCTCCCTTCGTAAACCTTGCCCAGCTCCTCACGGCGCTGACACGCCTCGCGCTGAATAATACCAGATTTCCCGCCGTTGCAGCGCCCCGCCCAGTCGAGTACCATGGGCTGAGGTGTACGGCGAGACGAACGGGACGGGCGGCGATGCTCTGGAAAACGGTGCTCACGCTGGCGGCAGGGTTGATAGCGCTCCAACCGGCGCTGGCCCAGGATGACGACGTGCCCCGCTCCGACACGATGCCGGTCAACGCGGTGGTGAGCGAAAGCATCACCGACGTCGCGTTCTACGACTGGTGGATTGTGCAGGTGGCCGCCGGCGAGACGCTGATCATCGAGATGCGCGCCGGCCCCACGCTGGCCCCGCTGGTCGGCCTGCTTGACCCCAGCGGCACGCTGGTCGCCCGCAGCGACGACGGCGCTCCCGGCGGCACGGTTCGCCTGGAGTACACCGCCGCCGCCAGCGGCGAGCACATCGTCGTGGCGACGCGCGTAGGCAACCGCGAGGGCAGCACCACCGGCACATACGAGCTGGCGGTGCGCCGCCCCGGCGACCTGCCGGCGCGCGACAGCGTTCACCAGCAGGTCACGTTTCGCTGCGACCGGGTGGAGGTGACCAACGCCGCCACGCTCCAGTTTGCCGAGGACCCGGAACAGTACAGCGGCTACATCATCAGCGTTTACGGCCTGGACGCCTTCGTGCCCATGATCCGCGTCGAGCTGGAAAACGTGAACGTGACCGACTGCTCGCGCAACCCGCAGGGCATGGAGGGCGACGTGGTGGCGCTGCCCGGCCTGGAGCCGTTCACAGCCGCCGGCCCGCTGCTGGATCAGGCCGCGCAGCTCAAGATCATCGGCACGGTGTACCCCGGCCCGGTCACGCTGACGGTGGGCAGCCAGGACGGCGCGCCCGGCCGCTTCGTGGTCGTGGTGCAGGGGTTTCAGATTGACCCGGCCAGCGACCGCGACTACATCCAGGTGGGCCAGGGGCCGCTGGCGGCCCGCCGCCCGCTGGCGCTGTACATGATCTCGGACAAGCGCAGCCGCCTCGACCCAGCGCTGAGCCTGCCCGCCGGGCTGGCAGCAGAGCGCGCCCTGGCCTGCGACGACGCTGGAGGCCGCCGCTGCCGCGCCCTGCCCTCGGCCGAAAGCCTGCGCATTGCCGTCACCAGCAGCGGCGAGGAAGTGACCGGCGGGCGCTTCGACGCCGGGCTGCTGCTGGCGGCGGGCGCGCCGCAGCTCGTGCCTGTCGAGCTGGGCAGCTTCCAGCGCGCCACCAGCGGCCGCTACGCCCTGGTGCTGCTGGGCGAGCTGCCCCCGCGCGATCTGCCCTAGCCGCGCAGCGTTACAGCCCCTGCGGCGGGAAGTGATCCAGGTAGAACTGCAGCGATCCCATGATAACCGCTTTGGCCTCGGCGGCGGCGGTCCAGCCCTCGTTAGAGACCGTCGCCATCTCCAGCTGTTTGTAGGTCATGAAGAAGTGCGCTACCTCGCTGGGGAAGTGCTGCGGGATGTCCGTCAGGTCTCGGAAGTCGTTGAAGTTGGGATCGGTGGCAGGCACGGCCAGAATCTTGTAGTCTGGCTTGCCCTTGTCGGTCATCTTGAACATGCCGATAGGCCGCGCCTCGATCACGCAGCCGGCGAACGTCGGCTCGTTGACCATCACCAGAATGTCGAGCGGGTCCTCGTCCTCGAAGTAGGAGCGCGGGATGAAGCCGTAGTCGCCGGGGTAGTGGAGCGAGCTGTAGAGCACGCGGTCGAGCTTGATCACGCCGGTGCGCTTGCTGTACTCGTACTTGTTGCGGCTGCCTTTGGGAACTTCGATCACGGCGTAAACGATGTCAGGGGGCTTCGGCCCGGCGGACAGGTCGTGCCACAGGTGAATGGGCATGGCTGGTCATCTCTCGCGTATACCATACGGGGCGCTTACGGCTAATTTAGCACAGCGCGCCTGCAAGTCAACCGCAGCGCGCCGCAAATCCACTGCGCCGCCAATGTTAGGTTAGAATAGGCGCTCAAAAGCTGTTAGCTGGAGACTGCTTATGTTTATGCTTGGCGGTGAACTGGTGGCCCAATCGCTGGCGGCGCAGGGCGTGGAGATCGTCTACACGCTGTGCGGCGGGCACATCGCGCCCATTTACGACGGCTGCCTCAACAACAACATCCGCATCATTGACACGCGCCACGAGCAGGCCGCCGCCCACGCGGCGGACGCCCACGCCCGCCTGACGCGCAACATCGGCGCGGCAGTGGTCACCGCCGGCCCCGGCGTGACCGACGCCGTGACCGCGGTCGCCAACGCTTACTACGCCCGCAGCCCACTGCTGCTCATCGGCGGGGCCGCGCCGCTGGCCACCAAAGGGATGGGCGCGCTGCAGGAGATGCCGCAGACGTCTATGTTTCGCGACTTTACCAAGGCCAGCTTCACCATCGAGCGCACTGAGGAGATTCCGGCGCAGATGGCCGCCGCCTACCGGCTGGCCCTCAGCGGGCGGCCCGGCCCGGTGTTTGTCGAGCTGCCGTGGGACGTGCTGTTCAACGCCGTGGACGCCGTCGAGATTCCGCCGCGCTGCGTCGTCGAGCCGGTTGAGCCGGAGCTGAGCGCCGTGCAGCGCATGTTCGAGCTGCTGCGGTCGGCGCGCCAGCCGGTAATTATTGCGGGCACGCAGGTCTATTGGGACGGGGCCAGCGCGGCCCTGCGCGACCTGAGCGAACAGGCCGCCATACCGGTGTTCACCAACGGCGGCGGGCGCGGCGCGCTGCCGATGACGCACCCCAACTGCTTCAAATCGGCGCGCGGCTATGCCCTGCGCGCGGCTGACTTGGTGCTGCTGATTGGCACGCCGCTCGATTTCCGCCTCAAGTACGGGCGCGAGGGCTGGAACCCAAACGGCCGCCTCATCCAAGTGGACAACGACCCGGACGAACTCAACCGCAACCGCCAGGCCGATGTGGCCGTCGCCGCCGACGCCCGGCTGGTGCTGGAGGCGCTGGCCGAGGGCGCGCAGGGCCTGCGTTTCGACAGCTGGCTGGCGGAGCTGCGCCAGCGCGAGGACGAGAAAGACGCCGAGCTGGCGCGCTGGCAGGCGCTGGACGATGTGCCGGTGAATCACTTCCGTTTTGGGGCGGAGATCAACGCTTTCATAGACGACGACACGTTGATCGTGGCTGACGGCGGCGACATCGTCAGCGCGTGCGCCAAAGTGATTGACCTGACGCAGCCGGGCCAGTGGCTTGACCCCGGCCCGCTGGGCTGCCTGGGCGTGGGGATGCCGTTCGCGCTGGCGGCCAAAGCGCTGTACCCGCACAAAAAGGTGCTGGTGATCTCCGGCGACGGCGCGTTCGGCCTCAACGGTTTTGAGTATGACACGGCGCTGCGCTTCAACCTGCCAATCGTCACGATTGTGGGCAACGACGCCGCCTGGGGGCAGATCCGCGGGCCGCAGATCAACATGCTGGGCGAGGAGCGCGCCGTCGCGACCAGCCTCGCGCCCACGCGCTACGACCGCGTGGTTGAGGCGCTGGGCGGCTGGGGCGCGCACGTCGAGACACCGGACGGCATCCGCCCAGCGCTGGAACAAGCTTTCGCCAGCGGCCGGCCGGCCTGCATCAATGTGCCGCTGGACCCACGCGGCATGGCCAAGACCGGGGCCAGCACGCCGTACATTGTGTGACGCATTAGCCAAATGTGTGATGCGCGCGCAGCCAAAATCCCCCGGCAAGCCGGGGGATTGGTGGTCTGCGTGCATTTCAGGCGTCAGTTCAGGGCGTCGTAGCCCGGGCCTTTGCTGAAAAAGTCGTAGTTGGGCTGAATGTCCACCGTCAGGTCTACGATGTCGCCGGCGCTGTGGGTCACACGCTGCTTGGTGTCGTGTGGCATGCGCTCCTGGCCCTCGGCCATCTCGTAATCAGACGGCACTTCTTCCTCGATGAAAATGGCCTCGTAAGGGCACTCCGGGATGCAGGCGCCGCAGTCAATGCAGGTGTCGGGGTCAATGTAGTACCACGGCCACTCGTCCTCCGGCTGGCCAGGGACAATGCATTCAACCGGGCACACTTCCATGCACGCGCCGTCGCGCAGGCACAGGCTGGTGATAATGTGAGTCATGGTGGTGAAGCTCCTTAACAGCTTTGCGGGCAGTGAAGAATACGCCCTCACTGTATCCCGCTTTAACCGCTGCGTCTGGTACTTTTGTTGGAATTATCAGAAAGTCATTAACCGCGCCGCGATGCCGACCAACACCGCGCGCAAATTGATTTAACCTAGGTTAAACCCGACTGGAGGGGACGTCGCGCAGGGGGTCAGGCATGGTGTTGGTCTCGGCCAGGCACTGCAGGCCGGCGCGGTCGGCGATGTACATGTGGCGGCCCTTCTTGACCAACAGGCCGGCGTTGAGCAGGCCGCGCAGCGCGCGCCCCACCACCTCGCGCGTCGTGCCCAAGATCGAGGCGATGTCCTCCTGCGTGAGGCCAGTGGGGGCCTCAGAAATCTGCCCGGCGTAGGTGTTGCGCTCGTGCAGGAACAGCTTGGCCAGGCGCGAGGGAATGGTGCGGAACGTCATGTCCTCCAGGCGCTCGATGTAATCGCGGTTGACGCGGGCCAGCGACTGGACGTAGTTGCTCAGCAGGGCCGGCTCGGCGGACATCAGCGCCATGAGCTGGTCGTGGCTGATGGTGAGCACCTCAGCCACCGTGACAGCGACGGCGTTGTAGGGGTTAGGGCCACCGTCCACGGCTGCCACCTCGTTAAAAGTGGACAGCGGCCGCAGCAGGCTGAGGGTGTGCAGGCGGCCCTCGCTGTTGACGCGGTAGATGCGCACCAGCCCCTCGGTAACGACGTGAAAGCCGGCGCACTCGCCGCCCTCAGCGAAGATGGTTGCGCCGGCTTGGTAGCTGTGCCGGTGGGCGGCGCGGTCAATGCGCCGCAGCCCGTCGCGCTGGATGCCGGCGAAGTAGGGGATGCGCGCCAGGTCGTCCGGGTGAACAATCATCGCTTACAGTAAAACCTCACACGTTCACTTACACCACCAGAGCAGCGACGACGATCATTGTGATAAACAGCGCCGCCGCCAGGGCAAACATGCTGCGCAGGTCCGAGATCACGTGGCCGTACTGCGCGCGCAGCTCGGCCTCGCCCACCGTCTTGGTGGGGTTCTCCAGCAGCTCCAGCACCTCCTCGTAGGTCATCTCCTCGTAGCTGACCTTCTCGGCGCGGCGCTTGCGCTTGCGCGGGGCTGGCGCGCTGCTGGCAGCCGCTGGCAGCGGCTCGCGGCGGGCTGAGGCGCGCGGCGACGCCGCCTCTGGGGCCGGCGGGCGGACGGTCTCGCTGGGCGGCTCAGCCGGCTCGGCCGGGTCTGGCGGCTCCAGGCCAGCTTCCTGGCGGGCGCGGCGCAGCGTTTCTTCTGGGATATTGGGCTGGCTGGACTTGCGGCTGCGGCGTTTGGACATGGGTTCTGTGGCCTCCCTGCGGCCCTAGAGATCGAGGCGGTTGGCGAACACGACGATGCGCTTGTCGTTCACCTGGTAAGGATAACACGAGATAAGCGTAGCCGTGGCCCGCCCCCGGCTGTCCAGCACGTGCACGTCGGTCGGCGCGTACAGGTCCCAGCCGGTGACCTCGTAGGTGTAGAAGCGGGTCTGGGTTTGTATCTGGAAGCGGTCGCCCGGCTGGAGCTGATCCAGGTGGCGGAACAGCTCGCCGTAGATGTCGTTGTGGGCGGCGAACACGACGTTGCCGGTGTCGTCGCCGGGGTTTACGCCGTTGAGCAGTTGGCCCACGCCCTGCTTGAGCGCCTCCCAGTCTGTCCCCTGGACGATGGTCTGCTCCAGGTTGAGCTTGGGAATTATCAGGCGCAGGGCGGTCTGCGGCGTCTGCGGCGGGCGGCTGAGCACGGGCTGGAAAATCTGGCTCTGGACAACGGGCAGCAGGTTGGGCGGAATCTCGTTCAGGTTGAACTGCGCGCCGCCGGGCGCGGTCGGCGGCGTGTGGCCGCCGGGCAGCACCACCTGCTCCAGACGGAGCTGCGGCGTGGGCGCGATAGTGGGCAGGGCCGCCAGCCGCTGCTGTTCGGCGGCGCGCTGCGCCTCGGCGGTCTCGCGCTCCAGCGCCCTCAGCGACTGCGCCAGCGTGTAGCCCAGGAACACCAGGCCCAGCACAGCAGCGATCTCGACCAGCAGCAGCGCCTGGTTGACAAACGACTTCCAGAAGCGGTCGCGTTCGGGGTCGGCCTGCAGGCCCTCAAATTCGTCGTCGAAACGCGGGTGGGCGTCGCGCGCGCCGTTGACGGCGGGCGCGGCGGGGGCCGGCACGGGGGCTTGGGCGCGCTGCAGCACGGCCTCAGCGGGCGGGTGCTGTACTGCGCCGGGCGGTATAGGGCTGACCATCCGGCCAGCGCTGCGCATCCGGTCGAGTTTGCGCTGGCGCTCTTCGCGCTTGCGAATGGCGAGAATCCGCTCCAGCTCCTCGATAGTGAGTTCGTCAACGGGTCGTTTGTCGCGCATGGCTGCCTGTGCGTTTGTGTCTATGAGTCAATTTGAGCACAAGGCTGGACAATTGTAAACAACAAAAGTCGGTTTTCAGCCGCGCAAAGCCTCGTTGAGAAACGCCAGAATCTGCGCCCAGGCCTCAGCCGGCGGGCCGCCCGCCGCGATGCCCGCCGGGTTGACAAAGGCATGACCCACGCCGTCGTAGACCGTGACCGTGCTGGCGATGCCGGCGGCGTTGAGGGCCGCCTCGAAGGCGCGCACGCGCGTCAGCGGTATCTGCTGATCCTGCGCGCCGAAGATGCCCAGCACCGGCCCAGCCCCCGGGGCGAGCAGCGCCCCGAAAGCGGCAGGATCGTCAATTGTGTCGCCGTAGAGATTGATCGTCGCCCGGATGGCCGGGTTGTTGACGCCGTGGCGCAGCGCCACGCCGCCGCCATAGCAGAAGCCCATCACGCCGACGCGGCGGGCGTTGACGGTGTCGAGGACTGTCAGAAAGTCAAAAGCGGCCTGCATGTCGGCGTCTGCGCGGTCGGGCGGCGTGGTGAGGCGCAGGAGCAGGGCGCGGGGTATCTGGGCGGTGGTCTGGCCGCGGTAGGTGTCCGGCGCGAGCACGACGTAGCCCTCCGCGGCCAGCTTGTCGGCCATCTCGACGATTTCGGCGTTGAGTCCCCACCACTCGTGCACCATCAGCACGGCGGGGAACGGCCCCGTGCCCGGCGGCTGTGCCAGGTAGCCGCGCAGCGTCGTGCCGTCGGCAGCGCGGTAGGTGACGTTGGTGTAATCGGTGACCTGCGCGCCGAAGACTGTGTCGAGCGCCACCACAGCGAACGCGCCAGCGAGCAGCAGGCCGACGGCGACCAGCAGCGCGGTCAGGATGCGGCGGATTGTTTTCATCGGAGCACCTCCTGTCAGTGCGGACTGTTCCACTATTCTAACGGAGGTTTGTGAGCGCGGCTGGGCGGCGGCTCAGCCGCCAGCCAGGCGGCGGGGATGGCCGTTGACCTGGGCGCGGGCTGTCTCCAGGCCGGCAGGCAGCAGCCCGCGCGTAAGCGACTCAACGTAGATGCACATGTCCCACGGGATGGCCACATCGTCCACCGTGATCTCGTCGTCAGTCAGCGCGACGCCCGTGCCGCGCACGATGGCGAAGGGGGTGGCCTCGTCGCGCTCGCCCATGACCATCTGCGCGCACACGCAGATCGAGTCGGCGATGCCGCGCTGTGTCACCTGCATCGGGTTGCCGAACAGGTCAGTTTTGCCGCGCTCGTCCTGGATGGGGCGGAAGCCGGCGGTGGCCAGCGCCACGCCGGACGTGCCCAGGCGGCCCGGCATCAGCCAACTGTCGGTCAAGATCACGCCCACGTCCACGCCCGGCCGCTGGCGCAGCGCCTGGCGCAGGCGGCGGGCGGTGGCGTAGGGCTGCGCCGGGAACAGCACTGCATAACCGCTGGGGATGTTGGAGCGGTCTAGGCCGGCGTTGGGCGAGAGAATGCCGTCCTTGTACGTCAGCAGGAAGCCCTCGATGCCGCCGAAGATGTGATCGGCCTCCTGCAGCACGAGCTGGGCGATGGCCGGGTTCATGCGGTAGCGCTCGGCCAGCGCGCGCGCCGCCGGCGTCACCTCGACATCGGCCAGGCTGACGACGCGGCCCTCGCTGATGGCGGCGTACTTGCTGGAAACGGCCAGCACGTCGCCGTCCTGCAGCGCCGCGCCGGCGGCGGCTACGGCGCTGACGACCGTGCTGTGCAGGTCAAAGGCGGCCTGCTGAACAGGGGCTTCAACCGGAATCACGGTGAGCGGTGTGCGTGCCATCTTTTGGTGTGCTTTCTGTGTGCGCTGCGCTGCCGGTCGGCTGGGGGCAATCCTAGCACCGCCGCCGGCCCGTGACCAGAGATAAATCAGGGTTTGTGGCCGTTGGCGCTTTCGTGCAGCGCTTTGGCCTCGCGCTGCTCGCGCTGATATTCGTCCAGCGCTGCCTGCACCTCGGCGCGCGCCAGGATAACGGAGTCGTCTTTCTCGTGCAGCAGGTCAGAGGGGATAGGTTTGCGCTTCTCGGCCAGCAGGTCGGTGAGCGCCTGGCTGAAGCTGCGGGTGGAGGCTTGGTCGCCAAGCTCGGCCTTTACTTCGCTGAGGTGATCCACCATCCACAGGTAGAGGTCGCCCTCGGTGCGGTTGGGGAAGTGGCGCAGCACGTCGTACTTGCGGATGAGCGTCACCGCCGGGCGGTAGACGTTGTCGTACCAATCGGCGGCGGCCTGCTCGACCGTGCACGGGCACTGCTTCATCTGCTCCATGGCGCGCTGGTGCAGGTAGACATGGCCGAGCAGATCGGCGTAGCGCGATGGCTCGCTCAGCTTGATGGACTGGTGGTGCGGCCGGGTGTGATCGAGGCGGGTGGCCTCTAGGAACATGGCGTAGCCGGCGGCGGCGTCCAGCTCCTGCGCCGTCATGCCCGGCTCCAGGTCCACGTGCGTAGGCAGCTCGGTCACGTGGGCTTCGATGGTTTTCTGGCCCATCTGGCGCGCCACCGAGACGCGGTGGTTGCCATCGCGCACGAAGTAGACATCGTCTACCTTGTACAGCTCGATGGGCGGCGTGCCCACCATGCTGTTGGTCTGGGCGTAGACGCGGCTCCAGCGGTCACGCAGGCGCGGATTTTTGGGCAGAAACGAGGCGGTGAAATCGCGGTAGCGGCCCACGCTGCCCACGATGCGATCCAGCGGCACGTTCTGCAGACCCTTGTAGCTTTCCTCGCGCAGCCGCAGCCGCGCCTTGATTTCGTCAAAACTCAGCAGCTCAGCCGGCTTGCCGCGCAGCAGGCCGATCATTTCCTGCCAGAAGGCGCGGGCGCGAGCGCTGTGAAACGCGTTCACGCCTTCGACGTAGTTGGCTTTGAATGAAGGATCGTCGGACATAGTGCCCTCGCTGGGCTAACCAACACTTGTGCGCATCTGTGTACTGCATACGACGCGCGGCCATCGCTGTGGCCGCGGGTGACTGCGGTTGACCCGGCATTCTCGTTCAAAAATGCGCTAAGGTCGGCTACAATTGCGCACTACACCTATTCTAGTCGGGAAAAGTTAAACGAGTCCACCCTGAGTGTGAACTGCGGCTTAACACTTGATAAACCCAGCGCGCGCACAATGAGCGCCGCTTGAGAGGAGTTTTACCCGTGGCAAACATCCTTGTCACCAACGACGACGGCGTGCACGCCCCCGGCCTGCTGGCGCTGACGCAGATCGCGCGCGAGCTGGGCGACGTGCGCGTGGCCGCGCCCGCCGTCAACCAGAGCGCCAGCGGCCACAAAAAGACCCTGTTCCAGAACATACCCGTGAGCGAAACAACGCTGGCTGACGGCACGCCGGCGCTGGCCGTCAGCGGCTCGCCGGCGGACTGCATCGCCCTGTGCGCCCTGGGCATGACCCTCTGGCCGGTAGACCTGGTGCTGTCGGGCATCAACCGAGGGGCCAACATGGGCCAGGACATCACCTACAGCGGCACAGTGACGGCGGCGCTGGAGGCAACCATCAACGGCGTGCCGGCTCTGGCGGTCTCGCTCAACAACCGCAACGGCGATACACTAGAGGACTACGCCGAAGCGGCGCGCATCGCCCTGATCGTGGCCCGCTTCGTGATCGCTAAGAGGCTGCCGCCGTTGACGATCCTTAACCTAAACGTGCCGGACACGCCCGCCGTCAAGGGCATCCGCCTCACGCGCCAGGGCATCCGCATCTACCGCGACGAGCTGGAGCGCAACGGCGACATCTACCGCATCGTCGGGCCAGAGCCAGGCGGCATCACCGACGAGGAGGGAACCGACCTGTGGGCCGTCCACAACGGCTACGCCAGCCTGACGCCGCTTCATCTCGACCTGACCGCGCACCGCTTCCTGGCGGACCTGGCAGCCTGGGACATCACCGTGTGACCGTCACCGGGCGCGAGCGGCGGCGCGTCCTGCTGTTCGCGCTGGCGCTGGCCGTCCTCACGTCCGCGCCCTACTGGATCGGCTGGCTGGCCGCCGACGACGCGCAGCGCTTCAGCGGCTTCCTGTTCGGCGTGGAGGACGGCCACAGCTACACCGGCAAGATGCGCCTGGGGGCGCAGGGCCGCTGGGATTTCTACCTGTTCTACACCGCCGAAGCGCACGACAGCGCGCCGCTGCTGTTCCTGCCGTACATCATCCCCGGCCAGGCCGCTGGGCTGCTGCTGGCCGAGACCGACCCGGCTATGACCGGCCTGCTGGTGGGCTTGTACCACCTGCTGCGCGTCGCGTTTGGCGCGGCGCTGGTGGCGGTGATGTACCGCTTTGCCGCCGAGTTTCTCAACAGCCCGCGGCTGCGCTTCCTGGCGCTGATCCTAGCGGCGCTGGGCGGCGGGCTGGGCTGGGCGCTGCTGCTGGTTGGCGAGACGCCGCCGGAGTTCTACATCCCGGAGGGCTTCACGTTTCAGATTTTGCTGAGCCTACCTCATCTGGCGCTGGCGCGAGCCGCGCTGCTGGGCGGCCTGCTGGCGCTGCTGGCGGCGCTGCGCGGCAGCTGGCGCTGGGCGCTGGCCGCCGGGCTGTGCTGGCTGCTGATGGGGCTGGCTG
Source organism: Anaerolineae bacterium (assembly GCA_034435995.1). Lineage (GTDB taxonomy): Bacteria > Chloroflexota > Anaerolineae > Aggregatilineales > Phototrophicaceae > DAOTWC01. Next base: position 38,603 of record DAOTWC010000110.1, on the reverse strand, counting down.
TGCCGTTCTACCTGGCGGTGATCTACACGGCGCTGGGGGCTTGGGGGCTGGCCGCCTGGCTGCTGAGCCGCCGCTTCCCGGCCCGGCTGGCCTGGACCGCAGCTCTGGCCGCGCTGATAACGCTGCCGCTGTTCGTCTACAACGCGCTGGTATTCGCCGGGAACCCGGCCTTTGCTCAGTGGTCGGCGCAGAACCTGCTGCCCTCGCCGCCGCCGCTGCACTACGCGCTGGCGTATCTGCCGCTGGCCGCGCTGGCGCTGCCTGGGGCGGCGCTGGCGGCGCGCCGTGCCCGGCGTGACGCGCGCTGCGCCCTGCTGATCGGCTGGCCGCTGGTTGTGCCGCTGCTGGTGTACCTGCCGGTCAACGTGCAGCGGCGGCTGGCCGAGGCGGTGATCGCCCCGCTCAGCGTGCTGGCCGCGCTGGGGCTGGCGCGGCTGGCCCGCCGGCTGCCCGCCGCTCGCGCGCGGCGCGCGCTGACAGCCGCCGTCGTCGGCGCGCTCAGCCTGAGCAGCCTAGCGCTGCTGCTGCTGGCGCTGCCCGCCGCGGCCAGCCGCGCCGAGCCGGTGTTCGTGCCGGGGGCGCTGGTGCGCGCCTTCGACTGGCTCAACGCGCGCGCTGAAGCGGGCGAGGTGGTGTTCGCGGCGTTCCGCACGGGCAACCGCCTGCCGGCCTACACCCACCTGCGGGCGTTTGTCGGCCACGGGCCGGAAACGCTGGACGCCGCCGCCAAGACAGCCCAGGCCGAGGCCTTCTTCCGCGGCGAGCTGTCCCCGGCTGAACAAGCCGCGCTGCTGGCCAGCCAGCGCGTGCGCTATATTGTCTACGGCCCATCAGAACGCCGGCTGGCGCCGGACGCGCCCGCCGCCCCGGCCTGGGCCGCTGGCCTGGCCGCGCTCTACGACAGTGACGGGGTCACAATCTACGCTGTGCCCCGCTGAGATTCGGCCGCCTTTTAGCACATTGTCACAGCGAAAAACGACACTTTTGGGTCATTTTAGCTAACGAAAAGCCGCCTTCGTTTGTCTACAATTCCCCGCGTCATTCACGGTTTAGTTAACATCACCAAATGGAGTGCCGCCCATGACCCACCTGGTTCCGCCCGCAGACGCCAAGCAGTCGCCTGAAGCCCTGCTTGATTGGGCAAAGAGCAAGAACATCAAAGAGATTGACATCCGCTTTACCGACATCCGCGGCATGGTGCAGCACTTCAGCCTGCCGGTCGAGAACTGCGACAAGGACTTGTTCGCCGACGGCTTCGGCTTTGACGGCTCCAGCGTGCGCGGCTTCCAGAGCATTGACCAGTCTGACCTGATCCTGCTGGCCGACCTGGAAACCGCCGTGATTGACCCGTTCTTCAAAGCCCCCACGCTGGCGATCGTCTGCGACGTGTACGACCCGATCGAGCGCCAGCCCTACCCGCGCGACCCGCGCGGCGTGGCCAAGCGCGCCGAGGCCTACCTGGCCACCACCGACATCGCTGATACCTGCTACTTCGGGCCAGAGGCGGAGTTCTTCATCTTCAGCAACGTGCGCTACAACACCACCGAGAACATGAGCTTCTACGAGGTGGACAGCCACGAAGGCTTCTGGAACACCGCCAGCGCCGAGCCGAAGATGGTCTATCTCAACCGCATCAAAGAAGGCTACTTCCCGCTGCCGCCGCTGGACAAGACACAGGACGTGCGCGCCGAGATGGTAGCTACCATGATGGCCTGCGGCATCAACGTCGAAGTGCACCACCACGAGGTGGGCGGCGGCGGCCAGGCCGAGATTGACATGCAGTACGACTCGCTGCTGCGCATGGCAGACAAGCTGCTGCTCTACAAGTACATCGTCAAAAACGTCGCCATGCGCAACGACCTGGTGGCTACCTTCATGCCCAAGCCGCTGTTCGAGGACAACGGCAGCGGTATGCACTGCCACCAGAGCCTGTGGAAGGACGGCAAGCCGCTGTTCTTTGGCGACGGCTATGCCAACCTAAGCCAGATGGCGCTGTGGTATATCGGCGGCATCCTGCACCACGCCGACGCCATCCTGGCCTTCTGCGCGCCCACCACCAACAGCTACCGCCGCCTGGTGCCCGGCTACGAAGCGCCGGTCAACCTGGTGTACTCGATGCGCAACCGCTCGGCAGCCATCCGCATCCCGATGTACAGCCAGAACCCCAAGACCAAGCGCGTCGAAGTCCGCTTCCCGGACCCCACCGCCAACCCGTACTTTGCCCTGCCGGCCATGCTAATGGCCGGGCTGGACGGCATCCGCAAGCAGATAGACCCCGGCGACCCGGTGGACGTGGACCTCTACGAGGGCCACGTCAAGACCCGCACCGTGCCAGGCAGCCTGCGCGACGCGCTGCTGGCGCTGGAAAAGGATCACGACTTCCTGTTGGAAGGCGGCGTGTTCACCAAGGACATCATTGACACCTACATCAACTTCAAGATGGTCAACGAGGCTGACGCCGTCGAGATGCGGCCGCATCCTTACGAGTTCCGCCTGTACATTGACCTGTAAGGCGCGGCCGCCGGCCGCCGCCGCAAGCAGTTCTGCGCCGCCAGATGCTCCCCCCGTCTGGCGGCGCGCCATTTTCCTGGGCTGCGATTCCGTTTCCGGGCCGCTGGCTTGCCAGCGCGCGCCGCTGCTGCTAGAGTAAGCGCGCGTTTGCGCGTTGAGCAGCCGGCACAGTGAGCAGCGTTCACACGACATTACACACTGACAGACAAGACACCATGGCCTGGCGCAACTGGCTGACGCTGGCCACGCTGGTGGCGCTGGTTCTCATTCTGGCGCTGCCAGCGCTGACGTACCCGCCAGGCCGCGACCAGGGCGAGTTCGCCACCATCGGGCGCGGCCTGCTAAACGGCAAAGTCCCGTATGTGGACCTGTGGAATCCCAAGCCGCCAGCGGTGTTCTACGTCTACGCGCTGTTCATCGGCGCGTTCGGGAGGTCGCCAGAGGCGCTGCGCCTGGTGGATTTCGCTGTTGTTCCCGGCGTGATGGCCGCCCTCTACTGGCTGGGGCTGCGCCTGGGCGGCCGGCGCACCGCCTTCTTCGCCGCGCTGATGTTCGCCGCCTTCTACTTCACCGAGACTTTCTGGACGCTGACGCAGAACGACGGCATAGCCCTGCTGCCGATGGCGCTGGCGGCTGTATGCGCCGTCAAGGCGGCAGACGCGCACGGCAGCGGGCGCGGCGCGCTGTGGGCTTTCGGGGCGGGCGCGCTGAGCGCGGCGGCGGTGTGGTTCAAGTACCCGTTCGCGCTGTTGGGCGCGGCGCTGGCGCTGGCCTACCCCCTGATCCTGCCGCCGCCCGCGCGCGCCGCCCGAACGCTGCTGTGGGCGGCGCTGGCGTTCGGCGCTGGCGGCGCGCTGGTGATCGGCGCGGGCGCGGGCTGGATGGCCAGCCTGGGCGCGCTGGCCGCGCTGGTCGAGAGCGCGCGCGTCACGTCGCAGTACACCGCGCTCACGTTCAACCCGGCTGACCTGGCGCAGCTGCTGGGCGTGGCGCTGGGCTACCGCTGGCAGCACTGGGGGCTGCTGTGGCTGCTGGCCGCGCTGTGGCCCTTTACCGGCCGCGCGGGCGCGCCGCGCGGGCGCGGCTGGCGGCTGGTCCTGCTGTGGCTGCTGGCTGGCCTGCTCATCATGCTGGCGCAGGCCAAAGGCTACGATTACCACTGGCTGCCCATGCTGCCGCCGCTGGCACTGCTGGCCGCCGACGCGCTCGACCGGCTGATCTGGCTGGCGGCGCAGCACGGCCTGGCCCGGCGCAGCGGAACGCCGGCCGCTGTCCTGGCTGCCCTGGTGCTGCTGGCAGCGCTGGCTGCCCCGCTGTGGCGCGCCGCCTGGCCCTACTTGGCCGGCGCAGAGGACCGGCTGGCGTATTACAGCCGCTTCCAGGGCGGCGAGGACTTCAACGCCGGCGAGTCGCTGGCGATGGCCAACCTGCTGCGCGAGCGCGTCGTCCCCGGCGACTCGCTCTACATCTGGGGCTTCCGGCCAGAGGTCTACTACCTCAGCGACCTCAACCCGGCCACGCGTTTCATCTTCCACTTCCCGCTGGTGGGCGCGTGGTATCCGCCGCAGTGGCGCGAGGAAAACGCCGCCATCCTGTGGGCCGCGCTGCCGCCCTACACGCTGGTGCTGCAGGCCGATTACATGCCGTGGGTCACCGGCCGAGATGAGGATTCTCACACGCTGCTGCAGGAGTATAATGCACTGAAGGACTGGCTGATTTTCAACTACGAGCGCGAGGCGCAGATCGGCAACTTTATTATATGGCGACGCAAGACCTGACCCACACCACCATCACCCTGCGCGCAGCAGAGCGCGCCGACATCGAGGCGATCAGCCGCTTCATACAGCCGTTTGTCAGCGAGGGCCGGCTGCTGGAGCGCACGTTTGACGAGATCGAGCAGTGGCTGCCTAACTTCTTCATCGCCGAGGCCGGCGGCGAAATCGTCGGCTGCGCCGCGCTGGAGGTCTACTCGCGCAAGCTGGCCGAAATCCGCAGCCTGGCGGTCTCGCCCAAAGTGCAGGGCATGGGCGTCGGTCGGATGCTGGTGCAGGCCTGCGTAGACCTGGCGCGCCAGCTCAACGTCCTGGAGGTCATGGCGATCACGTCGTCAGAGGATTTCTTCAAAGCGTGCGGCTTCGATTTCACGCTGCCCGGCGAGAAGAAGGCGCTGTTCATCCAAACGCGCGACAAATGACGACGGGAAGCCTAAGGACGGCTTGATGAACAGCAAGGAACGCATGGCGCGCGCCATGCGCCACGACATGCCAGACCGCGTGCCGCTGATGTGCCAGCTCGCGCTGGGGCATTACTTTCTTAATACACCTCTGAAGCCGCACGCCATCTGGTTCACCAGCGAGGGCTTCGCCGAGGCACTGGTGACGCTCCAGCGGCGCTACCGCTTCGACGGCATCCTCATCAACCTCCCTGGGCGCGACCCTGATTGGCGCGCCAGCGTGGCCGACATCGCCGAGACGCCCAGAGGCGAGGCGATCACCTGGGCCAGCGGCGGCCAAACGCTGCTCCCCTGGGACGACAACGCCCAGCACTTCCCGGCAAACCCCGCCCGCAGCCGCCCATCGTTCGAAGACTTCGACCCAGACCGCGACTTCGAGCGGGTGGACAGCTGGCCCATGTACACCTGGGGCGTCTACCACACGCCGGAGCTGGCCGGCAAAGCGCCCGGCCTGCTGCGCGAGCCGCCCTCGTATTTCACCCGCACGCTCGACCTGGTGAAGGCGGCTGTGGGCGATGAGGTGTCCATTCACGGCGAGGTGTTCTCGCCGTTCACACACCTGATGGAGCTGTTCACCTACGAGGACGCGCTGGCGCACCTGGCCCTGGAGCCGGACAAGGCCGCCGCCATCCTTGACCAGCTCACCGAAGCCAGCATCGCCTGGGGCGTGGCGCAGGCGCGCTGGGGCGTGGACGCCGTGCTGATCTCGTCAGCGTATGCCGGGGGCGGCTTTATCTCGCCCCGCATGTACCGGCGCTTCGTGCTGCCCTACGAGGCACGCCTGGTGGACGCAGTCCACAGCGCCGTGCCTGGCGTGCCGGTCTACACCCACACCTGCGGCCGCATCAGCGACCGGTTGGAGCTGATAATGGAAACCGGCACGGACGGCATTGACACGCTCGACCCGCCGCCCATCGGCGACACGGTGCTGGCCGACGCCAAAGCGCGCATTGGCGGGCGTCTGTTCATCAAGGGCAACCTGAACGGCGTGGCCATGCTTCAGGCGGACGGCGTCGAGCCGGTGCTGGAGATGGCGCGCGAGCGCCTGCGCGACGGGATGCCCGGCGGCGGCTACATCCTCAGCACGGCCTGCTCCGTGCCGCCGCGCGTCCAGCCAGAAAAGCTTGAGGCGCTCTATCCGCTGGTGGAGGCCGAAGGCCGCTACTGAGCGCTCCGTTGGATGCCACTGTGTGCCTGCGCTGCTGCCCGCCAACCTGCGCCTGGAGACGAGCGCCGCTCCGGTGCTACAATGAGTGGTGCGCAGGTATCTGCGCGATAGCAGCGAGGTAACACGCGATGCGAACAACTCTGGCGGCTGCGGCGCTGCTGGTCACGCTGGTGATGGCGGCCTGCGCGTCCCCTGCTCCCGCTCCCACGCCGGCCCCCAGCACGCCGCTGGCCGCGCTGGACCTTAACGCGGTCTATCAGCCGCCAACGGCTGTGCCGGACGCGGTGGTGGCGGCGGCGGACGCAGAATACCTGCTGCTGACCAACATCTACGAGCGGCTGGCGCCGTCGGTTGTCAATATCGAGGTGCGCGTAGCGCCGGCGGTGGCCGCCCTGTCCGACGTTGGGCGCGGCTCCGGCTTCGTCTACGACCTGGACGGCCATATCATCACCAACGCCCACGTGGTCAACGGGGCCGAGCGCATTGACGTCACGTTCAACAACGGCTACATGGCCGAGGCCCGCGTGGTGGGCGCGGATCCGTTCAGCGACTTGGCCGTGATCCGCGTGAACGTGGCCCGCGACCGCCTCTTTCCGGTGACGTTCGGCAACTCAGACGCGGTGCGGGTGGGCGAGCGCGCCATCGCCATCGGCAACCCGTTCGGCCTCAACAGCTCGATGACGGTGGGCATTGTCAGCGGGCTGGGGCGGCAGCTCCCCTCGGCTGAGCTGCTCGACCTGACGGCCATTCGCGGCTTCAACAACCCCTCGATCATCCAGGTGGATACCGACATCAACCCCGGCAACTCTGGCGGGCCGCTGCTCAACTCGCGCGGGGAGGTGATCGGCGTAAACGCCGCCATCCGCACTGACACCGGCGTGTTCCAGGGGGTGGGCTTCGCCATCCCGGCGCGCACCGTGCAGCGCGTCGTGCCAGAGCTGATCGCAGCCGGCCGCGTGAACTACGCCTGGCTGGGCATCTCGGCGCTGCGCGAGGAGGACGGCTTCGGCGTGGCGGCGCTGGCTGAGCCGCTCAACCTGCCGGTGGAAGCCGGTGTGCTGGTCAACCTGGTGACGCGCGGCTCTCCGGCAGATAAGGCTGGCCTGCGCGCCGGCACGTATCAGACCGAGGTGCGCGGCGCGCCCATCTGCGCCGGCGGCGATATCATCATCGCTATCAACGGCGTCTACGTGCGCAACATGGACGAGCTGGTGGCTTACCTGGTGGTGAACGCATCCCCCGGCGACGAAGTGACGCTGCTGATCGTGCGCGGCAGCGAAACGCTGGAAATACCTATGACGCTGGAAGCGCGCCCCACTGACGCCATTGGCGAGTCGGTCAACGGCTGCCAGACGGATTCGTGAGGCGGCGCGCTATGCAGCGGATCGAACTGCCCACGCTGCGCACGCTGCGGCTGACCCTGCGGCGCTACGAGCCGGAGGACGCGCCCGCGCTGCACGCCCTGGTGAGCGACCGGCGCATCGCCGCCACCACGCTCAACATTCCGCATCCCTACCCCGAGGACGGCGCCCTGACGTTTATCCTGCTCGCGCACAAGCGCGCCGCCAGCGGCGAAGCCTATTCCTTCGCCATCGTGCGGCGCGAGGACGGCGCGCTGCTGGGCGGCATCGGCCTGCGGCCCCGGCGCGCGCTGCAAGCGGAGCTGGGCTACTGGGTGGGCGTGCCCTACTGGGGCCAAGGCTACGCCAGCGAAGCGGCGCGCCGCATGATCGCCTTCGGCTTCGACGACCTGGGCCTCAACCGCATCTACGCCAGCTATTTCGGCAGCAACCCGGCCTCGGCCCGCGTGCTGCAAAAAGCCGGCATGGTCTACGAAGGGGCGATGAAGGGCCACATCCTCAAATGGGGCGAATATCTCGACCTGGGCTTCTACGCTATCCTGCGCGCCGACTATGAGGAGCAGCGCCAGTGACCACGCTGGAGACCGACCGCCTGCTGCTGCGCCCGTTCCAGCGGGCCGACGCGCCAGCGCTGCACGAGCTGCTGAGCGACCCTGCTGTGCTGGGCACGCTGATGGACGTGGACGGCCCGCTCACGCTGGCCGACGCCGAGAGCATGATCGCCGGCTGGCAGGCGGCGGTGAAGCGCGGCGAGTCGCTGGTGTTCGCTGTGGCGCGCCGCGCCAGCGAAACGCTGGTGGGTTACATTGACATCGAGCTGCACCCCGAACACCAGCGCGGCGAGATCGCGTTCTGGATCGGCCGCCCCTACTGGTGGCAGGGCTACGCCAGCGAGGCCGCCCGCCGGCTGGTGCGCTACGCCTTCGCCCACTTGGAACTCAACCGGGTGTACGCCTACTGCCTGACGCGCAACCACGCCTCCGCCCGCGTGCTGGAGAAGGCCGGCCTGCTTTACGAAGGCACCCACCGCCAGGCCGCCTTCAAGGACGGCCTGTTCGAGGACGTGGCCTTTTACGGCGTGACGCGCGCCGAGTTCGAGCAGCACAACGGCCCGCTTGGGCAAAGTGCCTGAATCTGCCGCCGATCAGTTGCGTTCTACCGTGAAATTCACCTATACTGTAATAGAGCTGGTGGAACCGGTTCCAATCCGACAGTGGTTGGAAAAGAGCAATGCGTTCACCAACGATACGCGATGTGGCGAAAGCTGCCGGCGTGGGGGTAGGCACGGTGTCCCGCGTGTTAAACAACAGCCCACAGGTCAGCCCGGAAACGCGCGAGCGCGTTCTCGACGCGATCCGCACACTCGACTACCGCCCCAACTTGCTGGCGCGCCAGCTTTCACGCGGGCGGCGCGTGCGCAGCATCGGCATCATCTCGCCGTTCGTCAACGATTACTCTTTCGCCGCCCGCTTGACCGGCGTGCAGACCGCCCTGGCCGAGAGCGCTGAGACCTACGATCTGGTGTTTTACCACGTGTCGTCGCCAGAGCGCTTTCACCAGCGCCTGCTGACGCTGGCCGAACTCAACCCGGTGGAGGGCCTGTTGGTGATGGCGATTGACCTGACGCCGGAGCAGTGCGCCCTGCTGTGGGATGCCGGCCTGCTGTTCGTGGGCATCGGCGATCACCTGACCGACGACTGGCCGCTGGTAGGCGGCGACAACGTCGCCGGCGGCGCGCTGGCCACCCGCTACCTGCTGGCCCTGGGACACCGGCGCATCGCCTATGTAGGCGATACCTTCGCTGCCCCTCACGGCTTCTCCACCAGCGAGGCGCGCTACCGGGGCTTTGCCCAGGCACTGCGCGAGGCCGATGTGGCCCTGCCGCCAGAGTATGTGCGGCTGGGCACGCACGGGCGCGAGCCGGCCTACAACATGGCGGCGGCCCTCTTTGATCTGCCCCAGCCCCCCACCGCCATTTTCTGCATGAGCGATGTGCAGGCGCTGGGCTGCCTGGCGGCGGCCCGCGACGCCGGCCTGCGCGTGCCGGAGGACGTTTCTGTGCTGGGCTTCGACGACGTCGAGCTGAGCCGCCTGGTGGGGCTTTCGACGGTGCGCCAGCACCTGGAGCTGGGCGGTTACCTGGCTACGCGCTACCTGCTCTCGCTGCTGGACGCCGACACGCCGCCGTTGGACGACGTGCCGGCTCTGCCGCCGTTCGAAGTGGTCGAGCGGCAGACCACCCGCCGGCTGTAGCTGCGGAGCAGGTTTGGAAAGGAGGTGAGGGCCAGCGCACGACGCATTAAGAGAAGGAGATCGGGCAGCGCACGTTTTCGTTTGTTTGTGGTTGGCGGCGTCTTGCTGCCAATAGCTGTAAAGTAAAGTTAGTCTAAAAGGAGCAGCGTGTATGTATCGCAGACTGTTAGCCCTGCTGGTGATCGCCGCCCTCATGCTGGGCGCGGTTGCCCTCGTTAGCGCACAGGACGACCTGGTGTTCCCCATTGGCGAAGGCATCTTCCAGTGGAGCGACCTCGATCGCTTCAACGAGATGGACTTCGGCGGCGAAGAAGTGATCTTCTTCGGCCCCTGGATGCGCGGTGAAGGCGAGGCGGTGGAAGAGCTGGTGAAGTACTTCAACCAGGCCGCTAACGCCAACGTCGTCTACATCGGCTCGGACAGCTTCGAGCAGCAGATCATCGTGGACGTCCAGGGCGGCAACCCCCCCAACCTGGCGGCCTTCCCGCAGCCGGGCCTGGCGGCCAACGTCGCCTCGATCGGCGGCCTCGTCCCGCTGAGCGACGATATCAAGCAGTATGTGCTGGAGAACTACGCCGCCGGCCAGTCGTGGGTAGACCTGGCGACCTACGCCGATGAGAACGGCGAGGAACAGTTCTACGCCATTTTCTTCAATGTCAACCTCAAGAGCATCGTCTGGTATGTGCCGGATGAGTTCGAGGAGCGCGGCTACGAAATCCCCACCACCTGGGACGAACTGGTCGCCCTGAGCGAGCAGATGGCTGCCGACGGCACGACCCCCTGGTGCATTGCCCTGGGCAGCCAGGCCGCGACTGGCTGGCCCGCCACCGACTGGGTGGAGGACATCATGCTGCGCACCGCTGGGCCGGAAGTCTACGACCAGTGGGTGACCAACGAAATTCCGTTCACCGATGAGCGCGTGAAGAACGCTATTGAGCTGTTCGGGTTCTTCGCCAAAGACCCCAAGTTTGTCAACGGCGGCCCGGACGCAGTGGTGACCACTGACTTCCGCGACGGCCCGGCGGGCCTGTTCACTACGCCGCCGCAGTGCTTCATGCACCGCCAGGCCAGCTTTATTGCTGCGCAGTTCCCGGAGACGGCGGAAGTGGGCGTGGACGTTGACTTCTTCTACTTCCCGCCCATTGACCTGTCGCTGGGCAACCCAGTGTTGGGCGGCGGCACGCTGATCGCCGTCACGAAGGACAGCCCGGCCACCCAGGCCTTCCTGGAGTTCCTGCTTACCCCGCTGGCGCACGAGCTCATGGCGGCGCAGCCCCAGAGCGGTTTCCTCACCCCGCACAAGGGCATGAACCCCGACACCTACGCCAGCGCAGCGGGGCGCGGCCAGGGCCAGATTCTCACCAGCGCTGACGTGTTCCGCTTTGACGGCAGCGACCTGATGCCGGGCGCGATCGGCGCGGGCGCGTTCTGGACCGCCATGGTGGACTACGTGCGCGGCGCTTCGGTGGACGAAGTGACCGAGTTTGTGCAGCGGGCCTGGGACGACATCAAGTAGCGCGTCGCTTCACCCGCGTTCAGCAACGCAGACACAACAGCGGGGTAATCTCTTGCGGGTTGCCCCGCTGTTGTATACTATCGGGCCGCAACTGTAACCGAGTTATTAGGAGATAGTTCTATGCAGCAGGTTGCCCTCACCGTCGCCGCTATCGTCGTCGGTGTCGGCGGGATGGCGCTCTATTTTTACGGGTCCAACTGGCTGCTGGACCGCCTGCTGGCGGATCAGGTGACGCCGGACGGCCGCGTAATCAAGAGCCGCACCCGCGCCCGCGACGCCATCCGCCCCTGGCTGTTCGTGGGCCCGGCGCTGATTATTCTGACGATTTACCTGGTTTACCCGGCCATCCAAACGTTCCTGCTCAGCTTTCAGGATGCCCTCTCGCGCAATTTCGTCGGCCTCGACAATTACATCTGGGCGGTCAATGACCCCGGCTTTCAAATCTCGATCCGCAACAACATCCTCTGGCTGATCGTCGTGCCCATCACCTCCACCGCTTTCGGCCTGGTGGTGGCCGTGCTGTCGGATCGGGTGCGCTGGGAGAGCATGGCTAAGTCGCTCATTTTTATGCCCATGGCTATCTCGTTCGTTGGCGCGGCCATCATCTGGCGCTTCGTCTACGCCTACCGCCCCCCTGGACAGGAGCAGATCGGCATTCTCAACGCGGTGCTGGTGGCGCTGGGCGGCCAGCCTAACACCTGGTACACCGAGCCGCCGCTCAACAACCTGGCGCTGATGGTGATCCTGATCTGGATTCAGGCCGGCTTTGCCATGGTGCTGCTGTCGGCGGCGCTCAAGGGCGTCCCAGAGGAGACGCTGGAGGCGGCGCGCATTGACGGGGCCAGCGAAATCCAGATTTTCTTTCGCATCATGCTGCCGCAGATCATCACCACCATCACCGTTGTTATGACGACCATCATCATCGTCGTGCTCAAGGTGTTCGACATCGTGTTCACGATGACCAACGGCCAGTTCGAGACTGAGGTGCTGGCCAACTACATGTACCGCTGGATGTTCCGCAATTTCGACAACGGGCGCGGCAGTATGATCGCGGTAACGATCATGGTGGCTATCACGCCGATTCTGATCTGGAACATTATCCGCTTCCACCGCGAGGAGCGCAGCCGATGAGCACCGCACAACAGGCAACTTCACAGCAGGTGCAGAGCAGCGCCCAGCCGCGGGTCTCGCGCCTGCGCCTGGGCTACTGGGCAGGCTGGTTCTCGGTGCGCGCCGCGCTGCTGCTCATCGTCGTGATCTGGACGCTGCCGACGTTCGGCCTGTTCATCAGTTCGCTGCGCGACAAGGACGCGCTGGCGCTCAGCGGCTGGTGGACGGCGCTCACGCCCACCATGACCACCGGTCAGGCGCGCATTGGCGCTGCTGAGACACAGCAGCAGGTGGACGGGCGCTACGTTGTCGCCGGGCGCATCTTCCCGGAGGGCGAGGATTTCCAGCTTCACTCGTTCGGCGGCGGCCTGGCGGGCGGCGATTTCACCAGCTTCCAGCCCGGCGAGGTGGTTGAGCTGGAGAACGGCCAGCGCTTCACTGTGTCAGTGGATGGGGTCTATGAGCTGTCATCGCCAGAGCCGCTGACCTACGACCGGCCGCCGCGCTTTCTCTACGCCGCCACCATACCGGTGCAGTTGGGCCTGCACAACTACAGCGAGGTGATCCGGGCGCAGGGCGTGGGGAACGCCTTCCTCAACTCGTTTACCGTGACCATTCCGGCCACTGTCATTCCGATTGCAATTGCCGCCTTTGCCGCCTACGCCTTTGCCTGGATGGCGTTTCCGGGGCGGCGGCTGCTGTTCTACATCGTGGTGGCGCTGATGGTTGTGCCGCTGCAGATGTCGCTTATCCCGCTGCTGCGCATCTACTCCGGCCTAGGCGTGGTGGGCACGTACCCTGGCATCTGGCTGGCGCACACCGGCTTCGGCCTGCCGCTGGCCATCTTCCTGCTGCGCGCCTACATCGGCGGCCTGCCGCGCGAGCTGATCGAGTCGGCACTGGTGGACGGGGCCAGCCATTTCCAGATTTTCATGCGGCTGGTGCTGCCGCTGTCAGTGCCGGCGCTGGCGTCGTTCGCCATCTTTCAGTTCCTGTGGGTGTGGAACGACATGCTGGTGGCGCTGGTTTTCCTGGGGCAGCGTCAGGATGTGACGGTGCTGACGGTGCAGCTCGCCGCGCTGGTAGGGTCGCGCGGGGAAAACTGGGAGATTCTGACCGCCGCAGCGTTCGTTTCGATGATCGTGCCGCTGATCGTGTTCTTCGCGCTGCAGCGCTACTTCGTGCGCGGCCTGCTGGCCGGCTCGATCAAGGGCGGCTGACAGCCGCACACTGCTTACAGGTTTAATACAAGGGCGGCGGCGCGCGTCGCCCTTTGCGTCCCCTTCTGGAGCAAGCACAGCTTATGGCGTGGCATCTTGACGCTGTTTTCTACCAGATTTACCTGCGCGCCTTCGCCGACAGCAATGGCGACGGCCACGGCGATTTCCTGGGCCTGCGCACGCGGCTGGACTACCTCCAGTGGCTGGGCGTGGACTGCATCTGGCTGCAGCCGTTTTATCCCTCGCCGCTGCGCGACGACGGCTACGACATCGCCAGCTTCTACGGCGTTGACCCGCAGTACGGCTGGGTGGAGGACTTCCAGATCACGGTGCAGGAGCTTCACCGCCGCGGCATGAAGCTCATCGTTGACCTAGTGGTCAACCACACGTCAGACCAGCACCCCTGGTTTCAGGAGTCGCGCCGCAGCAAGGACTCGCCGCTGCGCGATTATTACGTGTGGCGGCCGGACCCCAGCGGCTACCCGCTGGCGCGCATCATCTTCCTGGATACCGAAACGTCAAACTGGGCCTACGACGACCTCACCGACGAGTACTACTGGCACCGCTTCTACAGCAGCCAGCCGGACCTGAACTACGACAACCCAGAAGTGCGCCGGCACATGCTCGACATCATGCGCTTCTGGCTGGACATGGGCATTGACGGCTTCCGCGTGGACGCCGTGCCGTACCTGTTCGAGCGCGAGGGGACCAACTGCGAAAACCTGCCGGAGACCCACGAATATCTCAAAGAGATGCGGCGGCTGGTGGACGAGCATTACCCGCACGCCATCCTGCTGGCGGAGGCCAACCAGTGGCCGCACGACCTGCGCCCCTATTTCGGCGACGGCGACGAGTTCCACATGTGCTTCCACTTCCCCGTGATGCCGCGGCTCTACATGGCCCTGGCCCGCGCTGACCGCGCCTGCGTGGTAGACATCATAAATGACACGCCAGAAATCCCGCAGAACTGCCAGTGGGCCACCTTTCTGCGCAACCACGACGAGCTGACGCTGGAGATGGTGCTGCCGGAGGAGCGCCAGTTCATGTGGGATTTCTACGCGCCCTTTCCAGAGCAGCGCATCAACCTGGGCATCCGGCGGCGGCTGGCCCCGCTGATGGACGGCGACCGACGCCGGATCGAACTGCTGCACTCGCTGCTGTTCACGCTGCCGGGCGCGCCCGTGCTGTACTACGGCGACGAGATCGGCATGGGCGACAACGTCTCGCTGCCAGACCGCATGGGCGTGCGCACGCCCATGCAGTGGAGCGCCGCCATCAATGCCGGCTTCTCCGCCGTCGCTGCCGAACGGCTCTACGCACCGGTCATCAACGACCCGGTCTTTGGCTACCAGCGGGTGAACGTCGAGAGCCAGCGCGCCGACTCCGCCTCGCTGCTGCACGCTGTTCGCGGCCTGATCCAGGCGCGCAAAACGCTGCCCATGCTGGCCAAGGGGCGGCTGGAGTGGCTGCACGAGCTGCCGCCGCATCTGCTGTGCTTCTGGCGGCGCGCGCCGCAGGGCGATCTGCTGGCGCTGCACAACCTGTCCGACGCGCCGGCCGAGGTCCTGCTGCCGCAGGAGCTGGCGCTGGCCGACGCGCTCAACCCAGACTGCGGGCCGGTAAGCTGGATGGCGACGCTGCCGCCTTACGGCTACCGCTGGCTGCGCCCGCTGGCAGCGGATGCAGGAGAACTGAAAAGCTGAAACGAGGGGCACAGGCTGGGGGGTATCAGCCCTCATCGTTTTCGACGGTGATGCCGCGCTGGGCCAGCGCGGCGCGCAGGGCGTCAGCCTGCCCCTCGCGCACGACGACGGCCATTGGCCCCAACTGCGCGCCCAAGTAGCGGCGCAGCTCCGGCGTCTCCAGCAGCAGCGCCAGCGTCTGCGGGTCGGTCGTGCGCAGCACGAGCAGCGGCTCCAGCGTGACGCTGCCGGCGGGGCCAGCCTGCCACGTCTCGAGCAGGCGGGCGATGGGCGCGGGCACGGGCGTGTCGCCCAGGGCGCGCGCAATGAACGCGCTGATGTGCTGGGTAGTGATGCCCTGGCGCGCCGCGCGGCCGATGCCAGCGGCGTCCAGGCGGTAAATGAACGGGTCGCCAGCCTCCAGCCAGGTGGTAAAGCGCGCCACCTGGAAGCGGTCAATGCGCGGCACGCGGCGCGACACCAGCAGCGTCCCGTCGGCCTGCACCTGCACCTTGTCCTCGGCCTCCGGCGGCGACGGCCAGGGGATGAGGCCAGCCAAGGCGCGGCCGTAGGCGGTGAGGCGGGCGGCGTCGTCGGCCAGGTCCACCAGGCCCAGCCAGTGCATTGGGCTGCCCAGGTAGAACAGCAGCAGCGCGCCCTCGACGGCGTCCCAGCTTTCAAAGCCCTGAAGATAGTCGCCCTCGTCGTTGCGGATGTACCAGCTCGTGTAGTCGCCGCCAGGTCGCTGGAAATCGGGGTCGGTTTGTTTGACCGCTTCGATGAACTCGTCCATGGACCACCAATCCTGCTCCGGCACGAACTCGCCCAGGAAGCCGATGACAGCAGTGCGCGCCACCACCGGGTCGTAGGGCCAGCCAGTCGGCTCTGGGTGCAGGCCGGGGACGTGCCACAGGTCGCGGTAGACTGTGCTGTCGCGCCAGGCCTCGGCCAGATGGTGCACCTGGGCAGCGCGGTGCGCCTCCAGCCAGCGGCGCGCTTCGGCGCGCTTGAGGGCCAGCCGGCCCTCCTGCACCTCGGCCAAGTCCGCGCTGACGGCCAGCGACACCAAAAAAGCCAACCGCGTCTCGTCGCGAACCAGCAGGTGCGGCAGCAGGGCCGCGCGGTGCGGGGCAGACAGCGTGTCGCTGTCCAGCTCCGGCAGGTGCAGCAGGGCGTAGGCCAGCAGCGCCACCATATCGTCCACGATGGACGTGTCCGCCGTGACGACGTTGCGCACCTCCTCCAGCGGCTCGATAGCGGGCAGCTCTGGCAGCGCTTCGACGGCCTCGGCCTCGTTCAGGTCGGCGTAGCCGGTTTTGTGGCGCGGCAGCACCAGCGCTAAATCCGTAGGCACGTAGATGACCGGGCGCGCGCCGGCCTCAGCCTGCTCGAACGCCTGGGCGATCAGGCCGCGGTAGAACAAGGCTTCGGCGCTGGTTTTGGGGTGCGCGTAGGGTTTCTCGCGCGCGAGCTGCTCCGCCCCCATCGGGCGAATTTCGCCGAACAGGCGCGTGAACGTGCTGGCGGTCATGCGCGCCCCCGCGCTGAGCAGCGCCTGCAGCGCGCCGCGCTGGTCGTCGTCGAGCGCGTCCCAGGCGCGTTCGGCGCGTTCGGGGTCGAGCATGGCCTGGGCCAGCGCCACAGCTGCCTCGTCGTGGCTCATGTTCTGCAGGTCGTCCTCCACGTCCCACAGGCGGGCCAGCACGGGCAGCAGCGCGGGATCGGCGTCTTGCAGGGTGCGCAGCAGCGTTCTCATATACAGCAGTCTAGCCGGGAACGCGGGCCAGCGCAACCAGGCAGAAGCGATCCTGCCGCAGGCAGTAGGCAAGCAGCGCGCAGTCTGCTAGGATAGGGGGCGTCCATGTGGGGGGCGAAACCCATGATGCCTGAAACGCTGGAAGCACAGGTGGGCGAGGCGCTGCGCGCGCGCGGCCGCACTGTCGCTGTGGCCGAATCGTGCACGGGCGGCCTGGTGCTCCACCGCCTGACCAACATCCCTGGCAGTTCGGCGTATGTGCTGGGCGGCGTGGTGGCCTACGCCAACGCCATCAAGCAGGCCGTGTTAAAGGTCAAACAGGGCACGCTGATTGCGCACGGCGCGGTGAGCGCCGAGACCGCCCTGGAGATGGCCACCGGCGTGCGCGACCTGTTCAAAGCCGATTACGCCGTGAGCATCACCGGCATCGCCGGGCCGGGCGGCGGCACAGCCGAAAAGCCAGTGGGCCTCACCTATATTGCGCTGGCCGGGCCGGATGACCGGCTGGAAACCGGCCGCTACCTATGGGACGGCGACCGGGCGGAGATCAAGGCAGCCAGCGCTGAGGCCGCGCTGGCGCTGCTGCTGCGCGCGGTCACAGAGGACAGCCCGCCGGCCCGCTGAACGCAGGCCGCCGCGCACTGCGGCCAGGCTGAACGCGCTTCATTGGTCTCAATTACCACAACACGTATAATTAGAACTGTGAAGCAGCAGGCGTGCAGCAGGGTTGGACGATGAAACGGTTCTCACTGGTGATGCTGATTGCGGTGGCAGCGCTGGCGGCGGCGCTGGGAGCGGTGCGCGCCGGGCCGCTGGCCCAGGACGCGGCGGGCGTGTTCCTGGCCAACGCCCGCGCTGACCTCGAACTGCTGGCCGACGCCGCGCTCGGCCCTGGCCAGCGGCCTGATGGCTGGGTGGGCAGCGCCGATCCTAACGCGCCCAACGCCAGCGCTGACCTGTGGTTCGACACCGAGCTGCTGGCCACAGCGCTGTACAGCCCGCAGGAACGCCCGCCCGGCTGGATCGGCGCGACGACGGCCCGCCCCGACATCTTAGTGCGCAACGTGCGCCACGACCTGGAACTGCTGGCCGACAAACAGTTCGGCGCTGTTCGCCCGCCAGAGTGGCGCGGCGGGCCGGCCCTCAACCGCTGTGACCGCACGGTGCAGAACGCGGTGGCCATGCTGGTGGCGGCCACTGGCGCTGCGATCTCCACGCCGGCCGGCACGCCCAACTTCTGCCAAGCAGTTGCCGCCGAGGTGAGCGACGTCCAGGCCAATCGCGCCCTGGCCGAGAACCCGACGCTGCTGGCCGAGCTGACGCTGGCGGTGCGCGGCGACCTGGAGCGGCTGGCCGACGAGACGCTGGGCCTGTTCACCCGTCCGGTGGGCTACCGCCGCAACGTGGACCAGGCCTCGCCCACCTTCAACCCTGACTTGTTCCTCGACCTGGAGCTGCTGGCCGACGAGACGCTGGGCCGGGGCGAGCGCCCGCCGGCCTGGATCGGCGTGATCGCCAACGATCCCGTCCTGTTCCAGCGCAACACGCGCCATGACCTGGAGCTGCTGGCCGATCAGACTCTGGGGCCGGACGTGCGGCCGCGCGGCTGGCAGAACGCCGACCCGCTGGCGCGCTGCACCCCGGTGGTGCAGAACCTGGTGCTGTTTGTCGAGCAGGCGTTTGCCATCTCGCCCGATCTGGTCGCCGGCGCTGACTACTGCGCGCGCGCCGAGGCCGAGGCCAACCGCATCGCTGAGAACCCGCCGGTGCTGGACGTGGTTGAGGAGGAGCGCGGGCGCTTCCTGGCCGAGTCGGAGTTCGCGTTTGCCTATCTGGACGCGGCGGCCACACAGTACATGGGCATCATGCCCGGCGGCACGCGCTTCCGCGCTTGGTATCGCAATTTCGTCTCGCCCGACAGCGAGTCCCAATCGCGCATGATGTTCGTCAGCGGCGAGGACTTCGCCGTGTTCGTTGACCGGCGCTGGACCACGCTGCCGGAGGAGGAGTTTTTCTCGCTGCCCACGCTGGACGGCGTGCGCCCGCTGACGTTCTGCGATGCTGGTTGGTGCAATGGCCCGGCCCCCACCCCCA
This sequence comes from Anaerolineae bacterium, assembly GCA_034435995.1. GTDB lineage: Bacteria > Chloroflexota > Anaerolineae > Aggregatilineales > Phototrophicaceae > DAOTWC01. The sequence goes on along the minus strand of DAOTWC010000110.1, from coordinate 19,699 downwards.
CCCCCACCGGCTCTGGCCCGCTGGAGCTGCTGCTGCTGCAGACGACGCCCGCGGCCCCGCCGCCCATTGACGGCGAGATCGGCGGCCAGCGCACGCAGGTGTCGTGGAACCACATCCGTGTCACCTACCTGCAGGACAACCCGCAGACGCGCACGGCCCAAGTGACGCTGGAAATCTGCAACGAGACGGCGCAGATCACGTGCGAGCCGGTGATCCGCGTGTTCGACAACGCGCTGGGCGCGGCCAAACCGGTGCTGTCGCAGTTCAACGGCCTGAACGTGTTCGAGTTCCCCTACGGTTACAACACCAACCTGCTGATCGAGGGGGCTACGCTCGTCTCGCCCGACGTGTGGATCAGCGACCCGACGATCCGCTGACGCTGGCCGGCGCGGTTTTCACCTTGAACCGCGCCGGGCCGCTGTGCTACAATGCGCCCGGTTCCGGCCAGCCCCGCTGGCTGAAAATCACACACCCGGACCCGGCCCGGTGTTGTCAGGCCCAGCCTGATTGGCGGCAGGGGATGAAGGGTGTGATCGTACAAACACAGCCCACAGGAGAATAACCCCACCATGCCTTCTTCCGTCTCTATGAAGGGGCTTCTTGAAACCGGCGTCCACTTCGGCCACCGCACGACCAAGTGGAACCCGAAAATGAAGCCGTTCATCTTTGCCGAGCGCAACGGCATCCACATCATTGACCTGCAGCAGACCCTGGCCAACCTCAACCGCTACTACGATGTCGTCCGCGACACCGTCGCCAGCGGCGGCACCGTGCTGTTTGTGGGGACCAAGCGGCAGGCCCAGGAAACGATTGCGACGCAGGCCCAGCGCTGCCACATGCCCTACGTCAGCCACCGCTGGCTGGGCGGCACGCTCACCAACTGGCGCACCATTCGCGAGCGCATCGAGACGCTCAAGAAACTGGAACGCCGCCGCGACGCCGGCGAATTCGACCTGCTGACCAAGAAAGAGGCGCTCATTCTGGCGCGCAAGATCGAGTCGCTGCAGCTCCGCCTGGGCGGCATCCGCGATATGAAGCGTCTGCCCAGCCTGCTGATCGTGGTGGACACGGTGCGCGAGGCAACCGCTGTCAAAGAGGCCAACATCCTCAACATTCCGGTGCTGGCCCTGGCTGACACCAACAGCAACCCCGACGACATAGACTACATCATCCCCGGCAACGACGACGCGGTGCGCGCTATTAAGCTGATCATCACGGCCCTGGCAGACGCCGTGCTGGAAGGCCAGGCCATGCGCAAGGCCGATGACTACGCCGAAGCCGCCGAGGAGGAGGTGGTGGACTACGACACCTACACCTACGAAGACGAAGAAGAGGACGACGAGCAGTACCTGGGCGCGTCCACGCTGGCTAAGCTGCGCGACGCCCGTCTGTTCGCCCCTGAAGATGACGAAGACGAAATGAGCGAAGAAGACACCGACGAGGAAAAGGAATAAAGCGGCCATGCAGATCACGGCACAGATGGTAAAGGACCTGCGCGAAGCCACCGGCGCCGGCCCTCTGGACTGCAAAAAAGCCCTGGAGGTGAGCGGCGGCGACATGAACAAGGCCATTGACTACCTGCGCGAAAAGGGCCTAGCCCGCGCGGCCAAGAAACTGAGCGCTGGCCGCACCATGAACGAGGGCGTCATCCAGACATACACCCACCACAACCGCCGCCTGGGCGTGATGGTCGAGGTCAACTGCGAGACGGACTTCGTGGCCAACACCGAGACCTTCCGCAGCTTCGCCCACCACCTGGCGCTGCACATCGCCAATTCCGCCCCGGAGTACATCCGCCGCGAGGACGTGCCGCAGGCGGTGGTCGAGGCTGAGCGCGACCTGCAGCGCCGCCGCGCCATCGAGGAGGGCAAGCCGGAGGCCGTGGCAGAGAAAGTCGCCGAGGGGCGCATGGCCAAGTTTTTCGAAGAGATTGTCCTGATGGAGCAGCCGTACATCATGGATGACTCGAAGACGATTGCGCAGATGCTGGCCGAAGTAGTGGCCGACGTCGGCGAGAGCGTCGAGATCCGCCGCTTCGCCCGTTTTGCCCTGGGCGAGAGCGTGGACAGCGCCAACGGTAATGCCTGACCGCTGGCGCAGCAGGCAGCAGCGCACCCGCCGAGGTGGCCCGCGCGGCCCCCTCGGGGCCGCGTGTTTTGCAGGTTAGCACACCGTTGATGCAAAGGGATTGGCCGCCGTCCAATCCCTTTTTGCTGCGTGTGAACCGCACACACCAGGAGGGAGGGAACGATGAGTGACAGCACCGAAATCGTCAGCCAGAGCCAGCCACTGGCCTACCGCCGCATCATGCTCAAGCTGAGCGGCGAGGCCCTCGCCGGCCCCGGCGGCTTTGGCATTGACCCTGACCGCGCCGAGGAGATCGCCGCCAAGATCAAGCAGATTCACGACTTGGGGGTGCAGGTGGCGGTGGTGATCGGCGGCGGCAACCTGTGGCGCGGGGCGATCGGCGTGGCGCGCGGCATGGAGCAGAGCACGGCCGACCACATGGGGATGATCGCCACGGTGATGAACGGCCTGGCGCTGCAAGACGCGCTGCAGCGCGCTGGCGTGGTCACACGGGTGCAGACCGCCGTCCAGATGAACGCTGTCGCCGAGCCGTACATCCGCCTGCGCGCCATCCGCCACATGGAAAAGGGGCGCGTGGTCATCATCACCGGCGGCACGGGCAACCCCTACTTCACCACCGACACCGCCGCCGCCCTGCGCGCCACTGAGATCGGGGCCGACATCCTCATCAAGGCGACCAAGGTCAACGGCGTGTACTCGGCTGACCCCAAGAAAGTGCCAGATGCCCAGCGCTACGCGCGCTTGTCCTACCAACAGGTGCTGGATGCGCGCCTGCAGATCATGGACATGACGGCCTTCACGCTGTGCGAGGAGAACAACATGCCCATCCTGGTAGTGGATTTCTGGGCCAAGGACGACCTGCTGCGCGCTGTCCAGGGCGACCACGAGGTGGGAACGATCATCACGCGCGAGGGCTGACGGCGCGTTGTTAACTGCCGGCGCGGCGGGCTTCCGCGTGCAGCACGTGGCTGGCGGTGGTGCGGCCCCCTTCCTGCGGAACCGCCTCGATCCGCACCGGCAGGCGCGCGCCGGGCGCAATGCCCTCCGCTGTGACGGTTACACGGTAGCCGGTCACGCGGCCGTTGGCGTCCAGCAGCGTGAGCACAAGGCGGGCCGGCCCGGCGGCGTGCGGCGTAGGGTTGTGCAGCACCGCAGAGACGACGTAGCGGCCAGCGCTGCGCGCGGCCTGCTCGTCTTCAATTGACAGCTGCACAAAGCGCTGGTCGGCCTGCGGCGCGCTGTCGGCCGCCAGCAGAACGGCCGTGACGTAGTCATAAGCCGCGCCGGGGTCGGCAATCAGCACGCCGTAGGGGGCGAAGCCGCCGGGCGCAATCAGCGCCTGCTCAACGTCGGCTTCGGCGGCTGCCAGCGGCGTGGCGTCCCCCTGCCAAAGCTGCACCTGCACGCGCACATGCTCAACAGGCGCTGCGCCGGCGTTAGTCACGCGCCCCAGGCAGAGCAGCGCGCCAGTTGGCGTGTCGTAGCAGAGGGGCGGCTCCAGTGGCAGCGGCAGCGTCGGCGGCAGCGGGGTGGGCGTGGGCGGTGGGATGATGAGCTGCTGGCCAACCTGCAGGCCGCGCGGGTTTACGCCGGGGTTGGCCGCCTGCAGCGCCGCCACGTCCAGGCCGAAATCGAGCGCAATGCCCAGCAGCGTGTCGCCAGGGCGGACAGTGTACACCAGGGCCGCCGGCGCGGCTGCCGGCGGCTGTGTGGGCGCGGCCGCCAGGGCCGGAACCGACGGCAGCGCTGTGGGCGTGGCGCTTTCGCGCGGCCGCACTGTCAGCGTGACCGGGGGCGTGGCAGTCGGCGACGCCGTGAGCGCGGCCTCGGACGTGAGGCGGCAGCCACTCACCCACACACTGATACACACGGCCCACACCAGAGGCCGCCAACCCCAGTAGCCCACTGCGCCGATGAAATCCCTCTTTTTCCCATAGCACACGCTGCGTTATCCCACATTATAGCCTCAACCGCGCAGAATAGCACCACGATCGCGGTTAGGCCCGGCAAATTTGCAAGGCGCGCTTTAGCTGGGTTGACCGTTGCGCCGGCGCGCGGGGCGGGGTATGGTTGGCGGCTGCAGCCTGCGGCCACTTGGGGGAGCGCCATGCCAATCGTGTACCGCGACGAAGACGCCGATCTCGCCCAGCTTCAGGGCAGGCCTGTGGGCGTGATCGGGTACGGCCACCTGGGGCGGCCGTTCGCCCTCAACCTGCGCGACAGCGGCGTTGAGGTCATCGTGAGCGAGCGCGACCCGGCCCGCCTGGAGCAGGCCCAGGCCGAGGGTTTCGCCACTGCGCCGGCGAACGAGCTGGCGCGCCGCTGCCGCGTGCTGCTGCTGCTGGTCTCTGACGAAGCGATGCCGCGCGTCTACTTGGAGCAGGTCTCGCCCAACCTGCAGCGCGGCGACATGCTGGTGTTCAGCAGCGCCTACAACGTGGCGTTTGGCTACATCGAAGCGCCACCGTTTGTGGACGTGGGCTTAATCGCGCCGCGCACGCTGGGCGCCGCCGTGCGCGAGCGCTACGAAAGCGGCGAAGGCTTCTTCAGCTTTATCGCTGTCGGCCAGGACGCCACCGGCCGCGCTTGGCCTACGCTGCTGGCGCTGGCCGGGGCGGTGGGCACGCTGCGCGCCGGCGCTGTCGAGATTGCCTTCGAGCGCGAGGCCGAGCTGGACCTGTTCGTGCAGCAGGCGGTGCTGCCCGCCCTGCACCACGTGCTGGCCAGCGCGGCGCGCCTGCTCATTGACGCCGGCCACCCGCCGGAAGTGGTCTTCACCGAGCTGTACCTCTCTGGCGAGCTGCGCGATTACCTGGATCGCGCCGGACGCAGCGGGCTGATAGCCGCCCTGCGCCAGACCTCGCTCACCGGCCAGTACGGCGCGTTCACCCGCTTCGACCGTTTCAACGATCTCAAGCTCCAGCGCCTGATGGAAATCACGCTGGAGGAGATTCGCGCCGGCGATTTCGCCCGCGAGTGGGCCAAGGAGTGCAGCGACAACTACCGCCGCCTGCGCCGCGCCCTCAAGTCCCAAGAGGCCGTTGACCTGTGGGAGCTGGAACAGCAGGCAATTGACCTGCTCTACCCGCTGCGCGACGCCGAGGACAACATCTTCAAGCTGTGACGCCTGCCGTCAGCGCGGGACCAGCCCGGTCTCGGTGATGTAGAGCGTGCCGGCCACGCTGTCGCCGGCGCTGTAGCTGCCCACCCAGATGTCGTACTGGCCGGGGCGCGGCTGCGGCAGCACGATCAGCGGGTTGAGCGTGCTGCTGCTGGCGTCGTCGCTGCAGTGCCAGGCCCCAGTTGGATCGTTGACGATCAGCGTGGTGTCGCGCCCGGCTGCCGCCGCCTCGAAAAAGATGCGCAGCTCCCGCGACGCGCCGCTCCAGTTGAGGCGCACATCGGGCGCGGGCGCAGCATATCCTACGCAGCTGCCGCCCAGGTAGGCCGCCACGTCCACGCTCCCGCCGGACGTAACCGCGACAGCGGCCGGGTCGGGCAGGAAGCCGGCCTGCAGCGTGAGCGTGCCGTAGAACGGCGGCAGTGTGTAATCAAGCGCGGCTGCCGGCGCAGCTGTGGGGGCAGCCCGGGCCGTGGCCGTGGGCGCAGGCGCGCGCTGCGCTGCGCCCAGCGGAACGCGCCCGCTGGCCGCGCTGAACGCCTCGCCGTCCACGCCGATTTCGATCTCCGCCTGGATGCCGTCGGTGGCGTCGGCCCCGCCGGGGAAGGCGCTGTAGGGCATCCAGAACCAGAAATCGGGCCACTCGGTGTCCTCGTATTCGGGCACAACGACCACTTGAATCGTCAGGTCGCCCGCTGGCGTGCGGTTTTCAGGCAGCGCACGGCTGCCAGAGACGCGCGCGCCGTCCGGCCCGTAGTAGAAAATAGCCGCGCGCAGCGGCACGCCCCGGTAGCCAATCGCCCGCATGTAAGCGTACACGCGCACGCCAGCCTCTGGCGGACTGCCGCCAACAGCGTTGTGCTCCACACGGACAATGCTCACGTCGAGCTGGCGGTTGGCGGGCGGCAGCGTGGGCTGGGCGTTGGGCAGCGCGCCGCGCTGGTCCGCCTCGATCAGCGCCTGCACCGCGCCGAAGGGCAGAATGCCGCCCAGCCGCCCGCCCGTCCGCTGGTCGGTGCGCACGGCAGTAGGGATGCCCAGCGGCGCGCCGCTTTCGCTTACAGCCAGGCCGCCGCTGTTGCCCGGCGCAATCTCGGCGTCGGTTTGATACCAGGCGGGCAGGCGCTGGCCGGCCACTGTCCCGCTCTGGATGCTGGAGATTGTGCCCTCAGTGAACACCAGATAACCGCCCCCGATGTCCGGGTAGCCAAACACAAAGACGCGGTCGCCCAGGCTGACGTCGGCCGGAACCAGCTCGATATGCGGCAGGTTGAGCGCCGCAGTGGCGATCGGCGTCCGGTTGGCGTCGCGGTCAATCTGCAGGATGGCGAAGTCGAGGTCAGTGTACTCGCGCACGACGTGGGCGTAGTAGCGGTGCACCGGCGCCTCGCTGATGTCTTCCAGCAGGTAGACCATATAGTCGTCGCCGTCGGCGATCACGTGCTGGTTGGTGTAGATCAGGCCGCTGGCCTGCACCAGCGTGCCAGAGCCGCTGGCGATCACCTGATCGCCGCGTCCCAGGGTGACAATGTAGACCACCGCCTGCGCAATGCGGTTGATCTCGTCGCGGCCCAGGCGCGCCTGGGCCGCCGCTGCCGCGGGCAGCAGCGCCAGCGCAGCGGCAAAGAACAGCAGCAAACGTTTCACACACAGCCTCCACATCTAACCGTCAAGCGTCCCCACCTGGGGGAAGGCGCGCAGCGCCTGCGCGAACAGGTCACGGTAAGCCAGCGCGTCAGCCTCGGTAGCGCCCTCAAAGCGCAGGCTGAGCACTGGCTCGGTGTTGCTGGCGCGCAGCAGGCCCCAGCCGTTGGCGAAGCGCACGCGCACGCCGTCCACATCCACCACCTCGCCCTGGCCGGCCAGCGCTGCCCGCACGCCCGCGATCACGTCGTCCTTGTCGGCGTCGGGGCAGCGCGGGCGGTATTCAGGCGTGCTGAACAGGCGCGGCAGGCTGGCATCGAGGACGGAAAGCGGCTGGCCGGCGCTGGCGATGAGCTGAAGCAGCCGGCCGGCGGCCAGGAAGGCGTCGTCAAAGCCGAAGTAGTCCTCGGCTAGGAAGATGTGGCCGCTCATCTCGCCGCCCAGCAGCGCGCCGATCTCGCGCATTTTCGACTTGACCAGCGAGTGCCCGCTGGCCCACATCACCGGCTGGCCGCCGGCCTGAGCCACAACGTCGAACAACACCTGGCTGGTGAGCACATCGGCCACCACCGCCGCGCCGGGGCGACGCGCCAGCATATCGCGGGCCAGCAGCGCCAGCAGCCGGTCGGCAGCGATCATCTGGCCGCGCTCGTCCACTGCGCCCATACGGTCAGCGTCGCCGTCGAAGGCGATGCCCACGTCCGCACCGGTCTCGCGCACGCGCGCCGCCAGCGCCGCCATGTTGGACGGCTCCTGCGGGTCGGGGTGGTGATAGGGGTACGTGCCGTCCGGCTCGCAGTAAAGGCAGGTCACCTCGTGGCCCCACGCGCTGAACAGCGCCGGCGCGAACAGGCCGGCCGTCCCGCTGCCGGCGTCCACCACCACGCGCAGCCGGCGCGCCATCTGGACGCGCCCCTGCAGGTCGCGCAGGTATTTGTCGGCGGCGCGCTTGTCCACCGTCATCTCGCCCGCGCCGTAGTACAGGCGCGAACTCTGCGCCAGCCCGCGTATCTCCTGAATCTCCGGGCCGTACAGGTTGCGCGCGCCCACCGCCAGCTTGAAACCGTTGTACTCCGGCGCGAGGTGGCTGCCGGTGACCATCAGTGCGCCGGCGTCGCCGGCCTGCACCGCGTGCCAGTAGGCGACCGGCGTCGCCACCAGGCCAACGGCGATCACGCGGCAGCCGCTGGCCAGCGCCCCCTCGATGGCCGCCTGCGCCAGCTCTGGCGACGACAGGCGGTTATCGTGCCCCACGATCATCGTGCGCTGGCCCGCCTGCTGCTGCAGGTACGTGCCGAACGCCTGCCCGACCCGCCGCGCCACCGCCGGCGTCAGCAGCGGGTCGTCGCCGGCCGCCCGGCCCCGGATGTCGTACTTCTTGAACAAAGCTTTGTCAATTTCAACCGTCATTCGCCGTCCACCACGATCAGTTCTTGTTTGACGTACACCCGCTGGCGATCCTTCACGTCCTGGTGGACGTGCGTGCCCGGCCCCACCTGCGCGCCCTCGCCGATCTTCACGCCGGGCATGGTCATCACGTCTACGCCCAGGAATGCGCCCGCGCCGATGATCGCCCCCAGCTTGTCGCGGCCCGTGGACACCTTGTGCCCCTTGACGACCGTGCTCACGACGCCGTGATCAATGCGCAGGTTGGCGGTGGTGCAGCCGGCCGAGAAGTTCACGCCCGGCCCAAAGACCGAATCCAGCACGCGGCAGGCGTGCATCTGGCAGCCGTTGGCGACGTAGCTGCGCGCTACTTCTGTAGTGAAGCCCACGTTGCAGTTGTCCAGCACCATGGACTGGCGCACCAGCGCGTTGTTGCCCACGATGGTGTTCGCGCCGATGTACGCCGGGCCAACCACCGCCGCCCCGTGAAACACCTTCGCCCCGGCCTTCACAATCACATCGCCGCTGAGAACCGCCCCTGGCGCGATGTACGCGCCTTCTTCGACGCGCTGCACCGGGCGCAAGCCGTGCTCGCGCTCCAGGCGGGCGAACTCGAACAACAGCAGGTGATCCATCACGTCCAGCACATGCCAGGGAAACTTGAGCGCGCTCCAGCGCCCCGCGTAAGGCACAACGCGGAATGTGTGCTCGCTCATCAGCTTGTCCATGGCGCGCTCGTAGTGATCGTCGCCAGGCGCGCTGCTGGCGTACTCGGCGCGGATGGCCTCCAGCAGCCGGCCCACATGACAGTGAATGTGCGCCACGATGCTCACCAAGTCGCTGGGGCGGTTTTCCGGGCCGGGTTTTTCGACAATTCCCCGGATGCGCCCGTCGCCCTCGACAACCAGATAGCCGCCGGGAAAGTATTCCGCCATTTCCACGCCCGCCAGGTACGACTCGCGCGGGTTGGCCTTGTATAGGCTGAGGAGGTCCTGGTGCAGCCGGTCCTCAACCACGTCGTGCACCTGGGTAACGTAGATCGCCGTGTCGGGCCGCTGGGCGAACAGCGGCGCAGTCTGGAGCAGCGCGTCGCCCATGCCTTTCGGCTCGGCCTGCACCACGACGCTGGCCGTCAGGCTCGGCGCTTGGCGCGCCAGCGCCGCGATCTCGGCGTGGTTTTCCGGGTTGCCGACGATCACGACCTCACGAAAGCCGTAGTCGCGGTAGCGGGAAAGCTGGGCCAGCAGCAGCGGCTGCTCGCCGAAGCGCAGCAGCGATTTCTCGCGCAGCGGCCACATACGCGACGACGCGCCGCCAGCCAGCACGATCAAGACGGGGGTTTGGCTCATGAACGCGACTCCTTAATAACACCCAGCGCGGCCGCACGGCGCTTCGCTCCCCTGTATTTTAACGCGACTCCTTGCAGCCGGCTGGCGACTCGTCTTACAATGAACGTTATTGCGCAGTGATTTACACTGGCAGCGAGAGAACTGGCCATGACCAACCCCGTTATCGCGTCCCGCGCGGCCCGAAGCGACATCGAACGCGGCCTGCTGGCCGCACTGGCGCGGGGGCCGGCAGCGCTGGTGGAACAGGCAGCGCACCTGCTCGACCTCAGCCGGCTGGCGCCGGCCGCGCCCGCCGCAGGGCCAGCGCTGCCCGCCGAGACGGCGCGGGTGGTGGCGCTGGCACGGCTGGCCGAAACGCTGCCCGAAACCGACGTGATCGCGCTCTACCACGCCGCCGGCCAACTTGCAGACCCGGTCACCCGCTTGCAGGTGCTGGCGCAGGTGGCGCTGCGCCTGCCGCCGCAGCTCTACCAGGCGGCCGTGCGCCAGGGCTGGCAGGAAGCCAGCGCCCTGGACGACCCGGCGGCGCGCGCGCAGGCCCTGTTCCAGCTTGCCCCGCTGCTCACGCTGTACCACGACGAGCCGGCCGCGCCCCCCGCCCTGCTGGAGATCGTCGCGCTGGCGCAGGCGATCAACAACCCGGAGGCGCGCATCCGCAGCCTGGTCGCGCTCGCGCCCTATCTGCCGCAAGGGATGCGCCTGCGTGTGCTGCACCGTGCCGTTGACGAGATGGATCAGCTTCACAGCGACGCGGCCCGCTTCAACGCCCTCAACACGCTGGCTGATCATCTGCTGCCAGAGCTGGAAGGGCGCGTTCTGCACAATGCCGAGGCCATGCGCAGCCCCGGCGAACGGGCGCGCGCCTTCACCGCGCTGGCGCGCCACCTGCCGATGGCGCTGCGGCCGGCGCTGCGCACTGGCGCGATCAGCGCTATCGCCACCATCCGCAATGAAGAAGAACGGGCCGAGGCGCTCATCGCCTTCGCCCCGCACTTAGAGTACGTCACCAACACCGAGCAGTTCCCCCACCTCCTGGAGCGCGCGCTGCGCATCGCCATCGGCCTCAAGCGGCGTCATCTGCGGGCGCGCGCGCTGGTGGCGCTGGCGCCCCACCTCACGCCTGACCTGCAGGCCGAGGCCGTGGCCGTCGTCAACGGCTTGGCGAACGAGCGCGAGCGCGCTGCCCTGCTGGCCAACCTAGCGCCCACGCTGACGCCCGACCTGGTGATGGCCAGCCTGGCGGCTGTCTACAGCCTAGAATCGCAGGACGCGCGCGTGCACGCCCTCACCGTATTCGCCCAGTACGTGCCGGAGAACGCCCGCGACCAGACGCTGCTGGACGCGCTGGCGGCGGCCAACAACCTTTCCCGCCCCTACGAGCGCGTTGTCACGCTGGTGCGGCTGATGGACGCCCTCCCCGCCAGCCTGCGCGAACAGACCTGCGCCAACGCCCTGGAGAGCGCGCGCCTGATGAAGAACGAGATCGCCTGTGCCCGCGCGCTGGGCCTGATCGGGCCGCACCTGTCGCCGGCGCTGGCCCCGCGCGCGCTGGAGATCGCCCGTGCGCTGGTGAACCCGGCCCAGCGGCTGGTGGCGCTCAGCAGCCTGCTGCCCTACCTAGCAGGCGCTGACCGCGACAGCGTGACCGAGGAGCTGCTGGAGGCCGTGCAGGAGATGCCGTTCGAGTACCGCCGCGCGCGCGCCCTGGTCGAGATCATGCCGCTGCTGCCCGACGATCTGATCCCGCAGGCGCTGCGCATTGCCGGCAATATCGAGGACCCCTTCGACCAGGTGAGCGCGCTGGCAGCCTTCATCCCGCGCCTCACGCCGGAACAGAGCCGCCGCACGCTGGCGGACTGCTGGCGGCTGGTCCGCGCCATTGACAACGGCTACGACGCCGCCTGCGCCCTGGCCGCCATTGCGCCCCTGCTGCCGCCCGCTGCCGGCCCGGACCTAGCCCGCAGCGCCTGCATGATTATCGGCGCGATCATGGACGAGTACGACCAAGCCAGCGCCATCGCGCTGCTGGCGCCGCTGCTGACGCTGGAGGGCACGCCCTACGACCAGGACGGCGCAGCAGGGCCAGTGCCGGAGCGCCACACCGCCCTGGAGCAGGGCGTTCAGGCGGCGCTGCGCGTCCCCGACCAGACCCGCCGCTGGCAGCTGCTGGCCGAGGGCGCAGCCCTGTGCGCCGAGTCCAGCGACAGCGAGCAGCTCTACCACCTGTGGCGCGAAGCGGCCGTCGCCCTGGCCGATCTGCCGCTGGCCGACGCGCTGCTGTGCCTCAGCGCGATGGCGCCGGTCATTCAGCGGCTGGGCGGGGGCGACGCGCTGGCCGCCGTCGCCCGCCTGCTGCAGCAGCGCTGACGGGTTTTTCGCGCCCGCGAAACCGCGTTTTAACCGCCTGCACACCCCGCGCCCCGCGGATAAAAGTCACACACCGCTGCCCGCGCAAAACCGATTTCGCAGATTGCGGCTTGTGATATTGACCGCAATCGTAGACGCAGGCCGCCCGCTTGGCGCACAATACAAATGCACAACGCTGGCCGGCAGCGTGCTCTGTTGATCGTATCGCTGACGAAAGGTGCACAATGCTGAAGTTTCACCGAATTGTTCTGCTGCTGGCGCTGCTGGCGCTGCCCGCCCTGGCGCTCAGCGCGCAGGACAGCGCCGAGACCCTAGTCGTTTACTCAGGCCGTACCGAGGGCCTGATCGGGCCGCTGCTGGAGCGCTTCACGGCCGAAACCGGCGTGCGCATTGAGGTGCGCTACGGCGGCACGGCCGAGATGGCCGCCACCATCCTGGAAGAAGGCGCGAACAGCCCGGCTGATGTGTTCATCGCGCAGGACGCCGGCGCGCTGGGCGCGCTGGCCCAGGCGGGCCGCCTGCGCGCCCTGCCGCCTGACATTCTGGAGCGTGTCGAGCCGCGCTTTGTCTCGCCGGCAGGCCTGTGGGTGGGCGTGTCGGGGCGGGCGCGCGTGCTGGTCTACAACCCGGAGCTGGTCGCCGCTGACGCGCTTCCAGCCTCCATCCTTGACCTGACCGCGCCAGAGTGGGCCGGGCGCGTAGGCTGGGCGCCCACCAACGGCTCGTTCCAGTCGCACGTGACGGCGCTGCGCCTGCTGCTGGGCGAAGACGGCGCGCGCGCCTGGCTGGAGGGCATGGTCGCCAACGGAGCTGTGCCTTACGAGAACAACCGCGCCATCGTGCAGGCCGTGGCCGACGGCGAAGTGCCGGTTGGCTTGGTGAACCACTACTACCTGTACGCCATGCGCGCCAGCAACCCAGACCTGCGCGCCGCCAACTACTACTTTCCAGGGGGCGACCCTGGCGCGCTGATCAACATCGCTGGCGCTGGCGTGCTCGACACGTCGAAGCGGCCAGGGCTGGCGCAGCGCTTCATCCTGTACCTGCTGGGCGCGGGCGCGCAGACGTATTTCGCCGAGCAGACGTTCGAGTACCCGCTGGCAGCTGGCGTGGCCGCTTCGCCTGAGCTGCTGCCGCTGGCCAGCATCGAGACGCCGGACATTGACTTGAGCGACCTGAGCGACCTGCAGACCACGCTCGACCTGCTGCGGGAAACCGGGGCGCTGCCGTAAACAGTCTTCACCTCACCCCTGCCCCCCTCTCTGTGTGGAGAGGGGGCAGGGGGTGAAGGTCAACACACTGAGGAACAAAAAACACGATGCAGTTGAACCATTTGACCGCCTACGCCCCCCGCCTTCTCATCCACGCTGGCATGCGCTGTCCCGCGCCGCGGCTGCCGTCGCCGCTGGCCCTGGCGGCTGGCGCTGTGGTGGCAGCGGTGCTGCTGCCGCTGGTTTACCTGGTGCTGCGCGCGCTGGGCGCAGGGGCGGACGGCCTGGCCTACCTGCTGCACCCGCGCACGCTGGCGGTGCTGGTCAACAGCGCTGCACTGACAGCGGCGGTGGTGCTGGCGGCGGCCGTGATCGGCGCGCTGTTCGCCTGGCTGACGGCCCGCACTGACCTGCCGCTGCGCCGGCTGTGGTTGGTGGCCGGCCTGCTGCCGCTGGTGATCCCGTCGTACGTGGGCGCGATCACGCTGATCGCCGTGCTGGGGCCGCGCGGCCTGGTGCAGCAGGCGCTGGCCCCTCTAGGGGTGACTGAGCTGCCGTCCATCTACGGCTTCTGGGGCGCGTGGCTGTCGCTGACGCTGTTCACCTTCCCCTACGTGGCGCTGCCGGTGCGCGCCGCCCTGCTGAAGATGGACCCGGCTTTAGAAGAGTGCGGCCATAGCATGGGCCTGGGCCGCCGGGCGGTGTTCTGGCGCGTGACGCTGCCGCAGCTCCGGCCCGCCCTGGCAGCGGGGATGCTGCTGGCGGCCCTCTACACGCTGAGCGACTTCGGCGCGGTGGCGCTGATGCGCTTCGATGCCTTCACTCGCGTCATCTACATTCAGTACACCAGCTCGTTTGACCGCAGCCGCGCGGCGGTGCTGGCGCTGGCGCTGGTGGTCATCACGCTGGCGCTGGTGCTGCTGGAGCGCCGCGCCAGCGCCCTCACGCGCAACTACCGCGCCGGGACCGGCGCGCAGCGCCTGCCGCGGCCGGTTGCGCTGGGCCGCTGGACAGTGCCGGCGCTGGCTTTCTGCGCGGCGCTGGTGGGGCTGGGGCTGGCGCTGCCGGTGGTCGTGCTGGCGATGTGGGCGCTGCAGGCCGGCGCGCCGGGCGCAGGGCTGGGCCTGGCGCTGGTTAACACCGTCAGCGCCAGCGGCCTGACGGCTGGAGCAGTGGGGCTGGCGGCGCTGCCGGTGGCTGTGCTGGCCGTGCGTTCGCCGTCGCGACTGGGCCGCGCGCTCAGCGGCCTGCCGTATATCGGCAACGTGCTGCCGGGGCTGGTGGTAGCGCTGGCGCTGGTGTTCTTCGCCGCCAGTTACTTCCCGGCGCTGTACCAGACGCTGCCGGTGCTGGTGCTGGGCTATGCCACCCGCTTCCTGCCGCTGAGCATCGGCTCGACGCGCAGCGCCCTCACGCAGATCAACCCGCGCCTGGAGGAAGCTGGGCGCAGCCTGGGCTGCCGCCCCTGGGCCGTCACCGCCCGCATCACCGCGCCGCTGGCGCGCGGCGGCATTCTGGCCGGGATGGCGCTGGTGTTCCTCAGCGCCATGAAAGAGCTGCCCACCACGCTGCTGCTGGCCCCCACCGGCTACAAGACGCTGGCGACGGACATCTGGACGGCCAGCGCCGAAGCGCGCCTGGCGCAGGTGGGGCTGCCGGGGCTGCTGCTGGTGGCGGCGTCGGCGCTGGGGCTGTTCATCGTGCTGCGCCAGAGCGACCGTTAGCCTTCTCCGGCAGCGCGTCGCTCAGTGCACCGGCACAGCGTTGATGTTGCCGCGCACGCCCACATACGGCGCAAAAATCCACCCTACCTGATCGCCATAGCGCACCTGGAACCAGCGGTTCTGCCCGCCCTGCACCGTGCGCCCCAGAAGCGGCAGCTCCGCGCCCCAGGGGATGTCCGCCAGGATGGGCAGGCGGGTGGTCGGGCGGGGGCGCAGGTTCATGAAGGCGCGCGGCACGGCGATCACGCCGGTGTCGGGCGGGTTGTCCAGCGTGTCGAACACGCTGCCCTCGCGCGGCAGGCCGCCGGGATCGGTAGTGAAGGTCAGGAAGCGCCCGGACGCCCAGCCAGTGCGCCCGTTGACGGTGATCTTGTACCAGGTGACGCCTTCCTCGCTGGGGTTCTGCGCCAGCACGGGGTACTGCTCGCCGGGCACGGCCACCGTCACCAGGCTGGCGCCCAGGTACGGGCCGGTGCGCACCGCCAGCCCTCGAACGCCGGAGACGCTGGCGGTCAGCGGCGGGATGGGCGTGGCTTGGGGCACAGGCGTGCCGGCTGCGCCAACCAGCTCCCACTGGAACTGGAGCACGGCGGCAGCCGTCAGCTCGGTGAAATCCACCCGGAAGTTGTGCGTGCCGGTCATGTCGCGCTCAAAGGTGGACGTGCGCAGGCCGGCAGGCGGTTCGTTGAGCACCTGCTGGCCGTCAATCAACACGACCACGCCGTCATCGTAGGTTACGGTGAAGCGGTAGCGGCCCGGCGTGAACACCTGCGTCGAGGTAAAGCGGGCCGTGAAATTGTCTGGGTTGACCGCTGTCAGCGTCTGCCCGTTAACGACTGGCTGGCCAGGCCAGTTGAAATTGAGGCCGTTGACGCCCGTTACGGTAGCCGCCACCGGGTCCTGAAAATTGGTGTTGTTCCAAAACGACCCGCTCCAGTTGGTGCCGAACTGCGCCTGTGCCTGTACCTGTGCCGTCAGCGCGAGGCCCAACAGCGCCAGCAGCAGGCCCCAGGCGGCGATCATCGCTGTGCGTTTCACGGGCGTTGCTCCGATCTGATAACCAGCCAAGTTGTTATGATCATTATAACGAAGGCGACCGCAGCGGGCTACAGTACTGAGGGGATAGGGGCGCGTTCGGGTTTGCGGGGGAAACGCCGCAGCAAACTTAGGCAGCACGGCGGGGCACAGGGCTTCCTGCTGCCTCTGCGCCCCTTTCCCAACACGCCAGGGGGTGGCGGGAACGCCGCCGCGTCAGTCGGCTTCAGCCTCTGACGGCGACGTTTCGTTGCGCTTGGCCTTTGACGGCGGCGTTTCGTCGCGTTTGATGAAGCGGGTGAACAGGGTTGTCTGGCCGCGGCGCAGGCGGAACCACTGGTCAAGCGTGATCGCCAGGATGATGATGGCGCCCTGGGCCGATGGCAGCCAGTACGCCTCGACGCCAATCAGGTTGAGGCCGGTGCGCAGCGCGCCCATGATCGCCGCGCCGATGAGCGTGCCCAGGATACTGCCCTCTCCGCCGCTGAGGCTGGTGCCACCCACCACAACAGCGGCGATCACGTCCAGCTCGTAGCCCTGCGCGGCGGTGGGCGCGGCCACGCCCAGCCGGGCCGTCAGCAGCACGCCGCCCGCGCCCGCCGCCAGCCCGCTGATGGTGTAGATTAGCAGCTTGCTGCGCGTGACGCTGATGCCGGACAGCCGCGCGGCCTGCTCATTGCCGCCCACAGAGAAAATGTGGTAGCCCCATTTGGTGCGCGTGAGGAACAGCCAGGCCAGCACGGCGATGATGAGCATGATCAGCGTGGGCAGCGGCAGGTTGAAGCTGCCGATGGGGATGTTCTGCCGCCCGATGACCATGAACTCCGCTGGCAGCCGCTGCACCGGCCACCCCTGCGACCAGCCGTAGCAGATGCCGCGCGCGATCTGGAGCATGCCCAGCGTGGCGATGAACGGTGGCAGCCGCGCAAACGTGATCAGCGCGCCGTTGATCAGCCCGCACGTTGCCCCCACCGCCAGCCCAGTGAGCACAGCCAGCGCGATCACGCCGACGCTCGTGGGATCGGCAAACGGCGTCTTGTCGGTCGAGATCAGCGTGGCGGTCGCCAGGCCGGACAGCGCCATCACCGAGCCGACCGACAGGTCAATGCCGCCGGAGATGATAACGAACGTCATGCCGAAGGCGGCAATGGCCGTCCACGAGAAGTTGAGCAGGATGTTGCTCAGGTTAATCGGCGTGAAGAAGCGGTCGGTGGACAGGCTGAAGAACGTGATCATCACCACCAGCACTAGGAAGATGCCGATTTCCTGGCCGCGCAGCACACGGCGCAGGTCAAAGCGCGGCGGCGGGCCGGCGGAGGCAGCGGTGGTGGGTGTGGAGAGTCCGCTCATGGAAGTGCTCCTTCTACGGCGTGCCCGGTGGCCAACGCCATGATGCGTTCCTGGGTCGCCTCGTCTCGGTTCAGAATGCCGGTCATGCGCCCCTCGCACATGACCAGGATGCGATCGCTCATTGCCAGGATTTCAGGCATCTCCGACGAAATCATGATGATGCCCATGCCGGCGCGGGCGAGCTGGCTCATGAGGGCGTAAATCTCGCTCTTAGCGCCCACGTCAATGCCGCGCGTCGGCTCGTCGAGGATCAGCACCTTGGGGTTCGACATCAGCCACTTGGCCAGCACGACCTTCTGCTGGTTGCCGCCAGACAGGAACATGGCTTTCTGCTGCAGGCTGGGCGTGCGGATGTTGAGGCGGCTGACGTAGTCTTGCGCCTCGCGCGCCATCTGCGCTTGATCGAGCCAGCCAGCGCGCGACATGCGCTCCAGGTTGGGCAGCACAGTGTTCTTGAGCACGCTCAGCACCAGCACCAAGCCCTGATTGCCCCGGTCCTCCGGCACAAGGCTGATGCCCGCCTGGATGGCGTCCTCTGGCGTGCGGATGTGCGCCTGCTGGCCGTCTACCCAGATCGTGCCGGTGTCGGGCCGGTCAGCGCCGAAGATCAGGCGCGCCGTCTCGGTGCGGCCCGCGCCCACCAGCCCCGCGAAACCGAGAATCTCGCCCCGGCGCAGCTCGAACGACACGCCCTCCACCACGCCGCGGCGCGACAGGTTCTCCACCCGCAGCACCACCTCGCCGATGCGCGCCGCCTCCTTCTGGTACATCTGGTCGAGTGTGCGCCCCACCATCATGCCGATGATGCGCTCAACGCTGGCCTCACTGATCGGCAGCTCGCCAACCAGCTTGCCGTCGCGCAGCACGACGATGCGGTCTGCAATCTCCATCACTTCGTTGAGGCGGTGGGTGATGAAGATGATGGCGCGGCCCTGCTCCTTCAGGCTGCGGATGATGTTGAACAGGTTCTCGGTTTCGTCCTGGCCCAACGCTGAGGTCGGCTCGTCCATGATGATCACGCGCGCGTCCACCGACAGCGCCTTGGCGATCTCCACGAGCTGGCGCTCGGCCACGGAGAGGTTGCGCACCAGGTCGCGCGGCGAGGCGCGCGATCCCACCACTGCCAGCAGGCGGGCAGCTTCCGCTTCCATCAGTCTTCGGTCCACCCAGCGCAGCGCCTGGCCGGGGCCGCCGCGCAGCGGCTCGCGCCCGATGAAGATGTTGGCCGCCACCGTCTGCTTGAGGTTGAGGTTGAACTCCTGGTAGATGATGGAGATGCCCTGGCTCTGGGCGTGATGCGGGTCGGTGAACTCCGTCTCGACGCCGTTGAGGATGATGCGGCCGGAGTCTTTGCGGTAAGCCCCGGCCAGGATTTTCATTAGGGTGGATTTGCCAGCGCCGTTCTCGCCCAGCAGCGCCACGACCTCGCCGGGGTAGACTTCGAAGTCCACGCTGTCCAGCGCCCGAACGCCGGGGAAGGTTTTGGAGATGCCCAGCATGCGCAGCACGGGTTCGGTTGCCACGGTTCACCTCGGTAACAGATATGATCTGCGCTGGTGGAGCATACCCCACCAGCGCAGCGGCTACGTCAAATCAGGCCGGCACAAGCCGACGGGTGTTATTCGCCGGGGAACGGCGGCGGCAGCGGCTGGGTGAAATCCTGCGTCTCCCAGGCGCGGGCCATCGCGTCCACGTTGTTGATCGTCACGATGTCCATGCCGCTGTTGGTGAACGACTCGAAAGGCGTGCCGTACAGGACGTTGTCGTACAGCATGTACATCGTGTCGTAGCCCCAGCCCCAGTACTTCTGGCCAACCAGGCCGTCCAGCAGGCCGTCCTTCAGCCACTCGAGCTGGATCGGCAGCGTGTCGAAGGCAACCGCTTTCATGTCGCCCTCAGGCCGCAGGGCGGCTTCCTCAAAGAGCGGCATCGCGCCGCGGCCGGCGAAGATCGGCCACAGGCCAACGAAGAACCAGCCGTCCAGGTCAGGGTAGGCCTGCATGGTCTCCTCAACCACCTGCACGCCCAGGTTGATGTCGTCGTTGCAGGCGACCGTCGTTACGATTTCGATGCCGGGGTAATCCGCCACGAAATCGCGGAAGCCGCGGATGCGCTCCTCCAGGTTGGGCGCGCCCGGCACGCCGGTGAGCAGCGCCACCTTGCCGGTTTCACCCATAGCGCGCACCAGCAGGTCGCCGGCGGCGCGGCCGCCCTCGTAGTTGCTCACGCCCAGGTAGGTGAGGCGCTGCGACTCCGGCGAGTCCGAGTCCCAGGTCATGACCGGCACGCCCGCGGCGACGGCGCTGTTGATCGGCTCGACGCAGCCGGCGTCGCTGTTGCACGACACGCCGATGGCGTCCACGCCCTGCGCGACGGCGTCAGCCATCACGCGGGCCTGCTCGGCCATGTCGGACGACACCGACC